>NZ_JAOWFA010000071.1:0-811349 GCF_030333885.1 Citrobacter sp. Cf132
AGGGAAGGTGCGAACAAGTTCCTGATATGAGATCATCATATTCATCCGGAGCGCATCCCAGAGGGACATCATGAGCCATCAACTCACCTTCGCCGATAGTGAATTCAGCACTAAGCGCCGTCAGACCCGAAAAGAGATTTTCCTCTCCCGCATGGAGCAGATTCTGCCATGGCAGAATATGACCGCTGTCATCGAGCCGTTTTATCCCAAGGCGGGCAATGGCCGACGGCCCTATCCGCTGGAGACCATGCTGCGTATTCACTGCATGCAGCATTGGTACAACCTGAGCGACGGTGCCATGGAAGATGCCCTGTACGAAATCGCCTCCATGCGCCTGTTTGCCCGATTATCCCTGGATAGCGCCCTGCCGGATCGCACCACCATCATGAATTTCCGCCACCTGCTCGAGCAGCATCAACTGGCCCGTCAATTGTTCAAGACCATCAATCGCTGGCTGGCCGAAGCAGGCGTCATGATGACCCAAGGCACTTTGGTGGATGCCACCATCATTGAGGCACCCAGCTCGACCAAGAACAAAGAGCAGCAACGCGATCCGGAGATGCATCAGACCAAGAAAGGCAATCAGTGGCACTTTGGCATGAAGGCCCACATTGGTGTCGATGCCAAGAGTGGCCTGACCCACAGCCTGGTCACCACCGCGGCCAACGAGCATGACCTCAATCAGCTGGGTAATCTGCTTCATGGAGAGGAGCAATTTGTCTCAGCCGATGCCGGCTACCAAGGAGCGCCACAGCGCGAGGAGCTGGCCGAGGTGGATGTGGACTGGCTGATCGCCGAGCGTCCCGGCAGGGTAAAAACCTTGAAGCAGCATCCGCGCAAGAACAAAACGGCCATCAACATCGAATACATGAAAGCCAGCATCCGTGCCAGGGTGGAGCACCCGTTTCGCATCATCAAGCGGCAGTTCGGCTTCGTGAAAGCCAGATACAAGGGGCTGCTGAAAAACGATAACCAACTGGCGATGTTATTCACCCTGGCCAACCTGTTTCGGGTGGACCAAATGATACGTCAGTGGGAGAGATCTCAGTAAAAACCGGAAATAACGCCAGAAATGGTGGAAAAAATAGCCTAAATAGGCTGATTCGATGTGTTTGCGGGAAAAAAATCGGCCCAGATCCGCGAAATTTTAATCAGCGAGTCAGCTTGGGAAGAAATGACCTGCTTATTCGCACCTTCCCTAGATTGAAATCAGTTGAAGTCCATTTGTTTTAATATTTTCACCCCGTTGGGTCGATATTTTATTTCTACACAGCAGTGCAACATCTGTCAGTACTTCTGGTGCCTCTATTTTAGTAGAGACAGCTGTCAGGTGTGCGACTAAAAAAGTGGAGTTTCATCATGTTTAATGAAGTCCATAGTATTCATGGTCATACATTATTGTTGATCACTAAACCATCCCTGCAGGCAACTGCATTATTACAGCATTTAAAACAATCGCTGGCGTTAACCGGAAAACTACATAATATTCAACGTTCTCTGGATGATATTTCCTCCAGCTGCATTGTTCTACTGGACATGATGGAGGCAGACAAAAAACTGATCCATTACTGGCAAGATAATTTGAGCAGAAAAAACAACAATATAAAGACGTTATTGTTGAATACCCCAGATGATTATCCTTATCGGGATATTGAAAACTGGCCGCATATCAATGGCGTATTCTACGCAACAGAAGATGAGCAGCGTGTCGTCAGCGGATTGCAAGGTGTGTTGCGTGGCGAATGCTACTTTTCACAAAAGCTCGCCAGCTACCTGATCACGCATTCCGGGAACTACCGCTATAACAGCACGGAGTCGGCATTACTTACGCACCGTGAAAAAGAGATCCTTAATAAACTGCGTATTGGCGCCTCAAATATTGAAATCGCGCGTTCACTATTTATTAGTGAAAATACGGTTAAAACACATCTTTATAATCTTTTCAAAAAGATAGCTGTCAAAAATCGTACGCAGGCGGTCTCGTGGGCCAATGATAACCTCAGGCGATAAAGCCATGAAAAGCTATTTGTCCTGGATTGTGGCAGCAAATTTGTTCCTTGCTGCCGGGAATCTACACGCTGCTGTAGAGGTGGAGGTTCCCGGACTGTTGACTGACCACACTGTCTCTTCCATTGGCCATGATTTTTATCGTGCCTTTAGTGACAAGTGGGAAAGTAAGTACACAGGAAACTTAACCATTAATGAAAGGCCCAGTGCACGTTGGGGAAGTTGGATCACCATAACTGTCAATCAGGACGTTATCTTCCAGACTTTTTTATTCCCGACGAAAAGAGACTTCGACAAAATTGTGGTCTTCGCATTGGCAGAAACTGAGGAAGCATTAAATCGTCGGCAAATAGATCAAACGCTATTAAGTACGAGCGATTTAGCGCGCGATGAATTCTAAAACATGATTTTGTCCGGAGGCTTTCATGCGTGTCAAACATGCAGTGGTTTTACTCATGCTGATTTCACCATTAAGTTGGGCCGGAAATATGACGTTCCAGTTCCGCAACCCTAACTTTGGTGGCAACCCAAACAACGGCTCTTTTTTACTGAACAGCGCTCAGGCGCAAAACTCGTATAAGGATCCGAGTGCTGGCGATTACGGGATTGAAACCCCATCAGCACTGGATAACTTTACCCAGGCAATACAGTCGCAAATACTCGGTGGCTTGCTCACCAATATCAATACCGGTAAACCGGGGAGGATGGTAACCAGCGATTTTATCGTTGATATCGCCAACCGGGATGGGCAACTGCAACTGAATGTCACGGACAGGAAAACGGGGAGAACGTCGACTATTGAAGTGTCGGGTTTACAAAATCAGTCGACCGATTTTTAAATTATAGCCACGAAAGGAAAAAATCATGCAGCGCTTACTTATCATGGTGGCAGTAATTTTACTCAGCGGATGTTTAACAGCTCCGCCTCAAGAAGCCGCTAAGCCGACATTAATGCCCCGGGCCCAAAGCTATAAAGATTTGACGCATCTGCCTATGCCTACAGGTAAGATCTTTGTGTCGGTATACAACATTCAGGATGAGACTGGCCAATTTAAACCTTACCCGGCAAGTAACTTCTCTACCGCCGTCCCGCAAAGCGCCACGGCTATGCTTGTCACCGCATTGAAAGATTCTCGTTGGTTCGTCCCTCTGGAACGTCAGGGGCTACAGAACTTGCTGAACGAACGTAAAATCATTCGTGCGGCTCAGGAAAACGGTACGGTTGCGATTAATAACCGGATCCCGCTACAGTCCCTGACCGCGGCAAACGTCATGGTGGAAGGGTCAATTATCGGTTATGAAAGCAACGTTAAATCGGGTGGTGTCGGTGCGCGTTATTTCGGTATTGGCGCCGATACGCAATACCAGCTCGACCAGATAGCGGTAAACCTGCGCGTAGTTAACGTCAGCACCGGTGAGATCCTGTCGTCAGTGAACACCAGTAAAACCATTTTGTCTTATGAAGTACAGGCTGGAGTGTTCCGCTTTATTGACTACCAGCGTCTGTTGGAAGGTGAAATTGGCTACACCTCTAACGAACCGGTTATGCTTTGTCTGATGTCAGCGATTGAAACAGGCGTTATCTTCTTAATTAATGACGGCATCGATCGCGGATTGTGGGATTTGCAGGATAAGAAACAAGTTGATAATGACATTCTGGTTAAATACCGCCATATGTCGGTACCGCCAGAATCCTGATGGATCTTTACTGCATAAAAAGCGTGAGGAAAACCCTCACGCTTTTTTATTTACTGGTCAGCGTCGGCGATATTCGATTTTCACGGCGAGACGCCAGCCACAGACCACTGTTTTTCATCGCATAGCCGAATACCAGGCCCAGTACCAGTGACGGTACAACCAGTCGCCAGTCGCCCTGCCCTGCAAATGTTGCACATGCGCCAATAAACGTGCCCGGTACAAATGAAAACAACCATTGCTTTGCCTGGATACACATCAGAAACGCGACAATTCCCGTCATGACATAACCAATAATGTCCATATGCGGGGCAAGCGCGCTACCGTTAATAATCACCAACGCCCACACCACACCGCTTAGCAGCGTACACGCCGAGATCCACAGTCCTTTTAGCCCACCTTGCGGGCAGGCGAAATAGGCCGTGCACCCCAGAAAGCCAGCCCAACTGAGTAAGCCAAGAGAAACGGCCACCCATCCCCAGATCCCAGAGAGAATGCCCGTTGTGATTGCAATTGAGAGAAGTATGTTCATGCCGCGTATCTTAGCAGAAAAACGGCATAGGAATGAGATCGTGCACACAATTTATGCAAGCATATAATTTGCGTTGCAGTTTAAAGTGATTTAAATCACATTTATTCGTCAGTATCTTCCTGCAATTCGTCCCACATTGCACTAATAGCATCACGTGTTAGCGGCGCCATGGTACGCCAGAACGGCGTGTTTGCGTGCGCCTCAACTTTGCCAAGGAACGTACCACACCAGGGCAGCAGGTAGTCTACAAACAAGGTTTCAAGCGCCTCACTTTCATCTTCCGCAGACTGGTCTTCAAGCCATGAAGCCGCCAGCAACAGCGTACCAATGTGATCTGCCGGCGTATCTGCCAGCGGCATGCCGCGGGCAGAAAGAAATGCACGAACATCCGATTCTTTCGCCCCTTCTACCCAGGCGCTACGATAAGGCGGCACAGCACACTCTTCACCGACAAACAGCGCGTTGTAATCTGCAGCCAGTTGGGGCATATCGCAGCTCTTCTGCAGACGAGTGAGCAGTTCGTCCTGTTCCAACGGCCAGTTGGCGGACAGTTTACCTTCACTAATTAAGGTAAACAGGGGAACCAGTAAAGGGTCCTGCGGTTGGCGATAAAACAGCGAGCCCAGTACACGACACAGGATAGAAAACTCGTTCATTGATATATTCCAGTTAGTAACAATTACAGTTCAGCAAATTCCGCGATCGGCTCCATGCCTCGCGATTCCAGAAACGCCAACAGGCGTTTAGGTGTGACGTTTAAAATTCTGTCTTCAGGGAAATTAACATCATCCAGGATTTTACGGCATTCGCCAAATTCTCCCAGCGTGAAAGCAGTATGTGAATCCGACCCTAACGCCACCCAGCCGCCAGCATCGCGCACAGCCGCAGCAACCGCACGACAATTATCCTCACTGCCCTTACGCGAATGCAAAAACGAAGAGTTATTGATTTCCAGTGCAACCTGGTACTTTGCCGCCGCTTGGGCAATTGCAGTAATATCAACCGGATACTTGGGATTTCCCGGATGGCTAATGATGTGCACATTACCGCTGGCCATCGTGGCTATCATTGCCTGGGTATTGGTTTCTTTATCGTGAGGTGCAAAAACTGGCTCATGGAAGCCCGCAATAATGAGGTCCAGAGAGGTAAACATCGGACCTGAACAGTCAATTTCGCCTTCAATATTCTTAATATTCGCCTCAATGCCGCGCAGGATCCCTACGCCATCTACAACACGTGGCCAAATACGCATATTGATAAAGTGCCAGTGGTGAGGCGCGTCCGCCATGTCCGGTCCATGATCGGTAATAGCAAACAGCTTGATGCCTTTGCGACGGGCTTCAGCGATGTAATCACTTAAGGTGCTGTAGGCGTGGGTGCTGGCGACGGTATGCATATGCAGGTCAACGGGATACATAACTCTCTCCTGTAGTCATTTTTCGTCAAGGATAGCAGGTATCGCCGCTATTTATTAGCTGAAACCCGGCATCCGCCGGGTTAGCATTAGTATCCCCGAACGCGATCGACCTGACCCGTAACGGATTTCCCGCTCTCAAGATCCAAAATCGTGCGGGAGATATAGTCCACCGCCTCCGCCGGGCGCGTTACCGCGGCAATATGCGGCGTCATTGCCACACGCGGATGTTTCCACAGAGGACTGGTTTCCGGCAGCGGTTCACGGCTATAGACATCCAGCATGGCACCTTTCACCTTGCCGCTGTCCAGCGATGCCAGAAGATCGTCTTCATTGAGATGAACGCCACGCGCCAGGTTCAGCACGTAGGCGCCATCCAGCAATTGGCTAAGTAAATCAGCGTTAATAATACCTATGGTTTCTGCCGTATTAGGCAGGAGGTTGATAAGCACACGAGTTTGGCTCAAAAACGCGCCCAGTTCCTCAGTACCGGCGAAGCTTTCCACGCCAGACCAGGATTTACGCGAACGGCTCCAGCAGCGCAGTGGGAATCCCCATGCTTGCAGGCTTTCGGCAACTTTTGCGCCCAATACACCTGCCCCCATGATCCCGACGGTAAACTCCTCACGAGTATATTCTGGCAACGGTTGCCATTTCGCCTGATTTTTCAATGCCTGATAATCATCAAAGCGACGAAACCAGTGCAGCACCTGACTAACCGCATATTCCTGCATTTGCAGGCCCATACCCGTATCTTCCAGACGGAAAAGCGGGATCGACGCATCCAACATTTCCGGATGAGCATTGAGTTTACTGAGAATAGAATCGACGCCCGCGCCTAGCGCAAATACGGCTTTTAATTTTCGTCCTGCGAGCATTTCAACCGGCGGATGCCAGACCAGCGCATAGTCAGCATGTGCATTATCACCCGCTTTCCACTCACGTACGTTTGCACCAGGTATTGCCTTTGCCAACGCATTAATCCACCAGGTCGTATCGAATGTTGGGTGATAGAAAATTATATCCACATTATCTCCTGAACATTGTTGTGCGGAACTTTCTCGCACTTATTATCATCATTTTCCGAGGGAACATCAGAGTAGCAAATTTTAGGATGCTGGCAAAAAAAACAATTCCCGCTTATTTATGCTCCATGTTGCTTGAAGTTTGTGTAAATGCACATTTTTTTCAAAAAGTTGATTGACGACGGGGCGGTGTTTCCCCTACATTAGCGCCCGTTCCGGTAGCACAGGAACAACAATATGGTGAGGTGTCCGAGTGGCTGAAGGAGCACGCCTGGAAAGTGTGTATACGGCAACGTATCCGGGGTTCGAATCCCCGCCTCACCGCCATATTTTAAGAAGAGCTCGTACGCAAGTACGGGCTTTTTTTTCGCATGTTGCACAGCATGGCGGGTATGAGAAGCCCGGACCGGGGTTCGACTACTGGCGCAGCCAGTTGGACAGACTGTGAGCACAGCGAACAGGCTGCCCGCAGAGCGAGCGAAGCGAGTCAATCCCCGCCTCACCGCCATATTTTAAGAAGAGCTCGTACGCAAGTAAGGGCTTTTTTTCGTATGTCGCACAGCCTGGCGGGTATGAGAAGCCCGGACCGGGGTTCGACTACTGGCGCAGCCAGTTGGACAGACTGAGAGCACAGCGAACAGGCTGCCCGCAGGGCGAGCGAAGCGAGTCAATCCCCGCCTCACCGCCATATTTAAAAAAGAGCTCGTACGCAAGTACGGGCTTTTTTTTCGCATATTGCACAGCCTGGCGGGGATGAGAAGCCCGGACCGGGGTTCGACTACTGGCGCAGCCAGTTGGACAGACTGTGAGCACAGCGAACAGGCTGCCCGCAGGGCGAGCGAAGCGAGTCAATCCCCGCCTCACCGCCATATTTAAAGAAGAGCTCGTACGCAAGTACGGGCTTTTTTTTCGTATGTTGCACAGCATGGCGGGGATATCGCCCCGCTCAAGGTTTCTGCTCTACTTATCGCTGGTAGCGGCATGCATGAGACTTATCATGCCGGATTTCTTCATCAAATCACGCCAGATCCTCCGGTCCAGATTGTAGGTAATGACCTTCATAGCGGTTTACTCTTTCTCAAGCAACCAGCAGCGGAAGCCATCACCCATTGCCTAGTCCTGCGCAGTTTGCCCGCCAATACTCCCGGTTGTGCTGAGATATCAGCAAGCTGGTGGAGCATCGCTTTAATTTATTCCAGCGCGGCATTGCACCCGGTAATGATGCGCTTAAGCAAGGAATGCTGGCCAGGTGTTGTGAGTCCGGCAGCATCTCGAATGGTGTGTAATACAGGGGTGTAAGCATCGATCGATTTCGTCGATCGATTACGTAAAAATTGATCTGCAAAATGAATTATCCCGCATGATTGTCCCTGTGCCACAATCTCTAAAACGAATTTAACTGATTGTTTATAAATCTAATTCCTGTCTTATTTAGGAGCGAACACCTTTTGTCCTGGAAGCTCGGCAGGGAAATAGCATAAAGGATGATGTGATGAAGAGATGCGCACGGTATAATAAGAAAAGGAGCGTCTTTGAATAGTGGCTCTCACTCGATAAAGAATTCTGCGACGAGTGCTTATTTGATATTGACGAGGAAATCAGGGAAAGGCAAATACTCCCCGTCAGACGTCTGAAAGATGATCCAGCCCGCAATACAAATCGGAAGTCTTCCCCTTGATTTTTATCATCATTTTATAGATACGATTATGATAAATTTCACCTTGTTTTTTATATCACCCTGACTGTAAATGAGATTGAGTACTGTAACAGCACACGTTTCTCTTAAGAGCAGGTACATGCCAGAGTGAAGGGTTGACAATGCTCTTCAGAAGAACATGTCGGTATGGCAAGCAAGGATACACATAAATGGTAAAGTTTCTGCGAAATGGACCCGCAGTTGTTGTTCTGGCATTTATATTATGGGGCCTGATCCCATTGTTTTATCAATATCTATCTGGCGGAGCCCTCGCTGAAATTTTGATGTACAGAGTTTTCTGGTCTATACCTCTATTACTGCCAATAAGATTATTATTTCGTAAGAGAACGTTTTTTCGCGATTTACTGAAAGATAAAACCTCCTTCATATCCTGCATGATAGCAGGCTTGCTAATGGTAATTTCGTGGTCAGCTTTTATTTATGCATTAACAAATCATAAGGTACTCGACGCCAGTCTGGGATATTTTATCAACCCACTTATTGTCATTTGCCTTGGCTGTATTTTTCTTAAAGAAAAACCATCATTATTTCAACTTATAGCAGTAATATCCGGCGTATGTGGTCTTGGCTATCAGATTATTTCCGCAAACAGTTTTCCTTCACTAGCGTTAATCATGGGGTTTTCATTTGCATTGTACGGACTGGCGCGAAAATTTATCCATTACGATGCAATAACCTCAATCACGCTTGAAACATTCTGGGCTCTACCTGTTGCTCTTTTCATCTTTATCTATACTGGCTCGAGTATAACTACATCATCTGACATCTCTCTGTTCCTTTATATATTAACCGCTCCCGTTACAGTAATTCCGTTAGTGTTATTTGCAGTAGCGCTAAATCGTACATCTCTTATTGTGACAGGTCTTGCTCAGTATATAGAACCATCCTTGCAATTTCTCATTGCCATACTTATATTTGGAGAAGTTATTAATTACTCCGAGCTATTTTGTTTTTCAGCGGTATGGTTTGGATTGTTGCTATGTATATTTGAGAGTCTTTACTATCATTACCGACGTAATCCTCCACGGTCTGAAAGTAATCATCCTGCAGGCACTTTACGGTGATGTACATGCAGAATATAAAACTCAGTACGCTTATTCGTTTCCCTGGAACACGCGCTCAGGTATGAATGAGTAAACAATTCGAGTTTGTTTATTCAAGATTACCACGTCATTTAGGTACATAGGACAGTTGACTGCATGTTCATGGTTAAAGCCGGACAAAAAAATTTTTCCGATACCTTTATACAGATTGGCACTGTTCATCACCGGTGAATCCCCCGGAACACTGCCGCACTGCAACCAAGCATCGAGCTAGTGCATTTCTCTGAGAACGTGAGTGACCAGAGAATGTTGCGGCCGATCGGTAAAGTCTCTGTATCCGGAAATATTCTTAACGGCAGTACCCTATTCGTGCGTCAGCCAGCGAATCAGGTTCCCCTTGGTATTGTTTTGCGGGCCTGTTTCATAACCATACAATGCAAACTCCTTTTCAGTACAAAAGGTTACCAAAAATATACTGGGCATTATATCTGGAAAGAAAGTCAGGAATGTGTATATCCCAATTTAAGTTATTCAATTTGACAATAATCCACGAAAACCGGCGTATTGCGCGGGAATACAGCCAATTGTGATAGCTGTCATCGTTCAAAATTTGTCCTGACGCTCAAAGTCGTGCGTTTTCCAAACACCCATGGCTCGCTGAATCACATGATTTACTTCGTTATGTGGTTGACAAGTCAACCTACCAGTTTACTCAATGAACATCGGTATGTTTGTAAAGTATACTTTGTTTAACAAATATATATGTTCTTCTCTGTAGAATGAAAAAAATTTGTTTTCATCAGGATATGCGAACGAGAGAGCGCCTAATGATTTTCAACAAAACTGGCATGTCAGACATGAATTTATTTTCAAAATGTTTCGCATTAACAAAACAGCGTCAGAGATTCCAGTATTTACACCTTGCACGTAAATAAATTTAAACACCCTGAATTAATAATGATACTTATGAAAAATACATCATATCTAAGTTTCTTTAACCAAATTCTATTGGCACGTGGCCCTTTGCATAGCAAATGGAAGAACAAAAAATTTCGACTCATGTATCTTTTACGATCTATGATAAGCCCTGTCTCCAGTATTCGGTATTATCAAGAATTACATTCCCTTAAATCAATTGATAAGATTCTGGAGATGCAACCTACGTTACCAGCCAAAATTCATCGTCCCTATTTACATAAAGGAGGGCTGGCATGGAATCGAAGGAAAAACATTATTGGTCACTACCGTTTTGTCCAGAGTTTACCAGTGAAACACCAGGCGTTATTATTACCCGACAGAGATGTGCTATTGGTCCATTTCACCGGAAAAAATGGTGAGGATTTTGATATTCACTGTTCTTCAGGCGGTTTTGATCGTGAAGGAGAACTGATGTTATCTCTGAGTTTTAACAACACCCCGGTGGCCCGATTGTCCTTCTCGGTTATCCCGTCAAAAAAAGGACATTGTGCATTTATTGGCGGTCTGCAGGGGGCACCAAAAAATATTGGCCCAGACATTATTCGTGACGCTACTAAAGCCTGCTATGGACTATTCCCTAAGCGGATCGTTTTTGAGGTTCTTTGTTCATTGATGCGTTGCTGTGATATCACTAATATTTTAGCAGTTAGTGAACAGAGCCATGTTTTCAGGCAATGGCGATACCGGTACAAGAAACGTAAATACTTTGTTGCCCTGTACAGTGATTTTTGGGAATCAGTTGCTGGTCGTCCATACGGTAATTGGTATAAGTTGCCAATTTATGTAGAGCGTAAGTCATTTAATGAGCTTGCCAGTAAAAAACGCGCGGAATACCGGAGACGGTATGACCTGTTGGATCATATTAATGAGGAAATCATGATTCTTCTGCAAAATCAGATGTAACATAATGTCGTAACTTAGCTCAGAAACTGGCTGATGAATGCGACATCTCGATAAAAGCGTAGCTATCGTTCCGCGTTGGCGAATCATTACACGAACGTCCGCTGAGTGCTGTGAGCTCAACGGGTCGCTGATCCGCGAGACGCATTCATCACTGGATAAACGCATGAGTCTAAAATAAGGTGTTCTCTATTCCACAGTTCATAAATCAAGCTTTTGACATATCTCAAGTCAGGCAAGGTTCCCCCTCGACTTCAGATATCCTGGTTTCTACTCGTTTTCGATGTTCTATTTCATCAGAGCATACTATTTCAATTTCTAAAATTTACTTAATAACACACAAATAACAAAGCCCGGTTTCCCGGGCCTTGAAGACGGAGTACTTATCAGTTGTAAGCGTTGAGCGTCCGCTGACAGAGCGCAGAGCGGACGCAATCGTCTTTATTGAAACGAACAATCCCAACCATATCATCTTCTTCGAAACGGGCCAGCGCATCGCTAAGCCCTGAGCGAACGTGAGCTGGAAGATCGCACTGGGTCACATCCCCATTCACAATCACCGTCACATTCTCCCCGAGGCGGGTCAAAAACATCTTCATTTGCGCAGCAGTGACGTTCTGAGCCTCGTCAAGAATGACCACTGCATTTTCAAATGTACGTCCACGCATATAGGCGAACGGCGCGATTTCCACCTTACCAATCTCAGGTCGCAGGCAATATTGCATGAAGGAGGCTCCCAGCCGTTTCACCAGCACGTCATACACGGGGCGAAAATAAGGAGCGAACTTCTCGGAAACATCTCCAGGTAAGAAGCCGAGGTCTTCATCAGCTTGCAGAACTGGACGGGTTACAATGATCCGGTCCACGTCTTTGTGGATCAGAGCCTCTGCAGCTTTTGCCGCGCTGATCCAGGTTTTACCACACCCGGCTTCACCGGTGGCGAAGATCAGCTGTTTACTCTCGATAGCATTCAGGTAGTGCGCCTGAGCTTCATTCCGCGCCGTGATTGGCGTGGCGTCGCGACTGTCACGCGCCATACCGATCGCTTCTACGCCGCCCATCTGCACAAGCGAGGTGACCGATTCATCTTCACGTTGCTTATGACTACGCGAATCCCGCCTCAGCACACGTTTTGCTTCACGACGAGCTTTGATCACTGCTTTTTGTCTTCCCATGGATAGCACCTTGAGTTGTAGGTATACATCACACGCGCCGTTGGCGGCACGATTATGCGCACGAACATCTGAGGGTTGGCTTCCTTGTAAGCCATTGCTTGCTTTCGGATAAGACGCCACACACGGCTACGCGCACCGTACAGGGCGTCAGTAACAAGGATAAGAAGTGAATGAGAGAGAGATTTAGCGGTGACGAGGTGGCTACCGGAAGAGAAACGTCCGCGTAAGGTACTGCTGTTACTGTGAAAAACGTGTCCAGTACAGGACTTTTCCATTCGCGATCTCCATAGTGAATGACTATCACCGCCGGGAACTACCGCTATTACTTATAATTACATCATAACCTTTCGCTAATGCAACAATATTTTTACTTATTGTTAACTTAAATTCTATCTTATCACCAGAGACAGTCTCTTGCAGAGAGATGACAGAATTATTTCAGTCGCATACCGATCATAAAAAATAGTTTGTTCCTTCATCAAGATGTCAGGAAAAACCCCGCTGTACTGCGGGGCATCATCATCAGGCTTCGAGCAGAGACTGTCCCAGATAATTGTCTGCAGTTTTAACGCCCGGCAAAGCAAAGAAATATCCCCCGCCAATCGGTTTGACATACTCTTCAAGCGCTTCACCATTCAGACGTTTCTGCACCGCCAAAAATCCTTTTTCCAGATCGTGTTGATAGCAAACAAACAACAGCCCCATATCCAGTTGACCGGAATTAGTCACACCGAGCGAATAACTGTAGCCACGACGCATCATCAGGCTCGAGTCGGTCTCTTTCGTGCGCGGGTTTGCCAGGCGGATATGACTGTCGAGCGCAATCACCTCACCTTCAGGATCACTGGCATAGTCAGGCACATCATGCTCATGCTGCATACCCAGCGGCGCGCCGGTGTGTTTATCACGACCAAAAATCGTTTGCTGCTCTTTCAGCGGCGTACGATCCCAGAACTCAACGCGGAACTGAATGAGCCTGACGGCCTGATAACTGCCACCTTGCGCCCAGGCAGGTTCGCCCTGCCCATCCGTCACCCACACCACGTCTTGCATCAACTTCGCATCCGTAGCGTCCGGATTCGCGGTGCCGTCTTTAAAGCCAAGCAGGTTGACCGGGGTCTCTTTGCCTTTGCTGCGCGCGGCGTGGTCAGAAATAAACCCTTCACGTTTCCAGCGCACGCTGAGGAGATCGGGCGTATGTTTAATAATATCGCGCAACGCGTGGATGACCGTGTCCTGGGTGTTGGCACAAATCTGCAGCAGCAAATCGCCATGGCACAGCGCCGCATCCAGCGAATCATTCGGGAAGCGGGTCATTTTTTGCAGCTTTTTCGGCATCTGCGATTTCAGGCCATAACGTTCATCGAACAGCGATGAACCAACCGACAACGTCATCGTCAGGTTGTCTGGCGCAATGTATGCGCCGAGGATACCTGAATCCATAGGAGGGAGACGCGGATTGGGCGTATCCGGTGCCGGTCCACCGGTGGTCAGAAACGCAAATCGGCTAGTCAACAACCGAAATAAACGCTCAAGATCGGCCTTATCGCTGGCGAGAACATCGAATGCCACCAGCATCATTGATGCCTGCTGCGGCGTCAGGATCCCCGCCTGATGCTGACCATAAAACGGCTGCGTTTCACTACGCGCATCCGGAGACAGCGTTCCCGGCGCGCTTTGTGGTTTTTGCGCGTGGGCAACCGGACACCCACCCGCCAGCGCCAGCGCCCCACCCAGGGCGCCCATCCCTTTCAGTAAACGTCGGCGTGACGGTTCGCTCACGCCGTTTTCATTATCTTGCTGCATAGTGCTTAATCCAGACCCAGAACACCGCGTAATTGCGACAAGTCTTCCGCCAGCGTCGTGATTGGCCCTTTCAGCGCATTACGATCGGCATCAGTCAGTTTGTCATAGGTTTCAAAACCGTCTTTGGTACGGTACTTGCTCAGAATGGTATCAACCTTTTTGAAGTTCGCATCCACCTTCGCCAGCAGCTCAGCATTGGATTTTTGCAACTGAGGACGTAGGAGATCGACAATTTTCTGCGCGCCATCGACGTTGGCCTGGAAATCCCACAGATCGGTATGGCTGTAGCGATCTTCTTCCCCACTGATTTTGCTGGCAGCAACTTCTTCAATCAGTCCTGCTGCCCCGCCAACAACTTTTGACGGTGGGAAAGCCAGCTCGCTAATACGCGTTTGCAGGTCAAGAACATCGCTATTTAATTGGTCGGCGTACTGATCCATACCTTTGGTGGTATTGTCGCCAAACAGCGCTTTCTCCAGGCGGTGGAAGCCGGTGAATTTAGGATCGGCGGCTTTTTGCTCATAATCATCTTCACGCGCATCGATGCTGCCGTCGAGATCGGAGAACAGTTCAGCAATCGGTTCAATACGCTCATAATGCTGACGGGTTGGCGCATACAGCGATTTCGCTTTTTCCAGATCGCCTGCTTTAATCGCATCAGTGAAGGCTTTAGTGCCCGCAACCAACTGCGCGGTTTCAGCTGTCACATAAGCTTTATATTCGGTAATCGCGCCGCTCAGACTCAGCAGAGCATCGCTCTGTGCGGCATCCGCCGTTGCGCTGCCTTTTACGATCAGTTTGCCTTTCGGGTTAGTCAACAGACCGCAGGTCATATCATATTCGCCAGGCTGCAGGTTAGCGGTCATTTTCTGGCTAAAGCCTGGTGCAATGTTTTCGCGCTCTTCAACCACCATAACGCCTTTAAGAATTTCCCACTCCAGCGCTTTCTGGCTGTGGTTCTGGATGATGAACTGCGTTTTCCCGGCGTTAACCGTGATCGTCATCGGTTCACACTGTTTGTCGTTAACCGTGACTTTCACCTGCGGAATATCGGCGGCTTGTGCAGAAAAAGCGGATGCAAACAGCGCGGCAATACCCAACTGCAGCGCACTACGGCGAAAATTAAACGTCATAACCTATCCCTATAAATAAGTATGTTGTAACTAAAAAGTATTCTGCATCGCGTTTTTATCAAGGTGCGGTACGCGATGCCGTAGTGCCTGAACGCGGCGGTAGTGCAAACATAATCAACGCCGGAATCAGGTAGATAAACCAGACAGCGACTTCACTAACGCTTGGCGCTTCCTGATAGCCGAAAATGCCTTCCATCAATGTGCCAAACAGCGAATGCGTCGACAGCACACTGCTCAGGTCAAACGCCACATCCTGAAAATGATTCCACAACCCGGCTTCGTGGAAAGCGCGGATCGCCCCTGCGGCAAGACCGGCAGCTACCAGCAAAATGAACAGGCTGGTCCATTTAAAGAATGCCCCGAGGTTGAGGCGAATGCCGCCGAGGTAAATCAGGTATCCCAGAACCACTGCGGTAGCCAGTCCCAGCATCGCGCCTAACGGCGGCCAGATGCCTACATCCTGCTGGAATGCCGCCAGCAGGAAGAACACCGATTCCAGCCCTTCTCGCGCAACAGCAAAAAAGACCATCATCACCAGCGCCCAGCCGTGATGATTACCGCGTTGCAACGCGTTATCGACAGCCTGTTCAAGCTGGACTTTGACGTTGCGGGAAACTTTACGCATCCAGAACACCATCCAGGTGAGGATCACCACGGCAATGACCGCCACGATGCCTTCAAACAGCTCCTGTTCTTTTTGCGGAAATTCACCGGTGGTTTCGTTGATGAAAATCCCTAACGCCAGGCATAACGCCGCCGCCAGCAGAACACCAATCCACATCACACCAATCCATCGACCACGCTGAGTCCGTTTCAGGTAGCTGGCAATCAGGCTGACAATCAGCGCGGCCTCTAACCCTTCGCGCAACATAATTAGAAATGGAACAAACATGCGAAGAACCCTTAAACGTTATTCTCGGTCAATTGATGAAAAGAAAAGTAAATTACAGTGATAGTGATTATCATTACAGCAAAGAAAAACTCAAGCAGAATGTTTTGAGAATGATGACTTAATGTAAACAGTTAGGCGGGTAATGGTTATGCAGGTTTGCGGGGGCGCAATAAAAAGCCCGCGCACGGCGGGCTTCAGGGACAGGAGATAAATTATTCTGCCTGTAAACGCGATGGCGGAGCTGAGTGATAATGCGCGTCAGCCTCGGCAAAACGTTGCTGCATAGCAGTTGAAGGTGCTTTACCCAACAGGCTGAAGACCACAATACCGATGCTGCCGAAAACAAAGCCCGGGATGATTTCATACAGACCCAGCCAGGCGAACTGCTTCCAGACGATTACCGTCACCGCACCGATGATCATCCCTGCCAGCGCGCCGTTGCGGGTCATACGCGACCACATTACCGAGAACAGAACCACCGGGCCAAACGCCGCGCCGAAGCCCGCCCAGGCGTAGCTTACCAGACCCAGCACGCGGTTCTCCGGGTTCGCCGCCAGCGCGATAGACACCAGCGCCACGACCAGCACCATGATGCGGCCAATCCATACCAGCTCTTTCTGGCTGGCATTTTTACGCAGGAATGCTTTGTACAAGTCTTCGGTGATTGCGCTGGAGCACACCAGCAGCTGGCAGCTCAGGGTCGACATAACCGCAGCGAGGATCGCAGACAGCAGAATACCGGCAATCCACGGGTTAAACAGGATTTGCGCCAGTTCAATAAACACACGCTCGGCGTTCTGGTTAACGGCACCGGCAAGCTGTGGGTTGTTGTTAAAGTAAGCAATACCAAAGAAGCCCACAGCCACGGCACCTGCCAGACACAGGATCATCCAGGCCATGCTAATGCGGCGAGCATGAACGATGCTATGGTGGGAATCTGCAGCCATAAAGCGCGCCAGAATATGCGGCTGACCAAAGTAGCCCAGACCCCAGCCCATCAGGGAAATGATGGCAACAAAATTCAGCCCTTTGAACATGTCCACGTTCTCAATGCTCTTTTGTTTAATCACTTCCAGCGAATCCTCGAACCCACCCACACCAATAATAACCATCACCGGCGTCAGGATCAGAGCAAAGATCATCAGGCTGGCCTGGACGGTATCGGTCCAGCTTACTGCCAGGAAACCACCGATAAAGGTGTAAATGATCGTCGCGGCCGCGCCCGCCCACAGTGCTGTTTCGTAGCTCATGCCAAAGGTACTTTCAAACAGACGCGCCCCTGCCACAATCCCTGAAGCACAATAGATGGTGAAAAACAGCAAAATAACCAGCGCGGAGATAATACGCAGAATTCGACTTTTATCTTCAAAGCGACCGGTAAAGTAATCCGGTAACGTCAGCGCATTGTTATTGTATTCGGTGTGTACGCGTAAACGTCCGGCCACCAGCTTCCAGTTGATCCAGGCGCCCAAAATAAGGCCGATGGCGATCCAGCTTTCTGAAATGCCCGACAGGAAAATTGCGCCAGGCAGACCCATCAGCAACCAGCCGCTCATGTCAGATGCCCCAGCGGATAACGCGGTCACGAACGGACCCAGACTGCGTCCCCCCAGAATGTAATCGTCAAAGTTTTTGGTTGAACGCCATGCAATAAACCCTATCAATATCATGCCGAAAATATAGACACAGAATGTCACTAACATCGGTGTGCTAATAGCCATCAAAACTCTCCAAAATTATGTATCAGCAATGTCGTGGCTTGCCGTTTTATTACCCTGCCGGAACGTGGCAAAGATATCTATGTTGACCAGGGCGACCGTATCCTGCCGGAAGCGATGGTTATTCACAATCGATTTAACACACCATTTACATCAAATTTGATCCAGAGTAGATAGCATTTTTCTGTAGGTTGCACTCTCTCACATTTTTTTCGGTTGCACCTTTTAAAAGTGTTAACTACCGCAGAGAAAAAGATTCTGTAATTTTTACAGCCCACATCATAAGACTCATATTTATTAACATCTCATTCATTTCCAAGCTTGCAAACCAAGTCACATTTAACACGGTTGCACAAAGTTGCAACATAGTGGATATTTCTCGGTAACTATCAGACCCGTATTTCAGTACAACAGGAGTAAACGGCATGGGAACCACCACGATGGGGGTTAAGCTGGATGACGCCACTCGCGAGCGTATTAAAACAGCAGCATCACGAATCGATCGCACGCCACATTGGCTGATCAAACAAGCCATCTTTAATTATCTCGAAAGACTGGAAAATAACGACGCGCTTCCTGAACTACCGGCCCTGCTGGCGGGTGCCGCGAATGAGGGTGAGGAGTCAACCACGCCGCAGAATGAAGCGCATCAGCCTTTCCTGGAATTTGCCGAACAGATCCTGCCGCAGTCAGTTTCCCGCGCAGCAATCACCGCCGCGTACCGCCGCGCCGAAACCGATGCAGTGCCGATGCTGATGGAGCAGGCTCGTCTGCCGCAACCCATCGCTGAGCAAGCGCACAAGCTGGCGTACAGCCTGGCCGACAAACTGCGTAACCAGAAGACCGCCAGCGGCCGCGCCGGGATGGTACAAGGTTTATTGCAGGAATTCTCCCTTTCTTCACAGGAAGGCGTCGCACTGATGTGTCTGGCGGAAGCCTTGCTGCGTATTCCTGATAAGGCAACCCGCGATGCGTTAATCCGCGACAAAATCAGCAACGGCAACTGGCAGTCGCACATTGGACGCAGTCCGTCACTTTTCGTCAACGCGGCGACCTGGGGACTGTTGTTTACCGGTCGTCTGGTTTCTACGCATAATGAAGCCAGCCTTTCACGCTCACTCAACCGTATTATCGGCAAGAGCGGTGAACCACTGGTGCGTAAAGGCGTCGACATGGCAATGCGCTTGATGGGCGAGCAGTTCGTCACCGGAGAGACTATCGCCGAAGCGCTGGCTAACGCGCGTAAACTGGAAGAAAAAGGTTTCCGCTACTCTTATGACATGCTGGGTGAAGCGGCTCTAACCGCCGCTGATGCCCAGGCTTATATGGTTTCGTACCAACAGGCAATCCACGCCATTGGTAAAGCCTCAAATGGTCGCGGCATCTATGAAGGGCCGGGTATTTCTATCAAGCTGTCGGCGTTGCATCCGCGTTATAGCCGCGCGCAGTATGACCGCGTGATGGATGAACTCTATCCGCGTCTGAAGTCGCTTACTCTGCTGGCCCGCCAGTACGACATCGGTATCAATATCGATGCTGAAGAGGCAGACCGACTGGAGATCTCCCTCGATCTGCTGGAAAAACTGTGTTTTGAACCTGAACTGGCGGGCTGGAACGGTATCGGCTTTGTTATTCAAGCCTACCAGAAGCGCTGCCCGTATGTTATCGACTACTTGATTGACCTCGCCACGCGCAGCCGCCGTCGCCTGATGATCCGCCTGGTTAAGGGCGCCTACTGGGATAGCGAAATCAAACGTGCGCAAATGGACGGTCTGGAAGGTTATCCGGTCTATACCCGTAAGGTGTACACCGACGTTTCCTATCTGGCCTGTGCGAAAAAACTGCTTGCGGTACCGAATCTGATCTACCCGCAGTTCGCCACCCACAACGCCCATACGTTGGCGGCGATTTATCAATTAGCCGGTCAAAACTACTATCCGGGTCAGTACGAGTTCCAGTGCCTGCACGGTATGGGCGAACCGCTATATGAGCAGGTCACCGGTAAAGTTGCCGATGGCAAACTGAACCGTCCATGCCGCATTTATGCACCGGTAGGCACGCATGAAACGCTGCTTGCGTATCTGGTGCGTCGTCTGCTGGAAAACGGCGCCAACACTTCATTCGTCAACCGCATTGCAGACACGACCCTGCCGCTGGATGAACTGGTAGCCTGCCCGGTCGAAGCCGTTGAAAAACTGGTGCAGCAGGAAGGCCAGGCTGGTCTGCCACATCCGAAGATTGCCCTGCCGCGTGACCTGTACGGTAAAGGCCGCGAAAACTCAGGCGGACTGGATTTAGCTAACGAACATCGTCTGGCCTCGCTGTCCTCCGCCCTGCTCAACAGCGCGCTGCAAAAATGGCACGCTAAGCCAATACTCGAACATCCGGTTGCTGACGGTGAAATGACGCCAGTCGTCAACCCGGCCGAACCGAAAGATATTGTCGGTTACGTGCGTGAAGCGACTCACAGCGAAGTGGAACAGGCATTGCAGAACGCAGTAAATAACGCGCCGATCTGGTTCGCCACACCGCCACAAGAGCGCGCCGCTATTTTGCATCGCGCCGCCGTTCTAATGGAAGGCCAGATGCAGCAATTGATTGGCATTCTGGTGCGCGAAGCAGGTAAAACCTTCAGCAACGCCATTGCGGAAGTGCGCGAAGCGGTAGATTTCCTGCACTATTATGCCGGTCAGGTCCGCGATGACTTCGATAATGAAACCCATCGTCCGTTAGGGCCGGTAGTCTGTATCAGCCCCTGGAACTTCCCGCTGGCTATTTTCTCAGGGCAGATTGCCGCTGCGCTGGCGGCGGGCAACAGCGTGCTGGCAAAACCCGCGGAACAAACCCCGCTGATTGCCGCCCAGGGTATTGCCATTTTACTCGAAGCAGGTGTACCGCCAGGCGTGGTGCAACTGTTGCCTGGTCAGGGCGAAACGGTCGGGGCGCAGCTCACTTCCGATGAGCGCGTACGCGGCGTCATGTTTACTGGCTCAACGGAAGTTGCCACGCTGTTGCAACGCAATATCGCGACCCGCCTGGATGCTCAGGGACGTCCAATCCCGCTTATCGCCGAAACCGGCGGGATGAACGCCATGATCGTCGACTCCTCCGCGCTGACGGAACAGGTGGTGGTCGACGTCCTGGCTTCTGCCTTTGACAGCGCCGGGCAGCGCTGCTCCGCGCTTCGCGTCCTGTGTCTGCAGGACGATGTAGCCGACCATACGCTGAAAATGCTGCGCGGCGCGATGGCGGAATGCCGCATGGGTAACCCGGGCCGCCTGACCACCGATATTGGACCGGTTATCGATGAAGAAGCCAAAGCCAATATTGAGCGCCATATTCAGGCCATGCGCGCCAAAGGGCGTCCGGTGTTCCAGGCCGTGCGCGAAAATAGCGACGATGCGCGGGAATGGCAAACCGGTACCTTTATCGCCCCGACGCTTATTGAGCTGGAAAGCTTCGATGAATTACAAAAAGAGGTGTTTGGTCCGGTACTGCACGTCGTGCGTTACACCCGTAATAATCTGGGCAGCCTGATTGAGCAAATTAATGCCTCCGGCTACGGTCTGACGCTGGGCGTACACACCCGTATCGATGAAACCATCGCCCAGGTCACGGGCTCAGCACATGTGGGGAACCTGTATGTTAACCGCAATATGGTCGGCGCCGTCGTCGGCGTGCAACCATTCGGTGGCGAAGGCTTGTCAGGAACCGGGCCAAAAGCGGGTGGGCCGCTGTATCTGTACCGCCTGCTGGCAAACCGACCGGAAAATGCGTTAGGCATTACCCTTGCCCGCCAGGATGCAGACTACCCGGTCGATGCGCAGCTTAAAGCCGCACTGGTTCAACCACTGGAAGCGCTCAGCGAATGGGCAACCGACCGTCCAGCACTGCGTGCGCTCTGCCAGCAGTTTGGCGAACTGGCGCAGGCCGGAACGCAACGCCTGCTGCCAGGACCCACCGGCGAGCGCAATACCTGGACGCTGTTGCCGCGCGAACGCGTGCTGTGTATCGCCGATGATGAGCAGGATGCACTGGTACAGGTTGCCGCTGTAACTTCCGTTGGTAGCTTAATCCTGTGGCCAGATGATACGTTCCATCGCGACCTGGCAAAACGCCTGCCAGCCGCGGTCTCCGGGCGCATTCAATTTGCCAAAGCGGACAACATCGCCACGCAGCCGTTTGATGCCGTTATTTTCCACGGCGATTCCGATCAGCTTCGCGCACTGTGTGAAGCAGTGGCGGCCCGCGAAGGGGCGATTGTGTCGGTCCAGGGCTTTGCCCGTGGCGAGAGCAATATTCTGCTGGAGAGGCTGTACATTGAACGCTCTCTGAGCGTCAATACCGCCGCAGCCGGCGGGAACGCCAGCCTGATGACAATCGGCTAAGGTTGTGGTTAATTAAGGCTCCGGTAACGGGGCCTTTTTTTATGAAGCCAGAGGGAAGCATGAAACGAATCGTACTGACATGTGCAGCGCTGCTGCTGAGCGGCCAGGCGCTGGCGGATGACTGCGCCAACGCGAACACGCAGATTGAGATGAACACCTGTGCGGCAGAGCAGTATAAGGCGGCCGACGCCAAACTTAATGAAACTTATCAGAATGCGCTGAAGCGCGCCGCTCCAACCCAGCGCGATTTACTGAAAAAAGCGCAAATATCCTGGATAACTTTGCGCGATGCGGACTGTGCATTACTCAGTTCTGGCACCGAAGGCGGTAGCGTTCAGGCGATGATTACCAGCCAGTGCCTGACGGATAAGACCAACGAGCGCGAAGCGTTTCTCGCCTCGCTCTTGCAGTGTGAAGAAGGCGATTTAAGCTGCCCTTTACCACCGGCCAGTTAACGCACGCGGATCCCTTCAATAATCATCCGCTGTACGCTCTCGACCGTTTGGTTAAAAAAGGCTTCATCACGCAGCGTTGCGCCTGTCACCGCCTCTACCTGTGGGGCAAAGTCGGCGTAGTGCTGAGTTGAAGCCCAAATCATAAAAATCAGATGATGCGGATCGACCGGAGCCAGTTTTCCGCTTTTGATCCAACCGGCAATCAGCGCGGATTTCTCATCAATTAGCGTTTTGAGATCCCCCTCCAATTCTGCCATCAATAAAGGCGCTCCGGCCAGCATCTCCATACAAAACAGCCGTGATGCCTGAGGGTAATCGCGCGACACTTCCAGCTTAAGGCGAATGTATTCTTTAATGGCCACCAGCGGCGCAAAATCTTCGCGAAAAGCTTTCAATGGAGCCAGCCAGATGTCGAGGATCTGCCGTAAAACGGCAATATAAAGCACCTCTTTTGACGGGTAGTAATAAAGTAAATTGGTTTTTGACACGCCAGCCTGTTCTGCCACCTGTTCCAGGCGCGTGCCGTGGATCCCATATTGGGAGAAGATATTTAATGCCGCGGTTAATATGGCCTGGCGTTTTGCACTGACGGCCTGCGAACGCTTACCTGTTTTTTTCTCTGCGCGTTGGACCATGCGCCCTCTCCTTCTTGTGAGGGCGTCAGCATACCAAATCACGCGGTGAATGGTTAAATTAAAGCGATTCCGGAGGCGCCTCTTGCGGCTGCGCTTTTTTCTTTTTGAACTTTAGCTCGCTGACCAGCACGCCAACAATAATGAATGCCGCACCAAGCAATGCAAGTAGCGGTAAGCGTTCACCCGCCAGACGGCCAAAGATCCCCGCCCACACCGGCTCACCGGTATAAATAACCGTCGCGCGCGTCGGCGAAACGCTACGCTGCGCCCAGTTCATGGTGACCTGAATAATCGCGCTGAAAATCCCCAGCCCCAGTGCCACCACCAGCAATCCGGTAGACATTGGCGGCACGGTCTCTCCGGCTGGTCCCATCGCAATAAACGCCACTATCGAAGCCGTTGCCAGTTGCACTACCGTTACCCGCCGTACATCCACTTTTCCCGCCCACGCGCTAATCAGGATAATTTCTGCCGCAATCGCCACCGCACCGGCGAGCGTGATCCACTCGCCTTCGCCTAAAGCCAGTAAATTACCTCCCGGTCCGGCAAGAAAAATCAATCCGATAAAGGCCAGTACAATACCGACGCACGGCATCAGTCCAGGCATGCGCCCCAGACACAGCCATTGTAAAAGCGGTACCAACGGAACGTACATCGCGGTAATAAACGCCGATTTACTGCTGGGAATAAACTGTAGCCCCCAGGTTTGCAGGCTATAGCCCAGCGCAATGGCGATACCGATTGCCACCCCTGCTTTGACTTCCAGCCATGTCAGCTTATGCAGTGTGTGTAACGACAAAATCGCGACCGCCAGCGCGGCAGTGGCAAAACGCACACCGACAAAGAAAAAAGGCCCGCTCAGGGTAACGGCATATTGCACCGCCAGAAACGTGCCACCCCAGAACATGGTGATCACAATGAGGATCGCTTCCTGAGGTTTAACAGAAAAGGAATAACGAGAGAGTAATGACATGAGACACCCGATTAACTGAATGTCATTAGTCTGCGTTGCGTTTTGTTACAGTTCAACCTTGCAGACAAAAAAAACCGCCGGAAGGATCCGGCGGCGGTGGCTACGTAACGTCTGTCTCTGACGCTCAGGCGTCACGACATATCTGACAGATAGCCCGACAATTACGATTTGTTGTTGCCGTGGCTATTTTTGCCCCCTTTTTTGCCTGCCTCTGAAGCGCGTTGCGGGTCATTCTTAAAGTTGCCCCCGCTGTGCTGGCCACCTTTTCGACCTGCTTCTGATGCTCTTTCGCGGTCTTCCGCAAAGTTGCCGGAACCGCCCCGATGGTTTGCCATTACTGACCTCCGTCATTGATTAGACATCATATTGCATAGGTACTGAGGAGTGATACCTCACGCAGCGTTACGGGCGAGGCCCTGAAAATAACTGCGTGGGATTAAGCATAGTGAAGCGTGGACTGGGCAGACGCTAACTGTAATATCCTGCAACAGGATCAGGAGTGCCAAAGAAATAATCACCCTAAGAAATCAATAAGTCTTTCTTATGACTACCGAATTCACCCCAGTTAAATATGTATCATTTTGCTACAAAGCAGGTTGTTGTAAAAATTGTTATAAATCAAAGAAGTGATTGTGAAATTTGCACTCCTGACAGTACGTCATATCTTTAAAGGTAGGTAGCGAGTCGCTACGGACACGGTTAACTCGAGGAGTAGTGTAAAATGGCAAAAGTTCTGGTGCTTTATTATTCCATGTACGGACACATTGAAACTATGGCCCATGCAGTCGCAGAAGGCGCAAATAAGGTAGATGGCGCGGAAGTGATTATTAAGCGCGTACCAGAGACCATGCAGCCTGAGATTTTCCTTAAGGCTGGCGGCAAAACACAAAACGCACCAGTCGCAACCCCGCAAGAACTGGCTGATTACGACGCCATCATTTTTGGTACCCCCACGCGCTTTGGCAATATGTCCGGTCAGATGCGTACCTTCCTCGATCAGACTGGCGGGCTGTGGGCCTCTGGTGCTCTGTACGGCAAACTCGCCAGCGTATTCAGCTCAACGGGAACCGGCGGCGGTCAGGAACAAACCATTACCTCAACCTGGACTACGCTTGCCCACCATGGGATGGTGATTGTGCCTATCGGTTACGCGGCGCAAGAGCTGTTTGATGTCTCTCAAGTTCGCGGCGGTACCCCTTACGGTGCAACCACCATTGCCGGAGGCGACGGCTCCCGCCAGCCAAGTCAGGAAGAATTATCTATCGCCCGCTATCAGGGTGAATATGTCGCAGGTCTGGCAGTAAAACTCAACGGCTAATCTTCAACAGGAGGATTCGAATGCCAACTCAAGAAGCGAAAGCCCATCGCGTCGGCGAATGGGCAAGTCTGCGCAATACATCGCCGGAAATAGCCGAAGCCATTTTTGAAGTCGCACATTATGACGAGAAACTGGCGGAAAAAATTTGGGAAGAAGGTAGCGATGAGGTACTCATCAAAGCCTTTGAAAAAACAGACAAAGATTCGCTCTTTTGGGGTGAACAGACTATCGAACGTAAAAACGTCTAGCGCTCAGACTCCCCCGCGAACACGGGGGAGTTTTTCTTTTATTTAGCCGCCTCATTCAGCACGCTGTCGAACTTATCTATCGGGCAAAAACCATCCGCATCTATCGGACATCCTTTCAGCTCAAGCGTTACGCGCTGCGCTGGGGATTTCAGCGTCAGAACGTCTGCATTACGCAACTGCAGCGAGCTCTGATACACATACTCGATTTTCATCAGATCACGATTTGCGTTGCTGTCATGCCAGCGCTGAAAGACAATCTTCCCGCCAATCGGTGTACGCTCGTTCTGATCGTGAAGCTGGTATGGTTTGAAATCCAGCGCGGTGAGCAGCGAAGCGATGTTTGAGTCATGTCCCACCAGCACGGTTATTTTCGGTGCTTTCGCGCGTTCAGTAACCAGCGCATTATCAATATATTTCACCAGAGGTTTGGCGACGTTCTGCGCCACTTCCGGGGAGGTGAACAGGCTGTCCTGATAGCCATTTTTCAGCTTCGACAGAACCTTCCACTGCTGATCCGATTTAATCTCGCCCCAGGCAACCTTGTCCATCGGGAAGCCTTCGTAATACTGCAGCGTGAAGGCATCGACCAGCGAATTCCCCACCTTCAGCGGCCCCGATACGCCTGGCTCCTGCTGATATTTCGCGCTGAACGTATCTTTGGCATCGGTCAGGGAACACTGCTGTTTTTCTTTACAGGATGGAGAGTCTTTGTAGTCGGTCATTTGCTCAAGCAACTGATAGCTATCGTTGAGTTGCATTTTACTACGCTCTTTCTCCATGGCCTGAACGGCCTGCTGGCTGAAGGTGGCGGAATCATCGGTGATCACCGGATTAAAGGTAGGATCCATGGTGCCCATTTTTTCCTGATGATGGACCGGAACATCGCAACCAGGGAAAGCGCCGGTGACAAAGAACTGCGCCGTAGCAACAGTGCGCTGCAGGCTGTTAGCATAGGTATAAACCGTATCCGGTGCCGGACATTCGCCCGATTTCACCATCCCCTGCTCTGCCAGCCACTCTCGCATGTAGTGACCCATATAGATTTCCAGCACACCGCCTTTGGTGGTGAGTTGTCCGCCGGGGACATCCCACTCTGGCCATTGCTTGGGGGTGGACTGTTCAAGAACGCTGCCATTATTGGCTAAAGGTGCACGTAAGTTATGCCGACTCATCATCAATACTTGTTGAAGCTGATACCCTTCCGGCGCGGTCTGCGCCTGCGCGGCGGTTGACCATAATACAGCCCCTGCCACGGCTGCGGCGATTAACGATTTATTCATCCCTACGACCTCTTGTTGTTATCAATCACAATAGAGTGTGACAGAAATATGACATATTTCCGGGAACGCTTTCGCAAAACAGACCATCTAGCGTGTCGTTTTAACACCAAACTCGGTTTCGAGTTTACGAATGCCAAGAGGTGTGAAGATGACGTGGCGGCTGCCCTGTACTGTTTTTATCCATCGCTGTTCACTGAACCAGCGCAGCAACGTTGCGCCAAGCACACCACCAGGATGATAACGTCGCTCGCTCCAGTCCAGACAACCGCAGGTTAACTTCCGCCGGGATGAGCCAGCAGTGAGGACAATCCCCATCAGCGCCAGCTTTTCCCGTCCAAGTGACGTCAGCGTTTCGCCATCCGGCGTTAACCACTGGCGGGAAACCAGCGTATCGAACAGCCTTACCGCCACCTCTCCGGCGAGATGGTCGTAGCAGGTGCGGGCATGCCGCAAGCTTAGCGGCGTAGTAATTTTTCGTGGTACGGATGTGCACCACGCCACGCCCATCAGGCGCTCCAGCAGTTCGGCGATATCGGGACTCGCAAGGCGAAAATAACGATGCCTGCCCTGCGCCAACGCCACAACAAAGCGTTGTTCGCACAGACGCGCGAGATGCGCGCTGGCGGTCGACGCGGACACATCCGCCACAGCGCTGAGCTCGGTCGCGGTCCAGGCACGGCCATCCATCAGGGCGCACAGCATACGCGAGCGCGACTTATCGGCCATTGCCGCCGCAGTAAGCGCCATTCTCGACTCCAGATCGCCCTCTTCTTCATGTAACATCACGGATGCCATAACGACCTCATTGCCCCTGAATCACTGAATTAACGATGCCATGAAAGTCGCGCAAAGTCACCGAACCGGTCACATAGCACGCAGCATCATCTCTGTACCCAACCCGACCAGACAAAACAGAAAACAGCGTTTAAACACGAGCGGAGAAATAACCCTTCGCACACGGGTTCCTATCCACTGGCCAATAAGTGCAGGAACAATGGCCAAAGCCGACAAGCTTAAAGATTGTACGGGCAGCGCGTTGTGCCACCACAGACCCAGCGCCAATGCCAGGGTCGAAAAGGTAAAAGAGATCCCGAGCGCCTGTACCAGTTCATCTTTCTCAAAGCCCAGGGACTGGATCCAGGGTACGGCGGGTATCACAAACACCCCGGTTCCGCCGGTCAATAAGCCGGTCACAAATCCAATAACGAAGGAGTACGGTTTTTCACGCTGCGGGGCCACCGTGATTTTCTTTCCCGCCAGCGTCCAGATAGCGTAGGCCACCAGCGCCACGCCGAGCGCAAACTGAGTTCGGGTGGTGTCGCCCCCGGTAATCCAGGCGCTGGCAAGCAGAGTCGCCACTACCACTGTCAGCAGCATTGGCCACAGTCGTTTGAGTAATTGGCGTGTATTTCCACCACCGCCAAACTGGAACAAATTGCTTATCAGCGAAGGCAATAGCAGCATAGCCGCCGCCGCAACCGGTGAAATAAGCGATCCGAGGATCCCCATCGCCACGGTAGGTAACCCCATACCCGTAACGCCTTTCACCATCCCGGCGAGGACAAATGTGGCGGCAATCATCATCACCAGGGAGGATTCAAATGCGTATACATTGGCCATTCTTTATTTTCCCACAAAAAAAGATAAGCCAGATTAAACGCAACTATGAATACTTGCTTCGTCGGTTGACGAAATATGCCATTCAATTATTCGCAGATAATCACTTCGCTGCGGATATTGCGTGCACAATATAAGGTTCCATCTGTCAAATACAATTGATGAAAGCGCGTGTTATCTGGGATGTTGTGTAAAAGGGAACGCTCAGTATCAATGAACTCTCGTTGTATCCGATAATGAACCGCATCATCAGTTTCAAAGGAAACGTATTCCCGTTTGGTATATGGTTTACTTTTTAATTTCACATACACAATGTATTGCACCGTACTGAATGTCAGTCCAGTTTTTGCAGCAATCTCTTTCAGATTTAGTGGTTCAGAAGACGTATAGAGTGTTTGTACCTGTTCAATACGTTTTTGATTGTAGGCGGATACCCGCAGGCTGAGTTTCAGTCGATACGCCATATTGCGCACAACCGTAATATTAGTGTGAAGCATCCCCGCAATCTGCTCCGTCGTGAGAACGCCTGCGTTTTCACGCAGGACGGCCAGACTCTCTTTATTCCACCTGAATGCCATATAGTGTTTCTCTTTGTATCGCGTTCATCGGGCGGCCAGTCGCGCAAACGTTGCATCTAACTCAGGCGGTTTCCGCATCCCCTGGTGTAATTCCAGTACACGACCATCCCTGTCAATTAACACAGAGGTTGGCGTGCCGATGACCTGATAGCGTTCCTGGGAAATCTTAAGCTGATCGCGGAGTACCGGGTAAGAAACCTGATGTTTCGCCAGTAAGTCATCTATGTTAACCGTTGCCGGATCGGTATTCACAGCCACGACCACAACGTTATCGCCCCACTTTTTACTTAGCGCTTCCAGCGCGTCCATTTCGGCAAGACAGCCACCGCATCCCGCCGACCAAAAGTTTAGATAAATAGCCTTTCCACGCCAGCGCTCAAGCCCAGCCTTCCCCCCCTGCAGGTCGAATGTTGCCAGCGCCGGGGCTTGCTGCCCAACCACCAACTTCTCTTCTTTACATCCACTAATCAGAACCAAAATGGCGAAAGTTAATACGTTAATCCAGCGCATGTTGATTAGCCTCCTCACCGTGATATTTGCCATGCTGCAAACGGATAATACGATCGGCAAATAACCCCAGCGCCGGATTATGCGTCACCATCACAATCGTGCGCCCCTGCCGATGCAGGTCAGTGAGTAGATCCAACACCCGCTGTTCATTCTCTTCATCGAGGTTACCCGTAGGTTCATCGGCAAAAATCACCGGCGGCTCATTGACCAGCGCCCGGGCAATGCACACCCGTTGCTGCTCTCCCCCAGAAAGTTGACTCGGCAGGTGCGTTACTCGATGCCCAAGACCGACTTGTTCCAGAACCTTCCTGGCCGCCGCTTCATCTACCACGCTATGGTAGTGTTGCGCCAGCATGATATTCTCCAGCGCGGTTAAAAACGGGATCAGATGAAACTGCTGGAATACCAACCCTATTTTCTCAGCGCGAAAACGGCGACGCCCCTCTTCATCCAGTGCGGCAGCATCAATCCCATCTAAAAACACCTGACCTTCTGTCGCGGTGTCCAGGCAGGTCAGAATATTCATCAGTGTCGTTTTACCCGAACCAGAAGCGCCCATAATCGCGACAAACTCCCCCTGCACTATTTGCAGGTTGATGTCATCTAAGGCGGTAACATCGCCGAACCGTTTATATAAATGGCGGGTTTCAATCGCCATTGATGGGGTCTGCACAACGGACATGGCGTTACTCTCCTTTCAACACTTTTGCGGGTTCGATGCTAACCGCGCGACGGACCGGAACAATCGCCGCCAGAATGGCGACCAGTAAAGATAATGTCAGGGTGATGGGCAGCACTGGCCAGCGTAGCGATATTGCGGCATTGAATACAGTCAGTCCCAGTAGTTGGGCCAACATGTACCCTAAGATCCACCCACAAACCACTGCAGCCAGCGCGATAATGCAGGTTTCAAGGAGAATTTGCCGGACAATATCACCGTTGCTGGCCCCCAACGCTTTTTGCAGCGCAAATTCCCTTGCCCGCTCACCCACAATGGCCATCAACGTGGTATTCACACACAAAGATGACAGCGCAAGGATCACAACCGATACCAGCCCCATTAACCCTTTTATTTTATCCAGTACCTGTCCTTCTGATGCGGAGACTTTCCGTATTGGACGGATCTCCAGATCCGGGTATTGAGCCTGCAATCGGCTGGCATAGTTTTCCACCTGACCGACATCGTTACTGACACTCAGCAGCCCATGGCTGATTTTATCGGGCTGATGCAACCACGCCTGCGCCACTTCAAGACTCACAATTAGCATGTTATCTGTCGCATCACCGGCTTCAACAATGCCTTTTATCTGTAAGTTTTTGCGCTGATTGTGATCCACCAGGATGATGTTATCGCCCGGTTGGACGTTAAGACGCTCAGCCAATTTGATGCCAATCATCGCATTGCGATCGTCAAAGCTGACACCAATCCAATTCCCCTGAACCTGCCAGTACGGCACCAGCTTTTGCAAGGATTCAAACCACACGCCGACAATCACCACCTTCTCCAGCTCGGTACGCGCCATACCGTAAAGCCAAGGACTGGCTCCGTGAACCAGGCCTTGCGGTGCCTGATCTAAAATAGTCTGCAACGCTTGCTGCGGCATGCCGGAGCCATGGCCTGGCCCGATGTAGAAATTTGCGCCAAAGGTCCGCAATTCTTCACTCATTTTGGTATTGATGTCGAACCACACCGCAGATAGCGCGGTCACAATGGTCGCCCCGACCATCAATGCGGCAAATACTACGCTAACTCGCTGAAAACGCAGACGCAGTGCCCGCCATACCAGCAACCAGAGCATCGTACGTTTAGCGGCCATACAGCACCTCCACAGGATACAGGCGGGCAATACGGCGGGCCGGGAACCAGGTGCCAATCAGGGCAATCAGGACCGCAATAACCAATACACATGGCACCACAATCCAGGCAAAATTCAATGGCGCATCAAATAGCATCAGGCCAATCGCTTTCGCCATTCCCCATCCAGCAACACATCCCAATGCCCCTCCGGCCAGTCCACTGGACGCGGCTTCAAGATAGAACAACAGCATGATTTGCCACTGATGCGCGCCAAGCGCCTTCATCAGGCCGATCTCTTTAGCGCGTTCCATAATGGTGCTGGTCATAAGTGACGCAATTCCCATAGCCGAAGCTGCCAGTGCTGCGACGGTCACTACGGCCATCAGCAACTGAATTTTATCGATTACAACCCCCTCAGATGCAGCAACCTGCCACACAGGGCGAACTTCTGCACCGGAAATAGCCTCCTCCAGTTGATGAGCAATGGACGAGACATAGGCAGTGCAGTACCAAAGGTCGTACTCTTCAGCATTCAGTGCATCGAGATTTTCACGCGCCCTACGCGACAATTCATTTTCCGGCACCGTCAGCGCTGAGACACGAATGGCCTGTACTTTGCCGGGTAAATCCAGCAACGTTTGCGCCGTGCTCAACGGCATAACCAGTTGGTTATCCTCGTCCCCGCCGCTGGAGAGAATGCCGCTGACGGCCACATTCAACGTTGTATTGCTGGTACGGATCACCAGTTTATCGCCTGGCTTCCAGCCCGTTTGTCGTGCCAACGCATGCCCTACCAGTGTTTGAGGAGCATCACCAGCAGGCTCTTGCGGCCAGTGGCCTGTCACTTGCCAGAACGGGCTTACCGTTTTTTGCCCCGTCTCAAACCCTTCTTCATCTGGAATATCTACCGGTTGGCTGAAGAAGGTGCCGAGAATACGTACTTCTTTGCCGTTAACGTCGACATCACCGCCAAGCATAGGGGCAAAGCCGACAATGTTGTTGCGCCAGAAGATATCCTTAATGTTGGGGAGTTCCGCTTCATCAAGGAAATCCTGTCCTGATAGTGGATTACTGTTTTCACTGAAAAGTGCAGGAAGCGCCGCCTGTCCGGCAGGTTCAATCAAAATATTGGCACCATAGGACTTCAATTCTCTGGACATTTTATCGCCAATATCAATCGACACCGCCAGCAGGGCGGAGATAAGGCTGGACGCAAGAAAGACGGTCATAATAGCCAGCCCCTTGCGTCGGAGATTACGCCCCCAGGATTGTCGTAACATTCTCCACAGCATTGTTACTCCTCCCTCAATTCAGCAGGGACGAACTGTTCCGGGGTTTTACGGAAGCGATCGTAATTGGCCTCGGACGAGAAAAACCAGGTTTTGCCACCATAGCTGTATTTGTAGTCAGCAGAAGTATTGGTCAATGTGGAACCATCAACCGGGTCGGTCACCTTGATGGTCATGACCGTCGAGAAGTAATTCACGCCAGCAGCCAGCTCTTTACCTGGGATCACCAGCTCTTTCTCATCATTACGCCAGTTTTCAATTGGCACAGGATTGCAACCACCAGGTTTACCAATCGAAGGAATGAAAATGTGTACCCCGCATGCCACGCAGATAACCTGATTACCTTCCATCACGTAACCCTGATCGCCGCACAGTAGACAGGCATCAAAAACTACCCCCAAACGCAACTTGTCGGGATAACGGTTAATCACGAAAAAACGTACCGCTTTACCATCATCAGCCACCCAAACAAAGCGGTGCAGCTTGCCATCACGGAGTCGTTCTATTGGCAGATGAACCATGCCATCACTGGCAAGTTGTACCGGAATGGCTTCTGACAACTGCGGCGGTTGAGAGGCGACTTTTTCCCACCACAGTTGTCCGGCGATCACCACCACCGCACAACCTAGCGTGACCAGCCAAAGACGAAACGCATTTCGACGATGCGCCAGCGCCAGTCGATAAGCAATCGGCTCATCGGCTTTACGCGTCTGGCGGAACGCGCATAACAACGCCGGTACCCAGCACAGTGCCAGAGCAAGTAATAGGGCGGCCCCCAACCAGTTATACATCGCCGCGTTGTTTGTCACTTTGGCCACGAAACTCAATAGCGATTTCGCCAGCGGTAGCACCTGCAGTTTCATTAGCAGTAGCAACAAATTACCGCTTAATGGCAGCCAAATCATGACCATCAGAATCAGCGTCAACGGCCAGTAGAGTCCACGAATACGACGCAACAGCATGGCGCTCAGTACCCCAACCAGGCAGAGGATCGCAAATGCCAATAGCATTGCCGTCAGATTCAACAGCAGATCGGTATTTAGCACATGGGTGCTGGTTAATCCGCCGAGATTGGGATCCAAAGCCCAATGTCGGGCTGCGCCAAACACCAAAATCCCCTGCCACAGGTAGCGAATGCGCTTTGATACCCACCAGAAGCTCAACACAAACAGCAGCGTAATCATCACTTCTGTTCCAACCAGCAACAATTGCACTGGCTGCGAGCCACGGAGGGTAAGTCCCACCAGCACGCCAACGATTAAACCTGTGAGTAAGGTCCAGACGAGTGGGCGCAAAGAAGGGGGATCGATGCGACTCCAGAGAACCCCGGAGAGCAGCGCAATGCAGAAAAAAACCTGTAGCGTCGTGACAAAAAAATAACTCATAACATCGACTCTGTACGGCGGATTGAATGATGTAACTATCCAGGTACATCGATAATTTAGAGCCAGCCCATCAGGGGGATAAGTTCGCGGTCAGTTAAGACATGAGCAGCGCAAAACAAATCGTGGGTACACTTCGTACGTAAGATTGTGAGCACTGCCCGGTCCAAAATGGCAAATCAAGCAGCCTGATGGAAAAGCGCTTAGTTCAGGCCGACGTATTTAAATTCATAACTCACGTCAAATGGTTTCCACCAACGACCAACGCCGGTCTCACTGTCTGTATGACGGTGCATACCTGCTTTTGACGGCGGTTCGATGTGATAGGTCACTTTATAGTTACCCACCCCCATCATTTTGATGTTCGCACCGTAATGAGGGCCATCGCTGGCAACCATCGGCATGAACGTACCTTCTTGTTTTTCACCCGTATCACTGTTAATCAAGGTGTAACTGATAGTCAGATAAGGGATCCACTCGCCTGCGCCAAAACCATTTTTACTGCCTTCCACGGCATGAATATCCGCCTCAAGGTGAATATCGGCTTTTGCTGCCGGTAATCCCATGCCACGCGGTTCCATATCGATTGGCTGCAGGTAAACAGCGGCCAGTTCCATCTCATTCATGGTGACAGGCTCACCTGCCGGATACTCCTTAAAGGCAAACGCTGCCGGAGCAGTGAAAATACCGGCCATCACTGCACTGGCAATCAGGGTTTTCTTCATGGTCATCAGACATATCCTCTCGTCTCAAATAACAGCTATAGATTAGTTTTTATCGTTTCCCCAGGAACAGTGCTTTTCCTCCGCATCACCCACAGCGCCGCCAGCGCCGCAAGTAGCAATATGGCCTGCGGTAATAACGTTTCCACGTAGGGATAAATTCCCAACCAACTGATTTCGGGGAAGCCGTTAATCAACGTTGGCTGGAACAGCTTACCTTCCACCAGTTCCAGAACCCCTTTGCCCGCAAATACAAAGGCCATCAGGTACATAAAACTGCCGGTAAACATAAAGAACGGCTTCAAAGGCAGGCGTACAACCGAGTAGCGCATAATGAGCCAGGCGACCAGCAGAACAACACAGCCGATAACAAAACCTGCCGCAATCGCCATATGCCCAGAAATATCATTCGCATCCCCGATCAGGGCGTAGTAAAACAGCACGGTCTCCGCCCCTTCGCGGTAAACCGCCAGGAAACTGGTAAGCCACAGTCCAACCAGTGAACCACGGGAAAGTGAGTGGGACAGTTTCCCTTCCAGCCATGCTTTCCAGTGGCGAGCCTCGACTTTAGACAGTAACCAGTAGCTCATGAAGAACAGCATGACGACGGCAATCAGCATCGTTACGCCTTCCAGCAGTTCTCGGCTGGCGCCGGAATTCGTGAACAGGAGTTGGAATATCACAGCGGTAATGACGCTGGCGAATAATGCAACAATCACCGACTGGCGAATTAACGGAAGCTTATCCTGGTGATTGTTTTTCACCATATAAGCCACGATGGCCGCCACAATAAGCAGGGCCTCCAGTCCTTCGCGGACAATGATCATCAGGCTGTAGAGCAGCAGGCTCCACTGGGTTTCTACTCCTTCTCCCAACATCACCACCGCTTTTTGTAAATCCTGCTCCAGTGCGCTGGCTTCGGCGTTGAGTCTTTCCACTGGCTGACCCGCTTTCATCAGACTAACCAGACGCGTGAAGTAAGCCTCCAGCGAGGTTTTAAACGCCGAATCGCGAGAACCGATTTTGTTTTCCATACCGCTAGCTTCAAAGCGGTCAAAATAACTGTCTTGCACATCCAGAATGGCATTCTTCGCATCGCCCTCCTGGTAACGGGCAATCGCTTTCTGAATACTTTGATGGATACCCAACGAGACGGCAGCCCAGTCTGCGCGGGCTATATCATCCTGTGTCGTGGGCGTATTCCCCGTATTTTGCACCGCCGTGACCTGCTGTTCGTCACGGGTAGTAGGCAAACCAGGCAGAAGATCCTCAATATCCTGTAACAACGTAGTGACCTGATAAGAGACATCATTAAGGCGATCTGGCTCTGCGGTGAGCGCAATCAACGCAGAAAATTGCTGGTTAATCGCAGCAGCGTCTTTTGCCGATCGATTCTGTCTGACCGACATTTCCATCTCTGAGTTTTTAAAACCCTGATAGTGCGCTTGTTGAACGTTTTGGCTGGCTACGCTTAAATTCCCGGCCTGATAGTTATTTACTGCCTGGGCCAACAAATCGTCGATAACACGAAAACTCTCTTGCCAGTGTACGGCGATATCTGTCCTGGAAAACGCATTGTGCTGCTCTTCGGCAACCAGGCGATGTCCGCCATCTAACACAGGTTCAACTTCGCGCAGCGAGGCTTTGAGCCAGTCGATTTTAGACTGCACGTCAGAGAGCGATTTTTTTGCGCCAATCATGCGACGGATCTCACCAAAAGCGCTTTCCATCTCATAACTTTTGCTGGCGGAAATGTTGATTCGAATAGGACCTTCAAGGTTTTCAAATACCTCAAAGTAGGCCATTTGCACCGTTCGCCGCGCTTCATCAGTTTGTTGCTGAGAGTAAAGTTCTGCTGTTTTATCAAGACGTTGCTCAATATCCTCAATGAATGGAGCATAGTTTGTTGCGGCCCATACATGAAGGCTTACAAGCAAGCTACACAAAGTGGTCAGCAGGAAAACACAGAACTTACGCACGGTACGCATCCCGTAAAATACAAATGATAATTATTATCATTATCGATTTTAGCTTGCGTTGTACATGACCTGGATCATAAAAATGTCAACGGGTAACAAGTTATGTAAATTTATCTCATGAAAATGTGATGAATACGAAACTGAGACATTTGGGATTGATTAGTGATGCCGTCAATACAGGAGAATTTATCGGTGATATGGAATAGAGTTGCCCCATACTCACTGACGCAAATGAGGCCAACAGTGAGTATGAAGATAAACGTTATTTAAGACAAAAGTGATCAGGGAACTATTATATCAGGACCACTAGTAATCCGTTGCAAAAAACGGCCGTAACCCTGTTCGCCTGTCCAGTAGTTGATGCTTCTCTCAACCCCATTCGATGTCAGGGTCGCGCCAGAAATACCATCCACTGTATATTCATCGATATTCTCTGGTTTCTCCTGAGTTATTCTTAGCGCTGGCATCCAGTTATTATCAACCACTTTTTTACCCGGCCATTGCTTGCGCCAACTTTCATCTTCCACTCTGGCTCCCAAAAAAGGAGTTTCCCGCTGCTGATAGTAATACAGGCTTTTAACCGTACGTCCGTCTGGGTCAAGAGCCAGAAAGGCATACATCATTGACTTCGCACCCCCACCGAAAACAGGGAGTATAATTTGTTGAATTTTATTACTTTTATCTTTTACAAGATATACATCTGCAATAGTACAGCGCTGATGGATCTTCGCGGGATCATGTTCCGGAGCGAGTTTTTTACATCCCTGCGTCTGGACGTCATCAGCTACCCATTCACCGGAATCCAGATTAACCTTACGCGCTAAAATATAACGTTGATACAAATTTTTAATTGTTTTTTTATCGTGCTCATCTGATTTCAACAGGCCTGAAGCATGCAGAATGGCGGCATATTTCTCTTCACTGGTAGGTTCAGTGAGTTCCCCCTGATACATCATAAACCAGACAATAGCAGCAATAAAAATAAGGATACAAAAAAACATCATTGATATAACAATAACTTTACCCTTGCGCATTATTCTATAATCCCTGCGAGAAATAAGATATTTAAAACATCATCAGATATGCCATTATCCTTGTGAATTTGCAACTACAGAAAAAAATCAAAAATATATAACTATTAGTGTGTAGCTTTAGGATCAAATATCAGAACAACATGTTTTTCTTACCTTTTTATCGTAAAAAAATGCCGGGCTCCCCCGGCACAAATATCAGAATATTTTCGCCCACCACAGCCGAAGTTTCATGCCCCAGTAGCTGGTCCAGCCGCTGGTGGTTGATACCACCCGACCTTCTGACATCACCACCAACGTGGGCGTGACGCTAATCGCCCAACTGCGGGAAATAGCCCCGTTCGCATCATTGATGACCGGAAATTCCACGCCTTTACGCAACAGCCAGCGAGATACCTCAGCTTCATTTCCGGAGCGTAACGCAATGGTCATCACATTTTCCCCTTCCGAGCGCAGCCTGGCGACTTCCGGCGTTGTGAAGCGGCATACGCCGCACCAGCTCGCCCAGAAATAAAGCAACACTGGCTCGTCTTTGCTGAGCGCCGCCAGCGTGACGGTTTCACCATCCAGCGTTTGTAAAGGCGTGCTGTCAAAAGAGGCAGGGAGCTGCGGCGCGCGCCAGGCATCCATCAGCAGCATCGCCCCCGCCAACAGTGCCAATAAGATCAGCCCTTCGCGCAACCAGCGGCGCAGTTTACTGAGCATTGGCCGCCGCCAGTTTTTCTTTTACCACTTCCTCAAGGGTTTCCCACGGCACCGCACCGGGAATAAGTTCATCACCAATGATCGTTGCGGGGGTTCCCTGTACACCCACCAGTCGCGCCAGTTGCAGGTTAGTGCTCAGCGTTTCAGCACTTTGGGCGTCCAGCGTCACCGGACTGGCCCCCGCTTTTTCCTGCGCCTGTTTGATACTGACATCGGTATGGTAGCCCTTCTTCTGCATCAGTTTTTCATGTAGCGCCAGAAACTGCTGCGGATGCTGATGCCATGTCGTCAGCACGGTCCGCGCCGCCAGTTCCGAGCTTTCACCTTTAAACGGCAACGGTTTGATCACTACCGCCACGTCAGGATATTTCTGCACAATTTTTTCCAGCATTGGATCCAACTGCTTGCAGTATGGGCAGTTGTAATCGGTGAAGTTTATCAGGGTCAGTTTTGCCTGCTTTGCGCCAATCCGCGGGCTGTTGGGATCGTTAAACAGGGCTTCCTGAATTAATGCTTCAATTTGCTTTTCCTGTTCCGGGGTAAACGGTGCAGGCTCTTTCGCGATACTGACGGCAGAAAACAGGGTTAACAGCAGAACAATCATCATCTTCATGGGGTAACTCCTTTGGCATCGTTCAACGTTTGCAGTACCGCATCGCGGGTTAACAACGTGGGTAACACCTGGCCTTCCGGCAGACCGGGGCCATAAATTTGGTTATACGGCACAGCAACCTGGCCGCGTTTTTTTAGAAATTCGGTAATGGCTTCAGAAGGGAGTGTCCAGTCGCCGCGCAGCGCCACCACATCCGGCTGTTGCAATGCGGCCTGTACGTCATCTTTATGCAAGACGTTGAACTTGTTTACCTTACAGGTGATGCACCAGTCTGCTGTGACGTCAATGAACACGCGCTTATGTTGCGCCAGCGCATCCTCAATAGCTTGCTCGCTTAGCGGTTGCCAGTTCACGCTCTCTTTGCCGGTGCTTTGCCCTACGAACCCGAAATGCGGGAGCAGCAACGTCGCAAGCCAGATAGCGGAACCCAGCATCATCACGCCGAGCAGACGCCGCAACATATTCATCCAGCGTCCTGGCCGCGGCAAACGCAGCGCCAGACCGGGACGCAGAGCCACCAGCAGCCACGGTAAGCTCATTCCCAGCCCAAGTGCGATAAACAATCCCCACAATGTCGGCAGCGAAGCGGTCAATGCCACCGCCACCGCCGTTCCAAGGAACGGGGCACTACACGGCGTAGCAAGCAGCGTCGCAAATGCACCTTGCCAGAAATGTCCCGACAGACCGTTGCCGCCGTGAGTCGCCAGCGTGGTAGTCATCGCAGAAGGGAGTCGGAATTCAAACCACCCGAACAGGCTGGCGCTGAACGTCAGCATCACCAGTACCATCACGCCAATGAACCATGGATTCTGAAACTGGATCCCCCAGCCAAGCGCCTGATTGGTTAAACGCAGCACCGTCATCAATAGAGCCAGAGCCATAAATGAGACAAGTATTCCGGCTACCGATGCGAGGAACTGACGACGGACCTGGCGACGACTTTTTTCCTCGACCAGCAAAATCGAGCCCAGCTTCATGCCCAGAACCGGTAACACACAGGGCATCAGATTGAGGATCAAACCGCCCAGCAGCGCCATTAGCACCACTTGCCACAGTGGGAGTGAGGCGTTCTCAACAACCGGGGCTTCGCCAATCGCAAGACGACTTTCCTGGGCAACACCGTTATCTGCCAGCACCAGGGTGACTGACTTACCACGCAGATCCGGCGCGCCTTCTCCCCAACCGTCATGTACAGGTACCGTGGCGCGTAATGTCTCCCCCTCAACATGGATTTGCGGCATGCCAAAATCCGCATCATCAACAGCATCCAGATACAGCCCTGGTGCAGTCCAGCCTCCCGCACGGTGAGCCTCGACGACTATCTCTCCCGCCCGTGCGCCGGCGCTCAGAGCATCGGTCAGGCCGCTGGCAAGTGGGATCTGTCCCATCGCCTGAGCATAGTCATGTGCAAAAGTCGGGTCCTGGGCTGTGGGCGTTACGGAAAAAGGAAAATCCGTCAACAGGCAAACGTTGCTACAGGTGGATAGCGTCAAAACGCCGCTGAGCGTGGCGGGCGCTCTACCTCGCACCACCATCGGGAACGTCACCTTATCGTGATACCCCTGGGTAGTGATATTGGCGACCTCAAAACGAGCTGGGGTTGGCCAGAACCAGTCGACCGCAGGCATTTCCTCTTTCCAGGCGATAGCAGGCGCAACGCCCCCCTCGCCCGGAGAACGCCAGTAGGTTTTCCAGCCGTCCTCCAGTTTGACATCCAACAACAGACGAGTTTCACCGCCAGCGGACGTATCAGCGCGTAACCGCACGCTGGCGTGATCGTTATCGGGTGAACGCAGCCAGCCGGGTTCAGCCGCCCAGGATACGGGCAGCCATAGCAATAACAGACAGAGCAGTGTCTGCCTGAAAACAGTCATCATAGTTTTTCTCCGTGAATAATTATCTAACAGTCAGCAACGGCTGTTCTGTCATTCACGGAAGACGCAAAATCGGAGATGCACCCGGAGAGTGGGCGGCGAGATGGCTCGCGGTGGGAAAAAAGGTAGACGAAACGCCCGCACTGGCGCCAGCAACGACAGCAGCAGGCACAGCACCAGAATAGCACCTTCAAACAGTACGGGTGGCGCAGCCAGTAATGACTTCGCGCTCAGTTCACAAGGGGTAACGGGTGAAGCCTCATCGGCCTGCACTTGTGCGCTGGCGACAACGCTTGTAACGGCGGTATCCATCTGCAACGCGTGCAGACCCGCCATGCGTTGTGCGGTGCAAACCATCACCACAACACATGCCAGACAGAGGAACCACCATCCCATCCGTTGACGTTTCGCCATTATACCCTCACTCATTGATGCGAGTTATCTTAACCACTCGCCGGTTTTTGGCAACCTTTGCGCTGTAAAGTTATGTCCTGGCATCTGCTGGATATACCGCGATTTCAATCAGATTGAGATCGGGATCCCTGACATAAACCGAGCGAATCGGTCCTGTCGCACCGGTTCGTGCAACGGGCCCTTCAATAATCTCGACTCCGTGGGTTTGAAACGTCTCTGTCACCTCTTCCAGTGTACGCGTGGTGATAAAACACAAATCCAGCGCCCCCGGCGTTGGCGCGTAGGCTTTAGGTTCAAACTCTTTTCCCCGAATATGGAGATTGATTTTCTGATTGCCAAAGACGAAGGCTTTCCGACCTTGTGCGAAAGTTTCCAACCTCATGCCTAAAAGCTCGACATAAAAACGAACGCAAGCCTCTTCATGATTGGTGGTTAGTACCAGGTGATCCAGGTGGTCGATCATAGTGATATCCATTTGGATTGCTCATCTCTGACACTTACCCTATTCATTCACGCGCGACAAGAAAAAGACAATCTACAGGGGTATTTGCAAATACTTAGCGCAATACCTTGCCATTCACGCTTTAAAAGCGAAATGATAATTAATCATATTTTCGTCTTTGTTTATTACACTATAACATTGCTAAAAATACCCCTGAAAATATCACGGAAGTTATCATTCACTATTTACGAAGAATGCCAGAGAATATTTCAATGTCAGCACACAAATAATGCCCGCTACGTACTGATGCGTAAATGAAAGTAAGGGTCAGCGCATTTTCAGGGGATTTCCTTATTATATCCAGACGCAATGAATAACGTATTCATTAGCAGATAATTTGTTTATCAAATGTTATTTAGAGTATATGAAAATGAAAAAATATTTATTACCCCTGATTGGGTTACTTTTTACAGTTAGCGCTCAGGCAGCATCATTTACCGACGGTAAAGAGTATATCACCCTGGAAAAACCCGTCGCTTCCGCCCCAGCTGCGCTGAAGTTTTTCTCATTTTACTGTCCTTCCTGTTATCAGTACGATGAAGTTTTTGAAATCACGGATAACGTGAAAAAAGTACTGCCTGCTGATGTCAAACTCACCGAATACCACGTCGACTTTTTAGGTCCGCTGGGGCAAGACATGACGCACGCCTGGTCCGTCGCCATGCTGTTAAACGTACAAGATAAAGTTAAACCGTTGCTTTTTGATGCCGTTCAGAAAAAACAAACCGTTAAAACAGCGGATGATATTCGTAACGTATTTATCAGCGCGGGCGTCAGCGCCAGTGATTATGATGCCGCCTGGAACAGTTTTGCCGTGAAATCCCTGACCGCGAAACAACAAGAAATGGCTAAAGCGGTAGATTTAACCGGTGTGCCCGCCATTTTTATCAACGGTAAATATATGATCAATCCAAAAGGACTGAAATCTGACGACCTAAACTCTTTTGTGAAGAGCTACGCGGATACGGTTCGCTATCTGATCACCAAATCCTGACGTTTCTCTAATCTCACTTTTCGCACCACACAACAGTCAAAAGCGCTGTTGGTGGTGCGCAATCACATCATTTAGACCAATATCCTTTCTTCCCGGTTGGCATTCGCCGTTATCAGGATTACCCTAAACTTAGCGGTGTTACCTGTTGTCGGGGTACACCTTCTTCAAGTGTTGATTTACACGAGAGAACGCTATGGAATTAAAGGATTATTACGCCATTATGGGCGTGAAACCGACAGACGATCTCAAGACAATCAAGACCGCCTATCGTCGACTCGCCCGTAAATACCATCCTGATGTCAGCAAAGAGACTGACGCTGAGGCCCGGTTTAAAGAGGTTGCTGAAGCCTGGGAAGTCCTGAGTGATGAACAGCGACGAGCCGAGTACGACCAACTGTGGCAGCATCGCAACGACCCTCAGTTCAGCCGTCAATTCCAGCAAGGAGAGGGGCAAAGCTACAGCGCCGAAGATTTCGACGATATCTTCTCCTCCATTTTTGGTCAGCGTGCGCACCAGTCGCGCCAGCGCCCTGCCAGCCGCGGGCACGACATCGAAATAGAAGTTGCCGTCTTCCTCGAAGAAACGCTTACTGAGCATAGCCGCACTATCAGTTACAACCTGCCAGTCTACAATGCGTTTGGCATGGTAGAACGAGAAATTCCTAAAACACTGAACGTGAAAATTCCGGCTGGCGTCGGTAACGGTCAGCGTATCCGTCTGAAAGGTCAGGGTACGCCCGGCGAAAACGGTGGGCCGAACGGTGATTTGTGGCTGGTGATTCATATTGCGCCGCATCCGCTGTTCGATATCGTTAATCAGGATCTGGAAGTTGTCGTTCCTCTGGCGCCGTGGGAAGCTGCGCTGGGTGCGAAAGTAACCGTTCCGACGCTGAAAGAGAGCATCCTGCTGACCATTCCTGCAGGCAGCCAGGCCGGTCAGCGGCTACGCATTAAAGGCAAGGGTCTGGTAAGTAAAAAACATACAGGCGATTTGTATGCGGTGATCAAGATCGTCATGCCACCGAAACCTGACGACACCAGTGCCGCCCTGTGGCAACAACTGGCAGATGCACAAAAGACCTTTGATCCGCGCAAAGAGTGGGGGAAAGCATAATGGCTAACGTTACCGTCACTTTTACCATTACCGAATTTTGTCTGTACACTGGTGTGTCAGAAGAAGAACTGCATGAGGTTGTCGGCTTAGGGGTGATAGAACCCTACGAAGACGAGACGTTTGACGATCATGCGCTGACCGTAATGCGTCGCGCGGTGCGCCTGCGTCAGGAGCTGGAACTTGACTGGCCAGGGATTGCCGTTGCATTGACGTTGCTGGAAGAGAACGCGCAGCTGCGTCAGGAAAACCGCCTGCTGCGCCAGCGGCTGTCCCGTTTTATCAGCCATCCTTAGTGCGTCAGGGCCAGCATGGTGCTGGCCCTTTTATTGTCCGCCCCGCGCTCTTAATGACATTAAGCAGTAGATAGCATACAGTCAGAGATAAGAATTATCTCAAACAATAAGACGTTGAGCCATGCAGCTTAAGCCCCTCACAAAAGGTCGTTTTCACAATATCTGGCAGCAAGATGATGCCTTAATTGAGAAGATATTCCAGGAACTGCTCTCTGAAACGCAGATGATCCACGAAGATGAGTATCTCTATCGCCAGGGACAGGTAATCGATCGACTTATCATGGTGCAATCAGGCAGAATTTCCCTGCGTTACAGCGCGGAAAATGGTCGCCGTTTTCAGTTGGGCGCAATGGAATGTGATGAGCAACTATTTGGTGAAATGGAGTTTTTTACCGGGTATCGCTGCCAGCTTGATATCGTGGCCGAAGAGCCGTTGACCGTGGCGGTGTGCAGCTGTGAGCGTCTGGAAGAAGCGCTAAACCAGCACCCGAGACTGGCGATATTTTTTGCCAGTGCGATGGCGATTGATTATCAGGATATGCTGGAAATCTTCCTGCACCGGATGCTCTACCCTATCGTTCATAACGTGGCGTATGATCTGTATCGCCAGCATCAGAACAAACAGCCGATGGATGGTTTCCATAAAAAATACCAGGAAGCAGAACGGTTCGGCACCACCGATCGGGTCTATCGGCGGGCGGTTAAAGCCCTGACGGATGCCGGACTGGTAACGCGCACGAAGCAAGGACTGGAAATTAAGGATCTGGATGGGCTGCGTAAATTCCTCGGCAATGACATCATTGACTGACACACCATCCCCGTAGAGAAGGTTGGTGTGTCAGTTCAGCGCAATCAGAATTTATAGGTAAGGTTGAAGTAGTGACCGAGTCCGGTGGTGCGCCCTGCTCCGCCGTGATTTTCCATCAATGCCATATTGCGGAAATACTTCAGGCCATAACCCACCGCATAATGCTCTGAATGCCAGTAGATACCGTTATACCATTCAATCGCGTTATTGCTGTATAACGGTTGATTAGCAATCTTATTAGCGGCGAACTGATAGTCAAAGTAACCCTGATAGTTCAGGTAGCTGCCGTTGGCAAAGGTATAGAACGGCGTCGACCAGTTAGTCGAGAACATGTAGCCATCCCACTTGCCTTCGTTATCCGCACCGTAGTTTTCACGCACATAATGCGCATAGATGTTCATTCCCACCAGACCAAACCACGGAACCTTAACATCTGTGCCCAGACCGACATAATGTTCAAATAATTCCCGGTCGCCAATGTTATTTACCGTTGCGATATAGAATTCGTTAAATGGCCCAACGGATAAATCTTTATTAAAAATAGCATCCAGGGAAAACCGTGGGGATATCTTGGCGAAAAAGTTATCGCCTCCATGGCGGTCATCCTGCTTGCGGTCAAAAATATCAAAGAAATCGACATAACCATACAGATCGATAATTCCGGAACGCGCCCCAAACTCCAGTTCCAGATAAGTGTCATTACGAATACCATAAGGCACTTTCGCATCCACACTTTGCATTAAGTTCATCTGCATCCAGTTAAAATCATTTTTACGGACGTTGCCATCGGTATAATCAGCAGCAAGCGCTTGCGTACAGCTCATTGCAACGATTGCGCCCAGAACTGTTTTTTTAATCATTGATTTATTCTTCATCATTTTCAATTCCTTTGAGCAAGGTTGAGTGTCGCCCCACCAAATAAATGGTGTGGCGACTGACTATCTAATTAGAGAGGTAAGTGTTATTACTGTGCTTTATTACGTTTAAGTTTTAATGTACCCATCAACATGATAAAGATTATTAAATATAATACTGGTATTGCGTACATAATTTTCTGCAAGCCCATTGTTTTTTCCATTAGCGCACTGATCGCTGGACTAAACATAGCCCCGGCGCTACCGCTAATTAAAATATATGAAACATTCTGACTACTTGCGCGCTTCACAAATGAAACTCCGTAGGCAATAAAGGAGTTATACAGCGCCGCACAGACGAATCCGTAACTATAAGCCAGATAATCAAGCCCCGAGATGTTGTCTTTCGTTACAATAATGGTCGTAATAACGCAAGCGAGCAAAATAATACTCAACAGGAAATAATGTATCCTCACTCGAGAAACAATGACAGTTGATACTAGCGCCCCAACCAACGCCGCTCCCCAGTATTGCGTAATAATATTACCGGCTTCTTCAAATGGAATGCCAAATTTATTCTTCACAAATAATGGTGCCCAGGTCAGGAAGGTATACAGCGCCAGCATACCTAAGAACAGACCAATACCTCCGCTAATAATCCCTGGGTTCCACTCAGACTTCACCGCGTCTGTCCGATCTTCCGCAGACGCGGTTTCACAGGCAGTAAAACGAGTGAGCGCCACCACACCTAACGTAAGTAAGGCCACCATGCCAACACTTAGATAGCTGTAACTCCATGACATATTGTGCGTCAGGGCGTAGGTGGTGATCAGCGGAAAAACCACGCCTGCGACGTTAAAGGTGGCGTCTTGTACCACCAACATTGTACTTTGAATGCGATCCTGCCATACCGAAACAACAATCGTTCCTGCCACACACAGGCCAATCCCACCGCAAAAGCCCACCAAAGTCATGGCAACCATCACCGGCCATAAGTCGGGGCTTAAGTGCATTGCCAGCGAACAAAGGAACACTATCGAATAGATAATAAACGTCATTCGCTTGACGCCAATTTTTTCTATCAGGAAAAAGGCGGCGATGGTCCCGGCTAATGCCCCACCGTTAAGCAGCGAAAATATCGAGGCAACGGTATTCACATCAGCACTGTAACGTACCGCAATCGGTTCAATCAGCATTCCAAACTGACTGGCAAACCCCGCCATAATAAAATTTGCCAGAAAACTAATCAGTGTAAGTGCTATTTTATTCTTCATATAATGACATCCCTGATTGGTTCAATTAAAAGCCAATGCTAAGCCGTAACGGCTGTATTTAGCGCCAGCTCAATCATATTTTTAAAAGTTAATTGTCGTTCCTCTGCCGTGGTTTCTTCGCCTGTCAGGCAATGATCGGACACCGTTAAAATAGCCAGTGCTTCAATATTAAATTGGTGTGCTAAGGCGTATAAGCCGGCCACCTCCATATCCACACCCAGTACACCAAACTTTTCCAGTGCAGGAATGAGGTTTTCGTCAGGATCGTAATAAAGATCGCCACTGAAAACATTACCGACCTTAATGTCGATTCCGGCCTTCTGCGCCAGCATCCACGCCTGTTGTAGTAATGGGAAGTGAGCGGATGTCGCCATCGTGTAGCCCGCGCTACGTTTTAAATTTGTGACAGAGTCCGTTCCGGCAGCGAGAGCCAGAATAATGTCGCGCATTTTGACATGCGGTTGTGTTGCCCCCAGGCTACCGACGCGAATAATTCTCTTCACATTAAAATCATGTACCAGCTCATGGGCGTATAGCGTCATAGACGGAATACCCATACCGTGTCCCATCACCGAAACAGGTTGACCAAAATAAAGACCGGTATAGCCCAGCATATTACGCACGTTGGTAACTTCGCGGTAATCCATAAGATAATTTTCGGCAATAAATTTTGCGCGCAGCGGATCGCCCGGCATAATCACAGTTGGCGCAAAATCACCCGCTTTAGCATTAATATGTGCAGTCATAACAATTCCTGAATTATGGGTATTGGAGATATGCAGGGATTGTAACCAGACGTTTGCAGAGGATTGAGGACAAAAGTCCTGCTCAAAGGATCGGCCTCTCATTTCTGAGAGTTAGAGTTGCAGGCTTAGGATGCAGAGGAAAACTATGCCCCGGCAACAGTTAGGAAAAGCAAGACCCAGAACAATAAAAGAACAGATTAGCCCCCAAATCGCTGGTGACTACCGCGTTGGCGCGAGTAGCCATAGCAGCGTCAATATTGTTTTGAAAATGGTCTTATTGTTATTATCGTATTCCACTCTAAGCTTGGATGCCTGCCATGACCCGATTAAGGTTTAGTGAGATGACTCACGCCGATATACCTGCTGTTCAGTCGTTCCTTATTAAGCATCTTAATTTGTTCTTCAATGCCGGGAGAGTCATGCCTGCTGCTGAAGAAGATATCTTCGATCTCAGGCAGCAGTATATTTTGCAAGAAAGAAATCTATTACTTTGCGCATGGAGTGAAAAACAAGAGCTCATCGCTACACTTGCGGTATGTCAATATGATGATCGTATCACTGAGCTACGTGGGCACTATAATTTGCCTGAAACGGCAGAAATTTGTCGTTGCTACGTGGATGCGCGCTACCGCAGACAGGGAATCGGAAGCCGGTTGTTTGCTTTAGCTCAAATGTTCTGCCAGCAGCAAAAATATAAAACCTTATATCTTCATACTCATCATTTCTTGCCTGGAGGGTATCATTTTTGGTTGCGTAAAGATTTTAGCGTCGTTATGGATATGCAGGATGAATGGCAATTGGTACATATGCAGAGATCACATTATTAAATTAACCCAACGCTAATTAACTGCGTTATTGATAACGATCAATATGATTAAATTGAAAAAATAAAACCGCGTTTATAGCTTGATCAATATCAATCAATTCTCATTTAGCTTTTTATTGTTATTTTCATGTATACATCCGAGATAAAGGATTTAAGCATAACCAACTGTAAAACATAACAATTTTACCAGAGGTGTGAGGTTTTCCCTGTTTATTCATACGGTTGACCTCGTTAACAATTGCCGTTAGAGTCGCTTTTGACAGCATTTCATTACATTTTTGTATATGAATAGGAATATGGTGAGAATTATTCAATTCAATTCCATAACTGCCCCCGCAACTGTAGGCGGATGCAGAATATCCTTGTGTGGTTAATAAGCCACAGGTCACTGTAAAGCTCGTCTTTATGGGAAGGCCGATATTCTGATTACCGTGAGTCAGGAGACCTGCTGTCAACGATGTATACCATTAAGTGGACGGGATGGTCCATGGGATGAATTATTTGACGCAAGCAGTAGTGTATTTATGAATAAGATTTTGGCTAAGTAAGGCTTATTTGCATTTGTTGCATATCTTCATTCTTAAAATTCACGATTCAATGTCATCTATCTTCATGTCTCCTCCCGATATATGGAATGAAATGAGCCATGACCAGACTTTAAGATTCTGGCATCAACGGGACGATGATAATGCACGCTAATTCTACATTTTTCTCTTCTAAAAAAACGCTTCTGGCTATTGTTGGAACCACTGTACTGTTGACTTCCGGTTTTTCTAACGCGGCAAAAACCGAATATCCTCTGACGATTAAAAACTGTGGCCGCGATATTACCTTTAATCAGGCACCAACGCGTGTGGCAACGGTGGGTCAGAACAGTACCGAGATTCTCTATTCATTGGGACTGGCCGATCGTGTCGTGGGTACTTCGTTGTGGTTTGGCCCAGTACTGGATGCTTACAAAGCAGCAAATGAAAAAGTTGCCGTTATTGCGCAAAATATTCCCAGCTTTGAAGGAATTGTGGCTAAAAAACCAGATCTGGTTGCCAGCCAATTTGAGTGGCAAATCGGCCCTGCTGGCACAGTTGCCTCATACGAACAGTTTAGTGAACTGAAGGTGCCCGTTTACACTGCACCAGCTGACTGTGCTAAGGATAACGAAGATGGGGGTGATGGTGTTCGTAAGGGCATGTTTGATATTGCCATGGTGTATCAGGAAGTCGCCGATCTGGCAAAAATTTTTGATGTTCAGGATAAAGGCGAAGCGCTGATTGCCAGCCTTAAAGCACGTGAATCAGCAGCAAAAAATAAAATTACCGGCATGGATAAGAATGTTTCCGCCGTGTTCTGGTTCTCAAGCGCCGATTTACAGCTCGATCCTTACGTTGCCGGGAAGTTTGGCCCAGCAGCATGGATAGCCCAAACGTTGGGTGTGAAAAATGTCATTGATTCTGCTGAAGAGTGGCCAACGGTGGGCTGGGAAACCATCGCTAAAGCTAACCCTTCTGTCATTGTGCTCGGTGAGATGAGCCGCCGACGCTTCCCGGCAGATGACTGGAAGATCAAGATGGAATACCTCCAGTCCGATCCTGTCACCAAACTGATTCCTGCCGTCAAAGAAAACCATCTGCCGGCCATTGACGTACAGACAATGAATGCCGGGATCAGAACTATTGATGGAGTGGAAAAACTGGCTGACGCTCTGGTTGAATATGGCTTAGCGCATCCGCAGGCTGCTCATTAATCTACATTTTGCGCTATATCACGGCACGGTATAGCGCATCTCCGTTACTCAGGAACGCAGATAATCATGAGTGATTCTCGCAGGATGCGTCGCGCTGTTGGTCAGCTTGCGGTGAGAGTCGGTGGTCATGCCGTTTGGGTCAGTGCGCTGATGTGTTGCGTACTGCTGGCGGGGATTTCCATCGGCGAAACGTTTATCCCCTGGCAGCACGTACTCAGCACATTGGCAAATCATCTTTTCGATACCCACTATCCTGTCGATGCACTGGATGCCGGGATCGTCTGGAACTACCGCCTGACCCGAGCACTGGTCTCAGCCAGCTGCGGCGCCTGCCTGGCTGTTTCCGGCGTAGTGTTACAGTCGTTGCTACGCAATGCGCTCGCCGAACCTTATCTACTGGGGATTTCTGCCGGAGCATCTACCGGTGCGGTGCTGATTGCGCTCACGGGACTGGGGGCTGGCATCATCAGTATGTCTTTAGGGGCGTTCATTGGTGCGCTGACGGCATTTCTGTTCGTTGCACTATTGGCGATGGCCGCTGGCGGTAAACAAGGTGGCGGGATTACAACCCAAATCATTCTTGCCGGGATCGCCAGTTCGCAACTGTTCAATGCGATTACGTCGCTTATCATCACCCGCTCAGCAAACGCCGAGCAAGCGCGCGGTATTATGTTCTGGTTGTTAGGCAATTTGAGCGGTGTACGCTGGCCCGATGTTGTCTTAGCTATTCCTACCGCTCTGGTCGGTATTGCGCTGTGCTTCTGTTATGTCCGCCACCTTGATGCGTTCTCCTTTGGCGCTGAATCCGCGGCATCGTTGGGTATTCCGGTCAAACGTACCCGCGCAGTACTGATTGCTGCTGTCACCGGTATGACAGCGATTATGGTCTCCATTGTTGGTGCGATCGGCTTTGTCGGTCTGGTGATCCCTCATGCCGCTCGTTTGCTGGTCGGCAACCAGCATCATCGACTGCTGCCGGTTAGTGCGCTTACCGGCGCCATTTTCCTCATTGTCGCCGATGTTATTTCCCGCACGTTACTACCCGGTCAGGTACTGCCAATTGGGGTGATCACGGCTTTGGTCGGCGCGCCTGCGTTTTCAATCATTCTGATAAGAGGAAACCAGAACAAATGACGGTAAACCTCGTACAGCCACTTGTTACCTCTGCGCAAGCCGTTATTGAAGCCTGCAATCTGCGTTGGAAGGTAAAGGGTAAGACGATTGTTGATGATATTTCTCTTCGCGTAACTCCCGGCGAGTTTGTCGGTATCATCGGTCCCAACGGCTCGGGCAAAACGTCACTGATTTCACTGCTGGCCGGTTTGCTGAAGCCGACTTCCGGGCACATCACTCTGCGGCAAAAAGCGCTCCAGCACTATTCGCGGCGTCATCTTGCGCAACAGGTGGCGCTGGTCGAACAACAGGCTGAAACCAGCGAGCGGCTTACCGCTTTACAAGCCGTTTCTCTGGGACGGACCCCCTGGCTTAGCCTGCTCACCCCCTGGTCTGCCAAAGATGACGATATCGTACAAACGATGCTGGAGAAGGTCGATCTCAGTGAATTCCAGCACCGCTGCTGGCATACCTTTTCCGGGGGAGAAAAACAGCGCCTGCATATCGCACGGGCGCTGGCGCAGCAGCCTCAATTGTTGCTGATGGATGAACCCACCAACCATCTCGACATTCAACATCAGATTGGCCTGCTGAGTCTGGTTAAACGTGAAAAGCTCACGGTGATTGCTGCTCTGCACGACCTTAATCATGCCGCGATGTTCTGCGATCGCATCATCGTAATGACCTCCGGACATATGGCGATGCAGGGTAAACCTTGCACCGTTTTTACCCGCGAAAATCTCCATGCCTGGTTTGGTATCGACGCCATTGTCGAACATGAAGCGGGTAGTGAAAACTGTTTTATTCGTTATCAAAGACCTGATGAATTTTAAGGAAGAATCGATGAAATACCTCAAACAGAGTCTGAAAGTTTTGTGTTTACTCGCCCTCGCCTCTTCAGCCTTCGCGCAAACTCACGAAGTGTTGATGAAGAATCGTGGGTCTGCGGGGCCGATGGTCTACGAGCCGGATTATCTGGAGATCCAACCCGGTGATACGGTGAAGTTTATCCGTAAGCATAAGAGCCACAACGCGGCTTCAATTGCTGAATTGTCTCCGGCTGACTATCCCGGTTTCATGGGAAAAATAGATGAAGAGATCGAGGTGACTTATGACAATCCTGGATTTTACGGCATCAAATGTTCACCGCATTACGCTCAGGGCATGGTGATGATGATTAAGGTTGGCGATACCACGTTACCGGACAGCTATCGGGCATTCAAAGCGCCGGGTATTGCTGATAAGCGCTTTCAGGAAATTTACGCGCGTATCGACAAACAATAATCCGCATTACTCTGGGAGAAATACAAGGTGGCAGATAAAAAACTTGCAGATGGCGAAATCCAGGAACAGCGTCGGGAATGCCTGTGTAAACTGACGAAATTCGTCGGCGCGGCGGGCGTCGCGGCTGCCGTGTGGCCGCTGGTTTCGGCCTTAAGCCCGGATGAGAAAACGCTAGGGGAAAATGAACCGATTGATGTTTCTCTTGCGGGTGTTGCTGCTGGACAAACCATCAGGCGCATATGGCAGGGAAAGCTGATTCTTATTCACCACCGCACGCAGGAAGAGATTGTCGCCGCCAGAAATACCGACTGGCATACGCTTATTGACCCACAGTCTGACAGCGAGAGGGTCTCTGCCGTTCATCCCCAATGGCTAGTGGTTCAAGGGTACTGTCCACATGCCGGATGTGTCCCCAACGCCCAGCCGGGAGGGCTGGGCTGGATTTGTCCGTGCCACGGCTCGGAATTTGATACCTCCGGGCGCGTGACGCGCGGCCCCGCAACGGCCAACCTGGCAATCCCGGATTACGCCTTTCATTCTGATGGTCAGATCGTGCGTATCGGCACTAAGGAAGCCTGACATGATGAGTGAGCGCGTCTATTCGCTTCGCTGGCGAATTCCTTTTCCTCGTTCGATTGCCGGACTCTGGCTGTTCGCTATCGGCGCAATCCTGCTGGTTATGCTCGGCGTGCAGATCCTGACAGGTATCGTACTGGCGATGTTTTACGTGCCGACAGCCGGGCTGGCATTTGACTCCATTATTCATATTATGCGTGCGGTTCGCCATGGAGAACTGATACGCAATATGCATGCTATTGGCGCATCGCTCTTTTTCTTTGCCTGTTATCTGCATATTTTTCGCGGTATGTACTACAACGTGTACCGCAAGCCCTGGACAACAATGTGGTTGATTAGCGTCACGCTGTATATCCTCCTGATGATAACCGCATTTCTTGGTTATAGTCTTATCTGGGGGCAAAAAAGCTACTGGGCGGCAACGGTCATTACTCGCTTTGCCCAGGCCATTCCGCTAGTGGGTGATACGTTATACGCATATTTAGTCGGTAGCCATACGCCGGGAACACCGATGCTTGGCCGCTTTTTTGTTATCCACTTTATTCTTCCTTTTGTGATTGTCGTGGCAACGGTTTTTCATATACGAACCGTACAGTCAGCGTTTGCCCAGGCGATGAAAAAGAGGTTCAGCGAGAAAGAGTCCAGGAGCCTGTTGTTCGATTACAAAATTACCGATCTCGATGCCATCAAAATCACCCTTTTTATGATGCTCTTCGCCTGGTTTTTATTCTTTGCTCCGCACTATCTGAGCAGCGCCGATAACTTTATTCCCGCAGACCCAACGATTACACCGGCAATTGTTGCGCCAGAATGGTATTTCCTTCCCTTCTTCTCCATCTTGCGCTGCTTCCCGAATGAATTCGTAGGACTAGCCGCGATGTGCGGTTCGATACTGATTTTCTATTTTCTTCCCTGGCTTGATACCTCCCGGGCTCGTTTTCGCCATTACAGCAAGCTGGTCAAATGCGGATTCTGGCTGTGGGTCATCAATGCCTGCTTTTTAGGCTGGTTAGGATCGAAAGCGCTGGTTGGCCCCGACCTTCTTGACGGTTTTCGTAACGAAGAAGGTTGGATACGTGCCGCGTCCCAGCTTTCGACGCTGATTTGGTTTGCCTGGTTTTTAATCGTATTACCTTGCCGTCGTTTTCTGGAAAAACAGGACTGATAATGAAACGACTATTGAAATTCAGTGTTCTGTGTTTTTCTCTATTGGGACTGGGCTCCACCTATGCGCAAGAAACCACGCCTGAACGACAGGAATGGAGTTTCAGCGGCATCAATGGCCAGTATGATAAAGAGCAGCTTCGGCGTGGTCTGCAGGTTTATGAAGAGAAGTGTCGCGCTTGTCACGGCATGAAGCACCTTACCTTTCGAACCTTGACCAGATCCGGCGGCCCGGAACTTACGGAAGAAGAAGCAAGAAGTATCGCTAACGGCTATCAGTTTCCTGAGATTCAGGATGACGGCCAGATGGGTGAGCGGGACGGGACGCTAAATGACAGCTTTATATCGCCATATTTAAACGAGCGGGAAGCTCGATACCTTAATAATGGCGCAGAACCTGTTGACCTGAGCTATATCGTCCGCGCCCGCTCATACGATCGTGGATTTCCGCAATTCCTGTTAGATGCTTTTCTGCCCTACACGGACCAGGGAGCTGATTACGTCTACGCACTACTCACCGGCTATCTGCCTGACGATCCCGAACTGAAGGCTAACCGCTATTTTCCGGGCGGCGTGATTAACATGCCGAAACCGCTGAATAGCGGAGAGATCCAATGGAGTCCGGCGTCACAGAAAGCTGAAACTGAGGAGCAATACGCCAGGGATGTTACCGCCTTTCTGGCATGGACAGCCGATCCGGCGCTCTCTGAACGAAAACAGCAAGGGAATTACGTTATGGGCTATCTGGCTATTATGCTGGGGCTGCTATGGATATTACGACGAATGAAGAGACGTTCGCTCATGTAGGTCTTGCGAGGCGGGGGATTACTCAGTTCACCAGCATTCAACCTGTCAGCAGCACTGTTGCCCTTGCGCGACTAAGACGAGTAAAGAAAGACAAAATATAAACCGAGCAAAACGAAAAAACCCCAAGCTATTTGATAGCTTGGGGTTTATGTTTGGCGGAAGCGTAGAGATTCGAACTCTAGAACCCTTTCGGGTCGCCGGTTTTCAAGACCGGTGCCTTCAACCGCTCGGCCACGCTTCCAATGAGGCGCACTATAAACATCCCGAACGGGCCTGTAAAGCACCAATGTGTTCGTTTGCCTGAAAAACAGCCAAAATATTGTTAATCGACTGAAATAACAACAGATTGACCATTTAATCAGCACAAATACCAGCTACAACGCTTAATGTTTTTTGATGTACATATCTTTGGTGTAGTAATTTCCCCGGTTATCCGGCGCAAATCCCCCCACCCACGGCTTCACCAGATGCGTGCGGACATAGTGGTAAACCGGAATCGCAGGGACATCATCACCTAAAAGATCTTCAGCCTGCTGATAGTATTTGCCTCGTTCTTCCAGTGAATTTGCTTTCGCCGCATTACGCATCGCTTCATCAAAGGCGGGATTGCTGTACTTGGTAGTATTCTCGCTATCACCGGTACGGAAAATATTGAGGAAACTTGAAGCATCATCATAATCGGCTATCCACGCATAGCGCACGACGTCAAAATTACCGGTGTGCATAGTGTCAAGCATGGTTTTCCATTCCTGGTTTTGCAGCTTCGCCTCGACACCAAGGTTTTTCTTCCACATCGACGATGCGGCAATCGCAATACGCTGGTGCGTTTCGAAGGTGTTGTAGAGCAAATTCAAGCTAAGCGGATGCTCAGGACCAAAACCGGCTTCAGCAAGCAGTTTTTTGGCTTCAGCAATACGTTTTTCGAGCGGCCATGACGCATACTCCGGTGCATGCAGTTTCACCCCACCTATTTCCGGCTGGCTGATAACCCACGCTTCTCGCTGCCCCTGCCCCATCACCTTTTGCGCAATGATGTCTTTATCCAACGCCATATTCAGCGCCCGGCGCACGCGCGGATCATTAAACGGCGCGCGGGTTGTATTGAACTGATAGTAATACGTTGAAAGCTGGGGAGAGACATGCAGTTCATCGCCCATCGTTTTTTTCAGTTGGGCGAACTGATTGACCGGTACGCTATAAACAATGTCGATTTCACCGGCCTTATAGCGATTTACGTCAGCCGACTCTGAGCTGATGGGCAAATAAGTAACTTTATTAATAACCGTATGCCGATCGTCCCAGTAATGTGGGTTACGCTCGGCAACGATGCGCTCATTGACCACCCATTGCGATAGTTTGTACGGCCCACTGCTGACAAAATGTTCTGGTCGGGTCCACTTGTCGCCAAAACGCCCAATCAGAACTTTATCCAGCGGCACCAGCGATGGATGCGCTAGCATCGCCAGAAACGCCGCCGTCGGTTGCGTCAGGGTAATTTCCAGCGTGGTATCATCCAGGGCTTTGACCCCTAGTGTAGCGGGATCTTTATTCCCTTGGGCAATATCAACCGCGTTCGCAACATGCATATTGCCCAGATACGAAGCATAAGGTGAAGCCGTTTGCGGCGAGACCAGACGCTGCCAGCTCCAGACAACATCCTGTGCGGTAATCGCAGAGCCATCAGACCAGGTAATGCCCGGACGTAAATGAAAGGTCCAGATAGTATTGTCTTTATTCTCCCAGGATGCCGCAAGGCGGGGCTCGATAGACCCATCCTGATTAACAGCAACCAGACCGTCGAACATATCGCTGATTAAATTAAACTCAACGTTGCTTTCGACTTTATGCGGATCCAGCGATGCCGGCTCACTGCCGTTATTTCTCACCAGTTCCTGCTTTTCAGCCAATGCTGTTCCTGCGGGAACATGAGCTGCCCATGCCGCGCCGTTTATTGATATCATACAGGCGGCCAACAGCGTAAACGTAAATACCTTCGATTTGTGTTGAGTCATTCCCTGCACCTTATTGTTTTGTTTTATGTAGACACTGCTGTCACTGTCAGAGAGATTCAGGAATAACGCAATATTTTTCAGTAACCTATAAGATGTCGATCTGACATTTTCAAACAATAAGTGGTAACATCTAATTTAGGCACTTTTGCTGAAATAAAATGCTTAAGTCTGGCGGGTTAAAATGCGTAAAGATGGGTAAAACCGCTGTGTCATTCCCCTTGATTTCATTATCCTCCATCATTAATTACATCTGTCATAAGAGAGTGACTCATGGATCGTATTATTAGTTCTTCGCGCGACCGTACATCGCTACTCAGCACGCATAAAGTGCTGCGCAATACCTATTTTCTGCTCAGCCTGACGCTGGCGTTTTCTGCCATCACCGCAACGGCAAGCACCGTGCTGATGCTACCATCCCCGGGTCTAATCCTGACGCTGGTGGGTATGTATGGTCTGATGTTCCTGACATATAAAACTGCGGATAAGCCGGTCGGAATTCTGTCTGCTTTCGCATTCACCGGCTTCCTGGGCTACATTCTGGGACCGATTCTGAACACCTACCTGTCTGCAGGCATGGGTGATGTTATCGGTATGGCGCTGGGCGGCACTGCTCTGGTCTTCTTCAGCTGTTCTGCCTATGTGCTGACCACCCGTAAAGATATGTCCTTCCTCGGCGGTATGCTGATGGCAGGTATCGTGGTGGTGCTGATTGGTATGGTTGCGAATATCTTCCTGCAACTGCCAGCTCTGCATCTGGCCATCAGCGCGGTGTTTATTCTGATTTCTTCAGGCGCTATCCTGTTTGAAACCAGCAATATCATCCGTGGCGGTGAAACCAACTACATCCGTGCAACGGTCAGCCTGTATGTTTCGCTGTACAACATCTTCGTCAGCCTGCTGAGCATTCTGGGCTTCGCCAGCCGCGACTAAGTTGTCAACTCGCACTATCCAGCCCCGCTTATGCGGGGCTTTCTTTTTTGGTAAACTGCCGCCAGTTTGACTAACGTAGTGACGAATTATGTTGATCTTTGAAGGTAAAGAAATCAGTACCGATAGCGAAGGCTATCTGAAAGATACCACGCTGTGGAGCGAGCCGCTGGCGGAGAAAATCGCCGAAAACGAAGGCATTACGCTCTCCGCAGAACACTGGGAAGTGGTGCGTTTTGTCCGCGATTTTTATCTGGAATTTAATACCTCCCCCGCTATCCGCATGCTGGTAAAAGCGATGGCCAACAAGTTTGGCGAAGAGAAAGGCAACAGCCGTTATCTCTACCGCCTGTTCCCGAAAGGTCCGGCCAAGCAGGCGACTAAAATTGCCGGCCTGCCGAAACCGGTGAAATGTATTTAATAACGGATACTAAATCCCTTTAGCTCGTCGCCAGGACGATGGGGTTCGCTGAGAACTCTGTCTACCCTGGCGCTTCGCGGCCCCCCGGCTTTCAACCACTTCATCAGTTGTTCCACCCGGTCACTTTCACCGCAGGCGACAACCTCTACGCTGCCGTCATCCATATTCTTCGCGTATCCGGTCAATCCCAGCCGTTGTGCTTCATACTGGGTGGTGTAGCGAAATCCTACCCCCTGAACCCGGCCATAGACCCAGGCGATTATGCAGACTTTCGACATTGCGGTTCTCCTTATCATCACTGCGCGCGTTGCAAATATGCGTAAAACTCAGGACAATGGCGCCCATTTCTTTGAATTGACAGAATAGTAAATTATGAGTGTACGTTTAGTGTTAGCCAAAGGGCGCGAAAAATCATTATTGCGCCGCCATCCGTGGGTATTTTCCGGTGCTGTCGCACGTATGGAAGGTAAAGCCAACCTCGGTGAAACCATCGATATTGTTGACCATCAGGGTAAATGGTTAGCACGCGGCGCGTACTCACCCGCGTCGCAGATCCGTGCACGCGTCTGGACATTTGACAAGTCTGAGTCCATCGATATTGATTTCTTCACCCGTCGTCTGCAGCAGGCGCAGACATGGCGTGACTGGCTGGCGAAAAAAGACGGTCTGGATAGCTACCGTCTGATCGCCGGCGAATCCGATGGTCTGCCGGGTGTCACCATTGACCGCTTCGGCAACTTCCTGGTGTTGCAGTTGCTCAGTGCGGGGGCTGAATACCAACGCGCCGCGCTGATTAGCGCTCTGCAAATTGTTTTCCCGGACTGCGCCATTTATGACCGTAGCGACGTAGCGGTGCGAAAAAAAGAAGGTATGGAGCTGACTCAAGGGCCAGTAACGGGCGAGCTTCCGCCAGCACTGCTGCCAATTGAAGAGCACGGCATGAAGCTGCTGGTTGATATTCAGCATGGTCACAAAACCGGCTACTACCTCGATCAACGCGATAGCCGCCTGGCCACGCGTCGTTATGTGGAAAATCAGCGTGTACTGAACTGTTTCTCTTATACCGGTGGATTTGCGGTTTCAGCATTAATGGGTGGCTGCCGTCAGGTCGTCAGTGTTGACACCTCTCAGGAAGCGCTCGATATTGCCCGCCAAAACGTGGAACTGAACAAGCTGGATCTGAGCAAAGCTGAGTTCGTGCGTGATGATGTGTTCAAACTTCTGCGAGCTTATCGCGATCGTGGTGAGAAATTCGACGTCATCGTGATGGATCCGCCGAAATTTGTCGAAAACAAAAGCCAGTTGATGGGCGCCTGCCGCGGCTATAAGGACATCAATATGCTGGCTATTCAGTTGCTCAATCCGGGCGGCGTACTGCTGACTTTCTCCTGCTCTGGGCTTATGACCACCGATTTATTTCAGAAAATCATCGCTGATGCCGCAATAGATGCTGGTCGTGATGTACAATTTATAGAGCAGTTCCGTCAGGCCGCCGATCACCCGGTGATCGCTACCTACCCGGAAGGGCTGTATCTGAAAGGGTTTGCCTGTCGCATCATGTAACTTGAAAAGTGGAATATTACCCTTACATAGAGGGTATCTATTTCCCGGGAGGTGACTATGATTGCCAGCAAATTCGGTATCGGCCAGCAGGTCCGCCATTCCCTGTTAGGTTACCTCGGAGTGGTCGTGGATATCGACCCGGAATATTCGCTTGATCAACCGTCAGCCGATGAGTTGGCGGTTAACGACGAACTTCGCGCCGCTCCCTGGTATCACGTGGTGATGGAAGACGATAATGGTCTGCCAGTACATACGTATCTGGCCGAAGCACAACTGAGTAGCGAGCTACAGGAAGAACATCCGGAGCAACCGTCGATGGATGAACTGGCGCGAACAATTCGAAAACAGCTTCAGGCCCCGCGCCTGCGCAATTGATGCAAACACAGACCCGATTAGCTAATCGGGTCTGTGCGTTTTGTTCGGCTACAGATCAACCTTACTTCGCCAGTCCCAGCCGCGGGATCTCAATCGCCGGGCAACGATCCATTACCACCGTCAACCCTGCATCACGAGCCAGTACGGCTGCCTGCTCGTTAATCACGCCGAGCTGCATCCATAGGGTCTTCGCGCCGATGGCAATTGCCTCCTGAGCAACACCCCACGCCGCTTCGGAATTACGGAAGACATCTACCATATCCACTTTCTCTGGTACATCTGCCAGCGTCGCATAGCCCTGCTGCCCCAGCAGTGTTTTTCCGGCAACTTTCGGTGAAACAGGAATAACGTGATAGCCCTGATCGAGTAAATATTTCATAACCCGATAGCTTGGGCGATCGGGTTTATCGCTTGCTCCCACCAGTGCAATCGTGCGGGTCGTTGTCAAAATGCCAGCAATATCGGTCTCTTTCATCGTTTTCCTCCAGGCTGTTTAACAAAGTGTACGACAAACCTGACTTTGCGACCATTCATCCCATACTGGCGCATGAGAGCTAAACTCAAAAATATGTCTATATGTTAGTAAACATGATTATCGAAAAATTTAGATACATCTTATACAGATTTTTTCTGGACAGGAGAAACCTATGAAAGCCGGCATTGTGACAGCCTTAATTGCCCTGTGTTTGCCGGTAACCGTTTTTGCTACCTCTCTACGTCTGTCTAATGATATTGACCTTCTGGTGCTGGACGGAAAAAAAGTCTCCAGCTCATTACTGCGTGGTGCCGAAAGTATTGAGCTGGAAAATGGTCGGCACCAGCTTGTGTTTCGCGTAGAAAAAACCATTCGCCTGTCCAGCCACGAAGAACGTCTGTATATTTCGCCCCCGCTGGTCATCAGCTTTGATACCCAACTCGTCAGTCAGGTTAATTTTCACCTGCCACGTCTGAGCAACGAGCGAGATGCAACGCATTTTGATGATGCCCCACGCGTAGAACTGCTGGATGGGGATTCCATGCCTATACCGGTTAAGCTGGATATTCTGTCAATCACATCCACCGCAAAAATCGTAGATTATGAAATAGAAACAGAGCGCTATAACAAAGCGGCTAAGCATGCGTCTTTACCGCAATTTGCCACGATGATGGCCGATGACAGTTCGCTGCTTTCCGGGGTATCTGAACTGGACCGCGTGCCGCCTCAGTCGCAAACGCTGACTGAGCAACGCTTAAAATATTGGTTTCAACAGGCTGACGCACAAACGCGAAGTAACTTCTTACAATGGGCTGAGAAACAGCCCCCATCGTGACATTTATGTTCGCATACGCATTTTTTTTGTCTTTCTCTTGCAGCGTCAAGTGCTTCCAGTACTCTGTAACAAGGTTAACTTGGGAGCTGTACTATGGAATTAACGACTCGCACATTACCAGCGCAGAAACATATTGCGTTGGTCGCACACGATCACTGCAAAAAGATGTTGATGAGCTGGGTTGAACGCCACCAGCCATTACTGGAAAAACACGTTCTGTATGCTACAGGAACAACAGGAAATTTAATTCAACGCGCGACAGGAATGGACGTCAACGCCATGCTGAGCGGCCCGATGGGGGGTGACCAGCAGGTGGGTGCGCTAATTTCAGAAGGGAAAATTGATGTGCTGATTTTCTTCTGGGATCCGCTCAACGCCGTTCCCCACGATCCTGATGTCAAAGCCCTGCTACGCCTGGCCACAGTCTGGAACATTCCGGTCGCCACCAACGTGTCAACGGCTGATTTTATTATCCAGTCGCCAAACTTCAACGACGCAACGGATATCTTGATCCCGGATTACGCCCGTTATCTTGCAGAACGCCTCAAATAAACGCTAAGCAGGCGGCAACTGCCGCCTGCTTTTCAGGGTTTCCGGGTCACCGGAACGTCTAATTGCTTAAGCTCATCAACAAAACATGATGGCGCGTCTTTGCTAAACAGTAGCCATACCCGATGTCGTGCACGCGTTAGCGCCACATACAGCAACCGCCGCTCTTCAGCATCAGGAAAATCTTCAACAGCCGGGAGTAACGCCTCTTCCATAATCGACTCACGAGCCGGAGCCGGAAAACCGTCATTCCCGTCATGAAGCCCCATAACAATGACGTAATCCGCCTGCTGCCCTTTGCTGGCATGAATAGTCATAAAATCCAACTGCAGCTTGGGCCAGCGGGTGGCCGCTTTGTCCAGGCTGGCTGGCTTCAGATGATGGTACCGCGCCAGCACCAGAATTCTCTCTTCAGCTTTCACAAAACCCGACAGCTTATCCAGCAACAGATCTAACTGACTTTCATCGAGCAACGTGACAGCTTTTTTATCACCGATCGTCAGACTGTTCAGCGGTTTCGTGAGCTGATGTGGGTTTTGCTGGATAAACTGGTTTGCGACTTCGCCAATCCGGCTATTAAAACGGTAAGTCGTATCCAGATTACAGCTATCGCCCTCACCAAAATTTTGCTGGAATGCGGTCGTCAGAGAAAGCTGTGCTCCGCTGAACCGGTAAATGGCCTGCCAGTCATCTCCCACGGCAAACAGCGTGGTCTGCGAGTTTTGCTTTCGCAAGGCGGCTAACAGGGCGGCGCGCTGAGGGGAAATATCCTGAAATTCATCGACCAGAATATGTTTCCACGGACTGATAAACCGCCCCTTCTCCAGAATGACAATAGCCTGATGGATCAACCCGGAGAAATCGACGGCATTCTCATCCTTCAGGGCACTCTTCCAGGCCTTGAGCAGCGGCGCCATTAGCTTTATGCGTTTACTGAACAGATCGTGGATCTCCTCCGGAGCATTAGCAATCATCTCCGCCTGTGCTCCACCATGCATCCGCATCAAACTAACCCAGCGATCCAACCGGGAGGCCAGACGGCGCTGTAATTTTTCGTCATCCCAGAAGTTACCTTCGGGTACAGACCACTGCATTTCTTCTTCTAACCATTGTCGCCAGCCTTTAGCCTGAGCCTTTTTCTCACTGCACTGCTGACGCCAGGTCGTTATAAATAGTTTGTTGCGAGCGGCGGCATCATTTTCCAGCTTGCTCACTGTTGGAACTTTTTTGCTACCTTGCGAAATAATGTACAACGCCAGTGAATGGAACGTCCGTGCAGTGACCTCATCCGTATGCAGACGCTCACGAATGCGGTCATCCATCTCCTGGGCTGCTTTGCGTCCAAACGCCAGCAACAGGATCTGTTCTGGCGCGGCTTCTCCTCGTGCAAGCAGCCAGCCCGCACGGGCGACCAATACGGATGTTTTGCCGCTTCCGGCCCCCGCAAGAACCAATAAAGATTGCTCACCGTTCACTACCGCACGCGCCTGAGCCGGATTCAACGGCGAAGATTCAATATGCTGGAAAAACTCAGCATACTCTTCCAGCATTGCCTCGGTGTACGCCTGATTGTGCTGTAAGCGGCAGGCTTCAATGTCCTTCAACCATGCCTGGCATTGACGTAACGCCTCCCGGCAATTTTCAAATTCTTCCAGCCGATTAACCGGGAGCGGTAACGCGGCAAAGGCACGGCGAATCTGCTGCTGCAGCCCTGACGTTTGTTCGCGCGTCAGCCATTTACTTTCACTAGTACGGGCCGCTATCGCATCCAACTGTTGCTGTAAAACCCCCGCAGCAACGTCACTCATTTCCTGGCTCCACTGCTGCCAGAGTGCATTCAAATGATGATGGAAGCGCTGGGTTTCCGCCCACTCTGTACCGTGAAGACGAACCACCTTCTCATCCGGGAGTACAAACTCCAGCTCGCCCCACACCAGACCACGTTTGCAATGAATAGCCAGTAACTGATTGAAGGGAATAAGATACTCGTGACGATCGCCGGAAACTTTAATCCCGGCATTGAGAATAACGGCCCGATCGTAAGGGTGTTGTGCCAGACGTTTTCCAAGAGAAGTAGCTTTCAGTTCCATAAGACTCAAGCGGATCCACACGAAGAGGTTTGCTTATCAGTGTAACCGCCAGAGAAAACGTGCTCCAGCCCAAAAAAACGTTACAATTGCCGAATTCACAGAAAACCAGAGTTAACCGAGGGTTTATGCGTACTGTTCTGAATATTTTAAATTTTGTGCTTGGGGGGTTCGCCACCACCCTGGCCTGGTTACTGGCAACGCTGGTCAGTATCGTGCTTATTTTTACTTTACCTTTGACCCGTTCATGCTGGGAGATAACCCGACTTTCGCTGTTTCCCTATGGCAACGAAGCGATACATGTCGATGAACTGAATCCTGCCGGTAAAAGCGTCCTGTTGAATACCGGCGGCACCGTGCTTAATATTTTCTGGCTAATTTTCTTCGGCTGGTGGTTGTGTCTGATGCACATTGTCTCTGGTATTGCTCAGTGCATAACGATTATTGGTATTCCGGTTGGCATTGCGAACTTTAAAATCGCTGCTATTGCGCTCTGGCCGGTGGGTCGCCGGGTAGTTTCAGTAGAAGTTGCCCGTGCAGCGCGTGAAGCCAATGCACGTCGTCGCTTTGAATAATCAGGACCAATGGCCTTTATGTTAAGTCCTCTGCTCAAACGCTATACCTGGAACAGCACCTGGTTGTACTACGTGCGGATTTTTATCGCGCTATGCGGTACAACGGCGCTGCCCTGGTGGCTGGGTGACGTCAAGCTGACCATCCCTCTCACGCTAGGTATGGTCGCTGCCGCACTTACCGATCTCGACGATCGTCTCGCGGGCCGACTGCGCAATTTAATCATCACGCTGGTGTGCTTTTTTATTGCCTCAGCCTCCGTTGAACTGCTCTTCCCATGGCCCTGGCTGTTTGCTATTGGGTTAACGCTTTCCACCAGCGGTTTTATTCTGCTGGGGGGATTAGGCCAGCGCTATGCAACCATCGCTTTTGGCGCGTTGCTCATCGCCATTTACACGATGCTGGGCACCTCGCTTTACGATCAGTGGTATCAACAACCAATCCTGCTGCTCGCTGGCGCTATCTGGTATAACCTGCTGACGCTCACCGGACATCTTCTGTTCCCCATCCGCCCCTTACAGGATAATCTTGCACGCAGCTACGAACAATTAGCGCACTACCTGGAACTGAAGTCGCGTCTTTTTGATCCCGACATAGAAGATGAAAGCCAGGCGCCGTTGTATGATTTAGCCCTCGCTAATGGGCAACTGATGGCAACGCTAAACCAGACCAAAGTGTCGCTGCTGACTCGCCTGCGCGGTGACCGTGGACAACGGGGAACACGTCGCACGCTACATTACTATTTTGTGGCGCAGGATATTCATGAACGCGCAAGCTCCTCACATATTCAGTATCAAACGCTACGCGATCATTTCCGTCACAGCGATGTGATGTTCCGCTTCCAGCGGTTGATGTCGATGCAAGGACAAGCCTGTTCACAATTGTCTCGTTGTATTTTATTACGCACGCCTTACCAGCACGATCCGCACTTTGAACGCGTCTTCACCCATATAGATGCCGCACTTGAGCGCATGCGTGCCAGTGGTGAGCCTGCAGATCTGCTCAATACGCTGGGATTCTTACTATCGAACCTGCGGGCTATCGATGCGCAACTGGCCACCATTGAGTCTGAACAGGCTCAGGTACTCTCGCGCAATGAGTCTGAAAATCAGCTTGCTGATGACAGTCCCCATGGATTCAGTGATATCTGGTTACGCCTGAGCCGTAATTTCACCCCAGAGTCCGCACTGTTTCGCCATGCCGTCCGCATGTCATTAGTGCTCTGTGTTGGTTATGCCATTATCCAGGTAACCGGCATGAATCACGGATACTGGATCTTGCTGACCAGCCTGTTTGTCTGTCAACCAAACTACAATGCCACCCGACATCGCCTGGCGCTCAGGATTATCGGCACGTTGGTTGGGATTGCCATCGGTTTACCGATCCTGTGGTTTGTGCCCTCTTTAGAAGGGCAGCTAATACTTTTAGTGATCACTGGTGTACTGTTTTTTGCCTTTCGCAACGTCCAGTATGCGCATGCCACCATGTTTATCACGCTGCTGGTATTACTGTGCTTTAACCTGCTCGGCGAAGGCTTTGAGGTTGCGCTGCCGCGTGTCATCGATACGCTAATTGGCTGTGCTATCGCCTGGGCGGCTGTCAGTTTCATCTGGCCAGACTGGCGTTTTCGTAATCTACCACGGGTAATTGAGCGGGCGACTGACGCTAACTGCCGCTACCTTGATGCAATTCTCGAACAATATCATCAGGGTCGTGATAATCGTCTGGCCTACCGTATCGCTCGCCGTGACGCGCATAACCGTGATGCTGAACTCGCCTCCGTGGTGTCAAACATGTCGAGCGAGCCGGATGTGACGGCCCAAACCCGCGAAACGGCGTTCCGTTTACTGTGTCTCAACCATACGTTTACCAGCTATATTTCTGCGCTTGGCGCACATCGCGAACAGTTGACCAATCCAGACGTTCTGGCATTGCTGGATGACGCTGTTTGCTATGTTGATGATGCCCTTCACCATCAACCCGCTGACGAGCAACGCGTATACCAGGCGTTAGAAGGGCTGAAGCAGCGAATTCAGCACCTGGAACCACGCCCGGACAGTAAAGAGCCTCTGGTCGTTCAGCAAGTTGGGTTATTGATCGCTCTGCTCCCGGAAATCCGGCGATTACAGCAGCAAATTGCCGTACTACCTTCTAATACCCCGGTTCCGGCGTAAGAGAACTTACCCACTCCACCAGCTCCTGGCGACGCGTCGCCGGGAGCGCGGCTTCATGTATCCCCCCTACCGCGCCTTCAAGGGCATAGAGTACTTTTACCGTCAGAGCCGGGTTATTTTGCCGAAGTTTCAGCCAGCACATTTGTGCTCCCAACGACCGCATTGTCCCCTCATCTTTAATTCCAACTTCATTCAGCAGAGTCTCCAGATGAAACGTCATATTCGGCAATTCCCGCAGACGATGCTGGGTAAAGCGACTCTGTTTTTCCTTAACCGCTGCATCCAACGAATATCGCGATAACGACACCAGTTGCTGCTGGTTTTGCCACAGGGCATCGTTCACCTGGTAATAATTAAGTACAAGAGGACGTCCCCGCTTAATAAATGTCAGCCAGACAGGAGAATTTTGTACACAATACTGGGCACTCTGTTCACAGGCGCGAAGATACAACTCACCATTGGCGACCATGGCAAAGACCGTATCGCCAACCGTCAGACTGTAGCCACCAAACAGTGAGCGATAGTGAATTGTCCCCAGAGAAGCCAGATATTCCTGCGATTTATAGATCCTTGCATAAGAAAGCTCTTTCATAAAAATCCTTTTTAAATCATAACGTAAGCAAATGATTTTCAGTAGCGGATCCGTTAATGACGAAAATAGGCAACTTATGCGTATGGGGCAAGATGAATTTTATTTTTCCCGTGACGATGACTAAAAATTGCGAACCTGTTTCCGAAAATAAGGTTGATCTTTGTTGATAGCAGGGTTACTGTATATTCATACAGTAACTCACAGGGCTGGATTGATTATGTACACTTCAGGCTATGCAAATCGTTCTTCGTCGTTCTCTTCCGCATCAAGCAACATTGCGCGCGTTTCATCAGAGAACGCAACCGCTGGGCTTATCAGTGAAGTAGTCTATCGCGAGGACCAGCCCATGATGACGCAACTACTGCTGCTTCCTCTGCTGCAACAGTTAGGGCAGCAATCACGCTGGCAGCTGTGGCTGACGCCTCAGCAAAAATTAAGCCGGGAGTGGGTGCAGTCAGCCGGACTTCCATTGACAAAAGTAATGCAGATTAGCCAACTCTCCCCCTGCAATACGCTGGAATCGATGATCCGTGCGCTGCGCACAGGTAATTACAGTGTCGTTATCGGCTGGCTGGCAGAAGAATTAACGGAAGATGAACATGCCGAGCTGGTAAAAGCGGCTAATGAAGGAAATGCGATGGGTTTTATCATGCGTCCTGTTTGCGCACAGTCACTTGCGGGGAGACAGCATTCCGGGCTAAAAATTCACTCGAATTTGTATCATTGAGTAAAATTAGGATTTATCCTGGAATTTTTTTTCATGCTTCAATTTGCCTTTGAGCTTTAACGCGTTTTTCGTCCGAACGCCTGTCTCAAGCGGTTTTCAGGAAATCCTCAGTGCATTTAGTCATCAATAAATGTTAAATATTATGTATACAAGCCTTTTTTTTTCATATGCCTGACGGACTTCACACTTGTAAGTTTTCAACTACGTTGTAGACTTTACATCGCCAGGGGTGCTCGGCGTAAGCCGCAGATATCGGTAGAGCAACTATTGAACTGGTCCCCGGGTGAAGGATTTAACCGTGTTATCTCTCTTCGGAGATATTCATGGCGAATTTTGGATGATAACGAGGCGCAAAAAATGAAAAAGACAGCTATCGCAATTGCAGTGGCACTGGCTGGTTTCGCTACCGTGGCGCAGGCCGCTCCGAAAGATAACACCTGGTATACTGGTGCTAAACTGGGCTGGTCTCAGTACCATGACATTGGCAACAACCAGATCGACAACAACGGACCGACCCACGAAAGCCAACTGGGTGCTGGTGCGTTCGGTGGTTATCAGGTTAACCCGTACGTTGGTTTTGAAATGGGTTACGACTGGTTAGGTCGTATGCCGTACAAAGGCAACACTGAAAATGGCGCATTCAAAGCTCAGGGCGTTCAGCTGACCGCTAAACTGGGTTACCCAATCACTGACGATCTGGACGTTTATACCCGTCTGGGTGGTATGGTTTGGCGTGCAGACGCTAAAAACAACCAAGGCTTCAAAGACCACGACACTGGTGTATCCCCAGTATTCGCTGGTGGCGTAGAGTATGCAATTACTCCTGAAATCGCTACCCGTCTGGAATACCAGTGGACCAACAACATCGGTGACGCGAACACCGTTGGTGGTCGTCCGGATAACGGCCTGTTGAGCGTTGGTGTTTCTTACCGTTTCGGCCAGCAGGAAGAAGCAGCTCCAGTAGTTGTTGCTCCGGCTCCGGCTCCAGAAGTACAGACCAAGCACTTCACTCTGAAGTCTGACGTTCTGTTCAACTTCAACAAAGCAACTCTGAAACCAGAAGGCCAGCAGGCTCTGGACCAGATGTACAGCCAACTGAGCAACCTGGATCCGAAAGACGGTTCCGTAGTGGTTCTGGGCTTCACTGACCGCATCGGTTCTGACGCTTACAACCAGGGTCTGTCCGAGAAACGTGCTCAGTCCGTTGTTGATTACCTGATCTCTAAAGGTATTCCTTCTGACAAAATCTCTGCACGTGGCATGGGTGAATCCAACCCAGTTACTGGCAACACCTGTGACAACGTGAAAGCTCGCGCTGCACTGATCGACTGCCTGGCTCCGGATCGTCGTGTTGAGATCGAAGTTAAAGGCATCAAAGACGTTGTAACTCAGCCTCAGGCTTAAGTTATCGTCTTATAAAAAAACCCCGCTATGCGGGGTTTTTTTTCATCTGTTTCCACTCAAAACAAGCCTCTTGTTACACCAGCCAACCGCTAGTCTTTTCCCAGCAACGCCTGTAAATCCTGCTTCAATGTCGACATTTTGTTCGCGTACTTCTCTTTATGCTCTGCGTCTTCAATCAGCTGCACTATAGTTTCAGAAAGTGTTTTTCCGCGCCGCTGCGCAAGACCTGCCAGACGCTGCCAGACCATAAACTCCAGATCGATAGATTTCTTACGCGTATGTTGATGTTCTGCATTAAAGTGCCGCTTACGCCTCGCCCGGATCGTTTGCTTCATACGATTGAGCAGTGCAGGGTTCATGTATTCTTCAATCCAGGCGTTGACCCGAACCGGTTCATTTTCGAGGGTTAGCAACAAATCAACGGCTTCTTTGGCAGCGCTGGCTTCCACATAGCGGGTAATCAACTCCCCCTCGCGATGCTTCTTCACCAGGTACTTCCATTTCCATCCGCTTTCAAGATTTTCAAGTTGTTGATATTTCATTGCGATCTCAATGTTACCGTGTAACTCTTATCAGAATATCAGCTTTTTCGGCATCTGAAGAAAAGAATATCCAGCCTGTGAACTGTCGCGCGTCATCACAACCGTTTCGCGGCGCTTTCCAGGTGTTTAGTGGTGAGGGTTACGGTATAATCTCGTTTTTTACAACAGACTAAAAAACATCAACTTTGACCATTACGAAACTTGCATGGCGTGATCTGGTTCCTGATACCGACAGTTATCAGGAAGTATTTGCACAGCCGCACGTCACTGACGACACCGACACCTTACTTAGTGATACTCAGCCACGTTTACAATTCGCGCTAGAGCAGCTTCTTCAGCACTGGACAACATCCTCGTTCATGTTGGTTAAAGCACCGGAGGAGCTTGAGTATCTCAACCTTATTGCAAAGGCTGCACGTCCCTTGCACACGGATGCAGGAAGCCTGACTGGCGGTCATTACGACATCTCCGGTCACACTATTCGTTATCGTACAGCTGAAAAAGCGGAAGACAATTTTGCGACGTTGACGCAGGTGGTCAGCGCTGACTGGGCCGAAGCTGAACAACTGTTTGGCTGTCTACGTCAGTTCAATGGCGAAATTACGCTGCAGCCAGGTCTGGTACATCAGGCCAATGGGGGGGTGCTGGTTATCTCATTGCGCACGCTGTTGGCCCAACCTCTGTTGTGGATGCGTCTGAAAGCCATTGTCAGCCACGAGCGTTTTGATTGGGTGGCTTTTGATGAGTCTCGCCCACTGCCTGTCTCTGTTCCGCCTATGCCGCTTAAACTGAAAGTGATTTTGGTGGGTGAGCGTGAATCGCTGGCGGATTTCCAGGATATGGAACCAGAGTTGGCTGAGCAGGCCATTTACAGCGAGTTTGAAGATAATCTGCAGATCGTGGATGCCGAAACCATGACGCAGTGGTGTCAGTGGGTCACGCATACTGCCATGCGCAATAATTTGCCTTACCCCGCTCCTGATGCCTGGCAGGTTTTGATCCGTGAAGCCGTTCGCTATACCGGTGAACAGGATACATTACCTCTTAACCCGCTGTGGATCACCAGACAGTTCAAAGAGGTGGCCCCGTTATGCAAGAGCGAAACCTGCAACGCTGAGCAGTTCAGCCTGATGCTGGCTCAGCGCGAATGGCGTGAGGGATTCCTGGCTGAACGCATGCAGGATGAAATTCTGCAAGAGCAGATCCTTATCGAGACAGAAGGCGAGCGTATTGGCCAGATCAACGCCTTGTCGGTGATTGAGTTTCCAGGCCACCCACGCGCATTTGGCGAACCTTCTCGTATCAGTTGCGTCGTGCATATTGGTGACGGCGAGTTTACGGACATTGAGCGCAAAGCCGAGCTCGGCGGAAATATTCATGCCAAGGGTATGATGATTATGCAGGCTTTCCTGATGTCGGAACTCCAGCTTGAGCAGCAAATCCCCTTCTCTGCCTCGCTGACCTTTGAGCAATCTTACAGCGAAGTGGACGGTGACAGCGCGTCTATGGCAGAACTGTGCGCATTGATCAGCGCCCTCGCCGACGTGCCTGTTAATCAAAGTATCGCCATTACCGGTTCTGTCGATCAGTTTGGTCGGGCGCAACCTGTCGGTGGTCTGAATGAGAAAATTGAAGGTTTCTTCGCCATCTGCCAGCAGCGTGAGCTGACGGGCACGCAGGGCGTTATCATTCCTTCGGCTAACGTCAGACACCTCAGCCTGCATCCCGCGCTGCTACAAGCCATAGAAGAAGAAAAATTCACTATCTGGGCGGTGGACGACGTAACTGATGCGCTGCCACTGTTGCTAAATCTGGTGTGGGATGGCGAAGGCCAGACAACGCTGATGCAAACCATTCAGGAGCGTATTGCCACGGCTACGCAACAGGAAGGTCGTCACCGTTTTCCATGGCCGCTACGTTGGCTGAACTGGATTATTCCGAACTGATCGGACTTGTTCAGCGTACACGTGTTAGCTATCCTGCGTGCTTCAATAAAATAAGGCTTACAGAGAACATGGTAGATAAACGCGAATCCTATACGAAAGAAGACCTTCTTGCCTCTGGTCGCGGTGAACTGTTTGGCGCAAAAGGGCCACAACTGCCAGCACCAAGCATGCTGATGATGGACCGTGTCATCAAGATGACCGAAACCGGTGGCAACTTTGACAAAGGTTATGTTGAAGCTGAACTGGATATCAACCCAGACCTGTGGTTCTTCGGTTGTCACTTTATCGGCGATCCGGTGATGCCGGGCTGCCTGGGTCTCGACGCCATGTGGCAGCTGGTTGGATTCTATCTCGGCTGGCTGGGCGGCGAAGGTAAAGGCCGTGCGCTGGGCGTAGGTGAAGTTAAATTCACCGGCCAGGTTCTGCCGACTGCGAAGAAAGTCACTTACCGCATTCACTTCAAACGTATCGTTAACCGTCGCCTGATCATGGGCCTGGCTGATGGTGAAGTGCTGGTTGATGGTCGCCTGATCTACACCGCAAACGATCTGAAAGTGGGTCTGTTCCAGGACACTTCCGCGTTCTAATCCAGGACGGCGTAGCAGCCAGACATTAACGTTTCTCCGTTTTATCTGGTGTGCAAAAAGGCGAAACCTCCGCTCTGCGGAGGTTTCTTTTATCTAAAGAGACAGAATCAGGCCATTAAAACCCTATCCCCCATGGCTTCTCGCCAGCCTCCCAGCCAGTATGACCTCTGATTCAGCGTCTGATAGGGACACATTTCTTTTGAGCGTCCGGCAATGCCGGCCTGATATCCACGTTGATGTGCCCGTTCCAGGCGATCTCGTTTTTGTCTCTTCATGCCTCGTTTCCCTCATTTTTTGGTCTGGTGGAAAAGAAAACAGTGATTACTAAGTGTGCAATCACACTAAACGAATACCCCTAAACATTAGGCTCGTCAATGCGCAAAATTCACGCCAGTGTCATATTTGTGAGCTAGCCTCTAAATCATTTGTACAAAAATAGTCAGTCAGAACAGCTATCTCCACGGCTAAAAAAATAAAAAAACCGCCCCGGGCAGTGAGCCAGGGGCGGCATAATTTACAATTATTTAAGCTTATGGGATGCGTTTCAGCTCTTGAGCAATAGCCGTCGCTTCCTGACTCCAGGCGTTGGCAAGAACCTTCACCATCTCATCGTAGCCGTCTTTAGTCTGTACAGCTTCGATGTGGAATGGACGTTTGATCAGTTGTCCCTGATGATTCAGCAACCATTCTCCACTCACGATAACCTTACCATCGTAACGACCGTGGAAGCCGGTTACGGTGACGTTCAGCGTGTCCTGAGTGCTTCCCAGCGGCTGCGAAGCAACAACCCAGCCAGGCAACTGCATGCTGAGGTTAGCAACCAGCGTATTGCGCAATTGCTGATCTAATGGGCTGGCCCAGAGATTATTATTGGCTATAACATATTGCACATCGCTGGTCTGGTAAACCACCCCATTACCGGCCAGATAATCAGGTACCGCAATCTGTTCAACCCACAGCAGACGGTTTCCCTGATTGGCGGAGCTCTGCACACCGCCTTGTGCGATAGGGAGCTGGTAATAGCTTTTATTCTCTCCGCTGGAGCTGCATGACGTCAGCCAGACCGCCATCATCACCACTAGCCACTTTTTCATTGTTTCGCCCTCTTCGGCTCTGGATCTTTTTTGTCCTTCGCTTCAAATACCAGCGCATTACTCTTATCGTTCAGCGTTTTCAGTACCGGTTGCAGTTCACGTAGCACCTGATCAAGACGCTGCATATCTGCCACCATCTTGTTGTAGGCCGCGGAACCAGGCTGGAAGCCCTGCATGCTACGATTTAGTTCACGCAGCGTGTTCTGCATATCCGCCGGAAGATCCTGCATCGACTGGCTGGACGTGATCTTGTTCATGTTATCCAGCGTGGTTTGCAGATGCTTCATCGTGCGCTGGCTTTCCGACAGCGTATTGGTTGCCTGCTCAATCATCGGGTTCAGCGGCAGATTATTAATCTTATCCAACGCTTCCATCAGACGCTGTTGGATCTGCGCCAGACCACCGCTCACGGTCGGAATAATTTGATAACCATTAAATTCACGCACACCAGTAATCGGCGGCTCTTTCGGGTAGAAGTCGAGATCGACATACAGCGCGCCGGTCACCAGGTTCCCGGTTTTGAGCGATGCCCGTAATCCGCGTTTAAGCAATTCCGCCAGATGAGCACCAACATCAGTATCTTCGCCCAGCTGCGCCTTCAGACGTTCTGGTTCGATGCGTACCAGCACCGGAATGCGGTAATCATTGTTGAACACCTGGCGCATATTCGGTGAGAAGAAAGGTACTTTACTCACCGTACCCAAGCGGATGCCACGGAATTCCAGCGGCGCACCAGGCTGCAGGCCACGAATCGAATCTTTAAAGAACATCAGATAATCGATATGATCGGTATACAGTGAATCCTGAATACTTTTTTGATCGTCATAAAGATTAAACGCTGACTGTTGTGCGACCGGCTCGCCCTGCTCTAAACCTTCTGGCACATCAAAACTTACACCACCGCCAAACAGCGTGGAGAGCGAACCCATTTCTACGCGCATACCTGCTGAGGTAAGATCTACGGCGATCCCGCTGTCTTTCCAGAAACGCACATTACTGGTCACCAGACGATCGTTAGGCGCATTAATGAAAAGCTGATAGCTGATCGTACGCTTTTGCGCATCAAATGTGCTGGTTTCAACCGAACCTACACGATAGCCGCGAAAAAGCACCGGATCGCCCGGACTCAACTGACCGGCTTTTTTGCTGTCCAGAATCACACGGATCCCTTTTGCATCTGGCGGGGCCAGCGGCGGTGAATCCAGCAGTTGGTAATTTTCCAGCTTACTGCCTTTATTGCCAGGCTGCAGTTCAATATAAGCCCCGGACAATAGCGTGCCGAGCCCACTTATACCTTCACGTCCAACCTGCGGCTTCACCACCCAAAAGACAGAATCTTTATGCAGCAGCTTTTCCATTCCGGAGTTAAGACGCGCTTTAATCTCCACATGGGTCAGATCATCCGTCAGGGTTGCGCTCTCAACGATGCCGACGTCTACACTGCGGCTCTTAATCGTCGTTTTGCCCCCTTCAATACCTTCGGCATTGGTGGTAATAAGCGTGACCTGTGGCCCCTGATGACTGTAGTGATAAAACAGAACCCACGCGCCAATGAGTGCAGTGACGATAGGAAATATCCACACGGGCGACCAGTTTTTTACCTTTTGCACTTTGGCTTCCCCACTTTTAGATTCCATGCTGTCAGGACTCCTCATGGCCTGGTTCTGGTTCACGATCCCACGACAGACGCGGATCAAATGTCATCGCAGAAAACATTGTCATAATGACGACTAAAGCAAACATCAAAGCACCCATTGCAGGATAAATGTTCATTAACCCTCCCATGCGCACCAGCGCAGAGAGTACCGCAATCACAAATACGTCGATCATTGACCAGCGACCGACAAATTCCACAACTTCATAAATCAGGTGCATACGTTCACTGTCGCGTTTGCCGTGCCCTTTGGCGTCCCAGCATAGCCAGGCAATGGCGATCATTTTCAACGTCGGCACCATAATACTGGCGATAAAGATAACCGCAGCCACCGGATACGAGCCTTCGCTCCAGATTAAAACCACCCCCTCAAGTATGGTTGACGGCAGCTTTGACCCGAGCAAATCGGTAATCATAATCGGCAGAATATTGGCAGGAAGATAAAGCATGATTGACGTAAACAGTAATGCCAACGTCCATTGCAGACTGTTTTTACGCCGCACATAACCTTTCGTCTGACAACGTGGGCACACCCGTTCATCAGCGGGAAGTATTGCAGTGCAGCAAGAGCAGGAACGCAGTCCCTGTCGAATACCAGGCACGCCAGGTTTTAAGGCCTGCTTTATGACAGGCATTGGCGCAATATCATCCCATAGCCAGCGACGGTCAACGCACTGAAATGCACGCAACTGTAAAACGCAAAAGAAGCACCACGGAATAAAGCTGCTGCCCACGCCGATATCGCCGTAGGCCATCAGCTTAACAAAGCTCACCAGCACGCCGGCGAGGAAGATTTCTGCCATTCCCCAGCTTTTTAACTGAAACAAAATGCGCGCCAGCCATGCTTTAAGCCGCTCGGGCATCTGAACCCGGTTTACCAGTAGCAGGATCGTCAGCAGGCAAAAAGCCGGAACCAGCTGAACGAATAAGATAAAGAAGGTGCCGAGACTGGCGTAATCTTCAGAAAAGAGCACGCTGGGAATTTGCAGCAACGTCACTTCACTACTCACCCCTGCGACGTTCATATTCACAAAGGGAAAGAGGTTTGACAGCAGCAGCATAAATAGTGCGGCTAAAACATAGGCAGTGGGACGCTGCCGGGGCGCGTCCCACTCAACGGTTAACGTAGTGCCACATCGTGGACATGCCGCTTTCTGACCATGCTCAAGGCGAGGTAACGCCACCAGCATGTCACACTGCGAGCACAAAATATGCTTCGCGGCATGGTGATGTTCGCACATAGGTGCTCCTTTAATTATGCGCCATTCTTCAAAGACTCAAGATACTCCCAGCGCTCAAAGGCTTGCTCAAGTTCTTGTTCCGCTTCGTTCAGATTCGCTAACACCTGTTGCGTTTGCTCGTGAGGCTGACTGAAAAACGCGGCGTCAGCAACCTGAGCCTGTAAGGCTTCCAGCTTAGCTTCCAGTTCTTCAAGCAACGCGGGGAGCTGCTCCAGTTCGCGCTGCAGTTTATAGCTTAGTTTGCTGGTGCCGCGTTTGACAATTTCTGCTTTAGGAGCAGCTGGTTCCTCTGTTTTTTTCGCAACTGGCTGCTTAAACGCCACATACTGCGATTGCTGACTGCGCGCATCATGATAGCCGCCGACATAACGACCAATTTTACCGCCGCCTTCGAAGATCCAGCATTCGGTCACGGTATTATCGACAAACTGACGGTCGTGGCTCACCAGCAGCACGGTGCCCTGGTAGCTATCAATCAACTCTTCGAGCAGTTCCAGCGTTTCGACGTCAAGATCGTTCGTTGGTTCATCGAGAATCAAAAGATTGCTGGGTTTCAGAAAAAGACGTGCCAGCAGTAGGCGATTACGTTCCCCGCCAGAGAGCGCACGCACTGGTGTCATCGCGCGTTTCGGATGGAACAGGAAGTCCTGCAGGTAACCCAGCACATGGCGAGGTTTACCGTTAACCATCACCTCTTGCTTACCTTCAGCCAGGTTGTCCATCACGGTTTTATCGGGATCCAGTTCGGCGCGGTGCTGATCGAAATAGGCCACTTCCAGTTTGGTACCGACGTGAATGCGTCCGCTGTCAGCCTGAAGCTGACCTAACATCAACTTCAGCAGCGTTGTTTTGCCGCAGCCGTTAGGTCCGATTAGCGCGATCTTGTCGCTACGCTGCACCTGCGCGGAGAAATCTTTCACCAGCTGCTTTCCGTCAACCTGGTAATCCACATTCTCCATTTCGAAAACAATCTTGCCTGAACGGCTAGCCTCTTCGACTTGCATCTTCGCTGTGCCCATCACTTCGCGACGTTCGCCACGCTCGCGACGCATGGCTTTCAGTGCGCGCACGCGACCTTCGTTACGCGTACGACGCGCTTTGATACCCTGACGGATCCAGACTTCTTCCTGCGCCAACTTGCGGTCAAATTCCGCGTTTTGTAACTCTTCTACGCGCAACGCTTCTTCTTTATCCAGCAGATACTGATCGTAACTCCCCGGATAGGTCACCAGCTTGCCGCGGTCAAGATCGACAATACGCGTCGCCATATTGCGGATAAATGAACGGTCATGGGAAATGAAAATAATTGTCCCATTGAAGGTTTTCAGGAACCCTTCCAGCCAGTCAATGGTTTCAATATCCAGGTGGTTCGTCGGTTCATCCAACAGCAGCACGCGCGGGTTGCTCACTAACGCGCGGCCCAGCGCCGCCTTACGTAGCCAGCCGCCGGAAAGCGATGCCAGCTCCATGTCTGCTTCCAGGCCAAGCTGTTCCAGTACTTCATTAATACGGTTTTCCAACTGCCACAGATTGTGGTGATCCAGCTGTTCCTGAACCTTCGCCAGTTCTTGGAGGTTTTTATCACTCGGATCGGCGATCACCAGATGCGAGATATCGTGATAACGCTTGAGGTAAACCGCCTGTTCTGCAATCCCTTCGGCGACAAAATCGTAGACGCTACCCTGCACGTTGCGCGGCGGATCCTGCTGCAGACGCGCCACAACCAGATCCTGCTCATAAATAATACGCCCATCGTCAAGACCCTGTTCACGGTTCAGGATCTTCATCAGCGTCGATTTGCCCGCGCCATTACGGCCAACCAGACAGACCCGCTCGTTATCTTCGATATGCAGTTCAGCATTATCAAGAAGCGGGGCATCGCTGAACGACAGCCATGCACCATGCATACTGATTAATGACATTTAATTTTCCTTTCAGGCTGCGGTAATCAGCCAGCAATTGTGGATCTGACGGTTACGGGCAAAGTCCTGGGAAAGCGTTTTTTGGGTGATTTCTTGTGCTTTCAATCCCAGTTCAGCCAAACCGTCGAGATCCATACGGAACCCACGTTTGTTGTTGGAGAACATGATCGTGCCGTCTTTACGCAGCAGACGTTTCAGATCTTTCATCAGCGCCAGATGATCGCGCTGCACATCAAACGAGTCTTCCATACGTTTTGAGTTAGAGAACGTCGGCGGATCGATGAAAATCAGATCAAACTGTTCATTGGCATCACGCAACCAGCCCAGGCAATCGGCCTGAATTAAACGGTGAGCGCGACCGCTCAGGCCGTTCAGACGCAGGTTGCGTTCCGCCCATTCCAGATAGGTACGCGACATATCAACCGTCGTGGTGCTACGCGCACCGCCCAATCCTGCATGTACGCTGGCGCTGCCGGTGTAGGAGAACAGGTTAAGGAAGTCCTTACCTTTACTCATCTGCCCCAGCATACGGCGCGCAATACGGTGATCGAGGAATAAACCCGTATCAAGGTAGTCAGTCAGGTTCACCCACAGGCGCGCGTTGTACTCGCTTACCTCAATGAATTCACCCTTCTCATTCATCTTCTGATACTGATTCTTGCCTTTCTGGCGTTCACGGGTTTTCAGCACCAGTTTATTGGGCGCGATTTCCAGTACTGACAGCGTTGCGGCAATAATGTCAAACAGGCGTTGACGCGCTTTTTGTGCATCAACTGTCTTCGGTGGAGCATATTCCTGAACCACGACCCACTCACCGTAACGATCCACAGCAACGTTGTATTCCGGCAGGTCAGCGTCATACAGGCGATAACATTCAATGCCTTCCTGACACGCCCATTTTTCCAGTTTCTTGATGTTCTTGCGCAGGCGGTTAGCATAATCTTCCGCGACCGTGGCAGGCTTGCTGTCCGCGGTGGTCTCTGCAACGTGATAGTTTTTCTGCACACAATCCAGCGGGCCGTTTTTCGCCTTGAACTGCTTGTCGGCACGTAATTGCAGGCTGCTGAGCAGATCCGGAGAGGCGCTGAACAGCGACAAATTCCAGCCGCCAAACTGGTTTTTCATCGTACGGCCCAGCAAGCTGTGCAGGGCAATCAGCGCCGGTTCGCTATCCAGACGTTCGCCGTAAGGCGGGTTACTGATAACTGTCCCATACGGTCCTTTCGGCAACGGATTGCTCAGTTTGGCGACATCTTTAACGTCAAACGTCATCAGATCGGCGATACCGGCGCGGCGAGCGTTACTGCGCGCTTTTTCAATCACTCGCGCATCGCTGTCGGATCCATAAAAATGCGAGGTATAGTCAGCCAGTCCCTTACGCGCACGCACCTGCGCTTCGGCTTTAACTTCTTGCCAGACGGCTTCGTCGTGCTGCGCCCAACCGCTGAAGCCCCAGTACCCGCGGTGCAGGCCCGGCGCGCGATCGGTTGCCCACATCGCCGCTTCAATCAGCAGTGTGCCGGAACCACACATCGGATCGAGTAACGGGGTTCCCGGTTGCCAGCCAGAACGCATAACAATAGCGGCGGCCAGCGTTTCTTTAATCGGTGCCTGACCCGCGCGATCGCGATAGCCACGCTGGTGCAAACCATCACCGCTCAGATCGAGCGCAATGCTGGCGGTATCTTTGTTCAACCAGACGTTGATGCGCAAATCCGGAGATTCACGATCCACATTCGGACGCGGCATATTTTTACGGGTAAATGCATCGACAATCGCATCCTTGACCTTTAGCGCACCGTACTGGCTGTTACGAATGGTTTCGTTCAGGCCGCTAAAATGAACGGCAAACGTAGCACCAGGGTTAAATATCTCTGTCCAGTCGATTGCCTGAACGCCGAGGTACAGATCAAGATCGCTGTAGACCTTGCACTCTCCCATCGGCAGGATAATGCGCGAGGCCAGGCGACTCCACATCAGGCTCTGGTAAACAAGCCGCGTGTCGCCCTTAAAATGGACCCCACCCTGAACGACCTGACACTCCAGCGCGCCGAGGTTTTCCAGTTCAGTTTTTAACAGCTCTTCCAGCCCGCGGGCCGTACTGGCAAACAGAGAATTCATAATGTCACTTTTACTCCGAGAAAATTGCTGCGCATTATAGCTAATATGGGCTGTATGTCATAAAGTTGAAGGCTTATTTTCATTCGAGGGGCTGTACAGTGGTCACGTTAACCCGACTTTTTATTCATCCGGTTAAATCAATGCGCGGCATTGGGCTTACGCATGCCCTGGCAGATATTAGCGGTCTCGCCTTTGATCGCATATTTATGATCACTGAACCTGACGGAACGTTCATAACCGCCCGCCAGTTCCCACAAATGGTCCGTTTTACGCCTTCCCCATTCCACGATGGGCTGCATCTTACGGCTCCAGACGGCAGCAGTGCGCTCGTACGATTTGCCGACTTCGCCACCCAGGATGCGCCAACTGAAGTATGGGGAAATCATTTTACCGCGCGCATTGCGCCAGTGGCTATTAACCAGTGGCTTAGCAGTTTTTTCTCCCGTGACGTGCAGCTACGCTGGGTCGGTCCGCAGCTGACGCGCCGTGTAAAACGACATGTTGATGTTCCTTTATCCTTCGCTGATGGTTATCCCTATCTGCTGGCCAACGAAGCATCCCTGCGCGATGTGCAACAGCGCTGTCCGGCAAGCGTCAAAATGGAACAGTTTCGCCCCAATCTGGTGGTTTCAGGAGCTGGCGCCTGGGAAGAAGATACCTGGAAAGTGATTCGTATTGGCGACGTCATTTTTGATGTTGCAAAACCCTGTAGCCGCTGTATTTTCACTACCGTTAGCCCGGAAAAAGGCCAGAAACACCCATCCGGCGAACCGCTCGCAACACTGCAAACCTTCCGTACTGCGGTAGATAATGGCGATGTCGATTTCGGCCAGAATCTTATCGCACGCAACAGTGGCGTTATTCGCGTCGGCGATGAGGTAGAGATTTTGGCAACCGGCCCCGCCAGGGCGTACGGCGCAGCGGAATTAGACGACACTGCACCCGAACAACAACCTGATGCCACGGTGCTTATTGACTGGCAGGGACAGACCTTTCGCGGAAATAATCAGCAGGTATTGCTTGAGCAGTTGGAAAACCAGGGTATCCGGGTTCCCTATTCATGCCGGGCAGGCATTTGTGGATGCTGTCGAATTCGACTGGTAGATGGCGAAGTTAGCCCGTTGAAGAAATCAGCGATAGGGGACGACGGAACGATTCTGTGCTGCAGCTGTGTTCCCAAAACAGCAATCAGGCTGGAGAGCTAAACCGCCTGCTCAAGGCTGAAACTGTCAACTACTGCCTGCGGTTTCAGTCTGTCATTCATTATTTTAATCGCATCGCCAAGCTGCATCGTACGCCCGGCGATAACCACACCAGGTTGCGCAAGCAGACAAAGCGCGGCGTTTTCACCCGGCTCAACCACTAACAGGTTTACCTGTTCATCGGTATCGCTTAAATCAACACAGGCAGCGTCACCCACGACCGGTGACCAGTTAATACCGTGTGCAACAAAGTGCCAGCTTTTCGGCATCTGCGGTTTGAGATAACGAATCGCCACCAGCGCATTGAGCACCAGTTCCGCTTTTTGTTCTTTGGCTAAATCCAGGTAGCGACATTTTTCTTCAAAGGAAAAATAAAGCGCGGCGTCATCAACACAAAAACCTGACGGAGAAAATGCATCAGGAGTGAGCATTTTACGAGCAAAACGCGAACGGAATAACATGCCATTGGCTAAATCGAGCATCATACGATCGTGCTCTTCATCATAATACCAGCGCCAGTTATCGTCGGGTTTAATTCGCATCAGTTTCTCTCCTTTCCTTAATCATCACCGTTACGACAGTATCCTTTTGCCGCTTCGTTTATTGCCCTAATAATAAAAGCTCAGAATGTTTAAATAAGCAACAGTAAAGGAATATAAAACAACCAGGGCTAGAAATAAAGCCCTGGTTTGTGATTAAGGTAGCATTCAGATATTGCTGACGATTTCTTTTATCAACGGCGGACCTTTAAAAATAAAGCCCGAATAAATCTGTACGAGGGTGGCACCAGCAGCTATTTTCTCACGTGCAGCAATCACCGAGTCGATACCACCAACACCAATAATCGGCAGCTGGCCTTTTAATTCCTGAGACAACTGGCGAATAATTTCTGTACTTTTTAATTGTAACGGTCGACCGCTCAGGCCACCCATTTGATCGCAATTTTTCATTCCTTGAACGAGAGAACGATCGAGCGTAGTGTTAGTCGCAATTACGCCATCAATATTATGACGAACTAAACTGTCAGCAACCTGGATCAGTTCTTCCACAGAAAGATCCGGCGCGATCTTAACCGCCACTGGAACATATTTATGGTGGATCGTTTGCAGATCATTTTGCTTATTTTTAATTGCCGTCAGGAGATCGTCTAGCGCCTCGCCGTATTGCAGCGTACGTAATCCCGGCGTATTCGGTGAAGAGATATTAATCGCGATATAACCCGCATAAGCATAGACTTTTTCCATACAAATCAGATAGTCATCTTTGCCGTTCTCTACTGGAGTATCTTTATTCTTACCAATATTAATCCCCAGAATACCGTCAAAATGCGATTTTTTAACGTTCTCAACCAGGTTATCAACCCCGTGGTTATTAAACCCCATGCGGTTGATCAAACCTTCTGCATCGACCAGACGGAACAGACGCGGTTTATCGTTACCCGGCTGTGGACGTGGCGTCACGGTACCAATCTCAATGGAACCAAATCCCATCGCGCCGAGCGCATCAATGCACTCCCCGTCTTTATCCAGTCCGGCAGCAAGCCCGAGCGGATTTTTAAACGTCAACCCCATACAGGTAACCGGTTTTGCCGGTACTTTCTGGCGCACAAGCGCTTCAAGCGGTGTGCCGGTAATGCGACGTAATTGCTGGAATGTCAATTCATGAGCGCGCTCTGGATCGAGCTGAAAAAGGGCTTTACGAACGAAGGGGTAGTACATGAACTCTCCTGGATTCCCGGTGTGCAAACCGGGGGCGTATTATGTGCGATCGCGAGCAAAAAGGGAATTGACCTGCGGCAATAAATAGCAATCGTTTTCCTGGCCCCTGCCTTTTTATTCAATTTCCAACTTTTCTATCCCGTATAAATCATTTCGATAAACAAAATCTCTCTGCCAGACTGCATAAATTGTTATCAATGTTAAGCAAAAGCAAACAATTAGTTATAAGGGGAGATTAAAATTATGCGCGTCATTACTCTGGCGGGAAGCCCACGCTTTCCCTCTCGCTCCAGCGCGTTACTGGAATATGCCCGAGAAAAACTAAACGGTCATGATGTCGAAGTCTTTCACTGGAACCTGCATAACTTTGCCCCGGAAGACCTAATCTATGCCCGTTTTGACAGTCCGGCGTTGAAGACATTTAGCGAACAATTGCAGGATGCAGACGGGCTGATTGTCGCCACGCCGGTCTATAAAGCCGCTTACTCTGGCGCCCTGAAAACCCTGCTCGATCTGCTCCCCGAGCGAGCGCTGGAAGGGAAAGTAGTTTTGCCGTTGGCTACCGGCGGCAGCGTGGCGCATTTGCTTGCCGTCGATTACGCGCTGAAACCGGTACTGAGCGCATTAAAGGCCCAGGAGATCCTGCACGGTGTGTTTGCCGATGATTCGCAGGTCATTGATTATCAACATAAACCTCAGTTTACGCCCAACCTTCAGCAGCGTCTGGACAGTGCGCTTGATACCTTCTGGCTGGCGTTGCATCGTCGCGATGTCCAACTTCCTCAACTGAACACCCTGCGAGGTGCCGCCCATGCTTGATCTTCTCAAGCGTCACACGTCATGGCTGGCACTGAGTGGGTTGTTGTCGTTGTCAACTCTGGGGCATGCCGCAGAATCGGCCCCCGATGCCCTGCGTATTGGTTACCAGAAAGGAAGCGTCAGTATGGTGCTGGCCAAAAGCCATCAGCTACTGGAGAAACGCTATCCGCAGACTAAAATCTCGTGGGTCGAATTCCCGGCTGGGCCGCAAATGCTGGAAGCGCTCAACATCGGCAGTATCGATCTCGGCAGCACCGGTGATATTCCGCCAATTTTCGCCCAGGCTGCCGGAGCCGATCTGGTTTACGTGGGCGTCGAGCCGCCCAAGCCGAAAGCCGAAGTGATTCTAGTGCCGAAAAATAGCCCGATCCAGAGCGTCGCGCAGCTTAAAGGACATAAAGTCGCCTTCCAGAAAGGGTCCAGCGCCCACAATTTACTGCTCCGGGCGCTGCAGCAGGCCGGACTGAAATTTACCGATATTCAACCGACCTATCTGACTCCCGCCGACGCGCGAGCAGCCTTTCAGCAAGGAAACGTTGATGCATGGGCTATCTGGGACCCCTATTATTCCGCCGCGTTACTGCAAGGTGATGTACGCGTGCTAAAAGACGGCTCAGACCTCAAGCAAACCGGTTCGTTTTATCTCGCCGCCCGTCCCTATGCCGAGAAAAATGGCGCATTTGTTCTTGGCGTACTGGATACCTTTAGCCAGGCCGATGCGTTAACCCTCAGCCAGCGCCAGCAAAGTATTACCCTGCTGGCCAAAACCATGGGACTGCCAGAACCGGTGATTGCGTCTTATCTGGATCACCGTCCGCCAACCACCATTGTGCCAGTCAACGCCTCTGTTGCAGCCCTGCAACAACAAACCGCCGATCTGTTTTATGACAACCGTCTGGTGCCGAAAAAAATCGATATTCGCCAGCGTATCTGGCAACCCACTCAGCAGGCAGGAGAAAAATTATGAGTCTGAACATGTTTTGGTTTTTACCCACCCATGGTGACGGTCATTATCTTGGAACGGAAGAAGGTTCGCGCCCTGTCGATCACGGTTATCTGCAACAAATCGCGCAAACGGCCGATCGTCTTGGGTTTACCGGCGTTCTGATCCCAACAGGTCGCTCTTGCGAAGATGCCTGGCTGGTCGCCGCCTCGATGATCCCGGTCACCCAGCGATTAAAGTTTCTGGTCGCGCTGCGTCCAAGCGTTACCTCGCCAACGGTTGCCGCACGTCAGGCTGCAACGCTCGACAGACTCTCAAATGGCCGGGCGTTATTTAACCTAGTGACCGGCAGCGATCCACAGGAGCTGGCAGGCGACGGCGTGTTCCTCGATCACACCGAGCGCTATGAAGCCTCTGCTGAATTTACTCAGGTCTGGCGGCGCTTGCTGCAAGGTGAAACGGTGGATTTCAACGGCAAACATATTCACGTCCGCGGCGCGAAGCTGTTTTTCCCTCCCGTACAACAACCCCGACCACCGCTTTATTTCGGCGGCTCGTCTGATGTCGCACAAGATCTTGCTGCAGAACAGGTTGATCTCTACCTGACCTGGGGCGAGCCGCCCGAACAGGTGAAAGCGAAGATTGAACAGGTGCGGGCCAAAGCAGCGGCGCTCGGGCGTAAGATCCGCTTCGGTATTCGTCTGCATGTGATCGTACGAGAGACAACGCACGAGGCATGGCAGGCAGCGGATCGTCTGATAGCCCATCTGGATGACGACACCATCGCCAAAGCCCAGGCCGCCTTCTCAAAAACGGATTCGGTTGGTCAGCAGCGAATGGCTGCACTGCACAACGGTAAACGCGACAAACTGGAAATTAGCCCGAACCTGTGGGCAGGGGTAGGACTGGTACGCGGTGGCGCAGGGACCGCACTGGTTGGAGACGGTCCTACGGTCGCAGCACGTATTAACGAGTATGCCGCGCTGGGAATCGACAGCTTTGTGCTGTCCGGCTATCCGCATCTGGAAGAAGCGTACAAGGTTGGTGAGCTGCTGTTCCCGCATCTGGATGTCGCGATACCAGAAATTCCGCAACCGCAGCGCCTGCAACAGCAAGGCGAAGCGGTTGCAAACGAATTCATCCCGCGCAAAGTCGCACAAAGCTAAGGAGCGGCTAATGGCAACGACGAAAAACGGATGGTTATTGCGCCTCGCGCCCTGGTTTTTACCGGTAGGTCTGGTGGCGCTCTGGCAGCTCGCATCATCAATGGGCTGGCTGTCCAACCGCATACTGCCCTCTCCGGAGGGTGTTATCGAAGCCTTCTGGACGCTTTCCGCCAGCGGCGAGCTTTGGCAGCATCTGGCCATCAGTTCCTGGCGCGCGCTGATCGGATTCTCCATCGGTGGATCGATTGGCCTGACGCTGGGACTGATCAGCGGTCTTTCGCGTTGGGGAGAACGCCTGCTGGATACCTCGGTGCAGATGCTGCGTAACGTACCGCATCTGGCACTGATCCCGCTGGTGATTTTGTGGTTCGGCATTGATGAATCCGCCAAGATCTTTCTCGTTGCGTTAGGCACGCTGTTTCCGATTTACATCAACACCTGGCATGGGATCCGTAATATCGATCGTGGGCTGGTAGAAATGGCGCGTAGCTATGGGTTGTCCGGCTTTTCACTGTTTGTTCATGTCATCCTCCCTGGTGCCCTGCCCTCAATTATGGTCGGCGTGCGTTTCGCTCTCGGGCTGATGTGGCTGACACTTATCGTCGCAGAAACCATTTCAGCCAATGCCGGTATTGGCTACCTGGCGATGAACGCCCGCGAATTTCTGCAAACCGATGTGGTTGTGGTGGCCATTATTCTCTACGCCTTACTCGGCAAACTTGCCGACGTCAGCGCCCAATTGCTGGAGCGAGTCTGGCTGCGCTGGCACCCGGCTTACCATATAAAGGAGGCTACCGTATGAATACCGCTCGCTTGAACCAAGGTACGCCGCTGTTGCTGAGCGCCGTGACAAAACAATACGCCGCCAATACGGTGCTCAATCAGTTAGATTTGCATATACAGGCCGGGCAGTTCGTTGCCGTGGTTGGCCGCAGCGGTGGTGGTAAAAGCACGTTGCTGCGTCTGCTGGCAGGGTTGGAGTCGCCCACCTCAGGCGCATTACTTGCCGGAACCACCTCACTGGCGAAAATTCAGGATGATACGCGTATGATGTTTCAGGATGCGCGTCTGCTACCATGGAAGACGGTTATCGATAACGTCGGTCTGGGTCTGAAAGGTCACTGGCACAATGCGGCCCGAGATGCGCTGGCCGCCGTTGGACTGGAGAATCGTGCTCAGGAGTGGCCCGCAGCGCTTTCTGGCGGACAAAAACAGCGCGTGGCCCTGGCCCGGGCATTAATTCATCGCCCTAGTCTGCTGCTGCTGGATGAACCCCTCGGCGCACTGGATGCCTTAACCCGCCTTGAAATGCAGGAGCTGATCGTCTCTTTATGGCAAGAGCACGGCTTTACCGTACTGTTGGTCACCCATGACGTCAGCGAAGCGGTAGCAATGGCCGATCGCGTTTTGCTGATTGAGGACGGAAAAATCGGGCTGGATTTAACGGTGGATATTGCACGACCTCGCCGGATTGGTTCCGTGCGTTTGACAGAACTGGAAGCCGAGGTGTTGAACCGGGTGATGCAGCGTGGCGACAATGAAGTTCAGCTACGCAAGCAAGGTTAAAAATGCCGGATGGCGCTACCGCTTATCCGGCCTACGCGTGAATGGTAGGCCGGACCCATCCGGCAATATTATCAGGCTAACGCTTTAGAGATCTTTTCGAACAGATCGCCTGACAGATTCTCCAGACCTTTCAGCTGTTCCAGCGCCGCACGCATCTTCGCCTGACGTTTTGCATCATAACGTTTTAAGCGAATCAGCGGCTCAATCAGACGTGACGCCACCTGCGGGTTACGGCTGTTGAGCTCAGTCAGCATGTCAACCAGGAACTGATAACCGCTACCATCTTCCGCATGGAATGCTGCCGGGTTGCTGCCCGCGAAGGCACCGATCAGCGAACGGATGCGGTTTGGGTTACTCATGCTAAAAGAGCGATGCTTCAACAGGCCGCGTACCGTTTCCAGCACGTTTCTAGCCGGGCTGGTGGATTGCAGGATAAACCATTTATCCATCACCAGACCGTCATGGTGCCACTTATTGTCATACTCCTGCATCAACGCGTCACGACAAGGAAGCTGCGCCGCGACTGCCGCGGATAGCGCCGCCAGCGCATCGGTCATATTGTTCGCTTCATGGTACTGCTTGCTTACCAGCGTGTCAGCCAGATGGGTTTCGCCAAAGGCCAGGAAACGCAGGCAGGCGTTACGCAGCGTACGCTTGCCAATATCGGCATGCTCAACGCGGTACTCATCGAGATGATTAGCGTTATAGATGGCGAGGAATTCATCCGCCAGCTCGGCCGCCAGCGTGCGGGTTAACGCTTCGCGAACTTCGGTTATCGCCACCGGATCAATGATGTCGAACAGTTCGGCAATTTCATTTACTGAAGGCAGCGTCAGGATCTCTGCCGCCAGCGCCGGATCGATTTTCTCATCCAGCAAAACTGCGCGGAATGCATCGGCCACGTGTACCGGCAGCGACAGCGGTTGTCCCTGCTGATGGCGGGCAACGTTGAGCTTAATGTAGGTCGCCAGCAGGCTTTGCGCCGCGTCCCAACGAGAGAAATCATTACGCGCGTGACGCATCAGGAAGGTCAGTTGCTGATCGCTCCATTTATATTCCAGTTTTACCGGCGCGGAGAATTCGCACAGCAGCGCCGGAACCGGCTGGAAGTAGACGTTATCAAAGACAAACGTCTGCTCTGCCTGGGTGACGTTGAGTACGGAATTCACCGGGTGCCCGCCTTTTTGTAGCGGGATCACTTTCCCTTCGTTGTCATACAACTCGAGAGCGAAAGGAATATGCAACGGCTGTTTTTCGGCCTGATCCGGCGTGGTCGGCGTGCGCTGGCTAATGGTCAGCGTGTACTGTTCAGTTGATGGGTTATAGTCATCACGCACGGTCAGAATCGGCGTACCGGACTGACTGTACCAGCGGCGGAAATGGGAGAGATCAACGTTAGACGCATCTTCCATCGCCTGCACAAAATCATCACAGGTTGCAGCGCTACCGTCGTGACGCTCAAAGTACAGCTGCATCCCTTTCTGGAAGTTAGCCTCACCCAGCAGGGTGTGGATCATACGAATCACTTCCGCACCCTTCTCGTACACGGTCAGGGTATAGAAGTTGTTCATTTCGATGACCATATCCGGGCGGATAGGATGCGCCATCGGGCTGGCGTCCTCAGCAAACTGCAGACCGCGCATGGTACGCACATTGCTGATGCGGTTTACCGCACGTGAGCCGAGATCGGAACTGAACTCCTGATCGCGGAACACAGTTAAACCCTCTTTCAGGCTCAACTGGAACCAGTCGCGACAGGTCACGCGGTTGCCGGTCCAGTTATGGAAATATTCGTGACCGATGACGCGCTCAATATCGAGGTAATCTTTGTCGGTGGCGGTATCGGTACGCGCCAGCACGTATTTGGAGTTAAAGATGTTCAGACCTTTATTCTCCATCGCGCCCATGTTGAAGAAATCCACAGCGACAATCATATAGATGTCGAGGTCATACTCGAGGCCAAAGCGCTCTTCATCCCATTTCATGGAGTTTTTCAGCGAGGTCATCGCCCATGGCGCGCGGTCCAGGTTACCGCGATCGACGTACAGTTCCAGTGCTACTTCACGCCCTGAGCGGGTAGTAAAAGTATCGCGCAGGACGTCAAAATCACCGGCCACCAGCGCAAATAAATAGCACGGTTTCGGGAATGGATCCTGCCACTGAACCCAGTGGCGACCATTTTCCAGTTCACCCTGCGCCACGCGGTTACCGTTGGAGAGCAGGAACGGATATTGCGTTTTATCGGCGATTATTTTGGTAGTAAAACGCGCCAGCACGTCCGGGCGATCAAGATACCAGGTAATATGGCGGAAACCTTCTGCTTCGCACTGGGTACACAGCGCATCGCCTGACTTGTACAGCCCTTCCAGCGCGGTATTCGCCGCTGGGCTAATTTCATTCACGATACGCAGCGTAAAACGTTCCGGCAGTTGATTGATGACCAGAGCGCCCTCTTCTTCTCTATACTCTGTCCACAGCTCGTCGTTTACGTGGATCGACACCAGGGTCAGATCTTCGCCATTCAGGCGCAGGGGCGCGTCGGACGCGCCATGACGGACAACCTGGCTCACTGCGGTGACCACGGTTTTTTCAGCATCCAGGTCAAAGGTCAAATCAATATCAGTAATCTGGTAATCCGGCGCACGATAGTCGTGACGGTATTTGGCTTGTGGCTGTTGTGTCATAAAAAAACCTTTAGCATCTTTAATAGAGTCTCGGCTTCAGTCTATTCCTGTTGCGTAAATCGCGCTACGCAGAATGTTCATCTTTTCAGGCACAAACACCCTTTTTGCTACATTTTTATAACACGTGGCACGAATTGCCCTCGACCAGAAAGAGAGCTTATGGTGTGATCGGGGTTCAATAAATCGCTAAACAGGGTATACTCCAGCGGTTTTCTTAGTTGTTTATTGTACTAAACGCTCCCGTGAGAGGATGCTACTGCGCACCTATGACACAATTCGCTTCTCCTGTTCTGCACTCGCTGCTGGATACAGACGCTTATAAGTTGCATATGCAGCAAGCCGTTTTTCACCACTACTATGACGTACAAGTAGCGGCTGAATTTCGTTGCCGTGGCGATGACCTGCTCGGTATTTATGCCGATTCTATTCGTGAGCAGGTGAATGCTATGCAGCGCCTGCGACTGCAGGAGGATGAGTACCAGTGGCTCTCCAGCCTGCCTTTCTTTAAAGCTGATTACCTCACCTGGTTACGTGATTTCCGCTATAACCCGGAACAGGTTTGCGTCACCAATGATAACGGTAAGCTAAACATCCGCTTAACCGGTCCGTGGCGTGAAGTGATCATGTGGGAAGTCCCGCTGTTAGCGGTGATTAGCGAACTGGTACACCGTTACCGCTCACCTGAATCAGGCGTCCCGCAGGCACTCGATGAGCTGGAAAGCAAACTAGTAGAATTCTCTGCTTTAACAAAAGATGTCGATATGTCCCGCTTCCATTTGATGGATTTCGGTACGCGTCGTCGTTTTTCGCGCGAAGTACAGCAGGCTATCGTTAAACGCCTGCAGCAAGAGCCCTGGTTTGTCGGCACCAGTAACTACGATCTGGCCCGCCGCCTGTCATTAACCCCAATGGGTACGCAGGCGCATGAGTGGTTCCAGGCTCATCAGCAAATCAGTCCTGAACTTGCCACCAGCCAACGTGTAGCCCTGGCCGCCTGGTTAAATGAGTATCCTGATCAACTCGGCATTGCATTGACCGATTGCATCACCATGGACGCATTTTTACGCGACTTTGGCGTTGAGTTTGCGACCCGCTACCAGGGATTACGCCATGACTCAGGCGATCCGGTGGAATGGGGTGAAAAAGCCATCGCCCATTATGAAAAACTGGGTATTGATCCGCTGAGCAAAACGCTGGTCTTTTCAGATAACCTCGATCTGAAAAAAGCGATTGAACTCTACCGCCACTTCTCTTCCCGCGTACAGTTGAGTTTTGGTATTGGGACACGGCTAACATGCGACATTCCACAGGTTAAGCCGCTTAATATCGTAATTAAGCTGGTGGAATGTAACGGCAAACCAGTGGCGAAGTTATCTGACAGCCCGGGTAAAACCATCTGCCACGATAAAGCATTTGTTCGTGCACTGCGCAAAGCCTTCGATCTCCCGCATATTAAAAAAGCCAGTTAATCCTTCCAGGGAGCCATTTTGGCTCCCTTATTCGCGTTTATTTCCGAAATCTTTCACTCCAGCTACGAATTCTGCTTGTCTGATTGCAGATGCCAGGTAACATAGGTATCCCCCCCATTATGGGTGGACATGTGTTTATATATCCGACTATTAACAGAGAGAATATTATGAGCGTTGTGCCTGTAGCCGACGTACTCCAGGGCCGCGTAGCCGTTGACAGCGAAGTCACCGTGCGCGGATGGGTGCGTACCCGCCGAGATTCAAAAGCTGGCATCTCCTTCCTCGCCGTTTATGACGGTTCCTGCTTTGATCCTGTACAGGCCGTCATCAATAATTCTCTGCCCAATTACAATCAGGACGTACTGCGCCTGACGACGGGTTGTTCAGTTATCGTAACGGGTAAAGTCGTTGCATCACCTGGACAAGGACAGAGCTTTGAAATTCAGGCCACTGAAGTTGAAGTCGCGGGCTGGGTTGAAGATCCTGATACCTACCCAATGGCGGCTAAGCGTCACAGCATCGAGTATCTGCGTGAAGTGGCGCATATGCGTCCGCGCACCAATATGATTGGTGCGGTAGCGCGCGTACGTCATACGCTGGCGCAAGCGCTGCATCGCTTCTTCCACGAGCAGGGTTTCTTTTGGGTATCGACTCCGCTGATCACCGCTTCCGATACGGAAGGTGCCGGTGAAATGTTCCGTGTTTCTACGCTGGATCTGGAAAACCTGCCGCGCAACGATCAGGGTAAAGTCGATTTCGATAAAGACTTCTTTGGTAAGGAAGCCTTCCTGACCGTTTCCGGTCAGTTGAACGGTGAAACTTACGCCTGCGCCCTGTCCAAAATTTATACCTTTGGCCCGACGTTCCGTGCAGAAAACTCTAACACCAGTCGTCACCTGGCAGAGTTCTGGATGCTGGAACCAGAAGTGGCGTTCGCTGACCTGAACGATGTTGCAGGCCTGGCTGAAGCGATGCTGAAATACGCGTTTAAAGCCGTACTGGCAGAGCGTGCAGATGATATGAAATTCTTCGCTGAACGTGTCGACAAGGACGCGATTTCACGCCTGGAACGTTTCATTGACGCTGACTTCGCGCAGGTGGATTACACCGACGCGGTAAGCATTCTGGAAAAATGCGGCAAACAGTTTGAAAACCCGGTTTACTGGGGTGTGGATCTGTCTTCCGAGCATGAACGTTATCTTGCTGAAGAGCACTTTAAAGCGCCGGTGGTGGTGAAAAACTACCCGAAAGATATCAAAGCGTTTTATATGCGCCTTAACGAAGACGGTAAAACCGTTGCTGCAATGGACGTTCTGGCTCCTGGAATCGGCGAAATCATCGGTGGTTCTCAGCGTGAAGAGCGTCTGGACGTGCTGGATGCCCGTATGCTGGAAATGGGTCTGAACAAAGAGGATTACTGGTGGTATCGCGACCTGCGTCGCTACGGTACCGTTCCGCATTCCGGCTTCGGATTGGGCTTCGAGCGTCTGATCGCTTACGTCACCGGCGTGCAAAACGTCCGTGATGTTATTCCGTTCCCGCGTACTCCGCGTAACGCCACCTTCTAAACGTGCGTTATTGTTTCAAAGGCCAGCATTGCTGGCCTTTTTTATACCCTTTTCATGTTATCTGGATACCCATCTCACGTTAAACACAACCTTTCAATCCCCTCCACCTGTTACGTAATATTTCATCGCAATACATTTGCACAAAAAATAACCAGTAATTTTATTGTGGATTAGCATTTTCTGATTAAATAGTACATTTTTTAGCCTTTCGCACGGCACTCCAGACGTCCAAAAATCGTTACCCGTAAAATCCAAACTTTCCGGTATTACGGAGAAAAAATAACCTTAGCAAAATTAAATATAAGAAAATCATATAAATAGAAATAAAAACGAGAATTTTGGGCGCAAGGGTATCCGAAGTTTGACGCTGTTCACAAAGTCGCACAAAAATAACATCTTGTTACACATTTTTTCTTTTTGAAACCAAATCTTTATATTTGTAGCACTTTGACGGTAGCGAAACGGTAGTTTGAATGGAAAGATGCCTGTCAGACACATAAAGACACCAAACTCTCATCAATAGTTCCGTAAATTTTCATTGACGGAATTTATTGGCGGCAGTGGCAGGTGTCATATAAAAACCGATGAGGGTAATAAATAATGATGAAGCGCAATATTCTGGCAGTGGTTATCCCTGCTCTGCTGGTAGCCGGGGCAGCTAACGCTGCAGAAGTTTATAACAAAGATGGCAACAAGCTGGATGTATACGGTAAAACCGTAGGTCTGCACTATTTTTCTGATAACGCTGGCAACGATGGCGATCAGACTTATGCCCGTCTTGGTTTCAAAGGGGAAACTCAGATTAATTCCGATCTGTCCGGTTACGGTCAGTGGGAATACAACTTTGCCGGTAACAACTCTGAAGGCGGCAGCGACGCTCAGAACGGTAACAAAACCCGTCTGGCATTTGCTGGTCTGAAATATGCCGATCTGGGCTCTTTCGACTACGGTCGTAACTACGGTATCGTTTACGATGCCCTGGGTTACACCGATATGCTGCCAGAATTTGGTGGTGATACCGCGTACAGCGACAACTTCTTCGTTGGCCGTGTAGGTGGTGTTGCGACCTACCGTAACTCTAACTTCTTCGGTCTGGTTGACGGCCTGAACTTCGGTATCCAGTATCTGGGTAAAAACGAGCGTGATGGCAATACCGGTCGTTCTAACGGCGACGGCGTTGGCGGTTCTGTAAGCTACGAAATGGATGGCTTCGGTATCGTTGGTGCTTACGGTGCAGCTGACCGTACCAACGCGCAGGAAAACTCTTTCTACGCTAACGGTGGCAAAAAAGCTGAGCAGTGGGCAACCGGCCTGAAGTACGATGCTAACAACATCTACCTGGCAGCGAACTACGGTGAAACCCGTAACGCAACCCGCCTCTCCACTACCCAGAATGGCGTGACCACCAGCGGCTTCGCCAACAAAACGCAAGATTTCTTTGTTGTCGCTCAGTATCAGTTCGATTTCGGTCTGCGCCCGTCCATCTCCTACAACAAATCTAAAGCGAAAGACGTAGAAGGTGTAGGCAACGAAGATCTGGTGAACTACATTGAAGTAGGCGCAACCTACTACTTCAACAAAAACATGTCCACCTATGTTGACTACCAGATCAACCAGATCGACTCTGACAACAAACTGGGTGTGAACTCTGACGACACCGTAGCACTCGGTATCGTTTACCAGTTCTAATAGCAGACCTCTTTGTTAAATGCCTTAAAAACAGGACTTCGGTCCTGTTTTTTTATATCTGCTAGCGAATTCTTGCGTCTTAAAAAAACACCTCAGCTTTTCGTCAGTAACGGTTGGCATTTTGTAAATCTACCGTTAACCTGATAGCGGACTTCCCTTCTGTAATCACTATGGAACCTCGTCATGTTTGAGAACATTACCGCCGCTCCTGCCGACCCCATTTTGGGTCTGGCTGATTTGTTTCGTGCCGATGACCGCCCTGGAAAAATAAACCTCGGGATCGGTGTATATAAAGATGAGACAGGCAAAACGCCGGTGCTGACCAGCGTTAAAAAAGCCGAGCAATATATACTGGAAAATGAAACCACCAAAAACTACCTTGGCATTGACGGTATTCCAGAGTTTGGTCGTTGCACTCAGGAATTACTGTTTGGTAAAACGAGTTCGCTTATCAACGATAAACGCGCACGTACAGCACAGACCCCTGGCGGCACTGGCGCACTGCGCGTGGCAGCTGATTTTCTCGCAAGAAATACGTCGGCTAAACGCGTATGGGTGAGCAACCCAAGCTGGCCGAACCATAAGAGCGTCTTTAACTCTGCAGGTCTGGAAGTTCGTGAATACAACTATTACGATGCAGCGAACCACTCATTAGACTTTGATGCGCTGCTGGCCAGCCTCAGCGAAGCTCAGGCTGGCGATGTGGTACTGTTCCACGGCTGCTGCCATAACCCAACCGGTATCGATCCTACGCTTGAGCAGTGGCAAACGCTGGCTCAGCTTTCTGTCGAGAAAGGATGGTTGCCGCTGTTTGACTTTGCATACCAGGGCTTTGCCCGCGGTCTGGAAGAAGATGCAGAAGGTCTGCGCGCATTCGCCGCGCTGCACAAAGAGCTGATCGTTGCCAGTTCCTACTCCAAGAACTTTGGTCTGTACAATGAGCGCGTAGGTGCTTGTACGCTGGTTGCTGCTGATGCTGAAACCGTCGACCGTGCGTTTAGTCAGATGAAATCAGTCATTCGCGCTAACTATTCCAACCCGCCAGCACACGGCGCATCCGTAGTTGCCACGATTCTGAGCAATGACGCGCTGCGTGCCATCTGGGAACAGGAACTGACCGATATGCGCCAACGCATTCAGCGCATGCGTTTACTGTTCGTGAATACGCTGCAGGAGAAAGGTGCGAATCGCGACTTCAGCTTTATCATCAAACAGAACGGCATGTTCTCATTCAGCGGCCTGACAAAAGAGCAGGTTCTGCGTCTGCGTGAAGAGTTTGGTGTCTACGCTGTCGCTTCCGGACGTGTAAACGTAGCTGGAATGACGCCAGATAACATGGCGCCGCTGTGCGAAGCGATTGTCGCAGTACTGTAATCTATCGCGTACAAAAAAGGCCGCAATAGCGGCCTTTTTATTTATCTGCGGTATTACCAGACAGGCATTTCGTCCTGCAGGAACGGGTTATGAAGCCGTTCGTTACCCAGCGTAGAAAGTGGGCCGTGACCCGGAATAAACGTCACGTCATCGCCCAGCGGCAACAGTTTACGTTTAATCGAATCGATCAGTTGGCTGTGATCTCCGCGCGGAAAATCGCTGCGCCCTACGCCACCTTTGAAAATCACGTCACCCGAAATCAGTAACTTTGATTGCTCATCAAAGAAGACCACATGTCCCGGTGTATGACCCGGACAATGCAACACCTGCAACGTCACGTTGCCAACGCTGACCCGATCACCTTCGTTCAGCCAGCGATCGGGCGTCAGCGGCTCACAATCGCCCAGGCCAAACATGCGGCTCTGCGCAGGGAGCCCCTGTAGCCAGAACTCATCTTCTTTTTCCGGACCAATAACCGGTACACCATAATGCTGTGCCAGTTCAGCTGCCGCCCCAACATGATCAAGATGACCGTGAGTAAGCAGGATCTGCATTAGCGTCAGACCGCTGGCATCCACTTCCTGTTTGATTTTCTCGGCATCGCCGCCGGGATCGACCAACGCGGCCAGACGAGTCTGCTCACACCAGATTAGCGAGCAGTTCTGGGCGAATGCAGTGACCGGAATAATACGATAGTTCATACAGCTCCTGTTTCATTAAGCTTATGGATCACCAGTGCCGTGCAGGGCCGGTGTCGATATGCACAAAGTTACTGCTGGGGTAGTATCCTACACCACCTGCGCGCATAGATAACGCAGCTTTGCGAATATTACTTAATGCGATGCCTTCAATATGGAAATCCATGGCCTGGCCTTTGGTGTGGTAGCTTTTCTTGGCCACACCGCGACTGCGCGCACGTAGTTCATTATTGGTATCGACGGAACGATAACCGGAGATCAGCTGTACGGGTTTACGCGTACCCAGCAGGCCCTGCAGACGGAAGAGTTGATCAAACAGTCCGGGGTCAATGGATTTCACTTTATTGGCCCGAAAATCACGGAAAAAGTGGTTAAGTTTTGCTAATTCGTCCTGAATATAGCCCCTGCCATCAAAAAACTCTGCTTTTATTGACTCACCGGTATGCAGGTTATTCAGAGTCAATATACGCGGACGTGGGGTAGAGAGTGTTGCAAACGCAGGCGTAGGCAGGATGGCAGCGCCGAGGGCAATACCACCAAGCGCCAGCAGTTTGCGGCGATTAGCGTCAAATTTGTCCATGGTATTAAGGTCTACAAGGTCAATGTTATCGTATGTATGCTCTAGCGCACGCGGGAAACCTTATCTGGCTAAGTAGTCCACGTCAAGGCTCCCAACCCCAGGAAATACGGGGCTCACAGCCATTTTGCCCCGTTTCCAGCATAACTTACGACAATCATTTTCCTCGAACTGCTTCATTTATCTGATTAATTGCTCGGCTTTTGACACAATTTGTGCGCTGGATCGCGCTGTCAGATCGTAATTGTAAATATCTGTACGATACTGCGTGCGACCATCCGGGCCAACAAATGCGGTCAGATAGTAGAGGTTGACCGGAATATTCTGGCGAATATTCACGTACCGCGTATCCCCTTGCTTCAGGGCATCCGAGATGCGGGTATCATTCCAACCCGCGTCCTGTAGCAGCATATTCGCCAGCTCAGATGCCTTATTCACACGCACACAGCCGGAACTTAACGCCCGCGTATCTTTCTGGAACAGATTGTGGTTCGGTGTATCGTGCAGATAAATAGCGTCCGAACTCGGCATATTGAATTTATAGCGTCCGAGCGAGTTACGTGCGCCCGGAGCCTGCTGAAAGCGGAACGGCAGATTGGACGCAGTGATGGTGGCCCAGTCAACCTGCCACGGATCTATCGTCTCTTTACTGTTCCAGCCGCGCATCACGGTATAGCCGTGACGTTCAAGATATCCCGGATCATTCCATAACTTAGGCAGAATATCTTTTCGGGCCAGCGTCGGCGGAACGTTCCACGGTGGGTTAACGACCACGTTATTCAGCGCACTACTCATCATCGGCGTTTTGCGATCTGGACGCCCGACAATAACGCGCGAGGCCAGCACCTGATTGCCATTCTGATAATAAACCAGCGAATAGGCAGGAATGTTCACCATGATACCGGTAGACAGCTCACTCGGCAGCAGGCGTAAGCGCTGAATATTTAACGCCAGCACGCCCGCACGCTGAGCGGGCGTCACGTTCAGCCAGTCACGCGTGGCAGGGCCAATCGCGCCATCGGCGCCAAGTCCCTGCCACGTCTGAAAACGCTTTACCGCATCAACCAGTTCACGATCGTAGGTGCCACGCCCTTCTTTGCCAGACGTACTGACGGCAGGCTCCAGCATCCCGGTTCGTCGCAAAATTTCACGCAGCGCAGGGATGTCATTACTCCACTCCCCCGGACGTAGCGTTGCTGTACTGGTGAGCTGCGGCCAGGGACGTGTATCACCTACCAGCTTGAGCAGCGATTCATGCATGGCTGCATACTGCGGATGCTGAGGCGCCAGGCTGGCAACAAACGAAGTTAGTTGACCGTTATCCAGTGCGACCTGCCACTGGTTGATGACAGAAATCGGCGGCGTCGTTAGCGCATAGGGCTTATCGCTGTAAAGCCAGCGATTACCTTTGACAGGGATATTAGCGATAAAGTGCAGATACCCCATCATCGCATCCGAGAGCACAATGTCTCTCGCCTGACCGGTTACTGCCGGATCAGTCAGAAGTGCAACCCAGGTAGTAAACTGCGGCTGAAAGCCAGCAATCGCGACCTCGGCCAACTGTTGTTGAAAGGCCTTTACCGCATCACGATTTTCCCACATCGGCTTCATTTCACGTGCGGCATACAGCAGTTCCAGCTGGCTCATGTAGACCGGCGTATAGCCTGCTGGCAGTTGAGAGTGTATTTCGGCGCGGGCTTTATCGACAGACACGCCTTCTGGCAGCGGTTGAATACCCGCCATGATAGCCGTCGCAGAAGATTGAACCTGCGGCTGCGACAACGCTGTTGGCTGTTCACTGACGGTCGCAGAGCTATCGCCAGGGATCATTTCAGGCTCATCGGCCTGCGCATTGAACAGTGGAGCGAATGTTACGGCCAGGCATAAACTGATTGCCGACAGCCGACGACCACACATTTTATTAAGCAACATCCCTTGCCCCCTGTTTTCTTTATCATACTCTGAATAGCCAGGCCGCCTGTATTCCCCTTTTATTTTGACGGGGTCGGACCTGTAAAACGCCAATACAAACTGAAGTATGACGAGCAAGCCCGTGACGCGTTGGGCTTACCTTTAGTATATAAACATCAAAAAGTTTTTGCCTAACCTAATGTAAAGAAGTCTAAAGAAATTACACCAGGCATGACGTCTTTGCGGAAAAAAATAAGGCGGCCTTGTAGCCGCCTTTTTGCTTAACTTGCCTGCGAGGAGGCATCTTCAGTCCCCGGCAGTGGTTCCGGTAACTGAGGCGCAAATCCGCGCAGCCCCACCACATGAACGTGCTCGGTGTTTTGGAAGACTTTACGCACCAGTTTGTAGGTGGTGCCTTTCTCTGGGCTGATGTTTTCCGGCGCAGCGATAATCAGCTGCATCTGCAAACGCTCACACAGCTCAAACAGAGTCGCAATAGAGCGCGCATCGAGTCGTGCTGCTTCATCAAGGAACAGCAGGCGGCAAGGAGAGATGTCTTTCCCGCGCAATCTGCGACCTTCATCTTCCCAGCTTTGCACCACCATCACCAGAATAGACATCCCGGTCCCGATCGCCTCACCCGTTGACAGCGCGCCAGATTCAGCACGCAGCCAGCCGTCAGAACCACGGTTAACCTCAACTTCCATTTCCAGATAGTTACGATAGTCCAGCAGCTCTTCACCAATGGTTTGCGGCGTGCGTTGCCCCATGTCGATCTGCGGATTCAGGCGCTGATACAGCTTCGCCAGCGCTTCTGAGAAGGTCAGGCGATTGCTGTTAAACAGATCCTGATGCTGTTCATGTTGCTCTGAAAGTACGTCCAGCAAGGTAGCATGCGTTTCACGCACATTGACGTTCAGGCGAACGCTGTTAACCTGGCCAAACGACACACTTTGCAGCCCCTGGTTCAGCATGCGAATACGGTTCTGTTCACGCTGAATGGTCTTACGAATAATGTTCGCCACGCTGCGTGAGCTGATCGCCAGTTTCTGTTCACGAGAGGTTAATTCTTCCGTCAGACGGCTCAGCTCAATCTCCATCTGTTCGATGGCTTCAACCGGATCGTCGGTACGGATAATATCCTGGCGAATACGTTCACGCAGATGCTGGTAAACCGCGACGAAGAACTGGATTTTGCGCTCTGGGCGTTTTGGATCTTCAGACATACGCAACACATCGCGCAGGTGTTCGTTATCCGCAACCGCCAGACGTAGCGCACCGAGCGCCTTATCCGACATCGAACGCAGTTCGTCACCAGAAAGATAGGCCAACTCGCGACGGTGCAGACGACGTTCCACACCGTTATCTTTCACCATCCGCATGACTGCACACCAGCCGGCTTTGGCGGTGACTACCTGCTCACGCATTTCATGATAATCACGTTCCAGCTTGCGCAGTCTGCGGGTCAGGTTTTCCATCTCCGCTTCGCAGAAGGTCAGTGCTTTCTCAAGTTGGTTGCGGCGTGCACGGTTGTTGCTGAGCTGCGCATGCAGTTCGTCACGACGGATACGCGCGCGCTCTTCGGCACCGCTGTCCGCACGGACACCAATATCCTGCAGTTCACGTTGTAAATCGTTAAGCAGCTCTTTTTTGGTGTCATAAGAGCTTTTTAGCGATGCCATGACCTGGTTGTACTGGCTTAACTGTGCAGCATGGCTGCGCAGCGCCTCACGAGCGCGGGTACGTTCGGCTTCCGCCTGTTCCAGGCGTTCACGCAATTTTTCGTTCAGATCGCTATTACCGCTCAGCATTTCGGCTGAGTCGGAATAACTAAAGTGCGCCCGACGCTGTACGACTTCAGTCAGCGCAAAAGCCTGCTGACGTGCGTCGCGCTGCATCTGCTGGGAATACGTATAGTCTTCCTTCAGCTGTTCAAACTGCTCAGGGTCATTTTGCAGAACTGAAACGATAGGTTCCAGTTTCGCCAACTGATTGCCATGTTGCTGTACAAAACGCGCGGCTTCCTGAGCTTCATCCAGACGCTCGCGAATTTCGTCCACGCGATCGGCCAGCGTGTCATCGGCCAGCAGATTCAAGCGAGGCAGCAGGCGGTTCAGCGCGGAGACGCCCTCTTTCGCCTGTTCAAACTGCATACGGCTTTGCTGATTATCATTTTCATGATTGGTCAGCGCACGTTCCAGTTCAACGCGACGGCTATTCAGTTGGCGAATTTCCGCTTCTGGATCGGCTTCAAACGCCACCGACAGATGGCTGCCGATAAAGCGGCTGAACGCCTGATGCAGACGCTGGGTTTTCTGGACATCAAAGGAGAGCGTGGCGAAACGTTCAGACAGCCCTTCACGCTCGGCATGCAGGGTTTCGATACGGCTTTCACGCGCTGCACGACCAAAAATAGGCACCTTCGGGAAGCGGGAATAACGCCATTGACGCTCGGCGGTTTTCACCACCACCGCATTTTCCAGTTCATCAACGCTGAAGACGCTATCATCAAACGACTGCGGATCCCCTTCGATGAAATAGAGATCTTCCGGGCAATCCGTCAGCCCTTCAAGCTGTTCGGTAATTAGTGATAGATCCGGTACCACGATGGCATGGCGCGAAGGACCATACAGCGCAGAGAAGTACGGGGCATCTTCAAGGCTAACGTCATCATAAATTTCTGACAGCAGCACGCCGCCAAAGCGTTCCGCCAGCGCGTTCAGACGCTGATCTTCCGCCCCGCCCGGCTGACTTAAACGTTCAATCTCTTCATCAACCGCATTTTTACGTGCACCGACTTCATCACGCTCAACAATGGCCTCACGCTCGCGCTCCAGCAATTGTTGCAGATACTCGGTCACATCCTGGCTGGAGGTAAACTCTTCGCCACACTGCTCGCTAAGCTGATTCAGGCTATTTTGCGCAGCCAGCCAGACAGGTGCCCGCTTCATCAAATGCTGAATACGGGATTGTAGCTGTTCCTGTTCCTGACGCAGCGTCATACGCTGTTCGCTGGCAGACGAGACGCTGTCCGACAAGGCGGCGATGCGCGCTTCCAGTTCCTGGTGCAGCGCTTCCAGCTCATCGATATCAAACTGTTTACCCTGACGCTTGCAGAATTCGGCCAGCAGACGCTCGGCATCCTGCTGTTCGCGCAGACGCTGCTCCAGTTCGCTCAGTCGCATACGCAATGGCTGAACCTGTTCCGCCAGGTGGCGCTGTTCAACGCCTTCGCGCAGCAGTTCACGCGCCACGCTCCAGGCTTCACTACGTGCCAGCGGGCCGTTGATAGCCGCCACCAGCTGATAAGCCTGTTCGAACTGGCTATGCGCGGTTTGCGCCACGCTCATTTTTTGTTCAAGCGTTAGCAGCTTTTCAGTGGCTTCCTGCTCTTTGGCCTGGAAAGTCTCCAGCCATTCGGCGGCGCTGTCGGCTGTCAGATCCGGTAGGTGGCAGAGCTCTTTCGCCCGATTTAGGGCCTGGATCGCCTGGGTATACTGGATGGCTCGCGTCTGCTGGACGTCCAGCGCCTGCTGGTAATCGGCAAGCTGGCTTTTCAGCTCATCCACTTCCAGTTCGGCGGCTTCCGCGCGGGCTTCGTTTTCATCCTGGCGGTCAACGGCTTCCGCAACCACCTCATTTTGTTCTTCAAGACGGATCTGCAGTTCTTCGAGATCCGCTTCGTAGCGTTCAATTTTTTCCTGCTGACGCAGCGCGGTTTGCACCAGATTCAGGTGATCGCTCGCGGCCTGATAATCGGCTTCCAGATCGCCTTCGGCGCCGTTATGCTCGCCCAGTTCACGCGCCATATCCACGTGCTTGTACTGCTCTGCCGCCAGCTGCTTACGTGAGGTATACAGTTCACGACGATATTCCAGTGCTTTATCCAGATGGATACGACGTTCGTTGGCGTGGCGCATATAATCCGCAGCCACATAGTTGGTCGCTTCGCTGATCAAATGTTTAAACAGGTCGCGGTCAGACTGGGTTACGCGAATCGCTTCCAGCGTCATGCGGTTTTCACGCAGCGCGGCTTCCATATCCTGGAACGCTTTACGGACGCCGCCGTTTTCCGGCAGCAGGTAGTCACGCAGTGAACGGGTAATGGCGCTGGAGATCCCGCCGTACAGCGAGGCTTCAATCAGACGGTAGAATTTACTACGATCAGACGCGGAGCGCAGGCGACGGGCAATGATGCCCAGATCGAACATCAGCGAATGATAATCGGTTATTGAGTTGAACTGCTTAAACTGCACACCTTCCATCTCATCAAGCTTCTCTTTCAGCTCAGGTAGAGACAGTACGCGCGCCTGGCGTTCGTTCAGCGTTTCCGTCACCAGTTGGGTTGGCTGTACCGACATCGGCAGCCCCTGAATGGCAAACGGTTTGATATCCACTTTGCGATCACGACCCGCAACCTGTTGCAGACGCACACCCACGACCACGCGCTGATGACGCGAGTTGAGGACGTCGAGCATTGAGTAACAGACCCCTGCTTTCAGCTTACCGTGCAGACCTTTATCACGTGAACCGCTGGTTGCACCAGCTTCGGTGGTGTTACGGAAATGCAGCAGGGTTAAGTCCGGAATGAGCGCCGTAACAAATGCCGCCATGGTGGTGGATTTACCCGCACCGTTACCACCGGACAGCGTGGTGACCAGCTCATCGAGATCAAACGTACGGGCAAAAAAACCATTCCAGTTAATCAGCGTAAGTGAGCGAAATTTACCGCGTTCAATCATTATTCTTCTTCTCCACTGTCCGGCTGATTCTCTTCGGGCTCATCGTTGAGCTGCAGACGGTTCTCGACCGCCATCGCTTCACCATCACGAATTAAGCGACGCTGTGCTTCACGCGGATCGTCACCGCTACGCACATCCGCGCCAAAGCGGAAGACAGATTCCGTAATACGGAATTTGCTGCTGTCGTGGCCCAGAAACCACACCATGCCTAAGCGGCGCAAGCGGTTGAGCGAAGAACGCACTTTTTCCTGTAGCTTCTGGCGGTCAACGTCAGAACCGGTTGAACGGTTGTTCACCAGCTTCAGCAGTTTGGCTTCATCCGCCAGCGTTAACAGCTCGTCATACAGCTCTTGCTGGGTAAAAATCCCTTCGTTCGCCAGGCGTTCCGGGCTGAGATAGAGATAGCAAAGAATTTTACCCACCATCATGTCCAGTTCAGACAGGACCGAACGCGGAATGAGCGTCGTTGAACGCGGACGAAGGTAAAAGAACCCTTCCGGCGCACGGATCAATTCCACGTTATAGCGGCTGTAAAACTCTTCAAAATATTCCTGAAAATCCATCAGGAAGGCATGATTATCCAGTTCATCCAGACCGATATGGCGGCCCGAACGTAAGGCACTATCCAGCGCCGGAAATAACGGATTCGCCAGCGCCTGCGCCAGCTTTACCGGCATCACTTGTTCAATATTTGTCAATGACATGCGCCTGTACCTTGGCTCCGTAATCATTAATCGGCCGCCATTTGGCTGGCAGTCCGGTGAAGTCTGCTTGCGCTACGCCAAGGCGTACCGCCTGATCGATAACAATACGCGCGACGTCGAAATGACGCGCACGCGGGTATTGCGCCAGATACTCGCGCACTACCAAACCGAGATCCAGTGGTGTTTGTCTGGATTTGTAGATAGCCAGCTGTTCTTCGATGATCGCCGCCAGTTGTTCACGGATCTCGTTAAATTCTTCATATTCCAGATCTTCCGGAAGTTCACCAGTGACCTCTTCGTCACGCAGCACCATCTCCTCGTCACGCATATCCAGCAGACGATCGGCGTTGGCATAGGTCAGCGCCCATGGGTCGTCAAAGTAGGTCTGCACAGACTGACGCAGACGCTGGGCGAAGACGCGATTTTTATCCATATCGATCGCGGTACGGATAAATTTATGCACATGACGATCGTAGCCGATCCACAAGTCAATGGACTGCTGACCCCAGCTAATAATGCGGTCGAGCTTGCTTTGTAAATCAAACACCAGCCGATCAACGAAATGCAAATCATCATGCGTCATTGTGGCGTCCTGGATGCGTAACAGGTTAGCCTGCAGCTTATCCCCCGCCGCTTCCAGCGTATCCTGCAGTTCACGCAGCGTACCAGACGTTTCAGAAAGCAACAGTTCACAGCTGGAAATCGCCGCCCGCCAGTCTTTGTTTAGCAACTGTGCGATGTCGTCTTTTACCTGCTGCTGCTGTTCATCCATGATGCGCTGGGTCAGATCGATACTGTCGAAAATCTCCGCCACCGAGTATTTCAATGGCGCATAGACGTTGCGGTGCCAGTGGAACTCATCGCCACCTTCCGCTGCCGCATCCGCCGCGCGCTTCAGTTCGCCTGCAACAATCGACAGTTGCATGGAAAGACGCAGCGTAGAGAACTCGCGCTGACGAATATAGTAATCTGTGATGCCAATCCCGAGCGGCGTTAAACGGTAAATGGCGTTGCCTTCAGCCTGCTCGCTGGTAAAGCGGTTCAGCAGACGTTGACGCACCATGTCGTTGATCGCGTTGTTGGCGCGGACGCCGATGGTTTCGCTGGTTTGCTCAAACGCATCACTCACATGGCGGAACGCATCCACCAGTTCACCTTCACTCATCTCACCGTCAAGTCGCTCACCGTTCAATGTGGCGACCGCCAGCAGGAACGAAAGTCTGTCTACCGGCAGAGAGATGGAGAAGTCATTTTTTCTGGCCCAGGCAACCAGTTCGGGGACTGTCTGGGAAAATTCACTCATAGGTTATCCTTGCATCTGCGGCTCGGGCCGGACGTTTAATCGCGGTGACATGAATATAGCGCCCAAGGCTGATATACGGTTCCTGGCGGCAATAGCGCGTTTCTATTTCTGTTAAAGCATCAAAACAGTCATGCTGTTTTTGTTTATCACGCAGATAATCATGAAACACCCTCACGCCCGTTTTACCGGTTATCTCCCAGCCAATCTCCTCCAGCCAGCCATAGACCTGCTGAGGGTCGCGCGGGAAATCGGGAGACAACGTGCGCCGTTTCTTTTTATACATTCCCTGCTGTACATAGCCGAAATTACCGACCAACACATTACGCATCAACAGGCCATTTGCATTGTAGAACATCAGCGATAAAGCACCGCCCGGGCGTAACATCGACCACAATGTTTTTAAGACGGTTTGTGGATCGGCCACCCATTCCAGCACAGCATGAAACAATATCAGATCAACCTGAGAATCCAAATGCTGTGGGATGTCCTGAGCGGCACAATGTATAAAATGCATGTTGTCGCTCACACCTTGCTCTTCTGCCGCCCGTTGCGCTCGCGCCACCATCTCAGCAGAAAGATCGCACAAGGTAACGTGATGGCCCCGCTGCGCCATCAGAATGGCTGTCTGCCCTTCTCCGCCTCCCGCATCAAGCACACGCAATGTCTGGCCCGCGTAGTCGGCAAGAAGTTTGTCCAGATCCTGCCAGAGGATCGTCTGGCGAAGCTGACCTTTAGTGGTGCCGTAAATGTTACGGGAAAACTTCTCTGCAATGTCATCAAAATTGCGATCCCGCATCAGGCTCTCCACATGCTGGCTTTAGGGTGACTAAGTAAAACCGCTATTTTGTCACACCCACGCCGAGAATGAACCTTCCTGGTGTAATATCGCTGCAGATCCCCTGCTGTATGGTTAAAAAAGGAACCAAAAAGGATGCTTTTTACGCTGAAGAAAGTGATTGGCGGTATGATGCTGCCACTTCCGCTAATGCTCATTATCATGGGTATAGGCCTGGCGCTGCTCTGGTTTAGCCGCTTTCAAAAAACAGGGAAAGTGTGCATTAGCCTGAGTTGGCTGGCGCTGTTACTTCTTAGCTTGCAACCCGTCGCTGATAGCCTACTGAAACCGATTGAGGACAGCTATCCAACCTGGCAGGATACACAAAAAGTGGAATACATTGTGGTGCTGGGCGGAGGGTATACCTGGAATCCTCAGTGGGCACCAAGTTCAAACCTAATCAGCAACAGTCTTCCGCGTCTGAATGAAGGTATTCGCCTCTGGCGTGCTAATCCGGGATCGAAGCTTATCTTTACCGGTGCTGCGGCAAAGAGCAATAACGTCAGTACTGCAGAAGCGGGAGCCCGCGTAGCGCAGTCACTGGGTGTGCCACACGGTGATATCATCACGCTGGATAAACCTAAAGATACTGAAGAAGAAGCCGCAGCGGTTAAGCAGGCCATCGGCAGCGCGCCGTTCCTGCTGGTGACCTCCGCATCGCACTTACCACGAGCAATGATTTTCTTCCAACAGGCTGGACTACACCCGTTGCCCGCGCCGGCTAATCAGTTAGCAATTGATTCACCGCTAAATCCGTGGGAACGCGCGATCCCCTCTCCCGTCTGGTTGATGCACAGCGATCGCGCTGGTTACGAAACATTGGGTCGCATCTGGCAGTGGTTAAAAGGTTCAGGCGAGCCACGGCAGCAGTGATTTCGTTGCCAGATCAAAGTTGGTGCGATTAAAACGTCCGGTGTTGACTAGTTGCGCCACCTCATCCCATAACACATACAGCCAGCGCCGCCAGATGAAGGACTCCGCCACAGGCGCGCGTTGCAGGTATTGCCAAAGCAGGCTTTCCGCCAGCGCGTTATCCATTAAACGGAACAATTCATACTCTCTGGGCGCCCACAGCATCAACCCCGGTCCCACCATGGCCAGTAGCTGATCGCTACGGGCGTCTTTGAGCATGCTACGTAAACTGAAATTACCGTGGATTAGTACACAGTTATCATTGAATCCTTCAAATAACGCGGGTAAACACTCACGTGTACGAAACAGGATGCGCTTATCCTGCATCGTCAAGCCAGTATTGTTGAACTGATTTAACGTGGTCCACAGCACCTCAACACGCTGGCGATACCAGGATGGCCAGATATTCTCTTGCGTGTTATCCACCATGCCCACGCAGCCACGGCTATCCTGCCGATGCCATGACAGCAGACCTTCTACGATCTGATCTTTTAAATGTTCCCAGCGTTCGGGCGTTCGGGCTGGCGCTTCCACCGGCACACCCCGTAAACGCTCAAGCAGTAACACATCGGGGCCGGGATGCTCTTCGTGGGTTAAGACCCCGTAAATGACGGGCATACGCACCGTACCGTTGCGCGCTAACATGGAGGTTTTCCATGCCAGTTGCTGCGCCATACCTGGCGTGGTGAAACTTCTCGCCATCAGCGGCATCGGATTTCCCTGGCTGTCGTACAGTGACCACAGGGCCGTATCCACTTTTTCATTCACGCATTCTATACGACTGAGTTTTTCGCCCAGCAGGTGGCTGAGTTCGGCACGCAACTGTTCCATTTCAGATTGCCCTCATAAATGCTACTGCTTTCATAATGAGCGTCGGGCAGACAGATGTCACCCGGATGAGATCAATTGATGAAAAGAAAAGTGGAGGGAAAGCGCAACGATACGACACTCCTCCCAAAAATACGCATCAATATGGGGGAGTGCCGTGAGAAAAACTAAGGCATTTCGGCGCGAACGCGCTCGAGATCTTCGGTAGTGTCTACGCCGGTACCCGGGACTTCTTTTGCGACGGCAACGTGAATTTTTTCACCGTACCACAGCACTCGCAGCTGCTCCAGCATTTCGATATGCTCAAGCGGGCTAGGCTGCCAGTTAACATAGCGGCGAATAAAACCGGCGCGATAGCCGTAAATGCCCAGATGGCGCAGGAAGGTGTCCCCCACCGTTTCCAGACTTTTGGCGAAACGATCGCGATCCCATGGGATGGTCGCGCGTGAAAAATAGAGCGCATATCCTTCAGCGTCCAAAACGACTTTTACCGCATTCGGATTAAATGCCTCTTCCGCACTGTGAATCGGAGCCGCAAGAGTCGCCATACCGACCTGACGTTGCGCCAGATTCTCAGCCACCTGGCGAATAATAACCGCCGGAATCATCGGCTCATCACCCTGTACGTTCACAATAACGGTATCATCGCTAAAACCACATTTCTCGACGACTTCCGCCAGGCGTTCCGTACCAGACTGGTGATCGGCGCGGGTCATGCACACTTCCCCCCCCACCGCTTCTACCGCGCGAGCGACATCCTCGTGATCGGTGGCCACGATGATACGTTCAGCACCAGATTCACGCGCACGCTCCAGGACATGCACGATCATTGGCTTGCCGTTGATATCCAGTAGCGGCTTGCCCGGCAGACGAGTGGACGCATAACGCGCAGGAATAATGACCACAAAACTCATGATTTACTCTCATCAGCAGTCAGAACGCGGGCTTCGGTTTCCAGTAACACAGGAATGCCATCACGCAGTGGGAAAGCAAGGTTATCCAGTTTACAAATCAGTTCCTGTTTTTCCTGGTTAAACCAGAGTTTGCCATTGCATACCGGGCAGGCAATGATTTCAAGCAGACGATGATCCATAGTTCCTCCAGATGGACCGGATTGTGAATCCGTAAATATTAACATAATCGCTTAAAGGGCTGGGTCTATTTCCCAACCATGGCGTGCATCAGCAAATAAACCTTCAGGATAACGTCCCAGCGTAACGCGTGTTGCCTGCTGCCAGCGGGCAAAATCGTCAATCGCCTGAAACAATCCTTTTTGCAAAGTCACCCCAGGCTTAACCCCATCCTGTAACCACAGCGAAATCACGTCCAGCACGCCCGTTTTACGGTGCATTTTGGCATCCATTCGCCCAACCAACTGCCCGCGGTGCAGCAACGGCAAGACGAAATAACCGTACTGACGTTTTGGTGCTGGCGTGTAACACTCCAGCCGGTAGCTAAAATCGAATAGCTGCTCTGCCCGTTTACGATCCCAAACCACCGGATCAAAAGGCGATAACACTGCGCTGTGGGTCGCCGTTAATTTGCCCGCCAGCGCCTGTTCGAGTAGCGGCTGAAGGTGGCTATGCAGCCATAGCGTTCCCAGCCCTTCAACGTCGACAGGAATAATCTGTTGCTGTTCCGCCCGTTCGTTGCACCAGTTTTTTAGCGCCGGGCGCTTCAGGCGGTAGTAGTCTGCCAGCCATTGTTCGCGGAAAATCCCCAGACTGCGGGCGCTGTTATCCAGCATAACGCTTTCAGCATCTTCCTGCGAAAGTGGGTCGCGTTCATCGTCCCAGTGTGGCATGACGCGATGGGTTAAATCATACACGCGCTGGAAATTACGCCGTTCCACCACCATCACTTTCCCGGCAGTGAACAGCCCTTCAAGATGACGCTTCTGCGGTTTCCATTCCCACCAGCCGCTGGTTCCCTTGCGTGGATGCTCAAAATCAGCAGATCGTACCGGTCCGTTATGCTGGATGTGCTGGAGCAGTTGCTCAATTTCATGAGCATGTTCTTTCATCCACGCCGCTTTATACTTCCAGCCCATATTCTCCGGGGCCAGCATGCGGTGACGTATCAGCATAAAATCGCTGCGCGGCAAAAAGCAGGCCTCGTGCGCCCAGTATTCCATCAGTTCGCCCTGCTGTAATGAGTCGTCCAGCCATTGGGGTGAATAATCTCCTAAACGACTAAACAGCACCAGGTAAGGACTTCGCGCCACAATATTGATAGTATCGATTTGCAGTAACGACATGCGCGAAATAGTCGCGAGAATATCTGCCGGGGTTGCCCGACGGCGTGTTTTTTTCAGCAGACCTTGAGCGGCAAGGTGAAGATGACGGGCATCCGTCAGAGAAAGGTGCGGCAACGACATCTATGGCCTCATAAATGATTCGCTGCCGCAGCGTGAATCAGTTAGCGAGTCAGCGAGATTAAACTATCCAGCAACACGTCAGGCCGATCGCCTGACAAATGAGCGTCAACAGGTAAATACCACCAGTTTTCATCGGCAAATGCCCGGCACTTAACCGCATCTTTTTCCGTCATCACCAGCGTTTGCCCGGCGTTTACAAACGCACTGACGTCACTGTAGGTCAGAGACTGATGGTCTGCCAGCGCAATGCTTTTTTGCACGCTGGCACCGCATGCTTTCAACGTGGCAAAAAAACGCGGTGGGTGGCCAATGCCCGCCATGGCGACAATATTGGGCAATTGCGATACATCACGGCGTTCACCTGTACGTAAATTAACGGCCAGCCCCGGTTCAAGTCGCATAGGGATTTCACCTGGTTGCGCAACGCCACCGTTAACAATAGTCGCATCCACCGATTTTAAGCGACCTGCGCGTTCCCGCATTGGACCAGCGGGAAGCCACCAGCCGTTGCCAAACCGACGTTCGCCGTCAATAACCACGATTTCAACATCTCGCGCCAGACGATAGTGCTGTAGCCCATCGTCGGTCACAATAATCTGCACGTCATGTTGGGCCAAAATGGCTTTTACCGCATCCGATCTTACCGGGGATACCGCTACCGGCACGCCGGTACGTTGGGCGATCAGCACAGGTTCATCACCCGCTTCTGCGGTAGTGGTCTCTGCGGTCAATAACAACGGGTAAGCAGCCGCTTTCCCGCCGTAACCACGCGACACCACGCCCACGCGAATCCCGCGTTGCTGCAGTTGTTCAACCAGCCAAATCACCACCGGTGTTTTGCCATTGCCGCCGGCTGTAAGGTTTCCGACCACCACAACCGGTACTGGCGCGCGCCAAGCGCGTTTCAGCCCAAGCTTGTAGCATAGACGGATCCCGCCACTCACCAGGCCATAAAGCCAGGAGAGTGGAAGTAACAATCGCCACAGCGGTGATTCACCAGACCAGATACGTGCGATCATTGACCGAATTGCATTTTGTGTAATTGCGCATAGACCCCGCGCTGCTCAATCAGGTCGCTATGGGTTCCGCGTTCGACAATCAGACCATCCTCCACCACGATGATTTCGTCGGCTTGTTCAATGGTTGAAAGACGGTGAGCAATGACCAGAGAAGTACGGTTTTTCTGTAGCTCATCCAGCGCAGACTGAATCGCACGTTCAGATTCGGTATCAAGAGCTGATGTTGCTTCATCAAGGATCAGAATTGGACTGTCACGCAACAAGGCACGGGCGATAGCGATACGCTGACGTTGTCCGCCGGAAAGCAGGACGCCGTTTTCACCAATCACCGTATCCAGACCATTATCCATCTTGTTGATGAAATCCATGGCGTAGGCCATCTGTGCCGCTTTTTCGATCTGCTCACGACTGTACATATCGGTACGCGCGTAGGCGATGTTGTTGGCAACCGTATCGTTAAACAGGTGCACATTCTGCGAAACCAACGCAACCTGATCGCGCAGGGATGCCAGGGTATATTCGCGCAGATCGTGTCCGTCCATCAGAATCTGCCCTTCATCAATATCGTAGAAGCGCGTAATCAGGCTGGCGATGGTGGATTTTCCTGAGCCCGAACGGCCAACCAGAGCAACGGTTTTACCCGCGGGAATATTCAGGTTGATGTTACGCAGAGCCGGTACTTCACGTCCCGGATAGGTGAAAGTCACGTTGCGGAACTCGAGATCGCCGGTAGCACGCTCGATAACACGTTTACCTTCATCTTTCTCCTGTTCGCTATCCAGGATCGTAAATAAGGTCTGGCATGCCGCCATACCGCGCTGGAACTGCGCGTTGACGTTGGTCAGCGATTTCAACGGACGCATCAGCGCGATCATTGAGGAGAAGACAACCGTAATTGTCCCTGCCGTCAGGTTTTCCATTACGCTTGGGAAGCTGGCCGCATATAACACGAAGGCCAGAGCCAGAGACGCAATCAACTGGATGATAGGGTCGGAGATAGAAGAAGCGGAAACCATCTTCATACCCTGCAAACGCATCTTGTTGCTGACCTTATCAAAGCGCTTGGTTTCGACTTCCTGACCACCAAAAATCAGAACTTCTTTGTGGCCTTTCAGCATCTGCTCCGCACTGGTCGTAACCTGCCCCATAGTGTTTTGCATGTTTTTACTGATGCTACGAAAGCGCTTGGAAACCACACGGATCGCCACTGACACAATTGGCGCCAGTACAATCAGGATCAGTGACAGCTGCCAGCTGTAATAGAACATCATGATAAACAGGCCAATGATTGAGGCCCCTTCACGTACCACGGTGATCAGCGCGCCGGAAGACGATGACGCGACCTGCTCTGAATCATAGGTAATACGTGACAACAGCGTACCTGTAGACTGTTTATCAAAAAAGGAGACTGGCATGCCCATCATATGACCAAACAGGCGGCGACGCATGGTCATGACCACTTTGCCTGACACCCATGAGATACAGTAGCTGGAGACATAACTGGTTAAGCCACGAACTATCATCAGCCCAATGACCACCAGCGGCATCCACAGCAGCACCGAACGATCCGTTTTACCAAAACCATCATCCAGTAATGGTTTAAGGAGCGATAACATGAAGGTATCGCTGGCCGCGTTAAGGACTAACGCTATACCCGCCACGATCAGACCCGATTTAAAAGGCGCTATGGTTGGCCATAGTCGGCGAAACGTCTGCCACGTAGAGAGATCTTTATCGTTATGCATTCAAAAAACCAGCATTTGTTAGAATAGCCGCATATTCTACCCGTTATCCTCCGACACGCCAAACCACTGATGATACCAACGAGGTAAAATCTGATCCCGCAAGCTGTGTATTCGCCAGTTTTTTTGGTAAAAATCCAGCGTAATCTGCCCCTGATGTGGTGTATCCAGCCATTGATAATTTTGTTTCCGATAACGTTGCTTCACTTTCCAGGATGGCAGACGCCAGGCGTTGTAACGAGATGCAGAGGCTAGTGCGGCCTGCCCGTCAACTCGCTGAATGAGTGCCAGTGATGATGAAGTATTGCTGCCATGATGCGGAACCTGCATCACCGTAGACTGCAGATGCTGCCAGTAGTGACTTAGCATTTTTTGTTCAGCGGGAGACTCAATATCGCCGGTCAGCAGAACACTCTGATACCCATCATCAACTTTAACCACGCAGGAGTGGTTATTCCCCTGCCCTGTATTTCCACGCACAGGCCAGTGCGCACTGAAGGTTAACCCTTGCCATTGCCAACGTTCTCCGCGAAAACACGGGAGGTGTCCTTTCCAGCCTAGCGGACTTCTTATCCATAGTGATGGCCAGACTTGTTGTAAGGAGTGCAACCCTCCCCGGTGATCCATATGTTCATGGCTTAAAATGACCCCTTCCGGCTCCAGATTATGCCAACGCAACCAGGGAATAATCAGCTGTTGCGCGCTATCACCTTCAGGCCATGCCAGACCAGTATCGTAAAGCAGCGCTTTTCCATTACGCACAATCACCATCGCCAGCCCCTGCCCGACATCCAGCATATGCACTTGCCACACATCTGTACGCGGTGCACGCCAAAGCGGCCCACTCAGCAAAAGTAGCGCAGAGAAACAGACCACCGGTAGCGTACGCAAGATATTTAGTCGCCATGCGATAATCATCATTCCGGGTAAAAATGCGAGCCATTGCCAGCGTGCATCAATATTGATCCACCCTTCAGGCAGGCTCCTGAGCCCCCAAAATAGTAGCGCCAGAGAGCGATCCGCTAAATACCACAGATTCGATTCAATCATCACCAGTCCGGCTAAATGCACGATCATGCCTGCTAATATCAAGGGTACGGAAACAAACGTGACCAAAGGGACGGCAAACAAATTAGCCGGAAACGAGGTCAGACTAAAACCGTGAAACATTGCGATTTGTACGGGAAGAAGCAGAAGCGTAATACCCAATTGCAGATGAGCCAGCGCCAGAAATTGACGACCAGCACGCGACAGCGGCCAGTCCGGGAGCGGTACCCATTGGTACCAGAACAGCAGTGCCGCAACGGCGGATGCAGACAACCATAGGCTTTGCGAAAGAACGGCAACAGGATCCACCACCAGAATGGCTGCCAGACAGCAGATCCATACCGACCATCCGCTCCACTGCCTGCTGCTAAGTCTTAGCGCCCCCCAGACTAGCAGCGCAACAACCGTTCGTAATGCCGGGGGTTGCAGCCCTGTCAGCCAGGCATATAATGTGGCGCAGACAATCCCACCCACTAATGGAACCTGCCAACAAATCCATCTGGCGGGCATAAAAAATTGTCCCGCGCGAATTATTCCGGCAGCCAGAAGTGCAGCAAACGCAATATGCAGCCCGGAGATAGCCATCAAATGAGCCGTGCCGGTATCACGCATAATCGTTTTCACCTCTTGTGACACGGACAAGCGCTCACCCATTCCCAGACCCAGTATAACCTGCTGCCAGGGATAGTCGGCGAGTACCGTTTTCAACGAGTCGAGAAATCGCGAACGCAAACTGCATTGTGGTGTGATAACCGAAGCCTGTAAGAATCGCCCCGTCAGCGGTTGATGCTGCGCCAATGCGTAACGCTGGCTATCAAATCCGCCTTCGTTTAATTGACCGTGTACGGCGCGGACTTTCAACGTCATCGCCCATGTCTGACCCGCACAAACATCACCGGGTAAATACTGTCCGTACAAGACGATTCCTTGTGCAGGAAAGATTCGTTTCCCCTGAAGGTGAGTGATTTGGCCGTAGTGCGTTGTCATATTGTCAGTTCCGGTTATCCGCACAATGGCTTGCTGGGTTTTCGCAGGCAGCGTATTACCGGCCCACAGAGCTTCTTTCGCAGCCAGGATTCCCCAAAGAAAAAACAGCAGGGTTAGTCCGGCGGAACGTATATATTTGTGGGGGAGAAAACAGAGCAGACATGCCAGACAAAATACAATGCCGATACACAACATGCCTGGCAGCGTAGGTAATAGCATGAGTGGGAGAATGCCGAATAATGCACACGTACTCACCGTTGTTATTTTCATCAATAACCTCCCTGTTACAGGGAGTGTGCAGTACTCTTCGACGGTTGTCTGGCATCAATTTATCGTTATACGACCTGAGTTCCGCAGACATTTAGTGGGGGTTGTAACGTACAAATTAACTGGGATGAGGATTCCAGGATAGGCGCACAGAAATGAAAAAAGCACCCATGCGGGTGCTTTTCTCGGCGTTAAGTCTCGCTAAAAACTTAACCGTAAATATTGGCGCGATCGCGCAGTTCTTTACCTGGTTTAAAGTGCGGAACGTATTTCCCTTCCAGATCCACTTTATCGCCGGTCTTCGGATTACGTCCGGTGCGTGGTGCGCGGTAATGCAAAGAGAAGCTGCCGAAACCGCGGATTTCAATACGCTCGCCCTGCGCAAGAGTCGAGGCCATATGTTCCAGCATCTCTTTAACTGCATCTTCAACCGCTTTCGCGGGAATATGAGGTTGCTGGGTTGCAAGTCTTTCAATCAATTCTGACTTGGTCATGATTCCTCCGGTTCCTTAAAGGCATAATTAGCTGCTGCATTGATTAAGGGCGGCCGTAGCCGCCCTTTGTCATTGATTACAGGACGAATCCTGTAATCTGTCAAGCTACTCGTCATCCTTTGTGCCGTTAACAGCACAAAGGATTTAGAGCACTCGATATTACTCGCCTTTAGCTGCTTTGAAAGCTTCAGCCATTGCGTTGTTAGAGAAGTTAGCATCTTCCTGTTTGTTAACAGTTGCGATTGCATCTTTCTCATCAGCTTCGTCTTTAGCACGAACAGACAGGCTGATTGCACGGTTCTTACGATCAACGCCGGTGAATTTAGCTTCAACGTCGTCGCCTACGCTCAGAACCAGAGTTGCATCTTCAACGCGGTCACGTGAAGCTTCAGAAGCGCGCAGGTAACCTTCAACGCCGTCAGCCAGTTCTACGGTTGCGCCTTTAGCGTCAACTGCAGTGACTTTACCGTTTACGATTGCGCCTTTCTTGTTCAGTGCAACCCAGTTGTTGAACGGATCTTCTGCGAGCTGTTTAACGCCCAGAGAGATACGCTCACGCTCTGCGTCAACCTGCAGAACAACTGCTGCGATTTCGTCGCCTTTTTTGTATTCACGAACTGCTTCTTCGCCTGCAACGTTCCAGGAGATGTCAGACAGGTGAACCAGGCCGTCGATGCCGCCGTCCAGGCCGATGAAGATACCGAAGTCAGTGATAGACTTGATTTTACCTTCAACACGGTCGCCCTTGTTGTGGGTTTCCGCGAACTGCTGCCATGGGTTGTTTTTGCACTGCTTCAGACCCAGGGAGATACGACGACGTTCTTCGTCGATATCCAGAACCATAACTTCCACTACGTCGCCAACGTTAACAACTTTGGACGGGTGGATGTTTTTGTTGGTCCAATCCATTTCGGAAACGTGAACCAGGCCTTCAACGCCTTCTTCGATTTCAACGAAGCAGCCGTAGTCGGTCAGGTTGGTCACGCGACCAGTCAGTTTGGTACCTTCTGGATAACGCTTAGCGATAGCTACCCATGGATCTTCGCCCAGCTGTTTCAGGCCCAGAGATACACGAGTACGCTCGCGGTCGAACTTCAGCACTTTAACAGTGATTTCGTCGCCAACGTTTACGATTTCGCTCGGATGCTTAACGCGTTTCCATGCCATGTCGGTGATGTGCAGCAGGCCGTCAACGCCACCCAGATCAACGAATGCACCGTAGTCAGTGAGGTTCTTAACGATACCTTTAACTTCCATGCCTTCCTGCAGGTTTTCCAGCAGCTGATCGCGTTCTGCGCTGTTTTCGGATTCGATAACGGCACGACGGGAAACAACAACGTTGTTACGCTTCTGATCCAGCTTGATTACTTTGAATTCAAGCTCTTTGCCTTCCAGGTGCAGCGTGTCGCGGACCGGACGAACGTCTACCAGGGAACCCGGCAGGAACGCGCGAATACCATTCAGCTCAACAGTGAAGCCACCCTTGACTTTGCCATTGATAACACCAGTAACGGTTGCAGCTTCTTCGTAAGCTTTTTCCAGCGTGATCCAAGCTTCGTGACGTTTAGCTTTTTCACGGGACAGCAGGGTTTCACCGAAGCCGTCTTCTACTGCATCCAGAGCAACGTCAACTTCGTCACCAACCTGGATTTCCAGCTCGCCCTGGGCGTTTTTGAACTGCTCTGCCGGAATGGCGGACTCAGATTTCAGACCAGCGTCAACCAGTACTACGTCTTTGTCGATAGCAACAACAACACCACGAACGATGGAACCCGGACGGGTTTCGATTTCTTTTAAGGATTCTTCAAACAGTTGAGCAAAAGATTCAGTCATGTTTAATCTTCAGGTTTCATATTTAACGTCCACCTGGCTCCATGCCGGATGGGGTTGTTTAACATACCCGCTGTCAATCCATTGCAACGGGGGTACTGCAAATTCGGTCGCACTTAAGCGAGAGCCAGTTTTTGGCGCGCGTATTGTAACGCTTTTTCAATCACTTGCTCAATGCTTAATCGGGTTGAATCCAAAACTAAAGCATCAGCAGCAGGAACCAGCGGCGCTACAGCACGGTTACGATCGCGATAATCGCGTTCTTCGATCTCGGCCAAAAGGCGTTCAAAGTTAACACTAAAGCCCTTCTCCTGCAACTGTAGCATACGTCTATGCGCACGTTCTTGCGAGGAGGCGTCCAGAAAAATTTTCACCGGCGCATCCGGGAACACCACGGTCCCCATATCACGTCCATCAGCAATCAGACCTGGGGTTTCGCGAAATGCGCGTTGACGACGTAAAAGCGCTTCACGCACGCGAGGAAACGCCGCGACCTGAGAGGCGGCATTCGCCACTTCCTGAGTGCGTATTTCACCGCTGACATCCTCACCTTCAAGAATGACTTCAAGGTTGCCGTCTGTTGAGATAAAACGCACATCAAGGTGTGAGGCAAGCGGTACCAGAGCATCTTCAGATGTTACATCAACATGGTGATGTAACGCTGCGAGCGCCAGTACGCGGTAGATCGCGCCTGAATCTAACAGATGCCACTGCAATGCTTCCGCCATTGCCTTGCACAAGGTGCCTTTTCCTGCACCGCTTGGGCCATCAATGGTAATAACCGGGGCAATTGCCGTCATCTTTTTCTCCTTAAACGGGCGTACATTAACGTGAACGCCGCGCATTATACGCGCCAACGCCAACGATCGTTATCTTTGTGTGAAAAATGCAGAATCATTGAAGCTGAGTGTAGAATAAATAGGCAATCGGAGATGTCAGAATGTGCCGCACCCGAAAGTGCGGCAATGAAATCAGGCAGATGTACTAATACGCGCCAGCTGTTCGAAATAATCCGGGAAAGTTTTGGCGGTACACTTTGGATCAAGAATGGTCACAGGCGTGTCAGATAGCGCCACCAGCGAGAAACACATCGCCATGCGGTGATCGTTGTAGGTCGCGATGTCCGCAAATTGCAATGTTGCAGGCGGGGTGATGCGGATAAAGTCATGCCCCTCTTCCACTTCCGCGCCCACTTTGCGTAACTCCGTCGCCATCGCGAACAGACGATCGGTCTCTTTGACGCGCCAGTTGTAGATATTACGTAATGTCGTGGTGCCTTTCGCAAACAGCGCCGCCGTTGCAATGGTCATCGCCGCATCAGGAATATGGTTCATATCCATATCCACTGCGTTCAACTCGCCGTGAGTACAGGCAATAAAATCGTCGCCCCATGTAATGGTAGCACCCATTTTTTCCAGTACATCGGCAAAACGAATATCACCCTGCATACTGTTACGGCCAATCCCGGTAACTTTTACCGTACCGCCTTTAATGGCACCCGCCGCGAGGAAATAGGAAGCGGAAGAAGCATCACCTTCAACCAGGTATGCACCCGGTGACTGGTACTGCTGCTGCCCCTTCACGACAAAGCGCTGGTAGTGTTGATTTTCAATTTCAACACCAAACGTTTTCATCAGGTTCAGTGTGATATCAATGTAAGGTTTGGATACCAGGTCACCTTTAATTGCAATCGTCGTATCCTGCGGCGCAAGCGGCGCAGTCATCAGCAGCGCAGTGAGGAACTGGCTGGAAACGCTACCGTCTACCTCAACCTGGCCTCCGGTAAAGCCACCGCGCAGACGTAAAGGTGGATAGTTTTCCTGCTCCAGATAGTCAATTTTGGCTCCGCCCTGGCGCAGCGCATCAACCAGATGGCCTATCGGGCGCTCTTTCATGCGAGGTTCGCCCGTCAGCACGATGTCATTGCTGCCCAGACATAGCGCTGCGGCCAGCGGGCGCATTGCGGTTCCGGCATTACCAAGGAACAGTTCCACTGAGCCTTGCGCATGTAATGCACCACCATTGCCAATAATCTCGCAGCGGGTACGATCAGCAGAAAGGGTATAGCTAATCCCTAACACATTCAGAGCATTGAGCATATGGCGAACATCATCGCTGTCCAGCAGGTTGGTCAGGACAGTGGTGCCATTGGCTAATGCGGCCAGCAGCAAAGCGCGGTTAGAAACACTTTTGGATCCAGGCAGATTGATTGTGCCATCCACCCGCGCAATGGGTTGTAACGTCAGGGATTCCATGAAACTCGACTCTCAAAAACAGACATAAAAACCCCACAGACAGGCTGTGGGGATGAAAAGTACAGCAGATTAGCCACGACGGCGTTCAAAATCGACCATGAAATCGGTCAGTGCTTTTACACCTTCAAGCGGCATTGCATTGTAGATGGACGCACGCATACCGCCGACCACACGATGCCCTTTCAGCGCATGCAGGCCCGCAGCAAAAGACTCTTCCAGGAACAGTTTATCCAGTGCGCTGTCAGCCAGCTGGAACGGTACGTTCATGCGTGAACGGTTGGATTTCGCCACATCGTTACGGTAGAAATCGCTGTTATCGATTACGCCGTACAGCAGTTCCGCTTTTTGCTGGTTAATTTTATCCATTGCATTAACACCGCCCTGCTTTTTCAGCCATTTAAAGACCAGGCCAGACAGATACCAGGCAAAGGTTGGCGGCGTATTGAACATGGAATCGTTGTCATTCAGCACGGTGTAGTCAAGGATTGACGGGCATGATACATGAGCTTTACCCAGCAAATCTTCACGGACGATGACAATCGTCAGGCCGGCCGGGCCGATGTTTTTCTGTGCCCCGGCATAAATTACGCCATAACGGCTAACGTCAAGTGGTGCGGAAAGAATGGTAGAGGACAGATCCGCCGTGACCACAACGTTACTGGCAAAATTCGGCGTTTCATCGATCGCAATGCCATCGATAGTTTCGTTCGGACAATAGTGCAGGTACGCCGCGTTATCAGAAAGCTGCCATTCACTCATCGGCTTAACAGCACGCAGGCCGTCCACGGTGACTTTGGCATCAATAACGTTTGGCGTGCAGTATTTTTTCGCTTCTTTAATTGCACTGGCGGCCCAATAACCGGCATCGACGTAATCCGCGGTGGTTTTATCACCCAGAATATTTAACGGGATACCCGCGAACTGCCCACGACCACCGCCATGGCAGAACAACACTTTATAGTTGGAGGGGATGCTAAGAAGATCGCGAAAATCCTGCTCCGCTTCCTCGGCGACCTGGATGAATTCTTTGCCACGGTGGCTAATTTCCATCACCGACGTGCCAAGACCGTTCCAGTCGCGAAGATCCTGTTGAGCCAGTTTAAGTACTTCTGCCGGTAGCATTGCCGGACCTGAACTAAAATTAAAGACCTGAGCCATTTCCCCTCACCACGTTGTGTTGTTGTCCAATCAACATCCTGTCATTGACGATAATCCGGTGACAGACATTGGTATAAGTTATTCCTGTGGATATCGGTTTTATCATTCAGTGACACGCGCCGCAATGGGTAAAACTGACCAGGGTAAAAATGTGTCATTGGTCACACAACAGAATCTATCGGATTGACGGGTAAAAACCGAGATTTTTGCTGTCAGGTAACCCGTTTTGCCCGACTGGCCTTCGACCATTCTGGATTTGCACAGCGTGGACATAATTGATGATCTCCGGCGTTCATTTGCACCACTTCGCTACAACGTATACAGGCATAGTCCCCTGCTTCAGGCATTACTTTAAATCGTTGCGTACAGTGCTTAGGTAAAATACTGAGCCCCGGCTTTACGTCTTCATCGGCAAAGAAGTAGACGCTGATTTGTCCATTCGTCTCCAGAATAGCCAGTTTTACCTGTCCCAATTGCTCCACGCCGTTCAAACGCAGTTCCATAAAGAATTCAAATTCCGTCATATTGGCACTATTGAGCTTTGACCATGCCAGCTCGCCATCTTCAATGATCACGACGGGTTTGCCCTCCAGCAGGTCCTCCATTTTTTCACTATGCGCCATCAGCCACATTACCAACCGATACAGCACAGCAAGAGTAATAAAAACCACCAGCACCGGCAGCATCGGGACATCGTCATAGAATGCCACGTCTCCCGCTGCAGAACCCAGCGTAAGGATGATCAGCACTTCAAAAAGCGACATCTGGCGTACGCCGCGACGTCCGGTGATTTTTAAAAACAGAAAAACCAATATGAAGGTGTAGAGACTGCGTAACGCAACTTCCCCCAGAAAATCCATGGGCACCTTATCAAGCGCCATACGGTGCAAATCGAAAGCTTTCATTAATATGCTCTAAACGTGGTTGGTTGTAAGAAAGCATAGCCAATGCTTTTATTTACGCCTGAGCTCCGGCGGCGATAGCGCCGTTCATTGAAAACCCGTATCATTGCGCGCTTTCCGTACGACAAAAGTGATTTTCATGACGCAAACATTTATCCCCGGCAAAGATGCCGCTCTGGAAGACTCCATCGCTCGCTTCCAGCAAAAATTGCTCGACCTCGGTTTTCAAATTGAAGAAGCCTCGTGGTTGAATCCCGTCCCTAACGTCTGGTCTGTACATATTCGCGACAAAGAATGCGCGCTGTGCTTCACCAACGGTAAAGGCGCGACGAAAAAAGCGGCGTTGGCTTCCGCGCTGGGCGAATACTTTGAGCGTCTGTCGACTAACTATTTCTTTGCGGATTTCTGGTTGGGCGAAACTATCGCCAATGGCCCGTTCGTGCATTATCCGAACGAAAAATGGTTCCCGCTGACAGAAGAAGACGATGTACCAGAAGGTTTACTGGATGCACGTCTGCGAGCATTTTACGATCCAGATAACGAACTGACTGGCAGCATGCTTATCGATCTGCAGTCTGGTAATGAAGAACGTGGCGTCTGCGGCCTGCCGTTTACCCGTCAGTCGGATAACCAGATTGTCTATATTCCGATGAATATTATCGGCAACCTGTATGTTTCTAACGGCATGTCCGCGGGTAACACGCCTAACGAAGCGCGCGTTCAGGGCCTGTCTGAAGTCTTTGAGCGTCATGTGAAGAACCGTATTATCGCCGAAAGCATCAGCCTGCCGGAAATCCCGGCCGAGGTGATGGCGCGCTATCCGGCAGTGGTGGAGTCCATCGCCACACTGGAAGCTGAAGGTTTCCCAATTTTTGCCTATGATGGCTCGCTGGGCGGTAAGTATCCGGTGATTTGTGTTGTCCTGTTCAACCCGACCAACGGTACCTGCTTCGCTTCCTTCGGCGCACACCCGGATTTCGGCGTGGCGCTGGAGCGTACCGTCACTGAACTGCTGCAGGGTCGTGGTCTGAAAGATCTTGATGTCTTCACCCCACCGACCTTTGACGATGAGGAAGTGGCAGAACATACCAACCTTGAAACTCACTTCATCGATTCCAGCGGTTTGATCTCATGGGATCTGTTCAAGCAGGATGCCGACTATCCGTTCGTTGACTGGAATTTCTCTGGCACCACGGAAGAAGAGTTCGCCACCCTGATGGCCATCTTCAATGCTGAAGATAAAGAAGTGTATATCGCTGACTATGAGCACCTGAGCGTTTACGCGTGCCGCATTATTGTGCCGGGAATGTCTGACATCTATCCGGCAGAAGATCTGTGGTTAGCCAACAACGCTATGGGCGCCCATCTGCGTGACACCATTCTCTCTCTGCCGGGCAGCGAATGGGATAAAGAAGACTACCTCAATCTGATCGAACAACTGGATGAAGAAGGTTTTGACGACTTCACCCGCGTGCGCGAGCTACTCGGTCTGGCGACCGGTGCGGATAACGGTTGGTACACCCTGCGTATTGGCGAGCTTAAAGTGATGCTGGCGCTGGCCGGTGGCGATCTGGAGCAGGCGCTGGTGTGGACAGAATGGACGATGGAATTTAACGCCTCCGTCTTTAGCGCGGAACGTGCAAACTACTATCGCTGCCTGCAAACATTGTTGCTGCTGTCTCAGGAAGAGGACCGTCAGCCGCTGCAATATCTGAACGCATTTGTCCGCATGTACGGCGCTGAGGCGGTTGAAGCGGCAAGTGCGGCACTGAGTGGTGAAGCTCCGTTTTATGGACTTCAGCCAGTAGACAGCGATCTGCAGGCATTCCCGGCACATCAGTCTCTGCTGAAAGCCTATGAGAAATTGCAACGCGCGAAAGCGGCACACTGGTCAAAATAGTGACAAACAACTTGCCTCGAGTAGGCTAAATGTATTGTCTGAGCTATATTACGGGGCGCTTAAAGCGCCCCGTTTTTTATTTTGGTCAAACCAAAAAATAAATGTAAAAACAAGGTTAAATATTAGTAGTTGATATTAAAAAAATTAGCTTATTAATGTGGTTTTTTATCTCAATTACTCCATTTTAATTAACCGTCCCATAGGAGGCTGAAAGAAAAAATTCAACTCACTTTATAATTTTTAAAATTTATTTTTATATGGATAATCAACATGTTACACCGTAATCGCATAAAAACCATGCGTCTTACGGGCCTATAAGCCAGGCGAGATATGATCTATATCAAATTCTCATCTATAATGCTTTGTTAGTATCTCGTCGCCGACTTAATAAAGAGAGAGTTAGTGTGAAAGCTGACAACCCTTTTGATCTTATTCTACCTGCTGCAATGGCCAAAGTTGCCGAAGAAGCAGGCGTCTATAAAGCAACGAAACATCCGCTTAAGACGTTCTATCTGGCAATTACTGCCGGTGTATTCATTTCAATTGCCTTTGTTTTCTATATTACCGCCACAACCGGCACTGGTACTATGCCTTTCGGCATGGCGAAATTAGTAGGTGGTATCTGCTTTTCCCTGGGGCTGATTCTTTGTGTTGTCTGCGGTGCAGACCTCTTCACTTCAACCGTACTGATCGTCGTTGCTAAAGCCAGTGGTCGTATTACCTGGGGTCAGTTAGCGAAAAACTGGCTTAACGTTTATGTCGGTAACTTGGTGGGTTGCTTGCTCTTCGTGCTATTGATGTGGCTTTCCGGCGAATACATGACCGCCAACGGCGCGTGGGGGCTCAACGTCCTACAAACAGCCGACCACAAAGTGCACCATACTTTTGTTGAGGCAGTAAGCCTTGGCATCCTGGCTAACCTGATGGTATGCCTGGCGGTATGGATGAGCTACTCGGGCCGCAGCCTGATGGACAAAGCGTTTATCATGGTATTACCGGTCGCAATGTTTGTTGCCAGCGGTTTTGAGCACAGTATCGCAAACATGTTTATGATCCCTATGGGTATTGTAATACGCGATTTCGCCACCCCGGAATTCTGGACCGCAGTTGGGTCTTCTCCGGAGAATTTTTCTCACCTGACCGTGATGAATTTCATCACCGATAACCTGATTCCGGTTACGATCGGTAACATTATCGGCGGCGGTTTGTTGGTCGGGTTGACATACTGGGTCATTTATCTGCGTGGTAACGATCATCATTAATCTGATGATGCCCATTACACGCAGTAAATAAAAAATCCACTTAAGAAGGTAGGTGTTACATGTCCGAGCTTAATGAAAAGTTAGCCACAGCCTGGGAAGGTTTTACCAAAGGTGACTGGCAGAATGAAGTAAACGTACGTGACTTCATTCAGAAAAACTACACTCCATATGAGGGTGACGAGTCCTTCCTGGCTGGCGCAACTGATGCGACCACTGCACTGTGGGACAGCGTGATGGAAGGCGTTAAACAGGAAAACCGCACTCACGCGCCTGTTGACTTTGACACCTCCGTTGCTTCTACCATCACTTCTCACGACGCAGGCTACATCAACAAAGCGCTCGAGAAGATTGTTGGTCTGCAGACTGAAGCTCCGCTGAAACGTGCGATCATTCCGTTTGGCGGCATCAAAATGGTTGAAGGTTCCTGCAAAGCGTACAATCGCGAACTGGACCCGATGCTGAAAAAAATCTTCACCGAATATCGCAAAACCCACAACCAGGGCGTATTCGATGTTTACACCAAAGACATTCTGAACTGCCGTAAATCCGGTGTTCTGACTGGTCTGCCAGATGCGTATGGCCGTGGCCGTATCATCGGTGACTACCGTCGCGTTGCGCTGTACGGTATCGACTACCTGATGAAAGACAAATACGCTCAGTTCGTCTCTCTGCAGTCCGATCTGGAAAACGGCGTAAACCTGGAAGCAACTATCCGTCTGCGTGAAGAAATTGCTGAACAGCACCGCGCTCTGGGTCAGATCAAAGAAATGGCTGCTAAATATGGCTGCGATATCTCTGGTCCGGCTACCAACGCTCAGGAAGCTATCCAGTGGACTTACTTCGGCTACCTGGCCGCAGTTAAATCTCAGAACGGTGCAGCAATGTCCTTCGGTCGCGTATCCACCTTCCTGGATGCTTACATCGAACGTGACCTGAAAGCAGGCAAAATCACCGAGCAAGACGCACAGGAAATGATCGACCACCTGGTCATGAAACTGCGTATGGTTCGCTTCCTGCGTACTCCTGAATATGATGAACTGTTCTCCGGTGACCCGATTTGGGCAACTGAATCAATCGGTGGTATGGGCGTTGATGGCCGTACTCTGGTTACCAAAAACAGCTTCCGCTTCCTGAACACCCTGTACACTATGGGTCCTTCTCCGGAGCCGAACATCACTGTTCTGTGGTCTGAAAAACTGCCTCTGAACTTCAAGAAATTCGCCGCTAAAGTGTCCATCGACACCTCTTCTCTGCAGTACGAGAACGATGACCTGATGCGTCCGGACTTCAACAACGACGACTACGCTATCGCTTGCTGCGTAAGCCCGATGGTTGTTGGTAAACAAATGCAGTTCTTCGGTGCACGTGCAAACCTGGCGAAAACCATGCTGTACGCAATCAACGGTGGCGTTGATGAAAAACTGAAAATGCAGGTTGGTCCTAAATCTGAACCGATCAAAGGCGACGTTCTGGACTTCGACGAAGTTATGGACCGCATGGATCACTTCATGGATTGGCTGGCTAAACAGTACGTCACTGCACTGAACGTTATCCACTACATGCACGACAAGTACAGCTACGAAGCCTCTCTGATGGCGCTGCACGACCGTGACGTTATCCGCACCATGGCGTGTGGTATCGCTGGTCTGTCCGTTGCTGCTGACTCCCTGTCTGCAATCAAATATGCGAAAGTTAAACCGATTCGTGACGAAGACGGTCTGGCTATCGACTTCGAAATCGAAGGCGAATACCCGCAGTTTGGTAACAACGACTCTCGCGTTGATGACATGGCGGTTGACCTGGTAGAACGTTTCATGAAGAAAATTCAGAAACTGACTACTTATCGTAACGCTATCCCGACTCAGTCTGTTCTGACCATCACCTCTAACGTGGTTTATGGTAAGAAAACTGGTAACACCCCAGATGGTCGTCGTGCTGGCGCGCCGTTCGGACCGGGTGCTAACCCGATGCACGGCCGTGACCAGAAAGGTGCTGTTGCCTCTCTGACCTCCGTTGCTAAACTGCCGTTTGCTTACGCTAAAGATGGTATCTCTTACACCTTCTCTATCGTTCCGAACGCTCTGGGTAAAGACGACGAAGTTCGTAAGACCAACCTGGCAGGTCTGATGGATGGTTACTTCCACCACGAAGCGTCCATCGAAGGTGGTCAGCACCTGAACGTGAACGTCATGAACCGTGAAATGCTGTTGGATGCGATGGAACATCCGGAAAAATATCCGCAGCTGACCATCCGCGTTTCTGGCTACGCAGTACGTTTTAACTCCCTGACTAAAGAACAGCAGCAGGACGTTATTACTCGTACCTTCACTCAGACTATGTAATTGGTTTTGACTGAAATCGTACTTTAAAAAGCGTACAATAAAGGCTCCACGTAAGTGGGGCCTTTTTAATAGCCTGCTTTGTCAGCCATCTATACTTATGGATAGCAGCCAAAACAGACTCGACACAGTTAATAACTGTGCACTAACACTGGCCCCGGATGGGCCACACCTGGAGAAACACCGCAATGTCAGTTATTGGTCGCATTCACTCCTTTGAATCCTGTGGCACTGTTGATGGCCCGGGCATCCGTTTTATTACCTTCTTTCAGGGCTGCCTGATGCGCTGCCTGTATTGCCATAACCGCGACACGTGGGATACGCACGGCGGTAAAGAAGTTACCGTTGACGAATTAATGAAAGAGGTGGTGACCTACCGCCACTTTATGAACGCCTCCGGAGGCGGCGTGACAGCGTCTGGCGGCGAAGCTATCTTGCAAGCTGAATTCGTACGTGACTGGTTCCGGGCCTGTAAAAAAGAAGGTATTCATACTTGTCTGGATACTAACGGTTTTGTTCGCCGCTACGATCCGGTGATCGATGAGTTGCTGGAAGTCACCGACCTGGTCATGCTCGATCTCAAACAAATGAACGATGAAATCCATCAGAATCTGGTGGGTGTGTCTAACCATCGTACACTCGAGTTCGCGCGTTACCTGTCCAACAAAGACATCAAAGTGTGGATCCGCTATGTTGTCGTACCTGGCTGGTCTGACGATGACGACTCCGCACACCGCCTTGGCGAATTTACCCGCGATATGGGCAACGTTGAAAAAATCGAGCTGCTGCCTTACCACGAGCTGGGCAAACACAAATGGGTGGCAATGGGCGAAGAGTACAAACTCGACGGCGTTAAGCCGCCGAAGAAAGAGACCATGGAGCGCGTGAAGGGTATTCTCGAGCAATATGGACATAAAGTGATGTATTGAGTTTTATGGTGGGTAACAGATACGTTACCCACCTGACTCTGCCTTAACGCCCTCTTCTCGCCAGTAACGGGAAAATCAATCCCAGTCCAACCAGCACAAATGGCGTCACAATATTCAGCGTGAGCTGGAATGTCCACTCAGGGGTGAAGGCTTCCATTTTCGGGAAAATCCCGGTCAGACAGGCAAATGCGGTAAAGGCAAAGCACCAGATCCCCACGGTCATCGCAAGCGATCGGTTGCGAATAAAGACATATTCTGATTTATATTTTTGCGCCAGACGAATAACGGCAATGAATGCCACAAACACCCATAAATAACGCAATGGCATCACGACAGAGTTAAGATTCAATAGCCATTTATACAGATTGTTCATGTCGCCAATTCCCAGTGTTGGCAACATAATCAGAATCGCCACCAGCACCAGCGTCAGAATATAACCATTTACCGGCGTACCGGAAGCGTTGGTTTTACACAGGCTCTCGGGAATATATTTACGATCAGCATCACCCAGCAGAACTTTAAGCGGTGCATCAATAGAAAATACCAATGCCGCAATCTGTCCCAGCGTATTGGCAATCGCGTAAATAACCATCAGCGAATTACCCATACCATAATACTCACCCAGTTTCTGGAAGGCGTAATATTGACCATTCGTCATCAGATCATCTGGAATATGCCGGGAGTCAAACATCATTCCCATAGCCAGCGATCCGAGAATCGCACATACCGCCACCATAACAGCCAGAACGAGCATCCCTTTCGGAAATTCTTTGCCCGGATTACGTGTCTGATTAACGTATGGCGAAATTTTCTCCGCGCCGCCCACGGCAAAGACCAGCATGGAGATCGTGGTAATGTAGGTAAAATCAATGTGCGGGATAAACGATTCCCAGGTGATATTAGTTGTCGCTATCTGCACATCCGTAATTGCAGGCGCAGTTACCGCCATCACGACATACAAAATGGACATCACAAACATCGCGATGCCTGCAACTGACCCAACAATTTTCAGCGACTTCATGCCACGGGACGCAACCCACATGAAAAAGACAAACAGCGCCAGCGTCAGCCCCTGCAACGCCACGACGGTGTACTCTTTAATCAACGAACCATCGCCCTTCAGCGCCCATCCCAGCGCAATCAGAATAGCCTGCGGTTTTTGCGCCAGATAAGGAATATGCACAACCCAATAGGTCCATGCAGCAAGATAGGCCAGCCCTGGCCCCATGGTATGTTTAATCCAGGTACTGACGCCGCCTTTACCCTCTTTAAAAGTTGAACCAAGCTGACCGACGATCAACGCATAAGGAATAAAATAGAGCGCGAAAATAAATATCCAAGAGGAGACAACAACCAATCCCTGATTGGCATAGTTGTTAACGACGTTGCCAAAACCCCAAACGGTAATAAAAGACATCAATGCAATGTTGTACCATCGCAATTGTTTTTCCTGCACACCAGCCATACGCAATCCTTCGTGGAAGCTTTATGATTATCAATAAATGAGGCGTGGGATTATGCGCGGTAAAATGAGCGAGCGGAAACGGCAGGATGTAAAACTATAACCTTCTGCACACTTTATTTTTAGGAAAGAAGTATGTGATTAAATAATGCAGGTTCTCATAAAGCATACATAAACAGTATGTATGGGAACCTGTTCATATTCTGTTAAATCAGGTCAAATGTGCGCAATAGAATTGGGTGTATGGCCCGTTTTACGCAACAGCATCAGTAAATAAATAAACGATACGCTGGCGATCATGATAAACAGCAAGCTATCTGAATAATTCTGCATCAGCATCGCAGTAAATGAAGGACCCAGCAGACTGCCCACGGTATAGCTCAATAACAATGCCTGATTCATGGCGACCAGCTGATGATGTTCCACCTTTTCACAGGCCCAGGCCATCGCGACCGGGTAGAGGGTAAAGCCTGCCGCACCCAACATAAACAACGCGGGCGCCATCGCCGCCTGATTCAGCATGGCGATACTCCCGACGATCACCACGAAGACCTGGACGCGTAAAACCAACAGACGTCCCAGCTTGTCCGCCAGACGGCCAATCGGCCATTGCCCCAGAATACCTGCACTTACCAGGACCGCCATCCAGAAACCAATGCTGGCGTTACTCACCCCCTGATGATTGAGATACAGCGGCATCAGGCCATACAAAGACCCCAGCACAATCCCGGAAATAATACAGCCATTCACGCCCAGACGCGCCTGGCGGAGTTTCAGCATGGAGACAATAGGCGTAGACTGCTGCCCATCACCCTGCTGATTGGCAATGCGCGTAAACAGCAGTGGCAAAACACCCGCCAGGATAGTACCCGTCACCCACGGCAGGACATTCATCAATTCCGTGGATACTTTACTCACCAGCAGTTGGCCTAAAAACGTCCCCACGTAATAGATCATCATATAGGCGGCAAGCAAACGTCCGCGATTACGCGAAGTCCCGCTGCACATCAGCGCGCTTTCCACCACCACCCAAATCATGGCGCAGCCAACACCGGCGATAAAACGCCAGGTCATCCAGCTCCAGAATCCCACCATAATCCCCAGCCCGACACAGCCCGCAGCAAAAATAAGCGAGGCGATGTAATAGCTGCGGTTAAAACCCAGATGTTTTATTAAATACCCTGTCAACAACGTCCCTACCAGATTACCGGTAAAGTAAGACGAGCTCACCACACCTACCTGCCAGGTGGGCAGATTTTCATGGGCGAGCCAAAGCGGGACGAGCGTGTTTAACACGGCGATCGCCAGGGTCAACAGAAGTAGCCCGCACAGCAATAGCATGACGGGACGGGTATAGGTGGACATGAATAAAAACCGTGAGGAAGTTCAAATTTCATGCGCATCATGCCACTGCTAAAAACATTGTCAATCGGCGTAATCAAAGGGCTGAGGCGCTTTCTGGTCGATCGATTTGCATTACTGATTCTTAATGTGAATAGATAAAAAACACAAAATCACATCTGCTTGTTTTTATTGATCTAAAACAAAAATCTCGCGTTACGTTCAGTCGAAAAATTTCATGGATTACCCTTACTTTTATTTCTTACTAAACTCAATGCGGGATGCTGAGCTGCATTGTCTTCAAAATAGAACAGTGAGTTCTTATTTAGGCATCTACTCCAGATATCGTTCTTTTCGTAGACTTAAACTCATCAAATTTCCCCCACTGATGCTGAACAGGAGAAATATCATGACTAAACCTTACGTAAGACTTGATAAAGATAATGCGGCAGTACTGCTGGTCGACCATCAGGCTGGCCTGCTCTCTCTGGTTCGGGATATCGATCCCGATAAATTTAAAAACAACGTGCTAGCCCTGGGTGACTTAGCAAAATACTTCAACCTCCCAACCATTCTGACAACCAGTTTTGAAACAGGACCAAACGGGCCGCTGGTACCGGAACTGAAAGCGCAATTTCCCGATGCGCCCTATATTGCTCGCCCAGGAAACATTAACGCATGGGATAACGAAGATTTCGTGAAGGCAGTGAAAGCGACCGGCAAAAAGCAGCTGATTATCGCCGGTGTCGTGACGGAAGTTTGCGTCGCCTTCCCTGCGCTCTCAGCTATTGAAGAAGGCTTTGACGTCTTTGTGGTAACCGATGCTTCAGGCACATTTAATGAAATTACCCGTCATTCAGCTTGGGATCGGATGTCTCAAGCAGGCGCTCAGTTGATGACATGGTTCGGAGTAGCGTGCGAGCTGCACCGCGACTGGCGCAACGATATCGAAGGTCTGGCAACGCTGTTCTCGAATCACATTCCGGACTACCGCAATCTGATGACCAGCTACGACACGTTAACTAAGCAGAAGTAAAACCAGGGCGAAAACCCTGGCCTGACATATTGCCTGATGACGCGCAGCTTTAAGGCCTACGGATCTGTAGGCCTGATAAGACGCAAGCTGCCATCCGGCATAGTTTGGATTAACTCGCCACCGCCATACCGACTGTCATATGCAGCCCGTAGAACACGCCACGACCAATCAGCTCGCCGACTAACAGCAAAATAAACGCCACGGAAAGCAGCGGAACGGCAGGCTGGTAACCCTTCACTTGCGGTACAATCCAGCAGCACAACGCTAATGCCAGCGCCACAATCCGCCACGCCATCAGCGAGCCGTAATCCGGAACCAGCGCAGAAGCCTGTTGAATCGAACTGTGGATCGTCGCCAGTTCAGCCCCCTGCATGACAGACATGATGGCGCTTACGACCAGAGCAAGCACTGAAATTGCCGGCAGCAGGCGCATAGCCCAACCATCCACGCCAGCAATTCTCAGTAACAGATACCCCAGCAGCGGACCGCCCATAAACATCGTCAGGAAGAAGCCCAGCGGAGTCCAGACGCTGTACCAGGTCGGCACAGTATCAATGGTGTTATAAACGCGTACCATCATCCAGACAAAAACCACACCCAGCACCATGGTGACAACTAACCACAGATTGCGTAATGCGGGCGACATTTTTTTCAACGTGGCCAGCAGCCAGCCGATACCACCAACGGCAAAGAAGATTGAACCGCTGGCAATTTCGTTACTCAACGCCGAAGACCCAACGCGATTGAGCGAGTTAAAGGCGCGCATCGGCGAGCCCAGGTGGAGCATAGAAGCAATGAAGCCAATGCCCATTAATACCCACAGTCCAAACATGCAGGCAATCACGCGCTGCTGCGATTCTGGACGCAAGTCACCTTTCATCAACGCCAGCGCAAGAACGATAAAGCCACCAACCACACACTGTCCGAAAACCGTGAAGATCATCAGCGGCCATTCATGCCATCCACTTCCCATCTTACACCTCCTTCGGATTGGCCAGATAACCTGTGGTATCCCCGGTCGGGCGGCTATTGGCGTTAGGTTTGATGACAATACTCGGTTTGGTAAAGTGCGCACCCGGCAGTGGCGCAACCGCAGCCAGGGTGCCATGCTTTTTGCGCAGCTCTTCAATCGGACCAAAATCCAGCGCACGCAGTGGGCAGGATTCGACGCAGATAGGTTTTTTACCTTCAGCGACGCGCTCATGGCAGCCATCGCATTTAGTCATATGCCCTTTTTCAGCATTGTACTGCGGCGCGCCGTAAGGACAGGCCATGTGGCAATACCGACAGCCAATGCACACGTCCTCATCGACAACGACAAAGCCATCTTCACGTTTGTGCATCGCGCCGCTCGGACACACCTTGGTACAGGCTGGGTCTTCGCAGTGGTTACACGCAATGGAGAGGTAATAGGCAAAGACGTTCTGATGCCAGACGCCGTTATCCTCCTGCCAGTCACCGCCTGCATACTCATAAATGCGGCGGAAGCTGACCTCCGGGGTTAAATTTTTAAAATCTTTGCAGGCCAGTTCGCAGGTTTTGCAACCGGTGCAACGGCTGGAATCAATAAAAAATCCATACTGGGTTGTCATCGGTTACTCCTTACACCTTTTCAACCTGAACAAGGTTCGTGTGTGATGGGTTCCCCTTCGCGAGAGGAGACGGACGCTGGGTCGTCAGGACGTTAATACAACCGCCCTGGTCCACGCGTTTTGCGTCCGGGTCATACCACGCTCCTTCGCCTAGTGCCACCACGCCAGGCATCATACGCGGCGTTACTTTCGCCTCGATGTGCACTTCACCACGATCGTTAAAGATGCGCACCTTGTCGCCGTTGTTAATGCCGCGTCTCTGCGCATCCATCGGGTTGATCCACATTTCCTGACGGCAGGATGCTTTCAGAACATCCACGTTGCCATAGGTCGAGTGGACACGAGACTTGTAATGGAAACCGGTCAGTTGCAGAGGGAATTTCTCCACCAGCGGATCGTTTATGCTTTCAAATCCTGGGGTATAAATCGGCAGTGGATCAATCACATCACCTTCCGGCAGTTCCCAGGTCGCCGCGATCTCGGCAAGTTGCTGCGAATAAATTTCGATCTTACCTGACGGAGTAGTCAGCGGATTGGCGTCAGGATCCTCACGGAACGCCTTGTACGCCACGTGATGCCCCTGTGGGTCACGCTGTTTAAAGATCCCCTGCTTGCGGAATTCTTCAAACGTTGGCAGTTCAGGAATCGCTTTGCGCGACTGCTCGTACAGATGACGCATCCACTCTTCCTGAGTGCGACCTTCTGTAAACTGCTGCTCAACGCCTAGGCGTTTCGCAAGCTCGCTGGTCATCTGGTAGATAGTCTTGCATTCGAAGCGTGGTTTGATCGCCTGATCGGTGAAAATCACATACGACATATTCCCGCAGGAGGCATCCAGTGCGAAGTCCATCTGCTCCGAAGCGGTACAGTCCGGCAGCAAAATATCCGCGTATTTCGCCGAGGAGGTCATATGGCAGTCGATGACAACGATCATCTCGCACTTCTTATCATCCTGTAGGATTTCGTGTGTGCGGTTGATGTCGGAGTGCTGGTTAATCAGGCAGTTACCCGCATAGTTCCAGATCATCTTAATCGGAACATCGAGCTTATCTTTACCACGAACACCGTCACGCAGCGCCGTCATCTCCGGACCTCGCTCAATGGCGTCCGTCCACATAAACATCGAGATACTGGTTTCTACAGGGTTTTCCAGCGTAGGCATACGTTCAAACGGCAAACTGTATGAGCCCTCACGCGCCCCACTGTTGCCGCCGTTAATCCCAACGTTACCGGTAAGAATAGCCAGCATAGAAATGGCGCGGGTCGCTATTTCACCATTAGCATGACGCTGCGGTCCCCACCCCTGGCTGATGTATGCCGGTTTAGCGCTACCGATTTCACGTGCCAGTTTGACGATTCGTTCAGCAGGAATACCGGTAATTTGCGCAGCCCATTCCGGGGTCTTGGCAATACCGTCTTTGCCCTGCCCAAGAATATACGCCTTATAGTGACCGTTTTTCGGTGCATCGGCCGGTAAGGTTTTCTCGTCGTAACCTACGCAATATTTGTCAAGGAACGGTTGATCAACCATGTTTTCGGTGATCAGAACATAGGCCAGCCCATTTACCAGCGCGGCATCCGTACCCGGACGGATGGGGATCCACTCATCTTCACGACCCGCGCCAGTATCCGTGTAGCGAGGATCGATAATGATCATGCGGGCATTGGATTTCTGTCGCGCCTGTTCAAGGTAATAGGTTACCCCCCCCCGCTCATACGGGTTTCACCTGGGTTATTCCCGAACAGAACCACCAGCTTGCTGTTTTCAATGTCTGACGGGCTGTTACCGTCTGCCCAGCCGCCGTAGGTGTAGTTCAACCCGGCAGCGATTTGCGCTGAAGAGTAGTCACCGTAGTGATTCAGGTAGCCACCACAGCAGTTCATCAATCGTGCTACCAGCGTTTTGCCCGGTGGCCAGGAGCGTGTCAGGGTGCCGCCCAGCGTACCTGTGCCGTAGTTCAGGTAGATAGACTCGTTGCCGTAGTCTTTGATAAGACGCTGCATATTGCTGGCAATGATGTCGTAGGCTTCATCCCAGCTGATACGCTCAAATTTACCTTCGCCACGCTTGCCGACGCGTTTCATCGGGTATTTCAGACGATCGGGATTATAGACGCGACGACGCATGGAGCGACCTCGCAGACAGGCGCGTACCTGATGCAAACCGTCGTAGTTGTCATCACCGGTGTTGTCGGTTTCAACATACTTTATTTCACCATCTACCACGTGCATACGCAGAGGACAGCGGCTACCACAGTTCACCGTACACGCGCTCCAGATGACTTTCTCACTGGCCTGTGTTGGATTAAGGGCTTCTGCAGCATTTGCAATACGGGTAAATGGCAGGGTAAACGCGCTACTGGCCACCGCCAGTCCGCCTATCGCCGTCGTTTTCACCAAACCTCGGCGACTAACCTCAGCTGCCAGCATGGCATCGGGGATCTTAGTTTTCATAGTGGCTCACTCTGCTGCTCACAATAAACAAAAGGCAAATATTCGTTGTATATATTTTTATATAACGTTACTATCGATATACAGACTGGTAGATACTGAATTTGCGAAAAGACAGAGATAAATACTGACTTTCATTTGAAGGCAGTATTACTCCTATGGAGGTAGTCGTTATTGTCCGACGTCAAACGGGCATAAAAAAAGCGCCCGAAGGCGCTTTTTTAGCAGGGAAAGGTAGCTTAGCCGATGAATTCCAGGCCATTCATGTACGGACGCAACACTTCCGGAACCTGAATGCGACCATCAGCCTGCTGATAGTTTTCCATTACCGCAACCAGCGTACGTCCTACCGCCAGACCAGAACCGTTCAGCGTATGTACTAAACGGGTCTTTTTATCGGATTTACTGCGGCAACGCGCCTGCATACGACGAGCCTGGAAATCCCACACGTTGGAGCAAGAGGAGATTTCGCGATAGGTGTTCTGCGCCGGGATCCACACTTCCAGATCGTAGGTTTTGCATGCGCCGAAGCCCATGTCGCCAGTGCACAGGATGATCTTGCGATACGGCAGACCCAACAGTTGCAGGACCTTCTCAGCATGACCGGTCATCTCTTCCAGCGCATCCATCGAATCTTCCGGGCGAACGATCTGCACCATCTCAACTTTATCGAACTGGTGCATACGGATCAGACCACGGGTATCACGACCGTAAGAACCTGCTTCAGAACGGAAGCACGGCGTATGCGCAGTCATTTTGATCGGCAGCGCATCTTCGTCAATGATTTCGTCACGTACCAGGTTGGTCAGCGGCACTTCTGCAGTTGGGATCAGCGCATAGTTGCTGCTGTCAGCTTCTTCATCCAGCGGACGGGTGTGGAACAGATCGCCAGCAAATTTCGGCAGTTGGCCTGTTCCGTACAGCGTGTCATGGTTAACCAGATACGGAACGTAGTTTTCGCTGTAACCATGCTGTTCGGTATGCAGATCCAGCATGAACTGAGACAGCGCACGGTGCATGCGCGCGATCTGGCCTTTCATAACAACGAAACGAGAGCCAGTCAGCTTAACCGCTGCGGCGAAATCAAGACCCGTGTGCATTTCACCCAGAGTAACGTGATCGCGCACTTCGAAATCAAACTCACGTGGTGTACCCCAGCGGCTGACTTCGACGTTGTCATTTTCATCTTTACCCACCGGAACTTCGTCCGCTGGAAGGTTAGGAATGGTCAGCGCAATATCGCGGATCTCGGCCTGTAAGGTATCAAGTTCAGCTTTCGCGGCATCCAGCTCTTCGCCCAGTTTGTTCACTTCCAGACGTAAAGACTCGATATCTTCCCCGCGCGCTTTTGCCTGGCCGATGGATTTCGATCGAGAGTTACGCTCTGCCTGCAGGTTTTCAGTTTGTACCTGCAGAACTTTACGACGCTCTTCAAGAGCGCGCAGCTTATCTACATCCAGCTTAAAGCCCCGGCTTGCCAGTTTTTCTGCGACTGCGTCTGGCTCATTACGCAGCAGATTGGGATCGAGCATGCTTATCCTGTGCTTATCGAATTAAAATAGGAGAAAGTGACCACAGCCTGCGGTCACAGGGATACAGAGACAACATTACCGCAACGATAACACTAACGGTAGCGTTTTATAGGGCTATTTTGATCCTGTCCGGCGAGCCAGGCGAGCTTTTCGCCAATCTTGCCTTCAAGACCTCTGTTTGTGGGGTGATAATAGCGCGTTTGTGCCATTTCCTGCGGGAAGTACTCTTCTCCGGCAGCATAGGCATTTGGCTCATCATGGGCGTAACGATACTCCTGACCGTAGCCCATCTCCTTCATCAGCTTCGTCGGCGCATTGCGCAGGTGAACCGGCACGTCGTAATCCGGACGTTCACGTGCATCAGCCAGCGCAGCTTTGAAGGCGGTGTAAACTGCATTACTTTTCGGCGCGCAGGCCAGATAAACAATCGCCTGAGCAATCGCACGTTCGCCTTCCGCTGGTCCCACACGGGTAAAGCAGTCCCATGCGGAAATTGCCACCTGCATGGCGCGAGGATCGGCATTGCCCACATCTTCAGAGGCAATTGCCAGGCAGCGACGAGCAACATACAGCGGGTCACCGCCTGCACTAATGATGCGCGCATACCAATAAAGCGCGGCATCCGGTGCACTGCCGCGAACCGATTTATGTAATGCGGAGATGAGATCATAAAAGCGATCGCCTTTATTATCGAAGCGTGCGCTGCGCTCACCGGCAATTTCAGTGAGCAATTCTGGTTTCAATACGCGCTTGCCAGAATCATCAACTTCGGCCATATCGGCCATCATTTCCAGCGTATTCAGCGCCCGGCGCGCGTCACCATTAACCAGTTCGGCAATAGCCCGACGCGTCTCTGGCGGCAGTACGATATCTTGGCCGCCGTAACCCCGCGCTTTATCTGACATCGCCTGGTCCAGCACCTGTTCAATATCGTCGGTGGTTAACGATTTCAGTAAGTAAACGCGTGCGCGTGACAGCAGCGCCGAGTTCAGTTCAAACGAGGGGTTTTCGGTGGTGGCGCCAATAAACGTGATGGTACCGTCTTCAATATGCGGTAAAAACGCATCCTGCTGGCTTTTATTAAAACGGTGAACTTCGTCGACAAACAGGATCGTACGCCGACCAGCGTTACGATTCTGACGCGCACGCTCAATCGCTTCACGAATCTCTTTTACACCAGACGTAACCGCCGAAATGCGTTCGACATCGGCGTTGGCGTAACGGGCAATGACTTCGGCAAGGGTGGTTTTCCCCGTCCCCGGTGGCCCCCATAAAATCATGGAGTGCAGGTGCCCGGCCTCGATAGCGCGCGGCAAGGGTTTACCCGCAGCCAACAAATGCTGCTGGCCGATATACTGCGCTAAATTTTCTGGCCGCATACGCGCGGCCAGTGGCTGAAAGGTATTATCAGAAAAGTCGAGCGACAGATTGCTCACTCACACGCCTCTACTTACGTTGATCGTCAACCGTTACACCTTGCGGCGGGGTAAAGGTGAATTTGGAAGGTTCAATCGCACCATTCTGCTGAGATTTCAGCTGATAGCTGCTGCGCTGATCGTCTTGCTCAACGGCGCTAAACTGATGGATCGTTCCGTCACGCCCAACATTGATCGTAAACTGCTTCAGGTTACCGCTGCTGGTTTTTGGCGTCAGCACGAAATCATCGCCGTTTTGCTTAATGTTGTACTGCTGCCAGTCACTGGCCTGGTTACGCGCGATCAGCATGAACGGCGTATTTCCCGTGGCGTCTTTCAGCCAGGTCGCGGTCGCCTGTTCAACAAACGGGTTAAAGAACCACAGCGTTTTCCCATCGGAAACCAGGATGCTCTCATCAGGCTGGGTCATATGCCAGTTAAACAGATTAGGACGTTTAACCCATAAATCACCCTGACCTTCCTGCACCGCTGCGCCGCTGCCGTCCGTGACCTTCTGAGTAAAGCTGGCATGGAAGCTACTGACTTTATCCAGACGGCTTTTCAGGTCGCTGGCAGCGTCAGCCCAGACACTGCTCACCACAAAGCTCGACAGTAATGCACAGGTGATTGCGATTCTTTTCATCGTTATTCCTCAAAATACGTCACTCCCAACGGGGAGATCCCTCTGCTATCCATTTCAGGCCAAAAATCAGCATGAGGAAAGTAGAAAATACTGAATTACTTAACTTTGCAATCATTCGAAGGGCGGCGGAGCCAGCACTTCACGATTACCATTATGCCCTTGTTCGCTGACAATACCCTGCGCTTCCATCTGCTCGATGATGCGCGCCGCTCGGTTGTAGCCGATGCGGAACTGACGCTGGACGCCGGAGATTGAGGCTTTGCGTTTCTGGGTCACAAAGTTTACCGCCTGATCGAACAGCGGATCCAACTCTTCGCCACCATCAAAACCGCCACCGCCTCCTTCGCTTTCGCTGTCAGAAGTAATGCCGTCGACGTATTGTGGACGACCGCGCGCTTTCCAGTCCTGTACCACTGCGTGAACTTCTTCGTCGCGGACAAAGGCGCCGTGAACACGCACAGGGATCGTCGAGTTCGGTGCGGAATAGAGCATGTCACCCATACCTAACAGCGATTCCGCTCCGCCCTGGTCAAGGATGGTACGCGAGTCAATTTTACTGGACACGGTAAAGGCGATACGCGTTGGAATGTTCGCTTTAATCAGTCCGGTGATAACGTCAACCGACGGTCGCTGGGTTGCCAGCACCAGGTGGATCCCCGCCGCACGCGCTTTTTGCGCCAGACGAGCAATCAGTTCTTCCACCTTTTTGCCAACCGTCATCATCAGGTCGGCGAATTCATCCACCAGCACAACAATATACGGCAGTTTTTCCAGCACCGGATGCTGAACATCCATACTGTCACCCGGCTTCCAGTAAGGGTCCGGAATCGGACGTCCCATGCGGGCGGCTTCGGCGATTTTCTCGTTATAACCGGCAAGGTTACGCACGCCAAGCGCCGACATCAGCTTGTAGCGACGTTCCATTTCATTGACGCTCCAGCGCAAGGCGTTAGCAGCATCTTTCATGTCGGTCACGACTTCGGTCAGCAGATGCGGAATGCCTTCATAAACCGACAGTTCCAGCATTTTCGGGTCAATCATGATAAAGCGAACGTCTTCCGGCTGCGCCTTGTAGAGCATGCTGAGGATCATGGCGTTCACCCCAACAGACTTACCGGATCCGGTTGTCCCTGCTACCAGCAGGTGCGGCATTTTTGCCAGATCGGCCACCACCGGTTCGCCCGCAATATCTTTACCCAGCACCACAGTCAGCGGAGATGAATTATCACGGAATTTAGCGTTATCCAGCACTTCACGCAGATAAACGGTTTGACGTTTTTTATTCGGTAACTCCAGTCCGACATACGGTTTGCCTGGAATAACCTCGACCACACGTACCGCTGCGGTCGACAATGAACGCGCCAGATCGCGCGACAGGTTGGAAATACGCGCCGCTTTAACCCCAGGAGCCAGATTAAGCTCAAAGCGGGTAATCACTGGGCCTGGAGAGTAGTTCACTACATCGGCTTTAATGCGGAAATCCGCCAGACGCGCTTCCACCAGACGTGCCATTTGCTCCAGCGCGAACGTATCTATCGGCTCAACCTCGCTCGGCGGCGGTGTAAGCAGATCTAACGATGGCAGCGGCGTGCTTGGACGGTGCGCCGGACGGCTGTCGCCATTACGCATCAGCAGCGGATGGATCAGACTATCCTGCGGCGGCGGCGTAACAGGCTGCGCTGGCTGCTGATAATGCTGCTGCGGTGCGACAGGCTGCGCTGGCTGCTGATAATGCTGCTGCGGTGCGACAGGCTGCGCCGGCTGCTGATAATGCTGCTGCGGTGCAACAGGTTGCACCGGTTGCTGATAATGCTGCTGCGGTGCAACAGGTTGCACCGGTTGCTGATAATGCTGCTGCGGTGCAACTGGTTCCTGGTACTGCGGCGCAGGCTCCGGCATCACGCCAGGCGTAAACAGTGGCTCATGCGGCCCCTCATCTACCAGCGTTTTCATTGGCGAAAATTCAAAGTCATCGAGCGAGAACGGATTCGCTCCGGCAGGCTGTTCACCGGAATAGCGCTGCTGCTGAGAAGAAGCAAACTGGCGAGCCAGTTCCGCTTCTGCGGCTGAATCTTCGTCATCAGTCTGGTGGGTATCGTCCTGATACTCTTCGCCATAACGATGCTGCTGCGACTGAGCGAACTGGCGTGCCAGCTCGTCCTGCTGCATTGCATCCATTTCATCGTCATTGTACGCATCTGTATCAAGCTGCTCTTCGCGCGCTTTCTCTTCAGCCATACGCTGTGACGGCAGTTTGATGCCATACGACGCCAATTCCCGGCGAGTAGGCACGCGCACACGATTTGGGCGCGGTAACTGCGGGCCAATCCCCTCTTTCACCTGCGGACGCGGCGCACCGCTGCCCGCAAGGCTAAAGACAGGTGCAGCTGCTGCTGCACCCGCCCCTAAAGCGGCGCTTTTTACACCGGCAGCCAGCGGTGCAACAGCAGCAACAGACTCAACGGGCGGTATGGATGCAGTCGTCGGCATAGATGGCGTAGACGGTTTAATACGCTCAGGCTCCTGAGCAGGTTCTGGAATCGGCTGATACCATGCGGCCAGTTGCTCACGCTCACGCGCACGTTTCTCTTCGACTTCTTCAAAGTAATAGAGCGGCGGACGAGTCGGTTTAACTTCTTCAACCACGGGCTCAGGTTCCACCACAAGCGGTTGTTCAACCACAGGCTGCTGGAACGTAGTGCTCTGTTGAGGGATTGATTCCTGCTGATAAACAGGTTGCGGCGCAGGCTCCGGCTGATAAGCAGGCTGCTGGAATGTGGCGTTCTGTTGAGAGGTCGGATCCTGTTGATAGACAGGCTGCAGCACAGGCTCTGGCTGATAAACAGGTTCCGGCTGCGGTGCGTAATATTGCGGCTGCGGACTCTCCTCCACAACCGGCTGTTGCCATGGCTCATACGGCTGCTGCACCGGAGGTTGCGCGTACTGGGCTGGTTGCGGATAACCTTCAGGCGTTGGTGCAATCGCGGCATCACCGGTTTGCGGGCCTGGTACGGATTGCCAGGCTACGGCTGGGGCCGGTTGCTCCATAACAGTGTTGGTCACGGGCGAGGTTTGCAGCAACGGATCTACCGGCGCGCTCCAGGCCTGAGCGGCCGTTGTAGCTGCAGCTGCTGCAGCCACAGGCTCGGTCACCGAGTGGCCGTTAAGCAGTGGGTCAAGCTCGTCATATTCAGGCAGCGTCGCGCGATTGCCGGAAAACAGCACATCGTTAGGATCGGCAACCACGCCACGGGCGCTGTATTCAATTTCGTCTTCATCATCCATGCGTTTGCCGGAGAACAGCGCCGCATCGGTATGACGACCAAGCGGGTTGGTAAATTTCTCTGCCAGACGCTTACGGCGCGCTAACGCACCGCGCAGAATACGAGCCCGACGCGATTCATGGGGTTTGCCATCAGCGGCATCGACAGACTCTTCTTCATCTTCATATTCTTCGTCATCGACCCAGGTATCGTCGCGGCGGGTACGGTTGCTGGCAAACGTCAGGATATTGAGTAACCAGCCGCCCAGTTTTTCCGCAATGCTCACCCATGACCAACCGGTGAACAGCGTTAATCCCGCCGCCCAAATGCACAACAACGTCAGCGTGCCGCCGCTGCTGTGCAGTAAGGGTTGTAGCGTAGTGCTGAGCAGACTGCCGATCACGCCGCCAGAGGCGAAATACCAGATGTCATCGGCGTTAATTGCGGCCAGCCCGCAGGAAGTGAGAATCAGCGCCAGAACGCCAATAATGCGCAGCGAGACGGCAAAATAATCGACGTATTCGTCGCTGGCCTGGTGTCGCCAGGCAAACCAACAACCGCCAACAATGATGACGGGAATGGTGTAGGCCATAACGCCAAAAATAAAGAATAGCGTGTCCGCCAACCATGCTCCGGGTATTCCCCCCAGATTATGGATAGGTTCATGCCATGCGGTTTGTGACCAACTGGGATCCGAAGGGTTAAAGCTGAGTAAGGCAGCCATCAACCAGACGGCAAAAAGGGCAATAAGGATCAGTAGCGCTTCCAGAAGTCGGCGCCCGCTGCTTAACTTCGTCAATGTGACGTCTTTGTCTTCAGTGTATTCCTGGCTCAAAAACGGCTCTCCAGGTTTCAGGCTTTTCCTGCCCGATGCTAAAACGGACAACAGCACCGGGTTACCCCGGCACTGTTGCTGTATGGATTAACAGGAGTGTAATCAAACTGCGTCGATTTTGCACCTGTTCCGTGTTAGCGCGTCTTAATTACCAGACGATTGCTCTGTTTGACTTCTTCCATGACTACATAAGTACGTGTGTCATTCACGCCAGGCAGACGCAGCAGGGTTTCCCCCAACAGCTTACGGTATGCCGACATATCCGGTACGCGTGTTTTCAGCAAATAGTCGAAATCACCGGAAACCAAATGACACTCTTGAATTTCTTCAAGTTTTTGTACTGCAGAGTTGAATTGTTCAAACACATCCGGGGCGCCACGATTCAGAGTAATCTCAACAAAAACCAGAAGTGATGCATCCAGATAATGCGGGTTTAACAGCGCTGTATAGCCCTGAATAAAACCCTGTCTTTCCAACCGACGCACACGCTCAAGGCAGGGCGTTGGTGAAAGTCCCACACGTTTAGAAAGCTCGACGTTAGAAATACGCCCATCCTTTTGCAGCTCATTAAGAATGTTACGATCGATACGGTCGAGATCTTTGCCAGGGCGCTTCTTACTATCTACCATTATTATTGTCTCTCTGTATTCCTTCCCTACTCCTGCCTGACTCTACCAACATCACTGTTCAGAGTCGCTACCCATCAAAATAAACCGCAACCCAGAGGGATTTTCGGTTCGCAATGTCTGGGTTTATGGTGAGAAGACCGTTGCCTGTCGGCGGCTATCGACATCACGAATGGCATCTGTCCACACCATGCGTAGATTTCGCTAACACGGTAAACATGGTATCTACATGCATGATTATGCAGCACATACATGACACAGTTTTTTTCTTCCTTGAATGTTTTCGCAAAACAGCAGGGGATTGTCAAAGCAAAACATCGATTTTTAGTACAACATGCCAGTTATTCATTCGCAGTGATGGAAAATCGTCATTTTATCACCTTATAACTGACCGATTTTAAGTAGAAATCGTTATAGTATTACGGCTGATCACCCCGTTCATCGGTTTCTGCTATTACACATATTGTTAACAAAATCGCCATACTCTTTTTTTACGTCTGTAAATTCCCTACAATCCTGCTCATTGCCTGCCAACAACTATGGGGATCTCATGGGCGCAACCAAACACAGTAAACTTCTTATTCTGGGCTCTGGCCCTGCGGGATATACCGCTGCGGTCTACGCTGCACGCGCGAACCTGCAACCGGTACTGATTACCGGTATGGAAAAAGGTGGTCAGTTGACCACAACAACAGAAGTGGAAAACTGGCCTGGCGATCCGCACGATCTTACTGGCCCGCTGCTGATGGAACGTATGCACGAACATGCGTCCAAATTTGACACTGAAATCATTTTTGATCACATCAGCAAAGTTGATCTGCAAAACCGTCCTTTCCGTCTGACCGGCGACAGCGGTGAATACACCTGTGACGCACTGATCATCGCCACCGGCGCTTCAGCACGTTACCTGGGTCTGCCTTCAGAAGAAGCATTCAAAGGCCGTGGCGTTTCCGCCTGCGCGACCTGCGACGGTTTCTTCTACCGTAACCAAAAAGTTGCGGTGATCGGCGGCGGCAACACCGCTGTTGAAGAAGCGCTATATCTGGCGAATATCGCATCTGAAGTGCATTTGATTCACCGTCGCGACAGCTTCCGCGCGGAGAAAATTCTCATCAAACGTTTGATGGATAAAGTTGAAAACGGCAACATCGTGCTTCACACCCACCGCACGCTGGAAGAAGTGACCGGCGATCAAATGGGCGTAACCGGAGTGCGTCTGCGCGATACGCAAAACACTGACAACGTGGAATCACTTGACGTTGCCGGGTTATTTGTCGCTATCGGTCACAGCCCGAATACCGCTATTTTCGACGGTCAGCTTGAACTGGAAAACGGCTACATCAAAGTTCAGTCCGGTATTCACGGCAATGCCACTCAAACCAGCATTCCGGGTGTCTTCGCAGCCGGTGACGTGATGGACCATATTTATCGCCAGGCGATTACCTCTGCGGGCACGGGCTGTATGGCCGCGCTTGATGCAGAACGTTATCTCGACGGTCTGGCGGACGCTTGCAAATAAGTTTTACAAATCAGTAACAAAAGTAAAAAAGGCGACTATAAGTCGCCTTTATTTTTGCCTCGTTGTAACATTGCCCTGCCCAAAAATTCCAATAACTCACCTGCTAAGCGTGCAATGAATAAAACCCGTCAAAAAGAGCTGACCCGCTGGTTAAAACAGCAAAGTGTAATTTCCCAACGATGGCTGAACATTTCGCGCCTGTTGGGGTTCGTGAGCGGCCTGTTAATTGTCGCTCAGGCCTGGCTCATGGCCCGAATTCTGGACCATATGATCATGGCCAATATTCCCCGAGAGGCGCTTCTGCTTCCTTTCATCGTGCTGGTATTGATTTTCATCCTGCGGGCATGGGTCGTCTGGTTACGCGAACGGGTCGGGTTTCACGCAGGGCAGCATATTCGCTTTGAAATTCGCCGCCAGGTGCTTGACCGTCTGCAACAGGCAGGTCCGGCCTGGATACAAGGCAAACCGGCCGGGAGTTGGGCCACGTTGATCCTGGAGCAGATTGACGATATGCATGATTACTATGCACGTTATCTGCCGCAAATGGCGTTGGCCGTATGCGTCCCCTTATTGATCGTGGCGGCGGTATTCCCGTCAAACTGGGTGGCCGCCCTTATTCTGCTTGGAACTGCCCCGCTGATCCCGTTGTTTATGGCGATGGTTGGTATGGGTGCTGCCGACGCTAACCGCCGCAATTTTCAGGCTCTTGCTCGCCTCAGCGGCCATTTCCTCGACCGCCTGCGGGGCATGGAGACGCTAAGAATCTTTGGTCGCGGTGAAGCCGAAACGGAAAGCATCCGCGCTGCGTCACAGGATTTCCGCCAGCGCACTATGGAAGTCCTGCGCCTGGCTTTCCTGTCATCCGGTGTCCTTGAGTTCTTTACCTCCCTGTCCATCGCACTGGTCGCGGTTTACTTCGGTTTTTCCTACCTTGGCGAACTCGATTTTGGACACTACGGCACAGGTGTCACATTGGCTGCCGGCTTCCTCGCGCTCATTCTGGCGCCGGAATTTTTCCAACCCCTGCGCGATCTGGGCACGTTTTATCACGCCAAAGCACAAGCCGTTGGTGCAGCAGACAGTCTGAAAACCTTCATGGAAACCCCGCTTGCACATCCTGAGCGTGGCGACATTGAGCTGACAACAAAAGACGCTGTTTCAATTGAAGCACAAGATCTGGTCATCACCTCGCCGGAAGGTAAAGTGCTTGCAGGCCCGCTCAACTTTACCCTGCCAGCGGGCCAACGCGCGGTGCTGGTTGGCCGCAGCGGCTCCGGAAAAAGTTCGTTGCTCAATGTCCTGTCCGGATTTCTCTCTTATCAGGGATCGCTGCGAATTAACGGCTTTGAACTACGTGACCTGTCGCCTGATTGCTGGCGCAAACAGCTGTCCTGGGTTGGACAAAATCCGCAACTCCCTGCCGCCACGTTACGCGATAACGTGCTGCTCGCTCGCCCCGATGCCAGCGAAGAACAGCTGCAGGCCGCACTCGACAGCGCCTGGGTCAGTGAGTTTTTACCGCTACTACCGCAGGGTGTAGATACACCAGTAGGCGATCAGGCGGCTCGACTTTCTGTCGGACAAGCGCAGCGCGTTGCCGTGGCTCGCGCCTTACTCAATCCGTGTCAGTTGCTGCTGCTGGATGAACCCGCCGCCAGTCTGGATGCACACAGCGAACAACGCGTGATGCAAGCGTTGAACGCAGCGTCACGCCGCCAGACTACGCTGATGGTGACACACCAACTTGAAGACCTTGCCGACTGGGACGCTATCTGGGTGATGCAGGACGGACAGATCGTTGAACAAGGCACTTATGCAGAACTTAGCGCAGCCAACGGGGCGTTTGCGACATTACTGGCTCATCGTCAGGAGGACATCTAAATGCGCGCTTTGCTACCTTATCTGACACTGTATAAACGTCACAAATGGATGTTAACCCTGGGGATCGTTCTGGCGATCGTCACACTGTTGGCAAGTATTGGTTTGCTGACGCTTTCCGGTTGGTTCCTGTCGGCTTCTGCTGTGGTGGGTGTCACCGGGATTTACAGTTTTAACTATATGCTCCCTGCCGCCGGGGTACGCGGTGCGGCAATCACCCGCACCGCGGGCCGCTATTTCGAGCGATTGGTCAGCCACGACGCGACGTTCCGCGTACTGCAACATTTGCGTATATATACCTTCAGCAAACTGCTGCCGCTCTCTCCTGCTGGCCTGTCCCGTTATGGACAAGGTGAATTGCTTAATCGCGTGGTGGCGGATGTCGACACGCTCGATCATCTCTATTTACGCGTGCTCTCCCCGCTTGTAGGCGCTTTTGTCGTCATCATGGTGGTCACGCTGGGGCTAAGCGTTCTCGATTTCACGCTAGCTATTACTCTCGGCGGTATTATGCTGCTGACCTTATTTATCTTGCCCCCACTCTTTTATCAGGCAGGTAAAAGCACCGGGCAAAGCTTGACGCATTTACGTGGGCAGTATCGTCAGCAGCTAACATCCTGGCTGCAGGGCCAGGCTGAACTGACCATCTTTGGTGCCAGTGAACGTTACCGCGCTCAAATGGAAGCCACTGAGTTGCAGTGGCATGAAGCCCAACGACGTCAGTCTGAATTAACGGCGCTATCACAGGCGGTCATGCTGTTAGTCGGCGCACTGGCAGTGGTTGTGATGTTATGGATGGCCTCAGGTGGCGTAGGTGGCAATACCCAGCCTGGTGCGCTGATCGCGCTGTTTGTCTTCTGTGCGCTGGCCGCATTTGAAGCATTAGCACCCGTCACCGGCGCGTTTCAGCATCTCGGACAGGTTATTGCCTCTGCGCTGCGCATCACCGAACTGACTGAACAGCAGCCAGAAGTCACCTTCCCGGATGCCGGTTCCCCGGTTTCTGAGCAGGTCACTCTCACGCTACGCGATGTATCATTCAGTTATCCGGGACAAGCACAAAAAGCGCTCGACACCCTTTCCCTGAAGGCTCAGCCCGGTGAGCATATTGCGATTCTCGGCCGCACCGGATGCGGTAAGTCAACGTTACTGCAATTGCTTACCCGTGCATGGGATCCGCAGCACGGCGAAATTCTGATTAATGAGCAGCCGATTTCAGCCCTCAGTGAAACCACGCTGCGCCAGAGCATCAGCGTCGTGCCACAGCGCGTGCACCTGTTCAGCGCGACGCTTCGCGACAATCTTCTGCTGGCGGCACCGCACGCCAGTGATGACACATTATCCGCAATGCTGTGCCGCGTCGGTCTGGACAAACTGCTTGAGGGTGATGGACTCAACGCCTGGTTAGGCGAAGGGGGTCGACAGCTTTCTGGTGGCGAACTTCGTCGTCTGGCTATCGCCCGTGCCTTATTGCACGATGCCCCACTGATGCTGCTGGACGAACCGACCGAAGGACTTGATGCAACAACAGAAAGCCAAATGCTTGAATTAATTGGCGATGCCATGCGTGATAAAACCGTACTGATGGTGACACATCGTCTGCGCGGCTTGTCACGTTTTGATCAAATAATAGTGATGGACAACGGACACATTATTGAGCAAGGTAATCACGCAGATTTGTTAGCCCGGCAGGGACGTTATTACCAGTTTAAGCAACGTCTGTAAGCTATTATTGAACGATCAAACTCGCGTAGTGGAGTTTCGCAGTCATGCGCCTGGTGCAATTGTCCCGTCATTCTATAGCCTTCCCTTCACCGGAAGGCGCTTTACGCGAGCCTAACGGTTTGTTGGCGCTTGGCGGCGATCTCAGTCCAGCCCGACTATTAATGGCCTATCAGCGCGGAATTTTCCCGTGGTTTTCGCCTGGCGACCCCATCCTTTGGTGGTCGCCCGATCCACGCGCCATTCTTTGGCCCGAGAAATTTCATCTCAGCCGCAGTATGAAACGCTTTCATAAAAACTCGCCTTATCGCGTGACGCTCAATTACGCGTTCGGTCAGGTGATTGAAGGCTGCACGAACGACCGGGAAGAAGGCACCTGGATAACGCATGATGTAGTGGACGCCTACCATCGCCTGCACGAACTGGGCCATGCGCACTCCATTGAAGTGTGGCGAAAAAATGAATTAGTGGGCGGTATGTATGGCGTGGCGCAAGGTACACTATTTTGTGGCGAATCAATGTTCAGCCGTCAGGAAAATGCGTCCAAAACCGCACTGCTTGTTTTTTGCGCTGAATTTATCCGTCAGGGCGGAAAATTAATCGACTGCCAGGTATTAAATAGCCACACAGCTTCGCTGGGCGCCGTCGAAACCCCTCGTCGGGAGTACCTTGAACACCTGAGCAGACTGCGCCAGCAGCGGCTACCGAGCCATTTCTGGGTTCCCAGGACGTTATTTTCGCCTCAGGGGTGAATGTTTTCGGCACATTTTTTGTCGGGGTGTTATAATTGTCGCGCAGAGTTGGTTTAGCCCATTACCCCGCCGCCGTTAAGGAACAGTTCGCGTCAGGCAACGCCTATCGTTTATCTCCTCGTTCCCTTACACGTTGCGCTTTAAGTGCGGCTTTGCCGTGTGTGGTTAGAGTAATGCGCCAAACCCGATTTGCTGTGTTTTAAACGCACAAATCTTTACTTATTAAAAGAACTTCGGCATTATCTTGCCGGTTCAAATTACGGTAGTGATACCCCAGAGGATTAGATGGCCAAAGAAGACAATATTGAAATGCAGGGTACCGTTCTCGATACGTTACCTAATACCATGTTCCGCGTAGAGTTAGAAAACGGTCACGTGGTTACTGCACACATCTCCGGTAAAATGCGCAAAAACTATATCCGCATCCTGACGGGCGACAAAGTGACTGTTGAGCTGACCCCGTACGACCTGAGCAAAGGCCGCATTGTCTTCCGTAGTCGCTGATTGTTTTTAACGCCCGAATGGCGTCCAGATAATAAAAGGTCGGTTTAACCGGCCTTTTTTGTGGGCTGAGGATATGTATTTAATCCTCAATCATCCGCGCATATTCTTCCGTTAAGAAATCTACTAAAGCGCGCACTGAAGGCAATAATCCCCTGCGTGATGGAAAGACTGCGTGAATAATTTCTCGCTTCGGTTCCCAACCGTCGAGCAACGCCACCAGTTCACCCGCGGCTAATTGATCTTTTACCATCAGTTGCGGAAGTTGCACTACCCCCACACCGGCAACTGCGGCTTCACGTAGCGCCAGCATATCGGTGGTAATCATTCGCGGCGTGAAATGCACCTCTGCCCGCGCGCCCTGCGGGCCAAATAACTCCCAACGATGTACATGTTTGCCCGAGGCGAGACTCAAACCAGGCCAGCGTGTCAGCTCCGCCGGAGAGTGTAATGCCCCCATTTGCTCGATTAACTGCGGGCTGGCATACAAACGATGCCCCCTGTCCGCCAGCACACGCATCACCAGGTCGCTATCCTCAAATGGTCGAGGCCTGACACGAATCGCCACGTCCAGACCTTCTCCAACGACGTCAACACGGAGATTTGTCGCCTCCAGTTGCACTGATACGTCAGGATAACGCGCCATAAAACGAGCAAGCATTGGCCCGATATGCACATGCAGCAACGTGACCGGGCACGTCAACTTCACCACGCCACGCGGTTCAACCTGTAACGCGGCAATGGCATCCTGCGCCGCCTGCGCTTCAACCAGCATCGCCTTACAGTGTTCGTAAAAGGTTTGCCCCACTTCCGTCACGTTAAACTGGCGGGTGGTTCGCTGAATCAGTCGAACTCCCAGCCTCTCTTCCAGTTGCGCTATCCGTCGGCTTAGTTTTGATTTCGGTTCATCAAGCGCCCGACCCGCCGCCGCGAATCCTCCTTCCTCTACAACATGCACAAACCATGCAAAATCATTGAGATCTGGCTTCGTCATCTAATTGTCCTATTTATGAGACAGTGAGAACTATTTTAGCTACTACTCAGCTCGCTGTCATGAATCTAAGCTTATTCACATCAAGATAACGCCACTGAGGAGACACAAATGAAACACGTAACAGGCGTCTACACCGCACCTCGCCCGCACTGGGTTGGCGATGGATTTCCGGTTCGCTCGATGTTTTCTTACCAGTCTCATGCTGAGCAACTAAGTCCGTTCCTGCTGCTGGATTACGCCGGTCCACATACGTTTACGCCGGGTAACGAAAAACGCGGCGTAGGCGAGCACCCTCACCGTGGTTTTGAGACGGTGACCATCGTTTACAGCGGCGAAGTTGAACACCGTGATTCAACCGGTCGCGGCGGCATTATCGGCCCCGGCGACGTGCAGTGGATGACTGCGGGTGCAGGAATATTACACGAAGAGTTCCATTCACCAGAATTTACCCGTCAGGGCGGCGAACTGGAAATGGTACAGCTGTGGGTCAATCTGCCAGCAAAAGACAAAATGGCCGTTCCGGGTTACCAGGGCATCAGCAGCGATGTGATCCCCTCTGTCGCCCTGCCTGATGAAGCAGGAAGCGTTCGGGTGATTGCGGGCAGCTATCAGGATACAAAAGGCCCGGCACATACCTTCTCGCCGCTGAACGTTTGGGATATGCGTTTACAACGTAATCATCAGCTCACGTTGTCCCAGCCGGAAGGATGGAGCACTGCGCTGGTGGTATTGAAAGGGAATATCACTGTAAACGGCACTACGTCTGCCAGCGAAGCGCAACTGGTGGTGCTGAGCCAGCAAGGGAAAACGCTGCATATTGAAGCCTCCAGCAACGCCAGCGTGCTGCTGCTTTCTGGAGAACCGTTGAACGAGCCGATTGTAGGTTACGGTCCGTTTGTAATGAACACGAAACAAGAAATCGCTGAAGCCGTACGCGATTTTAACTCCGGCCGCTTTGGCCAAATCTGAATCGAAGGAGAAGAATATGTCCAGTCCTGCAAACTTTAATGGTTCACGTCCCGTCATCGATGTAAATGATTCCGTCATGCTGCTTATCGATCATCAGAGCGGGTTGTTCCAGACCGTCGGCGACATGCCAATGCCAGAACTGCGTGCGCGTGCCGCCGCGCTGGCTAAAATGGCGACCCTGGCGAAGATACCGGTGATTACCACGGCATCCGTACCGCAGGGACCTAACGGCCCGCTGATCCCGGAGATCCACGCTAATGCGCCACATGCCCAATACGTGGCGCGTAAAGGCGAAATCAACGCCTGGGATAACGAAGACTTCGTGAAAGCGGTAAAAGCAACAGGTCGCAAGACGCTGATTATCGCCGGTACGATTACCAGCGTGTGCATGGCTTTCCCGGCTATCAGCGCGGTTGCGGAAGGCTATAAGGTCTTCGCAGTGATCGACGCTTCCGGTACTTACAGCAAAATGGCGCAGGAAATCACCCTGGCTCGCGTTGTTCAGGCTGGCGTCGTGCCGATGGATACCGCCGCCGTCGCGTCTGAAATTCAGGGCACATGGAACCGTGAAGACGCCGCCGAATGGGCGGAAGTGTATACCAAAGTCTTCCCGGCTTATCAGTTGCTGATCGAGAGCTACAGTAAAGCCCAGGAAGTCGTGACCAACGGCGAAAAACTGGACTCTCAGCGCTAATCCTATCCTCCGCGCCTGCCTGGGCGGAGGAATATGTATATTGCGTAACCAAACGAGAGTTAACACGTAAATTCTGCTTGACCGTTTTAGCGCAACTCCCTATAGTAGCGCCCCGTTGCCCCCCAAGCGGTCAGGCAGCAATACAATATGGTGAGGTGTCCGAGTGGCTGAAGGAGCACGCCTGGAAAGTGTGTATACGGCAACGTATCCGGGGTTCGAATCCCCGCCTCACCGCCATATTTTAAGAAGAGCTCGTACGCAAGTACGGGCTTTTTTTTCGCATGTTGCACAGCCTGGTGGGGATGAGAAGCCCGGACCGGGGTTCGACTACTGGCGCAGCCAGTTGGACAGACTGAGAGCGCAGCGAACAGGCTGCCCGCAGGGCGAGTGAAGCGAGTCAATCCCCGCCTCACCGCCATATTTTAAGAAGAGCTCGTACGCAAGTACGGGCTTTTTTTTCGCATATTGCATTTGCCGGATGCGGTGCAAGCACCTTATCCGGCCTACGAATGACGAACAACCTGTAGGCCTGATTAGCGAAGCGCCATCAGGCATAGCAGTTATTGTCGGCTGAGCAGCGTTAACACTTCATAATGCGAGGTGTGCGGGAACATATCGAAAAGCTGAACGCGTTCAATGCGATACCCAGGCAACTCACGAATATCCTTCGCCATGGTTTGCGCATTACAGCTGGAATAAACAATAAAACGCGGTGCCATGCGGGAAAGAAAATCGCACAGCGGTTTCCCAATCCCGCGACGCGGCGGATTCACCAGCACCAGATCCGGAACTTCGTCCTGAGCGGTAGCAAACTGAGTTGAATCCAACGCCTGAAAATGCAGATTCTGCAACCCAAGTTCCTGCGCCGACTGCTTCGCGCAGGTAATCGCCTCTGGCGCGATTTCAATCCCCGTCAGTTTCATTTGCGGTGTAGCGCAGTGCAGACCAAAACCCCCAACGCCGCAAAACAGATCCCACATGTGATTAACCGGAAGCTGTCGCACCCAGTCGCGCGCCGTGGCATACAACTGCCCCGCCACCACCGGGTTAGTCTGGAAAAAGCTCTGTGGGCGGATCCACAACGGTACATCGTTAAAGCGTTCCGCCAGCGCCTGTTGTTCCGTCAGGAAGATCTCTGTCTCCCCTTCCATAATCGCCATATGCACCGGCTGAATATTGGCAGTGATCACTTTTAACTGTGGGAACTGTGCCTGCAGCCAGGGCAGCGCCGCGCGCAACTGTGCCAGTTTTGCTTCAGAACGCAGGACAAAACGCAGCATCATGCCACCATCGAACCGGCTTTCCGTTAACAGCAAATATTTCAGTTCCCCGCGTTTACGCGCAACGTTATAGGGCGTTAACCCTGCTCGGGCGATAAACGGCTTAAGCGCGGAAAATACGGACGCAAAAGACTCAGGGTAGAGCGGACAGTCGCACAAATCTTCCGGCGTACCGTCACGATGCAACATCCCCAGTAACGGTTTTTCCACGCTGCCGCTGACCACCATTTTGGCTTTATTGCGAAACGCGCTTTCCGGACCACTGACCGGCGCGCACCATTCTCCGACCGGATAATCGGCCAGCAGATTCTGTAGATCGGCTGTTTTAGCGAAGAGTTGATCGGCGACAGGCTGTGTTATCCACTGACAGGAGCGACAGCGTTCGGCGTCATAAAGTGCGCACTGCATACAAAGACCTACAAATTAACCGGGGGCCAAGATTATACACGTTATTGCAAACGGAAGAACCGCCTGCTGGACGCAGGAACAAACAGTAGCAGCAATACCAGCATATCCGGCAGTTTTTGCATCACCAGCGTATGCAGGATTTCGCGTCTGGACTCCCCCGCAATACTGAACAGTTCGGGATATCCGTAGCCCAGCGAAGCTGCCCACAGATAGACGCTGGCGATAATCTGGGTCAACAGATAGATCCAGCGTGCCCAGTTCCGTCCTTTTACCAGCGAAAATGCACAGTAAATTTCGATAAATAGCAGCACCAGACTGCCCAGAAACACCAGCGTCAAATTCCAGGTCTGCACACTGCGATGAATAAACTCACTGGTTCCACGAAACCCAAGCGTATTAAAAATCATCAACAGATCGAGACAGCGGATCATAATAATAGCCAGCGCCGCCACCTGCACCAAAGCAGGGACGTTTAAGCGAGCATGTGATGTGGATGATTTCTTAAAAAATCCCAACGCGTCGTCTTCCATGAAAACGGCGCAACCACCACAGCTGCGCCGTATAGACAGGTTGGCAGATTTTAGTTTTTTCAGCCGCGTCTTGCACGTTGGATATCGCGGATCCGTTGTTTTTCTGTTCGCGCCATCAGATACCACGCGATAAATCCGATAATTCCTACCACACCAAGAATCAGCGTCGCCAGCGCGTTGATCTCCGGGTTCACCCCCATACGTACGCTGGAGAACACCAGCATCGGTAACGTTGTGGCACCAGGACCAGAGACAAAGCTGGCAATAACCAGATCATCGAGTGACAGCGTGAAGGCTAATAGCCAACCGGAAATCACCGCCGGCATAATCATCGGCAGCGTGATGACGAAAAAGACCTTCAGCGGCGTGGCGCCAAGATCCATCGCTGCTTCCTCAATGGAATGATCCAGTTCGCGCAAACGTGAAGAAATCACCACCGCTACGTACGCTGTACAGAAGGTGACGTGCGCCAGCCAGATGGTCAGCATTCCACGATCAGCCGGCCAGCCGATGGCGTGAGCCAACGCTACAAACAGCAGCAGCAGCGACAAACCGGTAATGACATCTGGCATAACCAGCGGCGCGGTGATCATAAAGGCGAAACCATTCGAACCACGAAAACGACCAAAGCGCACCATTACCACGGCGGCGATGGTGCCAAGGATTGCCGCCATCGTCGCAGCGCCCGCGGCAATCGTTAGGCTCATGCCTACGGCACTTATCATCGCGGTATCGTGAAAAAGCTCGCCATACCAACGCGTTGACCACCCTGCCCAAACCGTCACCAGCTTCGAGCTGTTAAACGAATAGATAACCAACATCAGCATCGGCGCGTACAGGAAGGTAAAGCCAACTACCAGGATAAAAATACGCCACGGCGAGCGAACGACCGGTAAGTTATTCATCCGTGTTCCCCCACGCTTTTTTGCTGATATTTGTGGAACCACATGATCGGCACAATCAGTAACAGCAACATAATAATGGCGACCGCAGAAGCCACCGGCCAGTCGCGGTTATTGAAAAACTCCTGCCAAAGCACACGGCCAATCATGATGCTGTCCGGGCCACCCAGCAGCTCAGGGATCACAAACTCGCCAACAGCCGGAATAAACACCAGCATTGACCCGGCAATAATCCCGCCCTTGGTCAACGGCACAATCACGCTAAAGAAAGTCTTCAGCGGTCGGGCACCTAAATCCAGCGCCGCTTCCACCAGCGAGTAATCAATACGGGTCAGCGCGGTATAAATCGGCAGCACCATAAAGGGCAAATAGGCGTAAACAATGCCGATATAGACCGCCAGATTGGTGTGCAAAATAGTCAACGGTTGGTCGATGACGCCCAGCCACATTAGAAAGTTGTTCAGGACGCCGTTGTTTTTCAGGATCCCCATCCAGGCATACACGCGAATTAAAAACGAGGTCCAGGACGGTAGGATCACCAGCAACAGCAGAATATTACGCGTTGAGGGTTTACTGTGCGCGACGGCCCATGCCAGCGGGTATCCCAGCAGCAGACAACAGATTGTCGAAATTCCCGCCACCTGTAACGATTGCAGGTAGGCATCGAAATAGAGCGGATCGTCCGTCAGTTGCAGGAAGTTGCCTAAGTTGAGCGTGATGGATAACTGATCGTCAGCCCATGAAACGAGGTCGGTATAGGGTGGAATAGCGCGCGCCATTTCAGCCAAACTGATTTTGAAGACGATCAGAAAAGGCAGCAGAAACAGGAGCAGCAGCCACACATACGGCAGTGCGATCACCAGCTTGCGCCCGTGCTTCATTTGTAGCCGCGACATAAACAGCCTGAATCGCCCCGCGTTATCCACGCGTGCCGCAGGTTCAAGTGTACTCATCTTCGCTCCTTAAACCGTCAACACCACACAGCTGTCCGCATCCCAACATAAACGGACTTCGTCACCCCAGGTTGGTAACCCTTTACGATAACGATGCTCATTTTGTAGCTGGGCGCTCAACATCTGACCGCTTTTCAAACGTACGTGGTACACCGACAAATCACCCAGATAGGCAATGTGCACCACTTCGCCTACCGCGAAGTTATAACCCTCTGGCGGAGGCGCTTCGCAGAGCATGATTTTTTCCGGACGTAGCGCAACATACACCGGGACGTTATCGACAACAGAAGCATCGGCGTCCACTTTCAGCGGATGTACCAGTCCTGGAGACTCAATCACCAGACCATCTTCCCGACGTTCTTTCAGCAGTCCCTCAAAAACGTTTACCGAACCGATAAACTCTGCGCTGTAACGCGTGGTCGGATGCTCGTAGATCTCTTCTGGCTCACCAATCTGGACAAATTTTCCACGATTCATGATCGCAATACGACCCGCCATCGTCATGGCTTCTTCCTGATCGTGCGTCACCATCACGCAGGTCACACCGACGCGTTCCAGGATATCCACTACCTCCAGTTGCATGCGGTCTCGGAGTTTTTTATCCAGCGCCCCCATTGGTTCATCCAGCAGCAGCAGTTTTGGACGTTTTGCCAGGCTGCGCGCCAATGCCACGCGCTGACGCTGGCCGCCAGAAAGCTGATGTGGTTTGCGTTTAGCGAACTCCTGCATATGCACGAGTCCCAGCATCTCATTCACCCGACTGGCGATTTCAGCCTTCGGCAGTTTGTCCTGCTTGAGACCAAAGGCAATGTTCTGCTCAACAGTCATATGCGGAAACAAGGCGTAGGACTGAAACATCATATTAATTGGACGCAGATAAGGCGGGACATGCGCTAAATCGACGCCATCAAGCATGATTTGCCCGGTAGTCGGCAGTTCAAATCCCGCCAGCATCCGCAGCAGTGTCGATTTGCCACAGCCGGACGCGCCGAGCAGAGCAAATATTTCACCTTTGTAGATAGTAAGATTGACGTCATCAACGGCGTGCTGACCGTCAAATGACTTGGTCAGATTGCGAATTTCAAGCAGCGGGGTCAGCGCCTTGCGGATTTTCGCTTGTGGGCGTGGGGTTGCATCATTCACTCAGGTGCTCTCCGGCATAAAACAAAGAAACGGTGCAAATAACGCACCATAACGGTGCGTATTGCCGGGTTATATGTGTCCGGGCTCAACGCTGCCCGGCAGGCACAAACCCTGCCGGGTCATGTCCCAAACATCGGTTTATTTCCCGCTTTTTACCTTCGTCCATGCGCGGGTACGTACACGATCGATCTTCGGATCCTGTACTTTCAGTGTGAACAACTTAGCTCGCACATCCGCAGGCGGGTAAATACCCGGGTTGTCACGAACTTCAGGGCTGACCAGAGCCGTCGCTTCTTTGTTGGCATTGGCATAAAACACGTGGTCGGAGATATGCGCAATCACATCAGGGCGCAGCAGGTAGTTGAGGAACTGATAGGCTTCGTCTTTGTTTTTCGCATCGGCAGGCATCGCGAATACGTCAAAGAACGCCATTGCACCTTCTTTAGGAATTGAGAAGGAGATATTGACGCCATTTTTCGCTTCTTTCGCACGGTTTGCGGCCTGCCATACGTCCCCAGCCCAGCCGATTGCGACGCAGGTATCACCGTTTGCCAGGTCGTTGATGTACTGCGAAGAGTGGAAATAGCGAATATTCGGTCGCAGTTTCAACAACAGATCCGTTGCCGGCCCGGTGTAATCATCCGCTTTGGTACTGTTTGGATCTTTACCCAAATAGTTCAGCACCGTGGCGAACACCTCTTCGGGGGCATCAAGGAAAGAGACACCGCAGCTTTTGAGTTTTTCCAGATTTTCTGGCTTGAGGATCAAATCCCAGCTGTCAACCGGCGCATCCGGCCCCAGCACAGCTTTAACTTTATCCACGTTGTAACCAATACCGGTCGTAGCCCACATATACGGCATCGCAAACTTGTTGTCCGGATCGTGTTTGCCCACCAGCTTCAGCAGTTCAGGATCAAGGTTTTTCCAGCCCGGCAATTTGCTCTTATCCAGCGGCTGGAATACGCCCGCGGTCAGTTGACGCTCAAGGAAGCTGGCGGATGGAACGACAAGGTCAAAGCCGGTACTGCCAGCCATGAGCTTACCTTCCAGCACTTCATTGGAATCAAATACGTCATAGATGACTTTAATTCCGGTCTCTTTTTCAAAATTAGCCACCGTGTCCGGGGCAATATAATCAGACCAGTTATATATATGCAGCGTTTTTTGTTCAGCAGCGAGCGTGCCGGCAGAGACGGCCATCAGAGCACCCGCAACCAGGCCTGATAACCATTTTTTATTTAAGGCGGTCATAATCTCTTTCCTTCTGAAAGTTCGTTAACAAACGAACAAAAATGTCACACTCTAATGATATGCAAGAAACGTGCATATTCTTTCATGCGGCACCGATGTAAAGAGAGACCTCTCCTCACGCCGCTATTGCTCGCTGGCATCCGTCCAGGCATTCAACATACATTGTGGCCGTAGAACAGGTCACAAGGGGCTGTTTAAATGATGACGTTGGTAAGCTTCGCAAGAATAACTTTAGCCAGGAATTGTGGATATAGCCCAGATTAAAAAACGTCTTTTATCAATTTTTTATGCAGGAATTGTCTATGACGTAAAGCGGAAGGCGCTGAATAGAGGTGAATAATTCTTTAATGAAAGGTTAAATACAGAATAAAAACGGGCAATACGCAACCGCTCTGGCAGCGGCTGCGCAATATATGTCCAGATTCAGGAAGAATTAATGGAGGAAATGAATTTCAGCGGTGCTATTCTGCGCATCTTCTTCAGCATTAAATAACAGCTGATGCGCACCGGCTTCAAGGATCACCATCGATATCTGCTCTTCGCTCTGGCGAACAAAACATTCAAACTGCTCAAACGTCACGCCCGGCATAACGGATAAAGACTGGCAAACCACCAGTTTTGGCAGATTATCATCCTGCATATCCAGAAAAGCTTTCACCGTCAGTGAGCTGGCATTGATCGCGGACAGATCGGCGGCCAGCGGCAGCAGTGCAGAAGGTCTGACTTCTGCCATCGCGGAAAACAGAATGACGTTATCGACCAAATCAACTTTTGCATCAAAGATGCCGTCAAAATTCTGCATGTGCGGCAAATGCAGCGCCTGACAGGTATCGCATTCAAAAAAACTCATGCCCAGGTCGTCGAGCCATTGACGCAACGTATCCAGAGTGGGAACGACCAGTGATGTCATAATAATGTGCGACCTCTATTGATGAAAAAAATACCGGCACAGCTTACGCAAAAAGAGCGTGTCATACCACGATCGCAATCGATATTGCGCTTAGCCGCCGATTTTAAGGCAAAATTCAGGTGTAGCGTGACGTTCGATCCACTGGATCATCTTGCCAGCTATGTCTATCCCGGTAGTTTTCTCCACGCCTTCTAGCCCCGGAGACGCGTTGACCTCCATGACCAGTGGCCCTCGATCAGCGCGCAGAATATCAACGCCTGCAACGTCCAGGCCCATAGTCCGGGCGGCTTTGAGCGCAATTTCTCTTTCGCGCGGCGTAATACTCGCAATAGTCGCCACACCACCGCGATGGAGATTAGAACGAAAATCGCCCTCTTTAGCCCGTCGTTCAATGGCGGCCACTACTTCGTCGCCCACCACGAAACAGCGGATATCGCGCCCCTTCGCTTCTTTGATATATTCCTGAACCAGGATATGGGCATTCAGCCCACGAAAGGCATCTACCACGCTTTCTGCAGCCTGCCGCGTTTCCGCCAACACCACGCCAATACCCTGGGTGCCTTCAACCAGTTTCACCACTAACGGCGCACCGCCAACCATGTCAATCATGTCGCTGGTATCGTCGGGAGAGTGGGCTATCCCGGTGATGGGTAAATCAATTCCCTGACGCGCCAGCAGCTGTAGCGAACGCAGCTTATCGCGCGCTCGTGTAATCGCTACCGACTCATTCAACGGATAGCTACCCAGCATCTCAAACTGGCGCAGCGCCGCCGTCCCATAAAAGGTAATCGCGGAACCAATCCGCGGGATCACCGCGTCGAAATGGGGAAGCTGACGGCCCTTGTAATGAATAGAAGATGCCGCCGGACTGATGTTCATATAGCAAGAAAGGGGATCGATAACTTCAACCAGGTGACCGCGCTGCATCGCCGCTTCACGCAGGCGTTTACAAGAATAGAGCGTTCCGTCCCGGGACAAAATGGCAATTTTCACCCTGCACCTCTCTGAATGACCTGGTAAAAGCTGGCGTATCATACACTGGGTTAAAATCTTTAGCGCGTGGCCCATCCCTGTTTATGCAAATATTCCAGGATAAAGGGGCGACTTTCTTTAATGATGGTACGGCGAATGTGATCGCTCCAGGTGTCACGACGCGTATTGCTGCCGCGGGTCAGATAGTACTGTGCAAGCTGTTCGTCATACTGCGACAAAACGTCTGTATCGAGCGGCTGATACTGGTTTTCGTGCACAACAAGCGACGCAGGCAGGCGCGGCTTGATATCCGGGTTATCCGCAGGCCAGCCAAGGCACAAACCAAACAGCGGCAGAACGTGCTGCGGCAGCTTCAGCAGTTCGGTGACCGGCTCAATATTGTTACGCAGACCGCCAATGAATACGCCGCCAAGTCCCAGCGACTCTGCCGCCGTCAACGCATTTTGCGCCATCATTGCAGTATCAACCACGCCCAGCAGCAGCTGTTCCGCCAGCCCAAGTTGCGCATCAGGGCAAATCTGCAAATGACGATTAAAATCAGCGCAAAACACCCAGAACTCAGCAGCCTGCGCCACATGCTTTTGGCCGCCAGATAAGGTAGCCAGCGATTCACGCAGAGATTTATCCGTTATACGAACGATCGTCGTGCACTGTAGAAAACTGGAGCTTGACGTTCCCTGAGCTGCGGCAATAATCGCCTCACGCTGTGCATCCGAAATAGCATCATCGGTAAAATGGCGAATGGAACGGTGGCTGCGGAGTAAATCAATGGTTGGTGTCATCTCTTTTGTCTCTGTCTAAATCAGTTGAATCACCGGGTGCGCGTGACATAAGTTGCGGTGCCAGCAGTTGAGCAATACGCCACATCAACGCCACCGCAGCAGGGAGCATCAGCAGTACGCCCAGAAATATCATCACCACGCAGGCTAACGGGCTGTTAAGCGGTGCGGGCAAGGTGAGGTAATCGTTAAGCGATAGCAGCGCCAGCGATAACAAAACCATCCCAACTATTTCCAGCATCAATACGCTTTTGGGTAATACACCAATTGTGCGCATACGCGGCCTCCCGGTGAAATGGCTTTCATTATAAAACGTTCCGGCTTGCCGTGTTTAACAGATATAGCTTGAGGATATCAAAGCAACAGGCTGAACCTGCTTTCCATCCGTCACAAATCGCGGCATCATAACAAGTATTGCCATCCGGCCTGATAAGTTCGAGGAGAAAGAGATGTTTGCCGTTATTTTTGGTCGCCCAGGGTGCCCGTATTGCGTGCGCGCAAAAGAATTAGCAGAAAAATTAAGCAGTGAGCATGACGATTTTAACTTCCGCTACATTGATATCCATGCTGAAGGAATTACTAAAGCAGATCTGGAAAAAACAGTAGGTAAGCCAGTTGAAACCGTTCCGCAGATTTTCGTCGATCAAAAACACATCGGCGGCTGCACGGATTTTGAAGCATGGGCAAAAGAGAATATGAATCTGTTCGCCTGATAGCTGTTTCTACGCCCTCAGCTTGAGGGCGTCATCAGTTCTTTTTCCGCCGTTGATGCTGATTGAATAAGCTACTGATAAATAAAAAACATAATGCGCCAAGCGCGCACCAAAACACCGCACTAAACAACCACGCCAGCTCTTGCCACAATGAACGCGTCGGCATAAAAACGAACCGCATCAGTAACAGGCAGCACGGCGCCGCCAACATTGCACCAAGAAGGGGTTTGAGTACTTCCCGACGATGGGAAAAAAAGCTTGCTGCAGCACCAGGTAAGATAAAAAACAACAATCCGACCTCAGGATGCCCTGCTGCTCTGAATGCCCCTTTCACGTTCAGCGTTAATGAAAGACACACCACAATAAAGAGCACAAAGCAGCAGACCGCACTCGCCCAACTTTGCTTATGTTTCAATCGTTCCTCCTGACACATTCTCTATCGAACACTCTTTTCGCCCGCAGGCGTCCAGTCAGATAAAGTAACTCGGCATTCCATGCCAAAAACACACCCACACGATTCTTATAGCCGTTGATACGTAATGAGATTAAACTAGCCGCATATATTGTTATGCTGCATTATTCGGGGCTGTGTACGATGCTATCGCCCCTTAATTTCTGGCAAAAACATTAGCGTAAATTGCCATTTCTTTCAATAGCTTACTAGTAAACAAGAAGTTAGTCTCCGTGAATATAAACGTCGCAGATTTGTTAAATGGGAATTACATCCTGTTATTATTTGTGGTCCTGGCTCTGGGCCTGTGTCTGGGCAAATTACGTCTGGGTTCAGTCCAACTCGGTAATTCCATTGGCGTTTTAGTGGTCTCCCTATTATTAGGTCAGCAGCACTTTAGTATTAACACCGATGCATTAAATCTCGGCTTTATGCTGTTTATTTTTTGCGTCGGCGTCGAAGCCGGCCCCAACTTTTTTTCGATTTTTTTTCGCGATGGGAAAAATTATCTAATGCTTGCCCTGGTGATGGTCGGTAGCGCAATGCTGATCGCCCTGGGGCTGGGTAAGCTATTTGGCTGGGACATCGGCCTGACGGCGGGTATGCTGGCTGGCTCGATGACCTCAACGCCGGTGCTGGTCGGCGCAGGTGACACCTTGCGCCATTCAGGAATGTCAGGAACACAACTTTCAAGCGCTCTCGATAACCTGAGCTTGGGTTACGCCCTCACCTATTTGATTGGTCTGGTCAGTCTGATTGTTGGTGCGCGCTATTTGCCGAAACTTCAGCATCAGGACCTGCAAACCAGCGCCCAACAAATCGCGCGTGAACGGGGCCTGGATACTGATGCCAATCGTAAAGTTTACCTCCCGGTGATTCGCGCCTATCGCGTTGGCCCGGAGCTGGTGGCATGGGCCGATGGTAAAAATCTGCGTGAACTGGGTATTTATCGTCAGACCGGTTGTTACATTGAACGCATCCGTCGCAACGGCATTCTTGCCAACCCGGATGGTGACGCGGTGCTGCAAATGGGCGATGAGATAGCCCTGGTGGGTTATCCGGACGCCCATGCCCGCCTCGATCCCAGCTTCCGTAACGGTAAAGAAGTGTTCGATCGCGATCTGCTCGATATGCGCATCGTCACTGAAGAAATTGTAGTGAAAAACCACAATGCCGTTGGTCGTCGCCTGGCCCAGTTGAAACTGACCGACCACGGTTGTTTCCTGAACCGCGTGATCCGCAGCCAGATTGAAATGCCTATTGATGACAACGTCGTGCTCAACAAAGGTGACGTATTGCAGGTCAGCGGTGATGCTCGTCGCGTGAAAACTATTGCCGATCGTATCGGCTTCATTTCGATTCACAGTCAGGTGACCGATCTGCTGGCCTTCTGCGCCTTCTTTATCATCGGTCTGATGATCGGAATGATCACCTTCCAGTTCAGTAATTTCAGCTTCGGCATCGGGAATGCGGCTGGACTGCTGTTCGCCGGTATCATGCTGGGCTTCCTGCGAGCCAACCATCCAACGTTTGGCTACATCCCACAGGGTGCGCTGAACATGGTGAAAGAGTTTGGCCTGATGGTATTCATGGCTGGTGTCGGTTTAAGCGCAGGCAGTGGCATTGGTAATGGCCTGGGGGCCGTCGGTGGTCAAATGTTGATTGCCGGTCTGGTAGTCAGCCTGGTTCCGGTTGTTATCTGTTTCTTGTTTGGTGCTTACGTATTGCGCATGAACCGCGCCCTGCTGTTTGGTGCCATGATGGGCGCACGTACCTGTGCTCCGGCAATGGAAATCATCAGCGACACCGCACGCAGCAACATCCCTGCGTTAGGCTATGCTGGGACCTACGCGATAGCTAACGTTCTGCTGACATTAGCGGGGACACTCATCGTCATTGTCTGGCCTGGCCTTGGTTAGCGCTGAAATTTACCCTTAAACGAAAATTTTTTGCAGGTAAGCAGAACTTTTCTTCAAGGCGTCAGTCATAACTATTGCCACTGCTTTTCTTTGATGTCCCCAATTTGTGGAGCCCATCAACCCCGCCGTTTTGGTTCAAGGTTGATGGGTTTTTTGTTGCCTGAAATTTACTACTGAAAAAATCAATCACGTACACCGACACCGACACCAACACCAACACCAACACCAACACCAACACCAACACCAACACCAACACCAACACCAACAGTATGCCCGTATTCGAAGTCAGTGTACTTATGGTTCCTCGTGCTGCCTGGCAATCAAACACAATTAAATTTAACAGGAACCCTACCATCGAAAATTATGGCTATATACCTGTGACTCATATCTCAATTTTTTGAGTCAAAAGTTTGACAGTTCATTTCAACTCTGTTTTATTGCCTACACGATAATTATCCACAACATCTCTATTTAAATAGTGAACTTTTTCATGCTTTTAATTTACTCATGGTGATAAGTAATGAAGCTGCAAACTGTTATTCATAGAAAGAACATAATTTACTTTACTGTCGGCCTGGCCATGTTGACGATAATGGGGATTCTGGGAGTGGACACTTATTTACCTTCAATTCCCGACATCGCAAAAGAATTTGAAAAAAATGTCTCAACCACGCAGTTGTCGATTATGGTTTATACCCTATGCATTGGTTTTGGACAGCTAATTTTTGGGCCATTATCTGATGCTATTGGCCGGCGAAAAATTATGCTTACAGGTGCGGTTATTTATGGCGTGACAACATATTGTCTCACGCTCTCAACCGATCTGGTTATGTTTCTGGCGATCCGTGTCATACAAGGTCTTTCTATATCAATAACGCTGGTTACAGCAATCAGCGCAGTTCGAGATGTAACTCGTGGTTCAGTGGCCGCGACGCTGTATGCCATCATCATCACTATCGAAGGTGTCGTTCCCATTGCTTCGCCCCTGCTGGGAGGGATAATTAATGACTTATGGGGATGGCGCGCAATTTTTTTAATGATATGTGGCTATGCTATTATAACGTTAATATACGTTTATTTTAACTTCCCTGAAACACTCAGTCATGAGAGAAGGGTTGCCTATTCATTAAAATCATCATTTAATACGTATAAAGAGATCAGCAAACAACCTCGATTTTATCTACCTTGTCTGTCTCTTGGTCTGTCATTTTCGCTGATTTATTGCTATGTCACAGCCTCCCCATTTATTTTTATGGTTACGTTTGGATACTCATCAACGCAATTTGGTGTGCTTTCATCAATTATTGGAGGCTTCCTACTGCTGGGGGCTGCATTATCAGGTAAACTTCTTAAGAAACGGTCTGCGCCGCAAATTTTGAATTCGTGGCTGAAAATCATCGCCTCATTTATTGTACTGTGTATTCCATTAATAATACTTAGTTATCACGTCAATATTTTTATATTCTTCTTTATTATCCTGATGTTTGCTGGAGGGATGTTCGAATCACTCTATACCTACCTGACCATGTCCAGCCAGCGCACCAACCTGGGAGCGACCTCTGCGTTGATGGGAGCCGCCTCGCTGGTTATTCCGTCAGTTATCGGAGGTGTCGGTAGTTTTTTAATTGAGCTAAATACCAGCATCTGGATGATGTACTTGCTTTTGATAATTTTGATAATGATATACATGTTAAAGAAATATCAAACACTTACAGTAACTGATCGGCGTTAAAATGAGCTGATAGACATTGCTGCTATAAGACCTATAGCAGCAATGTCCCCGACATAACCTGATTTTCATCGCTGAGTGAGGTTCCCCGGAAACGCTTTCTCAAATTTGCAGCATGCCCGTTATGGCACATACTTTACTCGGTGCTAAATGGTGATGGGGTTGCTATGTTACTCTCAGGCAAAGTCGCAATGATCTTCGGTGGCAGCGGCGCTATTGGTAGTGCAGTTGCGCATACTATGGCGCGCGAAGGAGCCCATGTGTATCTGGGCGCGCGCCGTCAGGAAAAGCTGGATTGGACCGCAAGTGGCATCCGAACGGCGGGTGGTACAGTCGAAACCTTTATCACCGATGTACTTGACGAGCACAACGCATCGAAGGAAGTTACCCGCCTTGTACAGCAAACCGGTGGAATAGATGTGGTGGTAAACGCAACGGGATTTATGCACGAACAGGGCAAACGCATCGATGCATTATCCCTCTCTGAGTTTATGAGCGGTATCACCCCTTTTCTTGCGGCGCAGTTCAATATCGCAAAAGCCGTAACGCCGCACATGGGCGGCAATCGACCGGGCGTTATTCTCACCATCGTTGCGCCCGCAGCCCCGATGGCGATGCCCGGGCATCTCGGCCATATCGTCGGCTGTGCAGGAACAGAGGCTTTTATTAAAGCGCTCGCCAGCGAGACGGGACCAATAAACATTCGTGTCGTCGGCGTGCGGTCGCATGCGATTGTGGATGCTGTAGCGGCTGGCTCCTATACCGGAGAAATTTTCACCGCTAAAGCACTGTCAATGGGTTTAACCGTCGATCAATGGTTAGAGGGGGCGGCGCAAAGTACCATGCTCGCGCGCCTGCCTACGCTTGCACAAATCGCTGAGGTTACAACCTTTCTCGCTTCAGACCATGCCAGCGCTATGACCGCCACAGTGGTAAATATTACCGGGGGTGCCACCGTAAGCTAATTTACCCGCTTTTCACGCCATGTGCTGCTGCGAGCCTTTTTTTGCACTCGGACGGGAACACAATGCTATACCGCACATAATAACCAACGCGCTCACCAGATGATATGAATGCAGAGTGACGTGCAAAAACATCACGCTAAATAATCCGCCACTCAATGGGATCAAGTGTGAATAGATCTCTCCACGCGTTGCGCCAATGGCGCTAATCCCTTTGTTCCATAATAGATATGACAGCCAGGAAGGAAAAATAACAAGGTATGCCAGCCCAGTTACAACGCCTGTATTGGCATAGCTATTCCATCCCGGCATACCATTGCGTATCAACTCCAGAGCCAGTACCGGAATAAGTACAATCGCACCTAACAGCGCGCTCACTGCGACAAAGGCGTTTCCCTTTACCTCACGCGGTTTAATGCGTAAAAAGGCACAATAGACGGCCCAACTTAACGCTGACCCCATGGTCCAGAAATCGCCCTGATTCAGATGTGCAAATACCCGCGCATTTATCACATCACCCTGCGACACCAGCCATATAACACCAACAGTACTCAGGATCACACCAGCTATATTTCGCGCAGAAATCCGCTCTTTAAAAAAGAACTTATTGATTAACAGTACGAGCGCCGGGGTGGTGGACATATAAATCGCGGCATTAAGCGAGGTTGTATATTGCAAGCCGATATACAACGTTAAGGGGAAAAGAACCTGACCACAAAGCGCAAGGAAGACGATAGTACCAAAGGATTTTTTCATCACCGGCCATTGCTCTGTGACCTGACGAAAATAGAGCGTCATCAATAATAACGCGGTAAATACCCAGCGTGCCGCTGATAAAACGATGGGATTAACTTCAGCAACCAAGAGATGACCAATCACATAATTTCCACCCCAAAAACAGGCAGCCAGACTGAGTAAAAGATAGGGCATATTTGCGCCTTATTGTCAGTTGTACGGTATGACCACAAGGCTACGGCGGCGTGAGAATGAATGCTAATATAACGTTTTTATCCATCTGCATAGATTAAAACTATGAAATTTACGCTAAGGCAACTTGAGTTTTACATCGCGCTTGCAGAAACATTACAAATTTCCAAAGCTGCTGCACGCTGTCATATTTCTCAGTCATCAATGACCATTGCCATGCGGAACCTGGAAGAAGCATTAGACGTGCAGCTATTTGTACGTTATCCCAAAGGTGTGAAGCTCACCGCTGAGGGCGAGCGCTTTCTGGCACATGCCTGCAACATCATCAACAGTAGCCACTCGGCTATTGACGCCCTGCATGACAGGAGCGAAATTCTCACCGGCACAGTGCGCATAGGCATTGCCGAAACGCTCTCTGCCTATCTTATTCCGGATATACTCAACGATATTGAACGACGTTTCCCTTTGCTGGAGATCGTGTTTTATGAAGCCACTGCACCGGAACTGGTACAGGCGCTACGGGAACAAAAGGTCGATTTTTGCCTGCTTCTGACCTCAAATATCAACCATGATAACGACCTGGAGATCGAAACATTCATTCGTTCGCAGCGCCGCCTGTGGACGTCTATTGGGCATCCGCTACAGAGCCAGGAATCGATCCGTTTAATAGACGTCGAGAAACTACCATTTTTACTGCTGGAAACCGATAAGTACCCTGACGTAATCATCGATTACTGGCAGCAGCGTGGCTATACGCCCAATATCAGTTTTCGCAGCAACTCTTTTGAAGCAATAAGAAGTCTGGTTGCAAAAGGCAGAGGGATAACCATTTTATCCGACCTGGTGTATCGCCCGTGGTCACTGGATGGTCTGCGCGTCATGCACAGAACGATTGATGATTTTATTACTTATATGGATGTCGGGACGGTAAAAAAAGCCGCCCGAACGTTGACGCCAGAGGCGGTAAAAGTCATTGATTTTTTACGTCAGGCCGTTACCCGACTCGACAAACCATTTTGAGGATTTTATCTCTGCGGCAATTCGGCAATACGCTCCACCATCATCAGAATATCTTCTCGCTGCAGCGGTTTTTTATCCGTGACAAAATGCAGCGTCATTCCTTCAATAAACGCATCCAGCGCCCGCGCCGTAACCGGATCAAACCACTGCTCTAACGTTTGTTGGCTGCGTAGCATCCAGTTCTGCATCACCGTTTTCAACGCTGGTTTACGGCTGGCGAAAGCATACAGCTGATACATAAGCTCCATATTATCAGGCGTTGTGACCTGGGAGCCGTAAATCATATCGGTAATCGCATGGCAGGCCGCCTGCGCATCAGCAACGTCGGCAAAAAAATCCTGGTACTGCTGAGACATAGTATGCGTAAAACAGCTGAATGCCTCCAACAGCAGATCATCTATTCCTGCAAAATAATAGGTCATTGAGCCCAGTGGCACCTCGGCAATCATAGCGATTTTACGGTGTGTAACCCCATGAATACCATGGATTACTATCGCCTTAAGGGTGGCCTGAACTATTTTTTCCCGCCGCTGCGGATCGTTTGCACGTCGCACTGCATTTCCTCTTCTTGCATTTGTGTACAAATGTACACAACCTTGCTAATGTTGTCTTCTTTCCTCTTTTCTTTGGCTCGAATTCATGACTGGCATCTCATCACGCAAAGCCTTAAGACGTCGCACCTGGGCGCTGTTCACGTTCTTCTTTTTACCAGGATTATTAATGGCCTCCTGGGCAACGCGTACCCCTGCCATCAGAGATATCCTCTCAATCTCTACCGCCGAAATGGGCGCGGTACTGTTTGGACTCTCTATTGGTTCGATGAGTGGCATTCTTTGTTCGGCCTGGCTGGTGAAACGATTTGGCACGCGCAAAGTGATCCGCACTACCATGTCATGTGCGGTCATTGGGATGGCTATCCTCAGCGTGGCGCTCTGGCTGCATTCCGCCTGGCTTTTCGCATTTGGTCTGGCCGTGTTTGGCGCCAGCTTTGGCGCAGCAGAAGTGGCCATCAACGTCGAAGGCGCGGCGGTTGAACGCGAAATGAATAAAACCGTGCTGCCGATGATGCATGGTTTTTACAGCCTGGGAACGCTGGCGGGCGCAGGAGTCGGGATGATGCTTACCGCCTTCAGCGTCCCAGCAAACGCGCATATTCTGCTAGCGGCGCTGGTAGCTATCACGCCTATCTTTATCGCCATCAAAGCAATTCCTGAGGGTACGGGTAAAAATGCCGCTGATGGTTCTCCCTCCGGTGAAAAAGGACTGCCTTTTTATCGCGATATCCAGTTATTGCTAATTGGCGTCGTGGTGCTCGCAATGGCATTTGCTGAAGGTTCCGCCAACGACTGGCTTCCGCTGCTGATGGTGGACGGTCATGGGTTTAGCCCAACATCAGGCTCTCTGATTTATGCCGGATTTACGCTGGGCATGACCGTTGGCCGCTTTACTGGCGGCTGGTTCATCGACCGCTACAGCCGCGTCACGGTGGTGCGCGCCAGTGCGCTGATGGGCGCTCTCGGGATTAGCCTGATTATTTTTGTCGACAGCTCTTGGGTGGCGGGTGTTTCCGTTATTTTGTGGGGACTCGGTGCATCACTCGGCTTCCCGCTGACCATTTCAGCCGCCAGCGACACCGGCCCCGATGCACCAACCCGCGTCAGCGTTGTCGCAACAACCGGCTATCTGGCGTTCCTGGTTGGACCGCCGCTGCTGGGCTACCTGGGTGAACACTACGGCCTGCGCAGCGCTATGCTGGTGGTGCTGGCGCTGGTGCTCGTTGCCGCCATCGTCGCGAAAGCGGTGGCGAAACCGGATCTCAAAAATACCACGGTGATGGAGAACAGCTAATGAGTATCAAATTAATTGCGGTCGACATGGATGGCACATTTTTAAGTGACCAAAAAACCTATAACCGTGAGCGCTTTATGGCGCAATACCGCCAGATGAAAGAACAAGGGATCCGCTTTGTGGTCGCCAGCGGCAATCAATATTATCAGTTGATTTCCTTTTTCCCCGAACTGGCCAGTGAGATCTCATTTGTTGCCGAAAACGGCGGTTGGGTAGTCAGTGAAGGTGAAGATGTTTTTAACGGCGAACTGGCAAAGGATGATTTCCAGGCCATCGTTGAACATCTGCTCACCCGTACGGACATTGATATTATTGCCTGTGGTAAAAGCAGCGCCTACACGCTGAAGCAGTACAGCGATGAACATAAAGCTGTTTCCGCCATGTATTATCATCGTCTCGAATTTGTAGATAATTTTGATAATCTTAACGACGTTTTCTTCAAGTTCGGGCTGAATATTTCCGACGACAGAATCCCACAGGTGCAGGCCGATCTCCACGAGGCGATTGGCGACATTATGGTGCCGGTGCATACCGGCTACGGCAGCATCGATTTAATTATTCCCGGCGTGCATAAGGCAAATGGTCTGCGGCTGCTGCAACAACGCTGGAATATTAACGACGATGAGGTTGTTGTGTTTGGCGATGGCGGAAATGATATTGAGATGCTGCGCCAGGCGGGATTTAGTTTTGCAATGGCCAACGCCCATGAGCCGGTTATCAAGGCGGCGAAATATCGCGCGGGATCGAACAACGAAGAGGGCGTCCTGGATATTATCGACCGCGTGTTAAAGAATGAAGCACCGTTTACGCATTAACGCCTCAGCACAGACGGCAACAAAATGATGGCATGATCTATTCATAATCCGCCTCAAATTAACCCACTGGATTATTACTTCCAGTGAATATTTCAGGTGAGCGGATTATGAAGAAAAGTGTACTGATGGCGACATTGTTGCTGGGTTTTGCAGGGTCAGTATTTGCACAAAGCGTTACCGTTGATGTACCAAGCGGTTATAAAGTGGTGATCGTGCCCTCTTCCGTCAGCGTGCCGCAGGCGGTCAACGTGACTACTGCGCCACAAACGGTGTATGTTGCCCCGGCACCTGCCCCGGCTCCTGTTTATCGCGCACATCCTTATGCGCGACATGTTGCCAGCGTCGGTGAAGGCATGATCATCGAACATCAGATTGACGATCACCACTAAGTTTCTGCCAGGCCCGGGCAACCGGGCTTTAGCCTTCCCGGGAATCCCCTACCCGTTTATCTTTCAGGAAGATCACCATCAGAATCAGCCACAGCACGCCGCTGGCCAGATTGAACAAGCTGAACAAGCCGTTGCCTCCCAGCAGATAAGCGTGTTTACTCAGCTCGATACCAACGGTAAAAATCAGCATCTGCAACATACCCATTGCGGCAGAAACCGTACCTTTACTCATTTCACTGGCAAACAGCGTCAGGCGCACCAGCCCCGCATTCGCCACGCCAATACCAAACGCATAGATACTCAAACCCGCCGTCATCCATAGATATGCATGAGATGACACCACCGTGGCCGCAGCGGCAATAATCAGGCCAACGGCAATTGGCCAGCCGCCCATGATAATCAGCGAACGCACGGTTTTTCGCGAAGTCAGACGCGCCAGCACCAGGTTACCGGCAATCAGCGCACCAAAAATCGGCACCTGCAACAGGCCATATTCGTAACTACTAAGATGTTCTCCGCTGATGATAATAATCGGAGATTGCGCAATCCACGCCAGTAACGGCAGGCTGACAAAACCCAACGCCAGTGCGCCTGCAACGAAACGCACGTTCCTTAGCACCAACTTATAATCCTTGCCCAGCTCTTTAATGGACAGCTTTTCACCCAGCCGGGTTGCCGTTTCCGGCATCGCGCGTTGCAGACCAAAAAAGGAGATGGCCGCCAGAGCAGCAAACAGGATAAACATCCCTTCCCACGGCAGAACATGTACCCAAGCTGCGCCTACCAACGGACCCAGCAACGGCGCAATCAGCGCCACGTTTGCCATCAGCGCGGTAATTTTTATGCAGACCGCTTCTTCAAAGGACTCCTGAATGGCGGCGTAACCCACCGCACCAATAAAGCACAGGCTTATCCCCTGCAAAAAACGCAGGAAAGTAAATTGCTCAATATTCTGTGCAAGCAGGGTCGCAAGGCAGGTCACGATGAACCAGAGCACGCCGGTTAACATCACCGGACGACGCCCAACACGATCCGATAGCGGTCCTAATAACCACTGTAAAAACATGCCGCCAGCCAGATAGGCGGTCATGGATGTGGGTACCCAATCTATTCCGGCATTGTATTGCTCCACCACCGCCAACATTCCAGGCTGGATCATATCGTTGCCGATATAAGTAGAGAATTCGTAAAGCACCAGACAGAGAGGGAAAAGTAATGCCTGACGCCCCAAACGGGCGCCTGAAGATAAACGGTTCTGCATGCAGTCTCTTAGCTATAGAAAAATCGCGCAAAGTGTAATAAATGCGCCGTACTGGTGATAGTGAATTATGTGATTTGAAAGCAAAATGCGCACATTTTTACATTCATTTGCTCAAGAAGATTTTGCTTTAAGGTTAATTTAAGTTGAGACCGCTATCATGCTCAATAAGTCTCATTAATTGTCTTAAAAATAGTCATTTAGCAGACAAATAAGACAAGACCGCTTTTTATCCCGTGAAAGCAATTTTATGCTCTCGCTCCCATGGGCCTTTTCAACGATTACACTGAGTCTGGACGTTATGCTGGAAAATCTGAACAACTCACTTTTTTACCTGATCAATGCAACACCCGACTCTGCGCAATGGGCAATTTCGCTCGCCATTTTCATTGCCAAAGATCTGATCAGCATTGTGCCGCTGTTAGCCGTTGTGCTCTGGCTATGGGGACCTCGCGGTCAGGTTACGCTCCAGCGCCAGTTGGTCATCAAAATGGCCATTGCGTTGATAGTTGGTCTGACGATTTCCTGGCTGATGGGACATCTGTTCCCTCACGATCGCCCGTTTGTAAACCACATTGGTTACAACTTCCTGCATCATGCGGCAGATGACTCTTTCCCGAGTGACCACGGTACGGTTATCTTTACCTTTGCACTGGCCTTCCTGTTCTGGCATCGCCTGTGGACGGGCGCTCTGCTGATGGTCGTTGCCGTGGCGATTGCCTGGTCGCGGGTTTACCTTGGAGTACACTGGCCGCTGGATATGCTGGGCGGATTACTGGCTGGGTTGATCGGCTGTCTGAGCGCCCAGATGATCTGGCAGCGCTTTGGCGCGACCCTGTACCTCGGCTTGCAAACTTGCTATCGCGCCTGCTTCGCCCTCCCCATCCGTAAAGGTTGGGTACGTGACTAACCCACGGTAAAAAGAGTAGTATTAAGCGCGAAACTGAGCACTTATTCTATTCTCCAGGGGAACTATGGAAACTCGACGCGACGAGCGTATTGGTCAATTACTGCAGGCGCTGAAACGCAGCGATAAATTACACCTCAAAGAAGCCGCAACGTTGCTGGGCGTATCTGAGATGACCATTCGTCGCGACCTGAATAATCATGATGCTCCCGTCGTGCTGCTCGGGGGCTATATTGTTCTGGAACCCCGCAGCGCTAACCATTATTTAATCAGCGATCAAAAATCCCGTCTGGTTGATGAAAAACGTCGCGCCGCCCAGTTGGCGGCGAGTCTCGTGCAAGCACATCAGACCATCTTTTTCGATTGCGGTACTACCACGCCGTGGATCATTGAAGCGATCGACAATGAACTGCCCTTCACCGCAATCTGCTACTCGTTGAATACGTTTCTGGTGCTGCAGGAAAAACCGCAGTGCCGCGTCATTCTGTGTGGTGGCGAATTCCATGCCAGTAACGCGATTTTTAAACCGCTCGACTTCCAGGAAACGCTGAACAATCTCTGTCCGGATATCGCCTTTTATTCCGCGGCAGGCGTTCATATCGAGAAAGGCGCGACCTGTTTTAATCTGGAAGAACTGCCAGTGAAGCACTGGGCAATGTCGATGGCGCAGCATCACGTTTTGGTGGTCGATCACAGCAAGTTTGGCAAGGTGCGACCTGCGAGGATGGGGGAATTAAAACGCTTTGATACCATTATCAGTGATAACCGCCCTGACGATGAGTTTGTTGAGTACGCTAAAGCGCAACGTATCACGCTGAAGTATTAAGAGATACTGCCGGACGGCGATTGCGCCATCCGGCATAGGTAAGATTAAGAGAACCAACCACCAAACCACTGGTGGAATTTCATCATCACAAAGTCCCACATGCGGCTAAAGAAACCACCCTCTTGCACATCTTCCATCACCATCAACGGACGTTGCTCAATGGATTTTCCGTTCAACTGAAAGTCGATAGTGCCCACAACCTGACCTTTCTTCAGCGGTGCAGTTAGCTGTGGTTCAGTCAGGGTAAAGCTGGCCTTCAGGTTTTTGAGCTGGCCACGCGGGATGGTCACAGAACCACCTTCTCCGGCACCCAAATTCACTTCACTCTTATCGCCAAACCATACGCGCTGAGTAACGAAAGTCGCATCCGGCTTGATCGGCGTAACGGTTTCAAAGAAGCGGAAGCCCCAGGTCAGCAGCTTTTCTGACTCATTAAAACGAATGCGATCGGTTTTCGCCCCCAGCACCACGGAGATCAGGCGCATATCGCCCTGGGTCGCGGAAGCCACCAAGTTGTATCCCGCCCCGGCAGTGGTCCCGGTTTTCATACCATCCACGTTCAGGTTGGTGCTCCACAACAGACGGTTGCGGTTCGGTTGACGAATTTTATTGAAGGTAAATTCTTTCTCTTTGTGAATAGCATACTCTTCCGGCACATCGTGAATTAACGCCTTCCCGAGCAGCGCCATATCACGTGCGGTACTGAACTGTCCTGCCGCATCCAGACCGTGCACCGTCTGGAAAGTAGTGTTGGTCAGCCCCAGTTTTTTCGCATAGCCGTTCATCAGACCAATAAAGGATTCCTGGCTGCCGGCAACGTAATCAGCGAGTGCAATACAGGCATCGTTACCTGACTGAATGATAACGCCTTTATTCAGATCTGACACCGCAACCTGATCGCCGGGCTTGAGGAACATGACCGACGAACCGCGCAGGGCTGGGTTACCGGTCGCCCAGGCGTCTTTGCCCACGGTGACCATGTCGTTGAGGTTAATTTTTCCGGCCTTCAGCGCCTGCCCAACCACATAGCTGGTCATGATTTTGGTCAGACTAGCAGGATCCAGTTTCTCATCAGCATTACCTTCCGCCAGCACCTTGCCACTGGCGTAATCCATCAGAATCCACGCGCGCGCGTCCACGCTCGGCGGGGCCGTCGGTTGCTCCGCCGCCTGTACGGTCGGCGCCAAAAGGATTAAGAGTGCAGAACCTGCAGCAAAGCTGCGAAGTGAAGAGAAGTATTGCGTCATAAATGCCACCCGAGTATCCATTCCAAAAAACCACGTCATACCACACCGTGTTTACACAAAACCGGCCAAGCGACCTCGACCAACCCATGCAGAAAAAGTCTGATGGATGACGTGTAAAATAAGTGCGGTGAGTAATAACGCACTAACGAGCTTAAAGAAACCGTAAGTTGGTAAAGTTTTTAAAGTTTATGCAATAACGCCGCGCTGCGCTGCTCCTGGCACGATTTTTTTAGACTTTGTTGCGTAAATATTAGGTTTACCCCACCATGTGAGCTAGTCAGATGGCATCTGCAGCCATAAAGCTGCTCAATTAATTTGCGGGGTTACTATGATTACACTGTGGGGTCGCAATAACTCGACCAACGTAAAAAAAGTATTGTGGACGCTCGAGGAACTGGAACTGCCGTATAACCAAATTCTGGCGGGCGGACAGCATGGCGGTAACCGCGATGCCGACTATCTGGCACTAAACCCGAACGGACTGGTCCCGTTGCTACGCGATGATGAAACGGACGTTGTGCTGTGGGAATCCAATACCATTGTCCGCTATCTGGCCGCTCAGTACGGACAAAAACGTTTGTGGATTGACGCACCGGCCGCGCGCGCCGTCGGCGAAAAATGGATGGACTGGGCAAATCAGACGCTAAGCCCTGCGCATCGGGTTATCTTATTTGGCCTGGTCAGAACACCTGCCGATCAGCGCGATCTAGCGGCCATTGAGGCCAGTAAGCAAGTTTGCGATAACCTGTTTGCCATTCTGGATAACGCGTTGGCAGACCAGTCATGGTTCTCCGGGGCTGAATTTGGCACGGCGGATATCGCTGTGGCACCGTTTATCTATAACCTGTTCAACGTTGGCCTGAGCTGGACCTCGCGCCCGCATCTGGAACGCTGGTATCAACAACTGACCGAGCGCCCGGCGTTTCAAAAAATCGTGATGATCCCGGTCAGCTAAACAAATCAGGGACTCACTTTTAGTAATTCCCCGTCGGACTCGTCGGTTAACACGTACATATAACCATCTGGTCCGACGCGCACATCACGGATCCGTTGCCCCCTTTCCTGCAACAGACGACCATCCTCAGTGACCGTATTCCCTTTAACGCTCAGTATGATCACTTCTTTATCTTTCAACGCGCCGATGAACAACTTCTGCCGCCACTGTGGAAAGGTATCGCTATTATAAAAAGCCATTCCGCTGACCGCTGGCGACTTTTCCCAGTAAAAGATGGGTTGTTCCGTGCCAGCAACAATTTGACCTTTTGCTTCGGGAATTTTCAAACCACTGTAGTTAACACCCCAGGTCGCGATAGGCCAACCGTAGTTTTTCCCTTTCTCGGGGATATTGATTTCATCGCCTCCGCGTGGACCATGCTCATTGAGCCACAACACATCACTCCACGGATTCATCGCCATACCCTGCGGGTTGCGGATGCCATACGACCAAATCTCTGCCCGCGCTCCCGCCATGTTCACAAACGGATTATCCGGTGGAATTTTGCCCTCATCGGTAAGCCGTACGACCTTGCCCTGCAGCTTATCCAGATCCTGAGCAGTTGAACGTTGGTTATTCTCACCAAGGCCGATAAACAGATAGCCGTTGCCATCAAACACCAGACGTCCACCAAAATGGTTTCCGGTGGATAGCTTTGGCTGTTGGCGAAAAACGGTCTGAAATCCTTGCAGGTGTTTGAGATCGTCACTCAATCGCCCGTAGCCTACCGCGGTGCCCGCTTTGCCTTCGCGGTCGGCTTCAGCGAAGCTTAGCCACACCCGGCGGGATCGTTCAAAGTCCGGAGCTAACACCACATCAAGCAATCCGCCCTGACCATTCGCCCAGACTTTTGGTACGCCGGTCAGCGGGTCGGAAAGCCCTTTATCAGGCTGCCAGAGTCGAAGCTGTCCACCTTTGAGCGTAATGAGCATACCGCGGTTATCGGGTAAAAAAGCCAGTGACCATGGATGATCGAGTTTGGTTTGCAGCACTTCCACTTTTACCGCGACGGCATAAGAGGAAAATAGCGCAAGTGGGATAGCACAGAGAAAGAGTCGACGCATAACACCTCCTTAATGGCTCTGCATAAAGCGTAGCCAGCAAGGGGAATCACCCCGTCATATTTACATAATCTTAACGAAAAGGGGGAGTGCCCTCCCCCTGATTCAGACGTGTTCCAGCGTTGGGTAAGATTGCAAACTCTGGATACTCAGCATCAGCGTTGTCAGGCAGTTTTCCAGTTTCTCTGCGTTAACGGCGATAAACGTTGGACAATCATGGTGTCCACTCATAAGACAAACAGCGGCGGCGGCTAACGCCCCTTCAGCACGATGAAGGGCATTCCACTCTTCCTGATCAAGATGCATACCGTGAAGCTGTGATTGTTCGTGCAATTCGCGATTCAGTGCAAAAAAATTATCACGCAGACGATCGCTCTCGCTGACTGACATGTAGCCTTTCGCTTTTCTCAACTGCAGATAAGCGGCAAGTTCGATACGGGCGTTTATCAATTTGTTGAGAAGATCGGTTCTCAGTCTGTCAACAACCATACTTTGTTCCTCCTCTTTCCAACTATGGTGCAACTTAATAGTATGGTTATTTTTTGAACAAAGTCGTGTCCAGGATCAATCCATCACCTAAAATTAACATAATTTACAAATAATCTTTAATTCCGCGCCCAGCAGGCCGCTGATGGTATGAGATTGCGATACAATTTTTGTTCAGAACTCTGTAGAATCCCTGCCCTGAATATTCCAATAACTGAACACTTTTTACGCTATGAGCAATGTAACCCACCAGCCGAAAATCGGCTTTGTCTCCCTCGGCTGCCCGAAAAACCTCGTCGATTCTGAGCGCATCCTGACCGAACTTCGTACCGAAGGCTATGATGTCGTGCCAAGCTACGACGACGCGGATATGGTTATCGTTAATACCTGCGGCTTTATCGACAGTGCGGTTCAGGAATCCCTGGAAGCAATCGGCGAAGCGCTTAACGAAAACGGCAAGGTGATCGTCACCGGTTGTCTGGGCGCGAAAGTCGATCAGATCCGTGAAGTCCACCCGAAGGTGCTGGAAATCACCGGGCCGCATAGCTACGAGCAGGTTCTGGAGCACGTTCACCATTACGTACCCAAACCAAAGCATAATCCGTTCCTGAGCCTGGTTCCTGAGCAGGGTGTCAAGCTGACTCCGCGCCATTACGCCTATCTGAAGATTTCTGAAGGCTGTAATCACCGCTGTACGTTCTGCATTATTCCATCCATGCGCGGCGATCTGGTGAGCCGTCCGATTGGCGACGTCCTCAGCGAAGCCAAGCGTCTGGTCGATGCGGGCGTGAAAGAGATTCTGGTAATCTCTCAGGATACCTCTGCGTACGGTGTGGATGTGAAACACCGGACAGGTTTCCATAACGGCGAGCCGGTCAAAACCAGCATGGTTGATCTGTGCGAACAGTTATCAAAACTGGGGATCTGGACGCGCCTGCATTACGTCTACCCCTACCCGCACGTTGATGACGTGATCCCGCTGATGGCAGAAGGGAAAATCCTGCCGTATCTGGACATCCCGTTACAGCATGCCAGCCCGCGTATTCTTAAACTGATGAAACGCCCAGGCTCCGTAGACAGACAGCTGGCGCGCATCAAACAGTGGCGTGAAATCTGCCCTGAACTGACGCTGCGCTCTACCTTCATTGTTGGTTTCCCGGGTGAAACGGAAGAAGACTTCCAAATGTTGCTCGACTTCCTGAAGGAAGCACGTCTGGATCGCGTGGGCTGCTTTAAATACAGCCCGGTAGAAGGCGCTGGCGCTAATGACCTGCCGGATCAAATCCCGGAAGAGGTGAAAGAAGAACGCTGGAACCGCTTTATGCAATTGCAACAGCAGATCTCTGCTGAACGTTTGCAAGAGAAAGTGGGCCGCGAGATTCTGGTTATCGTTGATGAAGTTGACGAAGAAGGCGCAATTGGTCGTAGCATGGCTGATGCTCCGGAAATCGACGGCGCGGTATACCTGAATGGTGAAACCAAGGTGAAACCTGGTGATATCATCCGCGTGAAGGTCGAAAACGCAGATGAATACGATCTGTGGGGTTCACGCGTTTAATTAAGCGTAACTCAACCGTAGGCCGGATAAGGCATTACGTCTTATCCGGCCTGTGATTTATCCTTTTATCTTCGGGTCCAGCGCGTCGCGCAGACCATCTCCCAGTAAGTTAAACGCCAGCACCGTCAGGAATATCGCTACCGCCGGGAAAATCGCCACGTGCGGCGCGATCACCATGTCAGCACGCGCTTCATTAAGCATTGCCCCCCACTCCGGCGTCGGCGGCTGTGCGCCTAATCCCAGAAATGACAGGCTCGCGGCAGAGATGATCGACGTGCCGATTCGCATGGTAAAAAAGACCACGATCGATGAAACCGTACCCGGCAGGATATGGTTAAAAATGATGGTCGTATCGCTGGCACCAATACTGCGCGCAGACTCAATAAACGTCTGTTGCTTCAGCACCAGTGTATTTCCGCGCACCAGGCGCGCGAAAGCAGGAATGGAGAAAATGGCCACGGCGATAATCACGTTCGCAATGCCGCTGCCCAGCACGGCGACCACGGCTATCGCCAGCAGAATGCCGGGAAAGGCGAACAGCACATCGCAGATGCGCATAATCAGCCGATCCCACCAACCTTCGTAGTATCCCGCCAGCAGACCCAGCACTGTGCCAATCGCCGCGCCAATAAACACGGCAAAGACTCCTGCCGCCAGCGAGATTTGGGCGCCAACCAGCACGCGGCTAAAGATATCTCGTCCCAGAGAATCGACACCAAACCAGTGCAGCATCGACGGCCCATCATTCAAACGGTCATAATCGAAGTAATTTTCGGCATCAAATGGCGTCAGCCAGCGGGCAAAAATCGCGACCATGATCAGGAGCAATACAAACAGCCCAGCAAACATCGCCATGTGCTGTCGACGGAAACGACGCCAGAACTCATGCCACGGTGTGCGTATCTGCTCTGGCTTAACAAGGGGCATTGCATTCAAAATCGCCTGTCGGCGCCAGTTAAAAAATCGCATCCTTACTTGTACCTGATAGCCGGATTAATGGCGGCGTAAAGCACATCCACCACTAAGTTGATAAGAATAAACTCCAGAGAAAACAACAGTACCTCGGCCTGAATCACCGGGTAGTCGCGCATTTCGACGGAGTCCACCAGCAGTCGCCCAAGCCCAGGCCAGTTGAACACCTTCTCAACCACGATTGATCCACCAAGCAAAAAGCCAAACTGTAGTCCCATCATGGTGACCACCGGGATCATCGCGTTACGCAGACCATGTTTTAACACCACCCAGGTCTCACTCACCCCTTTAGCCCGCGCGGTACGCATATAGTCTTCGCTGAGCACATCGACGAACGAGGCGCGGGTAAACCGGGCCAGCACCGCAGCCACCGCCGCGCCCAGAGTAATAGACGGGAGGATATAGTGCAGCCAGGTGTCAGCGCCAACGGTTGGCAACCAGCCAAGTTCAACGGAGAATATCTGCATGAGCAGCATGCCAAGCGCAAACGCCGGGAACGAGATCCCGGTGACCGCCAGCGTCATACTCAACCTGTCCGGCCAGCGATTGCGCCATACGGCTGCAATGATCCCCGCCGTCATACCAAATAACACAGCCCATGCCATACTCGCAATTGTCAGCCATAACGACGGCATAAAACGGCTGGCTATCTCTTCGGAAACCGGGCGACGAGAAACCATCGACGTGCCAAAATCGCCTTGCAACACGTTGGTCATGTAATGCCAGAACTGAATATGCAGCGGTTGGTCCAGACCCAACTGCTTGCGTACCAGTTCAATCACCTCGGCGTCAGCTTCCGGTCCGGCAATCAGCCGGGCCGGATCGCCGGGTAGCAGGTGAACAAATAAAAACACCAGCACCGCAACAATCAATAGCGTTGGGATCAACCCCAGCAGGCGCTTGAAAACATAGTTAAGCATCACGCTCCCTTCGCCGGCCCCTGGTTAGCGGGGCCGAATGAATAGCTTATTTTAAATCCGCATCATCAAAGCTAAATCCGGTGTCCGGCATAATCCAGAATCCGGTCAATCTGGTGCTGTGCGCCGAAATCAGTTTTTCCACTACCAGTGGGATCCACGGCGACTCTTTCCAGATAATATCCTGCGCATCCTTGTACAGCTTCGCTTTCTGCGCTGGATCGTTAGTTTGCAAGGCCGCCGCTAAATCACTGTCCACCTGCTTATTGCTATAGAACGCCGTATTAAACAGCGTTGGCGGCCAGTTTTGTGATGCAAACAGCGGTGACAGCGCCCAGTCCGCTTCCCCCGTAGAGGCAGACCAGCCGGTGTAGAACATCCGCACCCCGCTCTCTTTCTGCGCTTTACCCTCGACTTCCGCCGCGCGCTGGCCGGCATCCATCGCTGTTACCTGAGCCTTAACTCCCACCTGCGCCAGCTGCTGCTGGGTAAATTGCAGCACTTTCTGCGCGGTACTGTGATTATGTGAAGACCATAGCGTGGTGGTAAAACCGTTCGGATAACCTGCTTCTTTCAGAAGTTCGCGCGCTTTCGCCGGGTCGTATGGCCATGGCGTATAGCTTTGCGCATAGGCTATCGACGGAGGAAGAACGCCCGTTGCTGGCGTGGCATAACCCGCAAACGCCACTTTCACCAGCGCCTGACGGTTGATGGCATAATTCAACGCCTCGCGCACCTTCGGATTATCGAACGGTTTTTGTGTGACGTTCATGCTGATGTAACGCTGCATAATAGACGGACTGGCCACCAGCTCCAGGTTTTTATTCTTCACCAGTAACGCAGCCTGCTCGTAAGGGATCGGGAAGGCAAACTGCGCTTCCCCGGTCTGCAGCATGGCCGCACGCGTGTTGTTGTCGGTCACCGGACGCCAGGTAATCGTATCCAGCTTTGGCAGCCCTTGCTGCCAGTAACCCGCGAACTTCTTAACCTTCACAAAATCTGTCTGATTCCAGGTATCAAGCTGGTACGGCCCGGTCCCCACAGGGTGGAAACCGATCTCCTTACCGTATTTCTCCAGCGCGGCGGGAGAAATCATTGCCGTTGCCGGATGCGCCAGAATATTGATAAAGGCAGAGAACGGCTGTTTCAGCGTAATCTTCACCGTCGACGGATCGACGACTTCGGTTTTATCGATATTCTTATACAGGTTGTAGCGTTTCAGACGGTTTTCCGGATTGCTGGCGCGGTCGAGGTTGGCTTTAACCGCATCGGCGTTGAAGTCGGTGCCATCCTGAAATTTCACCCCCTGACGCAGCTTAAGAGTGTAAGTCAGACCGTCATCAGAAACCGTATAGCTCTCTGCCAGCACATTTTTCAGCTTCATCTCTTTATCAAGACCAAACAGTCCCTGATAAAACGACTTCGCTACCGCCTGCGACAACGTGTCATTCGCGTCATAGGGGTCAAGTGTGGTGAAATTGGATCCTACCGCCACCACCACGTCTTTGGCGGCCCAGCCAGGCGATGCGGCCAGCGCAGAGGCCACTCCCACAGCAACCAGCCATTTCCGAGCAACAATTTTTGTCATGTTATTCTCCTTAAACCCTGCCTGCCTGTTATAAACGCGAAAGCGCATTTTCTGGTTGCCCACGCGCAACATAATGCCCCGGGCCAACTAACTGTAACGACACGAGGGAAATCTCTTCGCCGCGTTTGCGGATATTGCTGGGGATATCATCCGACAACAGCACACGCTGTGGTCGGTGATGCGATGGATCGGCAACCGGTACTGCCGCCATCAGTTTGCGCGTATACGGATGTTGCGGATTTTCAAACACCGCGCGTCGGGGGCCAATCTCAACGATTTGCCCGAGATACATTACCGCCACACGGTGACTGATCCGTTCCACCACCGCCATATCGTGAGAAATAAACAGATATGCAATACCCAATTCTCGCTGCAGGTCGAGCATCAGGTTGATGATTTGCCCACGAATTGAAACATCCAGCGCCGAGACAGATTCATCGGCAATAATCACTTTGGGATTGAGTGCCAATGCCCGTGCAATACAGATACGCTGACGCTGACCGCCGGAAAACTCGTGCGGATAGCGCCAGGCATGCTCAGGCAACAATCCTACGCGTTCCAGCAGCCATGCAACCCGTTTTGACCCCGCATCACCCTGCAATAACCCATGCACCCGTAGCGGCTCCAGAATGGAATATCCCACCGTCTGACGTGGATCGAGCGAGGCATACGGATCCTGGAAGATAAACTGAATATCCCTACGCAGCGGCTGCAACTTGCTAGCAGCAAGGGTATCAATACGCTGTCCGTTGAAAATGATTTCCCCACGCTGAGACTCAACCAGGCGCAACAGCGCCCGCCCGGTGGTGGATTTCCCGCAGCCCGACTCCCCCACCAGCGAGAGCGTTTCTCCCGGCCACAGGTCAAAGCTGACGTTTTCCACTGCATGCACCTCGCGAGTTACGCGATTTAGAATGCCGCTACGCAGAGGAAAACGCGTCACCAGGTTATGTACCTGCAAAATTGGCTCGCCTTCAACCACGGTATTCTGTTCGGTCTGCGGCTCTACATGACTGGGATCGTGTAATGAAATAAGCGGAAAACGGCGCGGAAGTTCATGCCCGTTCATTGCCCCAAGCTGCGGCACGGCTGCCAGCAGCGCTTTAGTATAAGGATGCTGGGGAGCGTGAAAAATCTGCTCAACGCTGCCGGTTTCTACCGCCTCGCCCTGATACATCACCAGCACGCGGTCGGCAATATCCGCCACAACGCCCATATCGTGGGTAATAAAGATCACTCCCATCGACATATCCTGCTGCAACACTTTTATCAGTTGAAGGATCTGCGCCTGAATGGTGACATCCAGCGCGGTTGTCGGCTCATCAGCAATTAAAACCGCAGGGCGACACGACAGTGCCATGGCGATCATCACCCGCTGGCGCATACCGCCGGAAAGCTGGTGTGGATAACGCGATAAAATCGCCTTCGCCTCGGGGATACGCACCTGATCGAGCATTCGCTTCGCTTCTACCATCGCCTCTTCGTGACTGGCCCCCTGGTGCAAGCGGATAGACTCGGCAATTTGCTCGCCCACGGTAAACACCGGATTAAGCGATGTCATAGGCTCCTGGAAGATCATCGCGATATCCGCACCGCGCACGTGACGCATTTGTGATGCGCTCTGTTCACCCAGCTCAATAACCTGTCGATTACGGCGTCGGAGGAGCATTTCATCGCAGCTCACCTCGCCGCCGGACTGTTCAATCAGACGCATCAGCGACAAGGCGGTCACCGACTTACCAGAACCAGACTCACCGACTATCGCCAGCGTTTCGCCACGCTTCAGGCGAAATGACAGATTGCGCACTGCGCTGACACGCTGCTGCTCCTGTTCAAAGGCAATATTCAGATTGCTGACTGCCAGCACATCGCTGGCATCAAGCTCATCACTGTGTGGCAACGCTATCTCCTTTTTCCCGATAAATACCGGTGGTTGGCGTATCACCTGCGTATCCCCAGGCGCGGTACATGCCTTCGCTGTTAAACGGCAAAGCGACATTGCCCTCATGATCGATAGCAATTAAACCGCCGCTGCCGCCAAGCGCCGGTAATTTTTCCATCACTACGCGTTCACACGCTTCGGATAAACTCAGACCGCCGTAGTCCATCAACGCCGCAATGTCATAGGCCGCCAAAGCACGAATAAAGACTTCTCCGGTTCCGGTGCAGGAGACTGCCACACTTGCATTATTGGCATAACAGCCTGCGCCAACCAACGGACTGTCACCCACCCGCCCCGGTAATTTATTGGTCATCCCACCGGTGGATGTTGCTGCCGCCAGATTGCCAAACATATCTAACGCGACCGCACCCACGGTACCCATTTTGTTGTTTTCATCCAGCGGGCTCGCGCTATGGTCCAGCACCGTTTCACCCGCTGTTCGCGCCGCCAGAAGTTGAGCGTAGCGTTCTGGCGTCGAGAAAATATCCGCTGATACGCGCTCCATACCCTGCGCAATAGCAAAGTTTTCAGCCCCTTCACCTATCATCATGACGTGTGGGCTGTGTTCCATTACCAGGCGTGCCGCGAGAATCGGGTTTCGCAGATGGCTTACCCCGGCGACGGCGCCTGCGTTCAGCGTATTACCGTCCATCACACAGGCGTCCAGCTCATGGGTTTCATCACGGGTATACACCGCGCCAATTCCGGCATTAAACAATGGACACTCTTCCAGCAGGCGCACGGCCTCGGTAACGACATCCAGTGCGCTACGACCGTCTTCAAGCATCCGCTGGCCGGTTTCAACGATATCCGACAGCGCCTGTATATAACGCAACTCTTGCTCCTGGCTCAGCTGCGAACGGGTAATAGCCCCTGCGCCGCCGTGAATTGCAATGACTGCTTTACCCATTTTTTTCGTCCATTAGGTGGCAGGTACCGGGGTTATAAATATCAGAATTTCTGTGACTTATTGATTCGATTTTTGAATATAGAAAGATGCAGACGTCATGTAAAGGTTAAGGCCCGTACCTCACACCCCATCCCATCAGGTTATTTAGATGAGTTAATCAGAAAGGGGAGCTTCCAACATCGTTGAATATATTATTCAAGCCGAACGGCAATCTGTTTTTTTGCATAAAACACAAAGCGTTCAACAGACTGCATAGACTCAGCCCAGTTCTTTTTGGTTAACCCCAGGTATTCTGCACGCGCGGCTTGCAGCGTGTCAGCATACTCAACGGGTAATTGCGGTATAAGCCAGGAGGCGGCTTCATTTCTTTGCCGGGTATTAAGTGGCTGCCTAATGGTAACCAGTAAATCGATATCGCTTTGGGGCTTTAAGCCACCTTCAACAGCATAGCCATACAAATGAACAGCAACCAGATCGCCCTCGATAATCCGCTCAATCAGTGCACTGGCGGCATTCACCTGTCGTCGAATTGAATCCGGGATAGTCGCAGACATTTAGCCTCCTGGAGAAAAAGCAGAAATCATGAGTCTATACTGCATCTTTCCTGTAGCGCTAATCTCTGGCAGAAAACCTGTATCAGATCTGATCCTAAGCCTGAGGTAGCATACTGTCCGCGTCCATTTTCTGACATAATGAGCGGATTCGATTTTGCCCCGCAGGAGTCTTCTCATGGAATTTACCGCCGGACTGATGCCGCTTGAAACGGCTCTTTCTCAGATGCTTTCGCGTATTACCCCACTCACCGCCGTCGAAACGCTGCCGCTGGTTCAATGCTTTGGCCGCATTCTGGCCACCGACGTCGTCTCCCCGATTGATGTGCCGGGATTCGATAACTCGGCAATGGATGGCTATGCGGTGCGATTAGCCGATTTACAATCAGACAAGCCTCTTGCGGTGGCTGGCAAAGCCTTTGCTGGACAGCCATTCCACGGCGAGTGGCCTGCGGGAACCTGCATCCGTATTATGACCGGAGCCCCGGTGCCTGCCGGTTGTGAAGCCGTGGTAATGCAGGAGCAAACGGAACAAACTGACGACGGTGTGCGTTTTACCGCCGACGTCCGCAGCGGACAAAATATTCGTTTGCGCGGTGAAGATATTGCAAACGGCGCGGTGGTATTCCCCACAGGAACTCGTCTGACAACCGCCGAGCTTCCCGTGCTTGCTTCGCTCGGTATTGCCGAGGTCCCCGTTGTGCGTAAAGTCCGCGTGGCGTTGTTCTCCACCGGTGATGAACTGCAATTGCCGGGTCAGCCGCTGGGTGACGGGCAGATTTATGACACAAACCGTCTGACCGTTCACCTGATGCTGCAGCAGTTGGGCTGCGAGGTGATCAACTTAGGAATTATTCGCGACGATCCCAACGCGCTGCGGGCCGCATTTACCGAAGCCGACAGCCAGGCCGACGTCGTCATCAGCTCTGGTGGCGTTTCTGTAGGCGAAGCGGATTACACCAAAACCATTCTGGAAGAGCTGGGAGAAATTGCCTTCTGGAAGCTGGCCATCAAACCCGGTAAACCGTTCGCCTTTGGCAAACTGAGCAACAGCTGGTTTTGCGGCCTGCCGGGTAACCCGGTGTCTGCTGCCCTCACCTTTTATCAACTGGTACAACCGCTGCTGGCGAAACTCAGCGGCAACACCGCCTGTGGGCTGCCTCCACGCCAGCGCGTGCGCACCGCTTCACGCCTGAAGAAAACGCCAGGGCGTCTGGATTTTCAGCGTGGTGTATTGCAGCGTACCGCGGAAGGCGAACTGGAAGTCACTACCACCGGGCACCAGGGCTCGCATATTTTTAGCTCCTTTAGCCAGGGCAACTGCTTTATTGTGCTGGAGCGCGATCGCGGTAACGTTGAGGCCGGAGAATGGGTTGAAGTTGAGCCATTTAACGCACTGTTTGGAGGCCTGTAATGGCAGAACTCAGCGACCAGGAGATGATGCGCTATAACCGGCAAATCATTCTGCGCGGCTTCGATTTCGAAGGTCAGGAAGCGCTCAAAGATGCGCGGGTACTGGTCGTTGGTCTGGGGGGACTGGGATGTGCTGCAACCCAGTACCTTGCTGGTGCTGGCGTCGGGCATTTAACCCTGCTCGACTTTGACACGGTATCCGTGTCAAACCTCCAACGCCAGACGCTGCACAGCGATGCAACCGTAGGGCAACCAAAAGTGATATCCGCCCGTGACGCGCTAACGCGGATTAACCCTTATATCGTCATTACGCCGGTGAATGCGCTGCTGGACGATAGCGAGATTCACGCGCTTATTGCCGAACATGATTTGGTGCTGGACTGTACGGATAACGTCAGCATCCGCAATCAGCTGAATGCCGGATGCTATGCCGCCAGAGTTCCGCTGGTTTCCGGTGCAGCAATTCGCATGGAAGGGCAAATTACCGTCTTTACGTATCAGGAAGGCGAGCCCTGCTACCGTTGCCTGAGCCGTCTATTCGGTGAAAACGCCCTGACCTGCGTAGAAGCCGGAGTGATGGCCCCGCTGATCGGCGTGATCGGCTCGTTACAGGCAATGGAAGCCATTAAGCTGCTGGCAAACTACGGTAAACCGGCATCCGGAAAAATCGTCATGTACGATGCCATGACCTGCCAGTTTCGCGAAATGAAGCTGATGCGTAATCCGGGGTGCGAGGTCTGCGGGCAATAAACGAAAGCCCCGGCGGCGTTTGTTATCCGGGACTGAATTAATATACGTTCAATACGTCAGTGATTTAACGTCATCTTCAGAAAGCCCAGTAATCCTCACGATGACCGCCCGTGGGAGACCATCGTCCAGCATTGAATGAGCAATGCGTAACGCTTCCTCGCGGCGGCCTTCAACCAAGCCTTTTTGCATGCCTTCCCGCATCCCCTTTCGCTGTCCTGCCCTACGTATTTTTTCCACAATATTCATTGTACTCTCCTTGTGTTCGGGTACCCGCTGCGCCAGCTTGCGCATAAATCGTCCAAAGCGCGGTTTGTGACCGTGCTGGATTAGCAGGTAATTAAACAGCGCTTTTAGCTGGCTGTCATTAGCGCTTCCTGTAACCAACAGCGCGGCCAGCTTGTCCACCAACCCCATCAAATCGCGCTGACGAATATGCTTTTGAATCAGTTCCAGAAGAGCAATGCGTCGGTGCTGCATAATTTCTTCATCTGGAACAACGGTAATATCTACCAGCGGAAAAGCTGACAGGTAGAGCTGACGTGCAAGTGTTGGATTATCAAACTCATCCAGCCAGCATAGAGAGAAGGGATAAGGTGTATCGATTCCGTGATAAAACAGCATCGGCACAACTAAAGGTAACGTATTATGCCCGGCGTCGAGGTGACTTTGCATTGCCGCTATCGCATAACGCATCAGGCGAAATGCCATATGAACATCCGGGCGGCTTTGATGTTCGATTACGACATAAATATAGCCGTGCCCTTCACTGGTTTTCATCGACCAAAGTACATCGGAATAATATGCACGTAAGTTATCCTCGATAAAACTGGTCGGTTGCAGCTTTAATGTCGAAAAATCGCACAGCGTTCGTAGCGTGGAGGGAAGATGGATTTCAATGAAATCGCGCGCCGTTTCCGGGTATTTTAAAAACGTTTTAAATAGCGCATCGTGCGGCGTGGATGTGGGTGATTTTTTCATGGCGGTCCGTCACCTGATTAACATGATGACACGACTGTACCTGCCATGATGACGGGTCGCATGCCGACTTTGTCGGTTTTACGAGAGGGATTCGCAGATAAAAGCGTACAACTGCAACACATTCATTTTGACGGAAACATGTACGCAATAATGCCGGGACTACATCCCGGCACTCTCGTTTAAATAGACGTGCGACCGAATGCGCTCTGCCAGTCGTGCTCAAACTTCGCGACGGCAGCATCAACTGCCGGGGAGCTAATCATCTGCTGAGCAACGTCCAGCGGTAGCGTGATGGACTCGCAGCCTGCCAGCAGGCAATCCAGCGCCTGACGCGGCGTTTTAAAACTGGCTGCCAGTACTTTGGCGTGCGGGGCATGCATTTTCAGTAACGTCTGCAGGTCGGTCACCGTCTGAATGCCATCCCCTCCTTGCGCATCCACGCGGTTAACGTATGGCGCAACATATTCCGCACCTGCCAGTGCAGCCAATAACCCTTGAGCTGCACCGTATACCGCAGTACCCAACGTCGGGATCCCTTCTTCTTTCAGCAATTTTATAGCCGCCAGACCTTCTGCTGTTACCGGCACTTTGACCACGATATCAGCAATGATTGCCCGCAGCTTACGCGCATCGCTAACCACCCCTTCGGCGGTGGTCGCCATCACCTGAGCAAACAGACGGCCTTGTCCTCCCATCGCTTCCTGCAGTTGCGGCAGTAGTACTTCCAGCGTCTGATTCCCCGCCGCCACAATACTCGGGTTAGTGGTCACCCCTGCCAGCGGGAAAATGCGCGCCAGAGCTTTTACCGCATCAACGTCAGACGTATCTAAATAGAGTTCCATAACCTTTCCTCAAACGAATAATTAGCATGAATAAAAGGTAGCACGGCGAAACCTCACGGTTAGTTGACGCACGTCAATATAACTTTCATTCGAAAGTAATTTAATCTTTATACGAAAGAAAAGAGGTCGCTTATGATTTTCAATATCCAGCGCTATTCCACGCATGATGGTCCCGGGATCCGTACTGTGGTGTTCCTTAAGGGATGCTCCCTGGGCTGTCGGTGGTGCCAGAATCCGGAAAGTCGCGCCCGTACGCAGGATCTGCTCTATGACGCACGTCTGTGCCTTGACGGTTGCGATCTCTGTGCTCAGGCCGCACCCGCGGTAATTGAGCGGGCACTAAGCGGGTTGCTGATTCATCGCGAAAAACTAACCGATGACGTTCTCGCAGCGCTGACCCACTGCTGTCCAACGCAGGCGCTAACCGTCTGTGGAGAGGTAAAAAGCGTGGACGAAATCATGGCGACCGTATTGCGTGATAAACCGTTTTACGATCGCAGCGGAGGGGGCCTAACCCTGTCCGGTGGCGAACCGTTTATGCAACCAGAGCTGGCGGCTTCTTTGCTCAAAACCAGCCACGACGCAGGCATTCATACCGCAGTGGAAACCTGCCTGCATGTCCCGTGGAAGTATATTGAACCCTCATTACCTGACGTCGATCTGTTTCTGGCCGATCTAAAACACGTGGCGGATGCGCCGTTTAAACAGTGGACCGATGGCAGCGCCTCTCGTGTGCTGGAAAATCTAAAAAAACTGGCCGCAGCTGGTAAAAAAATGATTATCCGCGTACCGCTGATCCAGGGATTCAACGCTGACGAAGCCGCCATCCAGGCTATTACCGATTTTGCTGCCGACGAGCTTCACGTCGGGGAGATTCATTTTTTGCCCTACCACACCCTTGGTATCAACAAATACCACTTACTCAGTCAACCCTACAACGCACCGGATAAACCGCTTGATGCGCCTGCACTGCTCGAATTTGCCCAGCAGTATGCCAGCCTTAAAGGTTTAACCGTGACCCTACGAGGATAATCGCCATGACCACTCTGAAACTGGACACACTCAGCGATCGTATCAAAGCGCATAAAACAGCCCTGATCCATATCGTGAAACCGCCGGTTTGTACCGAGCGCGCCCAGCACTATACCGAGATGTATCAGCAACACCTGGATAAACCGATCCCGGTACGCCGCGCGCTGGCGCTGGCCCATCATCTGGCGGAACGCACCATCTGGATCAAGCATGACGAACTGATTATCGGTAACCAGGCAAGCGAAGTGCGCGCCGCGCCGATCTTCCCGGAATACACCGTCTCCTGGATTGAAAAAGAGATCGACGACCTCGCCGACAGACCGGGCGCAGGTTTTGCGGTAAGCGAAGAGAATAAACGCGTATTACACGAGGTGTGTCCGTGGTGGCGTGGTCAGACCGTGCAGGATCGCTGCTACGGGATGTTCACTGACGAGCAGAAAGGGTTGCTGGAAACCGGCATTATCAAAGCCGAAGGTAATATGACCTCCGGCGACGCACACCTGGCGGTGAACTTCCCGCTACTACTGGAAAAAGGTCTCGACGGCCTGCGCCACAAAGTCGATGAACGTCGCTCCCGCATCAATCTGACGTGTCTGGACGATCTCCACGGCGATCAGTTCCTGAAAGCGATTGATATCGTGCTGGAAGCCGTCACTTTACACATTGAGCGCTTTGCCGCGCTGGCGCGTAAAATGGCATCCACAGAAACGCGCACCGGCCGTCGTGATGAACTGCTGACCATGGCGGAAAACTGTGATGTGATTGCCCATGAGCCACCAAAAACATTCTGGCAGGCGTTGCAGTTGTGCTATTTCATCCAGTTGATTCTGCAAATTGAATCTAACGGTCACTCAGTATCGTTTGGCCGTATGGATCAGTACCTCTACCCGTTCTACCGTCGTGACGTAGAACTGAATCAGAGCCTCGATCGTGAGCACGCCATTGAGCTGTTGCACAGCTGCTGGCTGAAACTGCTGGAAGTGAACAAAATCCGTTCTGGCTCCCATTCGAAAGCCTCAGCGGGCAGCCCGCTGTATCAGAACGTAACCATAGGTGGCCAGAACCTGGTTAGCGGTCAGGCGATGGATGCCGTCAACCCGCTCTCCTACGCCATTCTGGAGTCCTGTGGCCGCCTGCGTTCTACTCAGCCGAACCTGAGCGTGCGTTATCACGCGGGGATGAGTAATGACTTCCTTGATGCCTGCGTGCAGGTGATCCGCTGCGGCTTCGGGATGCCAGCCTTTAACAACGATGAAATCGTCATTCCGGAATTCATTAAGCTGGGCATTGAACCGCAAGACGCCTATGACTATGCAGCGATTGGTTGCATCGAAACCGCCGTTGGCGGCAAATGGGGCTACCGCTGCACCGGCATGAGCTTTATTAACTTTGCCCGCGTGATGCTGGCGGCGCTGGAAGGCGGACGCGATGCCACCAGCGGCAAAGTCTTCCTGCCGCAGGAAAAAGCGCTCTCAGCTGGCAACTTCAACAATTTCGATGAAGTGATGGATGCCTGGGATACACAGATTCGCTACTACACGCGTAAATCCATTGAAATCGAGTATGTCGTTGACACCATGCTGGAAGAGAACGTACACGATATTCTGTGCTCCGCGCTGGTAGACGACTGTATCGAACGCGCGAAAAGCATTAAGCAAGGCGGCGCGAAGTATGACTGGGTATCAGGTTTGCAGGTGGGTATCGCCAACCTCGGCAACAGCCTGGCAGCAGTGAAGAAACTGGTCTTTGAACAGGGCGCTATCGGTCAACAACAACTGGCCGCCGCGCTGGCCGATGATTTTGACGGTCTGACCCATGAGCAGTTACGCCAACGACTAATCAACGGCGCACCGAAATATGGCAACGATGACGATAGCGTTGATACGCTGCTGGCCCGCGCTTATCAGACTTATATCGATGAACTGAAACAGTATCATAATCCGCGTTACGGGCGTGGCCCGGTTGGCGGCAATTACTACGCCGGGACCTCGTCTATTTCTGCAAACGTGCCGTTTGGCGCAGCAACAATGGCAACGCCGGATGGCCGTAAAGCACACACTCCACTGGCAGAAGGCGCAAGCCCGGCTTCCGGTACGGACCATCTCGGCCCAACTGCGGTAATTGGCTCGGTGGGTAAACTGCCGACCGGTTCGATTCTCGGTGGCGTGCTATTAAATCAGAAGCTGAACCCGGCCACGCTGGAAAATGAGTCTGACAAACAAAAGCTGATGATTCTGCTGCGTACCTTCTTTGAAGAGCACAAAGGTTGGCATATTCAGTACAACATCGTTTCTCGTGAAACGCTGCTGGAAGCCAAAAAACACCCGGATCAGTACCGTGACCTGGTGGTGCGTGTAGCAGGTTATTCCGCCTTCTTCGCCGCTCTCTCACCGGATGCACAGGACGATATCATCGCGCGCACTGAACATATGCTGTAACCCTCCCGCCCGGTGGCGCTGCGCTTACCGGGCTTACATACTCCCCTTTAGCCGGGTAAGGCGAAGTTGCCACCTGGCGTTTTACTTTCATTCGAAATTAAATTTGTGCTTTAGCTCACATTGTTATTAAAATGTTTCTGGTCGCAGTTATGAGCCAGGAGCATATATGACCATCAAAGTTATCGTCACAGACATGGACGGAACTTTTCTCGACGACGCCAAGCAATACGATCGTGCACGCTTTATGGCGCAGTATCAGGAACTGAAGAAACGAGATATTGAATTTGTCGTGGCAAGCGGCAACCAGTATTACCAGTTGATCTCCTTTTTCCCGCAGCTCAAAGATGAGATCTCTTTTGTCGCCGAGAACGGGGCGCTGGTGTTTGAACATGGCAAACAGCTGTTTCACGGCGAGCTTACGCGCCACGAATCACGCATTGTCATTGGCGAACTGCTCAAAGATAAGCAACTCAACTTTGTGGCCTGTGGACTGCAAAGCGCCTACGTGAGCGAAAATGCCCCAGAGTCCTTTGTCGCGTTGATGGCAAAACACTACCACCGCCTGAAACCCGTCAAGGATTATCAGGATATCGACGATGTGCTGTTTAAGTTCTCGCTGAATTTACCGGACCAACAGATCCCTCTGGTTATCGATCACCTGCACACCGCGCTTGATGGCATTATGAAGCCCGTCACCAGCGGCTTTGGGTTTATCGACCTGATCATTCCAGGCTTACATAAAGCTAACGGAATCAGCCGTCTGCTAAAACGCTGGAACCTGTCACCGCAAAACGTGGTCGCCATTGGCGACAGTGGCAATGACGCGGAAATGCTGAAGATGGCGCACTACTCTTTCGCCATGGACAATGCGGCAGAGAGCATCAAAGTGATTGCCCGCTATCAGACCGATGACAATAACCATCAAGGCGCGCTGAACGTAATTCAGGCAGTGCTGGATAACACTTCACCTTTTAACGCCTGATCCTGCCAACCGGGGTATCCCTCATCCCGGTTTTCACTCTTTTTCTATTTTGCTCACACCAGCAGGTTTTTAAACTTGCATTAACTAACTTTTAACTTATATTGTCACTTGTAATTAAATTTAGTTTCGAATGAAAGTTAATGCGAGGTGGTTATGGCTTTTACTTTTACCAGCGACACGTTGCCCGCCGATCACAAAGCGGCAATCCGTCAGATGAAACAGCAACTGCGGGCACAGCTTGGGGATGTTCAGTTGATCTTCAATCAGCTGAGCGATGCCATTGCCACCCGCGTGGCGGAAATCAACGCTCTCAAAGCGCAAGGCTCCCCGGTATGGCCTGTGTTGTCCTATGCGGATATCAAAGCGGGTCGCGTGAGTGCAGAGCAGCGTGAAGAAATTAAGCGTCGCGGATGCGCAGTCATTAAAGGGCATTTCCCCCGCGAACAGGCGCTGGCATGGGATCAGTCGATGCTTGATTACCTGGATCGCAACCATTTTGATGACGTCTACAAAGGGCCAGGCGATAACTTCTTCGGCACCCTGAGCGCATCGCGACCTGAAATCTACCCCATTTACTGGTCCCAGGCGCAGATGCAGGCCCGCCAAAGTGAAGAAATGGCCAATGCCCAGTCGTTCCTCAATCGTCTTTGGACATTTTCAAGCGAAGGTAAACAATGGTTTAACCCGGATGTCAGCGTTATCTACCCTGACCGTATACGCCGCCGTCCGCCGGGAACCACCTCCAAAGGGCTGGGCGCGCATACGGATTCCGGCGCGCTGGAACGCTGGCTGCTGCCTGCGTATCAGCAGGTATTTGCTCATGTTTTCAATGGCAAGCTGGCAGATTACGATCCGTGGCAGGCTGCGCATCGCACCGAAGTAGAAGAGTACACGGTGGATAACACCACCAAATGTTCAGTGTTCCGTACCTTCCAGGGCTGGACTGCGTTGTCCGATATGCTGCCAGGACAGGGATTGTTGCACGTGGTTCCGATTCCTGAAGCGATGGCGTATGTGCTGTTACGCCCATTGCTTGGCGATGTGCCGGAAGATGAGCTTTGCGGCGTAGCGCCCGGCAGAGTCCTGCCGATTTCTGCGCAATGGCATCCGTTGCTGATTGAAGCGTTAACCAGCATTCCACAACTGGACGCCGGAGACTCCGTGTGGTGGCATTGCGATGTGATTCACTCCGTCGCGCCTGTAGAAAATCAGCAGGGCTGGGGTAACGTTATGTATATCCCTGCCGCCCCGATGTGCGAAAAAAATCTGGCCTACGCCCACAAAGTGAAAGCTGCGCTGGAAAAAGGCGCATCGCCGGGTGATTTCCCGCGAGAGGATTATGAAACTAACTGGGAAGGACGCTTCACGCTGGAGGATTTGAATATCCACGGTAAACGCGCGCTGGGGATTATTTAATATGTAGCTTACGCAATTTTCCCTAAATATTTCGCGTTACAGTAAGGCGACCAGCCTGTAAATCCCCGGGAGCTTACATAAGTAAGTGACCGGGGTGAACAGGTGCAGCCAACACACCTGTAACACGAAAGACGACGGGTAAATTAACCGTCAATACCTTTACTACGCAGGTAATCTTCGTAGTTGCCGGTAAAGTCGATCACGCGTTCCGGCGTAATCTCAATCACGCGGGTCGCCAGGGAACTGACGAACTCACGGTCGTGAGAAACAAAGATCAACGTGCCCTGATACATTTCCAGCGCCATGTTCAGCGACTCGATAGATTCCATATCCAGGTGGTTGGTCGGTTCATCCATGACCAGGATATTCGGTTTCTGCATCATCAGCTTACCGAAAAGCATGCGTCCTTTTTCACCACCGGAGAGCACTTTGGCAGGTTTCTTGATATCGTCCTGGCTGAACAGCAGACGGCCAAGGAAGCTGCGCACAACCTGCTCATCATCGCCCTCTTGTTTCCACTGGCTCATCCATTCGAAGACGGTTAGATCGTTTTCAAACTCGTATTCATGATCCTGCGCGTAGTAACCCACCTGGGCGTTTTCAGACCACTTAACGGTACCGTTGTCCGGCTGCAAATCGCCAACCAACGTTTTCAGCATGGTGGATTTACCCACGCCGTTGGCACCAATGATGGCAACCTTCTCCCCTACTTCCAGCAGCAGGTTGAAGTTTTTAAACAGCGGACCTTCATCAAAACCTTTCGCCAGCGCTTCCACTTCCAGCGCGTTACGGAACAGTTTCTTATCCTGTTCGAAGCGGATGAACGGGTTCTGACGGCTGGACGCTTTCACTTCGTCGAGCTTGATCTTATCAATCTGACGCGCACGAGAGGTCGCCTGTCGAGATTTAGACGCGTTGGCGCTAAAGCGGCTGACGAAGGATTGCAGATCGGCAATCTGTGCTTTCTTCTTGGCGTTATCGGCCAGCAGACGTTCACGCGCCTGGGTTGCCGCCGTCATGTATTCGTCGTAGTTACCCGGATAAACACGCAGTTCGCCATAGTCCAGATCCGCCATGTGCGTACAGACCATGTTCAGGAAGTGACGGTCGTGCGAAATGATGATCATGGTGCTGTCACGCTCGTTCAGCGTCTGCTCCAGCCAGCGAATGGTGTCGATATCCAGGTTGTTCGTTGGTTCGTCGAGCAGCAGAATGTCCGGGTTAGAGAACAGCGCCTGCGCCAGAAGCACACGCAGCTTCCAGCCGGGCGCGACTTCGCTCATCGGGCCGTAATGCTGTTCTACCGGAATACCTACGCCCAGCAGCAGTTCACCCGCACGCGCTTCCGCAGAGTAGCCGTCCATTTCGCCATACTGAACTTCGAGATCAGCAACTTTATAGCCGTCTTCTTCGCTCATCTCAGCCAGGGCGTAAATGCGATCGCGCTCCTGCTTCACTTCCCACAGTTCAGCGTGACCCATGATCACGGTGTCAAGCACGGTGAATTCTTCAAAGGCGAATTGATCCTGACGCAGCTTACCGATGCGTTCATTCGGATCGAGGGAAACGTTGCCCAGCGTCGGTTCGAGGTCGCCGCCGAGAATTTTCATAAAAGTGGATTTACCGCTACCGTTCGCGCCAATCAGGCCGTAACGGTTGCCGCCGCCAAATTTGACGGAAATATTTTCAAACAGCGGCTTACTGCCGAACTGCATAGTGACGTTGCTGGAAACTAACACTGGCGTATCCTGAAAGAGAAAGAAATATGTGACAAACCGCTTATTATGCCATAAGTCTGCAAGAAGATCGCGTCTTCATGCGGAAGGGATAAAGTGAAACCAAAAGGAAAAAAATGTGATTTAGTACACATCCGAATTCCTTGTTGCTCAGATTGCACATATAATGCGTGCCCAACACTACATAAATCTCAACCCACTAGCCTGCCTGGCACTGAATCTCGCATACATGAATATGAATATGAAATTAACAACGCTTTTCGCGGCGGCACTCGCAATAGTTGGTTTTTGTAATACCGCTTCAGCCGTCACGTACCCGCTGCCGACCGATGGTAGCCGTTTGATTGGCCAAAACCAGGTCATTACTATTCCTGAAGGCAACACCCAACCGCTGGAGTATTTTGCGGCAGAGTATCAGATGGGTCTGTCTAACATGCTGGAAGCCAACCCGGGCGTGGATACCTTCCTGCCGAAAGGCGGCACCGTGCTGAACATTCCTCAGCAGTTGATCCTGCCGGATACCGTGCATGAAGGTATTGTTATCAACAGCGCTGAAATGCGTCTGTACTACTACCCGAAAGGCACCAACACCGTCATTGTTCTGCCGATCGGTATCGGCCAGTTGGGCAAAGACACGCCAATCAACTGGACCACCAAAGTAGAACGTAAAAAAGCAGGCCCAACCTGGACGCCAACGGCGAAAATGCATGCGGAATACCGCGCTGCAGGCGAGCCGCTGCCAGCCGTTGTTCCGGCAGGTCCGGATAACCCGATGGGTCTGTACGCGCTGTATATCGGTCGCCTGTATGCTATCCACGGTACCAATGCTAACTTCGGCGTCGGCTTACGTGTCAGCCACGGCTGCGTACGTCTGCGTAACGACGACATCAAATTCTTGTTTGAAAATGTGCCGGTCGGCACCCGTGTACAGTTCATTGATGAGCCGGTAAAAGCCACGACCGAACCAGACGGCAGCCGTTACATCGAAGTACATAACCCGCTGTCTACGACTGAAGCACAGTTCGAAGGCGGGGAAATTGTACCGATTACCCTGACCAAGAGTATTACCAGCATCACCGGTCAGTCTGACGTCGATCAGGCCGTCGTCGAGCAGGCGGTACAGAACCGTTCTGGTATGCCGGTTCGCCTGAACTAATCTGCTATACATGCCCGATGGCGCTACGCTTATCGGGCCTACCAACACTGTAGGCCGGATTAGGCGCCAGCCGCCATCCGGCACACCACATCAATTACATCATCAGCAACAAACCATAACCCACCAGCGCCGCCCATATCAGCATCGGTACCGAATACCAATGAAAACGCCACCAGATCCGACGGTCGTTCGCCATCCGTAACGCAATGAGATTCGCCAGCGATCCCGGCAACAGCCCAAAGCCGCCCACATTGACCGCCCAGGCCAGAAGCAGCGTTGGCGGGACGTAGTTCAGCAGCAAAATCGTACTGGGCACATTACTGATAAACTGCGACAGGCCAATGGCGGTCAGCCAAAGCCCCGGCGCTGAAAGCGCGCCAATCTGGTGGGTTATCCCCTGCAGGGCCGGAAGCTGCGTCAGCAAGTGCACATCAATGAACATCGCCATAAACACCAACAGCAGCGTCCAGTCTACGCAGAGGATCACGCGGCGAGCCAGCACCATGAACCCCGCCGCCACAATCGCCAGACCCCACAGCTCTTGTTTTAACTCCAGTGCTACAAGGAAGATGATGTACAACACCAGACAGCCCCACACCAGACGCGGTAGCCAGTCAGGTGCGCGCGTACCGGTGTGATAATGCAATGCTTTATTCGGGAAACTGAACCAGCACAGCACCACCAGCGTCAGCATCATGGCCCCCGCAAGCGGCGCCATTTGCCAGGTAAACGCGGTAAACGATAAGCCTGAGCGTCCCCACATCAGAATGTTTTGTGGATTGCCTATTGGCGTTAGCAACGATCCGGCGTTAACCGCCAGCGCCTCAAAGATAATCAGGCGATTCACCGGAATAGCGCACAATTTTTTCAGAGTGATGGTCAGCGGAACAACAATAAACAGCGCAACATCGTTGGTCAGAAACGTCGACAACAACGCCGCCGCCAGCACCATAAATATCGCCAGCTGGCGCTCTGTTTTGAAACGGCGGGTCATCTTGCGCCCTAACACATCGAAGTAACCACTTAGCTCCACGCCTTTGGTCAGTAACATCAGGCCACTAAGCGTGATAATTGTGTGCCAGTCAATCGCTCCCGGCCACGACCGGGGGGTAAATGGCGTGAACAGGCTCAGTACAACCCCAACGATGATTAACAGCTGGAAAAAACGATCGCGCTGTAAGGCGCGTAATAAAGGAAAACTCATTCAGAGCCTGTTCCTTGCTGTTGCGTAAACCGGCTAAAAGCCTCCAGCGTTTCCTTACTGACGTGATGCTCCATCCCCTCCGCGTCGCGACGGGCAATTTCCGGACTGATACCTAACATCAACAGGAAATTCTCCACAATCTGATGACGCTCCCGACTTTCCTGAGCCAGTCGTTCACCTTCTGCGGTTAAAAACACGCCTCGCCAGGGGATCATTTCAATCAATCCGACTGAAGCAAGACGCTTAAGCATTTTAGCAACCGTCGGCTGGGAAACCCCAAGCCGTGCGGCCATATCCACCTGGCGCGCTTCACCTACCTCAATAATGAGATCGGAAATCAGCTCTACGTAGTCATCAATCAGCTCACGGCGATGCGCCTCCCGAACCTGACGAAACCCTTCAACGTGTTCTTCGACATTCACCAATTGCGTCACTTTTTTTGTTGTTGGCGTACCTGCGCGACGACTCATTCTGCTTCCTCGTTACTGTGACGCGTTAACGGCATCTGATTAGAGAGCACTCATTGTAAACCAGAGTTGCGCGGGCACAAAAAATTAACGTTTTAGCAATAGCTATATAATATAGCCTGTGCTATATCTGTATATAATAAAGACATCCCTCAAGGACTGATGGGATCGTGAAGTCAGGAGGTTTACATGAATGAATTTAAGAGGTGTATACGCGTGTTTAGCCACTCTCCCTTTAAAGTACGGTTGATGCTGATCTCTATGCTGTGTGACATGATTAACAGCAAACCTGAGAAGGATAAACCTTCAGAAAATTAATGCGGCGTTGCGGTACGCCGCTTCTTTTTCCTGCCGTCATCCGGGTACGGTGGTGGTTTTCGTCCCAATAACCCTTCTTTTTGTCAGTTTTGCCACGTCCCTCGCAAAACAATTTCTTTGTAGTAGTTGACCTTCTCTTGCGCACACTCTATCTTTTCGCAGCCCTGCGTATATTGCGGCTCGCGGATGCGGACCCTATCCCTCTTCTCGCTCTCTCAGGCAGGCAATGACCCTTAGCGCCAGGGTAAGCACATGGCGTTTTTGTAACAGTGGCATATGAATTTAACCCTCAAAGATTCAATCATTGCTCGTAGCCGGGCGATTAGTCCGTGGACTGGCCTCTATTTCTTACAGTCTCTGCTGATCAACATTGCGCTGGGCTATCCGCTTAGCCTGCTCTATAGCGTTGCTTTCACCTGTATATTGATGCTGCTGTGGCGCAGCGCGCCGCGCGCGCAGAAAGTGCTGATTGGCCTTTGCTCGCTGATTGCGGCAATGTACTTTCCGTTCGGCCAGGCTTACGGCTCACCGAACTTCAATACCTTGCTGGCGCTGCACTCAACCAATATGGAAGAGTCCACCGAAATCCTGACCATCTTCCCCTGGTACAGTTATCTGGTTGGGGTATTTATTTTCGCCCTCGGCGTTATCGCCGTACGTCGTAAAAAAGATGAACAAAAGCGTGGCTGGAACAAGTTCGACAGCGTTTGTTTGCTGTTCAGCGTTGTCGCATTCTTTGTTACCCCGGTACAAAACCTGGCCTGGGGCGGCGTGTTCAAGCTGAAAGACACTGGCTATCCGGTTTTCCGGTTTGCCAAGGACGTGATCGTCAATAACAACGAAGTGCTCGACGAACAAGAGCGTATGGCGAAGCTGTCGAGCGTGAAAGACAGTTGGACCGTAACCGCCGTGAAGCCGAAGTATCACACCTACGTCGTGGTGATCGGCGAAAGCGCCCGCCGCGATGCGTTAGGCGCGTTTGGCGGCCACTGGGATAACACCCCGTTTGCCAGCTCCGTTAACGGCTACATCTTTGCGGATTACATTGCTGCCAGCGGTTCAACGCAAAAATCACTCGGCCTGACGCTGAATCGGGTGGTCGACAATAAGCCCCAGTTCCAGGATAACTTTGTCACCCTGGCCAACCGAGCAGGTTTCCAGACATGGTGGTTTTCCAATCAGGGACAAATTGGTGAATACGACACGGCCATCGCCAGCATTGCAAAACGCGCTGATGAAGTTCAGTTCCTCAAGAACGGTGACTTCGAAGCGGATAAAAATACCCGTGACGAAGCGCTGTTGAAGATGACCGCTCAGGTGCTGGCAACCGAGCGCACTCAGCCGCAGCTTATTGTACTGCATTTAATGGGCTCACATCCGCAGGCCTGCGACCGTACGCAGGGTAAGTACGAGACTTTCGTCCAGTCAAAAGAGACGTCTTGCTACCTGTACACCATGACGCAAACGGATGACCTACTGCGCCAGCTATACGATCAGTTACGTAATAGCGGTAGCAGCTTCTCGATGGTCTATTTCTCCGATCATGGCCTCGCGTTTAAAGAACGGGGAAAAGAGGTGCAGTACCTGGCGCATGATGATCAGTTCCAGCAAAATTTCCAGGTACCTTTCATGGTGCTGTCGAGCGATGATAAAGCGCATCGGGTGATTAAGGCCCGTCGATCCGCCAATGATTTCCTCAGCTTTTTCTCGCAGTGGACAGGGATTAGCGCAAAAGAAATAACCAACAGCTACCGCTTTATCTCAGAGAAAAAAGCCGGGCCTGTGTACATCACCAACTTTAAGCTGCAGAAGGTGGACTACAACCACCTTGGTACCGACATCTTCGAGACCAAATCTCGTTAACAGCTCATATTGCAGGCAAAAAAAATCCGCCCCGAGAGGCGGATTTTTCATATCACCGAAGTGATTAGAAGCGGTAACCCACGCCAGCGATCCAGGTGCCAACGTCAACGCTACGAATACGGCTCTGCTCGTAGGAGAAGTCCAGAGCAACGTTTTCGATCGGGTTGAACTGCAGACCAGCACCGTAAGAGAAACCGTAGTCGCTGGTGGTGTGGTTGTCAGCCGGGGATGCTGCGTTCTGGAATTTACCGTAACCAACACCCACTACACCGTAGATGCTTGCCCAGTCGTTCAGACGGTAAGCCGGACCAGCAGTGATGCCGTAGTACTGGGTTTTGTTGTAGTCGCCAGAAGCATCGGTACGATCTTTTTCAGTGTAAGTGAAGGAACCGATAACACCCAGCGGGTTGTTGTCCTGCTCGTAGCGATACTTCAGGTTGAAACCGTTCATTTTGTTCGCTGCGCCCTGAGCATCGCTCTGAGCGTAACCACCGGTAACGGTAGAAGTAGCAGCTACAGCAGTACCTGCGGAGAAAGCCAGAACAGCGGCCAGTGCTGAAAGACATGCAATTTTTTTCATAACCACCTCAAATGTGCTTCAAGTAAATCTTAAGTTTTAAATATACCAAAAATTGATGGGAAACTCTTTGCGATTAGCGATGTCTAACGGGGTCTTTCATGTAACAGAACATTTCAGAAATCCGCTATCTCTTTCAATTAACATCACTTTTCTAACGTAAAATGCCATTATTGCGCGCACAATATGGCACATTCATCCAGATTATTCCTAATCACGCAGATTATTAATCCATCATTTTCATGCCATTGTACGGAACTGAGCAATTTTTTTTTCAACGAATACTCAACCGCATGTGTGTATTTCCATTACACTCGCTGTTTTACTTCTATTGACATAATTTGACAGGAGAAAGGATGCCGGGGTCGTCACGTAAAGCGCCAGTCTGGTTGCCTATTTTGGTTTTGCTAATTGCTATGTCCTCCATTCAAAGCGGAGCATCTCTGGCGAAATCGCTGTTCCCGCTCGTCGGCGCGCCGGGCGTTACCGCGTTGCGCCTTGCGTTGGGCACCCTCATCCTTATCGCCTTCTTTAAACCCTGGCGTTTGCGATTCGCCAAAGAACAGCGCCTGCCCCTTCTGTTTTATGGCCTGTCTCTGGGCGGGATGAACTATCTCTTCTATCTGTCAATCCAGACCGTGCCACTGGGAATTGCCGTGGCGCTGGAATTTACCGGCCCGCTGGCGGTAGCGCTGTTTTCATCCCGGCGCCCGGTGGATTTCATTTGGGTTGCACTGGCTGTACTCGGACTGTGGTTTCTGCTGCCATTAGGTCAGGACGTTTCTCACGTCGATTTAACCGGTGCTGCGCTAGCGCTGGGGGCTGGTGCCTGCTGGGCCATCTATATTCTTACCGGGCAGCGAGCCGGGGCGGAACACGGTCCGGCAACCGTCGCAGTAGGGTCATTAATTGCAGCACTGGTATTTGTGCCAATCGGCGCGATCCAGGCTGGTGATGCCCTGTGGCATTGGTCCATTCTGCCGTTAGGCCTGGCCATTGCAGTCCTCTCTACTGCACTTCCCTATTCACTGGAGATGATTGCATTGACGCGCCTGCCGACGCGTACTTTCGGTACATTGATGAGTATGGAACCTGCCCTGGCAGCGGTTTCCGGAATGATCTTCCTCGGTGAAACGCTGACGCTTATCCAGACACTCGCTCTGGGTGCCATTATCGTCGCATCAATGGGCTCTACGCTCACTATTCGTAAAGAGCCACAAATAAAACAAGTCGACGTGAATTAACCACGTAATATTCTGCATGGTTTGCATAATCATGCAGAATATCCAATTGTAAATCTGCGTGATAATAATTCTAAAAAATATAATTTTCTCATCCGCATATTTCATTTAATCTCAAAATTAACATAAAAATAACATCCCGCAAGAACACATAATTCAACCAATTGATTTTATTAGATATTTTATATTTACCCCTTCTTCGCTATTAAAGTAATAGGCAACACCGGAAAAAAAATCCAAATTTAGCGCTATACTTAATTCCGTTGAAGAGTTGGGACATAAATATCAAGAGGATATGAAAATATGAGTACCGCGAAACTGGTAAAAACAAAAGCATCCGCCCTCCTTTATACCCGCAACGATGTGTCTGATAGCGAAAAGAAAGCGACCGTAGAACTGCTGAATCAGCAAGTAATCCAGTTCATTGACCTGTCATTGATCACCAAACAGGCTCACTGGAACATGCGCGGCGCAAACTTCATTGCGGTACATGAAATGCTGGATGGCTTCCGTACAGCCCTGACCGATCACCTCGACACGATGGCTGAACGCGCCGTACAGTTGGGCGGTGTGGCACTGGGCACAACTCAGGTTATTAATAGCAAAACGCCTCTGAAAAGTTACCCGCTGGATATCCATAACGTACAGGACCACTTAAAAGAGCTGGCCGAACGTTATGCCGTAGTTGCAAACAGCGTACGTAAGGCTATTAGCGAAGCAAAAGACGAAGATACCGCGGATATCTTTACCGCAGCCTCTCGCGATCTCGACAAATTCCTGTGGTTTATCGAAGCCAACATTGAGTAACCGCAGACATAAGAATTACCTATATAACCCTCGCTCCGGCGGGGGTTTTGCACATCTATGGTGCATAACATTGATCATTCGTCACTCCAAAGTAAATTATTTGTAATAATCACCTCACACAATCGTTAACGAAAGATTGTTTTATCAACAATTTTTACGCTAAATAGTCATACCGTTTGCACCGTGCCTGGTTCGCACCAAATGAGTGCCCCAAAACAGTGCAGATTACTCGCTTTGCCCTACTTATTGTGCAGAGAAACGAAACACCCTCTTGTTAAAACAATGAGTTGCAAAATTGGCACGATTCTTTCATTAAGCCATATGTTCTCGCAGGGGATCGCCCCGTGGATATAAAAGGAAATCCTATGAAGTCTGTATTAAAAGTTTCACTGGCTGCACTTACCCTGGCTTTTGCGGTGTCCTCCCATGCCGCAGATAAGAAACTGGTTGTCGCAACTGACACCGCGTTTGTACCGTTCGAATTCAAACAGGGTGACAAATACGTTGGATTTGATGTGGATCTGTGGGCTGCTGTCGCCAAAGAACTGAAGCTGGATTATGAACTGAAACCAATGGATTTCAGCGGCATCATCCCGGCTCTGCAAACCAAAAATATCGACCTGGCACTGGCGGGTATCACCATCACCGATGAGCGTAAAAAAGCGATCGACTTCTCTGACGGCTACTACAAAAGCGGTCTGTTAGTGATGGTGAAAGCGAATAACAACGACGTGAAAAGCGTGAAAGATCTGGATGGTAAAGTTGTCGCAGTGAAGAGCGGCACCGGTTCCGTTGATTACGCAAAAGCGAATATCAAAACTAAAGACCTGCGTCAGTTCCCGAACATCGATAACGCGTATATGGAACTGGGCACCAACCGCGCAGACGCCGTGCTGCACGACACACCAAACATTCTTTACTTCATCAAAACAGCTGGCAATGGTCAGTTCAAAGCTGTAGGCGAATCACTGGAAGCCCAGCAGTACGGCATCGCCTTCCCGAAAGGCAGCGACGACCTGCGTGAGAAAGTGAACGGCGCGCTGAAAACGCTGAAAGAGAACGGTACTTACAACGAAATCTACAAAAAATGGTTCGGTACTGAACCTAAATAATAACCGGTAGCGTTGCCCGGTGGCGTGATGCTTACCGGGCCTACGCCTGGATTTTTGAGACCTGTAAGCCGGATAAGCACAGCACATCCGGCAAAACGGGCATTTGAATATTTACACCACGGTAACAGGAACGACATATGCAGTTTGACTGGAGTGCCATCTGGCCCGCCATCCCGCTTTTGATTGAAGGCGCCAAAATGACCCTGTGGATCTCGGTCCTCGGTCTGGCTGGCGGTCTGATAATCGGACTTGCAGCAGGGTTTGCGCGCACTTTCGGCGGTTGGATCGCCAACCACGTAGCGCTGGTGTTTATCGAAGTCATTCGCGGTACGCCAATCGTTGTGCAGGTAATGTTTATTTACTTCGCTCTACCAATGGCATTTAACGATTTACGCATTGACCCCTTTAGCGCCGCCGTTGTCACCATCATGATCAACTCCGGTGCCTATATTGCGGAAATCACCCGCGGTGCGGTGCTCTCAATCCATAAAGGATTCAGCGAAGCCGGACTGGCCCTTGGGCTTTCACGCACAGAGACTATTCGCCACGTTATTTTGCCTCTCGCGCTGCGTCGTATGCTGCCGCCGCTGGGCAACCAGTGGATCATCAGTATTAAAGATACCTCGCTGTTTATTGTCATTGGCGTCGCTGAACTGACCCGTCAGGGCCAGGAAATCATTGCCGGTAACTTCCGCGCACTGGAAATCTGGAGCGCCGTTGCGGTGTTCTATCTGATCATTACGCTGGTGCTGAGCTTCATTCTGCGTCGTCTGGAAAGAAGGATGAAAATCCTGTGATTGAATTTAAAAACGTTTCTAAGCACTTTGGTCCAACCCAGGTGCTGCACAATATTGACCTGAACATTCAACAGGGTGAAGTAGTGGTGATTATCGGGCCGTCAGGATCCGGTAAATCTACCCTGCTACGCTGCATTAACAAACTGGAAGAGATAACCTCTGGCGATCTGATCGTCGACGGTCTGAAAGTGAACGATCCGAAGGTAGACGAACGGTTAATCCGCCAGGAAGCCGGGATGGTGTTTCAGCAGTTCTATCTGTTCCCGCATCTGACGGCGCTGGAAAACGTCATGTTCGGGCCGCAGCGCGTACGCGGGGCGAATAAAGAACAGGCCGAGAAACTGGCGAAAGAACTGCTGGCGAAAGTGGGTCTGGCCGAGCGCGCCCATCACTACCCTTCTGAGCTGTCCGGCGGTCAACAACAGCGTGTGGCTATCGCCCGTGCGCTGGCGGTGAAGCCGAAAATGATGCTGTTTGATGAGCCAACCTCAGCGCTGGATCCAGAACTGCGCCACGAAGTTCTGAAAGTTATGCAGGATCTGGCGGAAGAAGGGATGACCATGGTGATTGTGACCCACGAAATCGGTTTTGCCGAAAAAGTGGCTTCACGCCTGATTTTCATTGATAAGGGTCGTATTGCCGAAGACGGTAATCCGCAGGCCCTGATTGAAAATCCGCCCAGCCAACGCTTACAGGAATTCTTGCAGCACGTTTCCTGATAGCTCTGCCTCCCTTCGCCCGAAGGGAGGTTTTTCACCAGAATCCTCTCATTTCAATTCTCTCCCGCCCTGACATCTATACTTATCCTTTTGTATTTATTTTCTCATGGGAGGAGTCATGCGCGGGATCCTGTTCATCATTGTTTGTCTGTTGAGTCTTCCGACCCAGGCGGTGACAATTCCTGGCGTCACCACGCCAACATCAACCAACGCGCAAACCACAGCGGCGAAAGAGCCGGATATTGAACAGAAAAAAGCGGCTTACGGTGCACTGGCCGATGTGTTGGAAAATGACGCCTCGCGGAAGGAGCTGATCGGTCAGTTACGCAAAGTGGCCACTGCCCCTCCTGCCGAGCCGGTGCCGACCATTGTCCCGCCCACGTTAACGGAAGAAAAAACGGTACTGGAAAACGTCACGGACGTCACCCGCCACTACGGTGAGGCGCTCTCCAGCCGCTTTGCCCAGCTTTATCGCAATATTACCGATGCCCCGCATAAGACCTTTAATCCGCAAACGTTCACCAATGCTCTGACGCATTTTTTAATGCTGGCGGTGTCAGTGTTCGGTTTTTTCTGGCTGGTTCGCCTGTGCGCGCTACCGTTGTATCGCAAAATGGGACAATGGGCGCGGCGGAAAAACCGCGAACGCAGCAACTGGCTTCAGCTTCCGGCGATGATCGTTGGCGCATTCATTATTGATTTGCTTCTGCTGGCGCTGACATTATTTGTCGGGCAGATACTGAGCGACAAAATGAACGCTGGCAGTCGCACGATCGCCTTTCAGCAAAGCCTGTTTCTCAATGCCTTCGCCCTGATTGAATTCTTCAAGGCCATTTTGCGCCTGATATTTTGCCCAACGGTGGCCGAGCTGCGCCCGTTTAACATTCAGGATGCTGGCGCACGCTACTGGAATCGCCGTTTGAGTTCATTGAGCAGCCTGATTGGCTATGGGCTTATCGTTGCCGTGCCCATTATTTCGAATCAGGTCAATGTGCAGGTCGGCGCGATGGCCAACGTCATCATCATGTTGTGTATCACGCTATGGGCGCTGTACCTGATTTTCAGAAACAAGAAAGAGATAACGCAGCATTTGCTGAATCTGGCGGAAAGATCCCTCGCTTTTTTCAGTCTGTTTATTCGTGCTTTTGCGTTGGTATGGCATTGGCTGGCCAGCGCCTATTTCATTGTGCTGTTTTTCTTTTCGCTGTTTGATCCGGGCAACAGCCTGAAATTCATGATGGGCGCTACGCTGCGCAGCCTGGTAATCATTGGAATTGCCGCCTTTGTTTCCGGCATGTTTTCCCGCTGGATTGCCAAAACTATTACCCTTTCGCCACACACTCAGCGCAGCTATCCGGAACTACAAAAGCGGCTGAATGGCTGGCTGTCGACGGCGTTAAGCGTAGCCAGGATCCTGACAGTGTGCGTTGCGGTGATGCTGCTACTGAATGCCTGGGGACTGTTCGACTTCTGGAACTGGCTGCATTACGGCGCAGGAGAAAAAACAGTGGATATCCTGATCCGTATCGCGCTGATTTTATTCTTCTCCGCCATCGGCTGGACGATTCTCGCCAGCCTGATTGAAAATCGTCTGGCTTCCGATATCCACGGTCGTCCGCTACCCAGCGCGCGTACCCGCACCCTACTGACACTGTTTCGTAACGCACTGGCGGTGATCATCAGCACGATCACCATCATGATTGTGTTGTCGGAAATCGGCGTCAATATCGCCCCCTTACTGGCCGGGGCCGGGGCGCTGGGGCTGGCTATCTCTTTCGGCTCGCAAACGCTGGTAAAAGATATTATTACCGGGATTTTTATTCAGTTTGAAAATGGCATGAACACCGGCGACCTGGTGACCATTGGCCCACTCACCGGTACGGTTGAACGGATGTCCATCCGTTCTGTGGGCGTGCGTCAGGACACCGGGGCATACCATATTATTCCCTGGTCATCGATAACGACCTTCGCCAACTTTGTGCGGGGAATTGGATCGGTCGTCGCCAATTACGACGTAGACCGCCATGAGGATGCGGATAAAGCGAATCAGGCGTTGAAAGATGCGGTTGCTGCGGTGATGGAAAAAGATGATATTCGCGGGCTGATTATCGGCGAGCCGTCGTTTGCCGGGATTGTAGGATTAACCAATACGGCATTCACACTACGGGTCTCGTTTACCACCTTGCCGCTGAAGCAGTGGACGGTACGTTTTGCGCTCGACAGCCAGGTGAAGAAATACTTCGATCTGGCCAACATACGCGCCCCGGTACAGACCTATCAAGTGTTGCCTGCACCAGGGAATGGCCCAACGTCTGCGGCAAGCGAACCGCTGCCGCCAACCGAGCCAACGCTTTAGCGTTTACGCGCCATAAAACGACGACGCTGATCGTTATCCATAAAGGTCCAGGCAATAAAGCGACTCTGCTTTTGCCCCTGGGCCATCTCTTTCTTGACCACTTTCACCGCGCCCGCATCCGTTAATGCGTGGTACAGCGGAGGTAAGTTCTCGCCGCGCGAAACCAGCGTGGTAAACCACATAACCTGACGCCCAAAAGCCTGGCTTTCGACGATCATTTTTTTGATGAACGCTACTTCGCCGCCTTCACACCACAGCTCCTGCTGTTGTCCGCCAAAGTTCAGCGCATCATCTTTATCTTGCCCCAGATTACGACGTTTACGCTCGCTTCCTGCACGGGCTGAGGCCGCAGAATCATGGAATGGCGGGTTACACAATGTGGCTTCATACTGCTCATTTTTGTGAATGATACCGTTGAAGATTGCCGAAGCATCTTTCTGACGACGCAGACGAATAGCACGGGTTAACCCCGGATTGCCGTTTATGATCGCCTGAGCGCTGTTAAACGCTTCGCTACTGCTCTCACTGCCCGTGAATCGCCAGCCGTATTCATGCACGCCGATCAGCGGATAAATACAGTTTGCCCCTACGCCTATGTCCAGGATGCTCGCATTTGCCGGAATGGTTCCGCTGGTTTCCCCCAACAGGTCGGCCAGATGGTGAATGTAGTCAGCGCGACCAGGAACCGGCGGGCACAGAAAACCGTCCGGAATATCCCAGTTTTTCACCGCATAAAAATGCGCCAGCAGTGCTTTATTGAGCGCCTTTACTGCCTGCGGATTGGCGAAATCAACACTCTGCTCCCCGCCGGGCGTGAGGGTGAGAAATTGCGTCAGCTCTGGGGTAACCTGGCATAAAGTCGCAAGATCATAACGGCCATTGTGGCGGTTGCGTGGGTGTAATCCCGGTTTCTGGGCGGACATAGCATTCTCCTTTTAACAGCGGCGTAAGATACCCGCATAACGCCACGTGGTAAACACACACAACAAGGAAATTTGATTTTTTACGCCTGTTTGACGCTTTGCTGATTGTTCGAAAAACAGACAGTTCATCACCAGTTTTTTGCGGTAAATGTCATCCGCTGACGACCTAAACTTATCAGGCACACCTGTTGTTTTTCAGAGGATATCACCATGAAGAAATGCCTCACATTACTTGCCGCTACCGTACTTACCGGCATGACATTTGCCTCCTTTGCTGCGCAGCCATACACCAGCCCAGCTACCGGTCAGCTACAAGCTTCCGGCACAGTATCCGCTACCGGCGCCTCTAACCTGAGCGACCTTGAGGACAAGCTGGCAGAGAAAGCGAAAGAACAAGGGGCAAAAGGCTTTGTTGTTAATTCTGCAGGCGGTAAAAACCAGATGTACGGTACCGCAACTATCTATAAGTAGCCCCCACCTTCTCCCAACTGCATTCGCCCGAATGCAGTTTTCTGCGCGCTGTTCACTTCATTTTCGGCTCAATTTGTAATCAATGTGTTGGCATTTTGAATCCAATGTAAATAAATGTATTTATTTTTGAATTAATGAATGCTAAAACGTCGCACTGATTAGAAATGATTATTAAAATCATTATCAATTACACATTCATTTTCGCGAGACCTGCAGGGTACAACATCCACAGAGATGTCCCTTCGCGTGAGTGAAACCGTCTACTCAAAAAATAATAAGTCATTAATTAAAATGGATAAAAATCGCAACTTGCCGTCCAGTAGTTTTCATTCACTGACTTTTTTTGCCGGTCTGTGCATTGGCCTGTCTCCGGTAGCCCAGGCTTTCGCAGCAGGCGATCAGGACAAAAAACCAGAAGATACGTTGGTCGTTGAAGCGGCCAAACCTTCGCTGTACGCCCCAACACAGTCTGCCGACCCTAAATTCTCCCGCCCGGTGGCGGATACCACCCGCACCATGACGGTGATTTCTGAGCAGGTGATTAAGGATCAAGGCGCAACAAATCTGACCGATGCGCTGAAAAACGTACCGGGCGTTGGCGCGTTTTTCGCTGGCGAAAACGGCAACTCCACTACCGGTGATGCGGTTTATATGCGTGGCGCGGATACTTCGAACAGTATTTATATCGACGGTGTTCGTGATATCGGCAGCGTCACGCGCGATACCTTCAATACCGAACAGGTCGAAGTGATTAAAGGTCCTTCCGGTACCGACTATGGACGTAGCGCACCGACTGGCTCTATCAATATGATCAGCAAACAGCCGCGTACCGACTCAGGAATCGATGCGTCGGCCAGCGTCGGTAGCGCCTGGTTCCGCCGTGGTACGCTGGACATTAACCAGGTTATCGGCGAGACCACCGCCGCACGCTTAAACCTGATGGGTGAAAAAACACATGATGCCGGTCGCGACAACGTGAAGAATGAACGTTACGGCGTGGCCCCCTCACTTGCTTTTGGCTTAGGCACCGAGAACCGACTGTATCTGAACTATCTGCACGTTACTCAACACAACACACCGGATGGAGGCATTCCCACCATCGGCCTGCCGGGTTACTCCGCGCCTTCCGCAGGGACGTCTGCACTGAATCATTCAGGAAAAGTGGATACGCATAACTTCTACGGCACCAACTCGGATTACGACGATTCGACGACCGATACCGCGACGATGCGTTTTGAACATGACCTGAGCGACAGCACCACGATTCGCAACACTACCCGCTGGTCGCGCATTAAACAGGATTATCTGATGACGGCGGTGATGGGCGGTGCGTCTAATATTACGCAACCCACCAGCAGCGTCGACACCTGGACCTGGTCACGCCAGGCAAATACCAAAGATGTCAGTAACAAAATCCTGACCAACCAGACCAACCTGACCTCAAAGTTTTACACGGGATCCATCGGTCACGACATCAGCACTGGCGTGGAGTTGACGCGCGAAACACAAACCAACTATGGCGTAGCCCCGATTACCCCGCCGCCGGTTAATATTTATCATCCCAACAGCGACGTGAATATCGGCGGATTATCGCGTAACGGCGCCAACGCTAACGGGCAAACCGATACCTTTGGCGTATACGCTTTTGATACGCTACAAATTACCCGTGAGTTTGAGCTGAACGGTGGTATTCGCCTCGACAATTACCGCACTGAATATGACAGCGCCACCGCTTGCGGCGCTTCTGGCCGTGGTGCAGTGGCATGTCCGACAGGCGTCACCAAAGGTTCCCCGGTCACCACTGTGGATACTGCCAAATCAGGCAATCTGGTGAACTGGAAAGCGGGCGCGCTGTATCACCTGACCGATAACGGCAATGTCTACATTAACTATGCCGTTTCTCAGCAACCGCCGGGCGGCAGCAACTTTGCCCTTGCTCAGGGCGGAAGCGGTAACAGCGCAAACCGTACCGACTTCAAACCGCAGAAAGCGAAAACTAGCGAGATTGGCACCAAATGGGAGGTGCTGGATAAGCGCCTGCTGTTAACCGCCGCAATTTTCCGCACGGATATTGAGAATGAAGTTGAGCAGAACGACGACGGTACCTATTCCCAGTACGGGGAGAAACGCGTTGAAGGCTACGAGCTCTCGGTAGCAGGCAACATCACCCCCGCATGGCAGGTTATTGGGGGTTACACCCAGCAACGCGCCACCATCCACAGCGGCAAAAACGTTGCTCAGGATGGTTCTTCTTCCCTGCCCTATACGCCGGAACATGCGTTCACGCTGTGGAGCCAGTATCAGGCAACCGACGATGTTTCCGTTGGCGCGGGCGCACGCTACGTGGGCAGTATGCATCGCGGTTCGGACGGCGCCGTGGGTACGCCATCCTACACTGAAGGTTACTGGGTCGCCGACGCCAAACTGGGCTATCGCGTGAATCGCAATCTCGATTTCCAGCTAAACGTCTATAACCTGTTCGACACCGATTATGTATCCTCCATAAACAAGAGTGGATACCGTTATCATCCAGGCGAGCCAAGAACTTTCCTGCTCACAGCCAATATGCATTTCTGATCCATCGCGTGGGGCGAAAGCCCCACTTTCAGGAGAAACACTGATGATGTACCACATTCCCGGCGTTCTGTCGGCGCAGGATGTAGCCTGGTTTCACGAGCAACTGGACGCAGCCGACTGGGTTGATGGCCGCGCAACCACCGGCGCTCAGGGGGCGCAGGTTAAAAACAACCAGCAGGTAAATACGCAAAGTGAACGCTACGGCGTTTTACAACAGGCGGTACAGACTGCGGTAAATAACAGCGCGCTTTTCTTCGCCGCAGCACTACCGAAAACGCTCTCCACACCGCTGTTTAATCGCTACCAGGACAACGAGACCTATGGTTTTCACGTTGACGGTGCGGTGCGTAGCCATCCGGAAAACGGCTGGATGCGCACAGACCTTTCCGCAACCTTATTCCTGAGTAACCCGGATGATTATGAAGGTGGAGAACTGCTGGTCAATGATACCTACGGCCAGCATGCGGTGAAGCTTCCGGCAGGCGATCTGGTGCTTTACCCTTCCAGCAGCCTGCACTGCGTAACGCCAGTAACCCATGGCGTTCGTGTGGCATCCTTTATGTGGATCCAGTCGATGATCCGTGACGACAAAAATCGCGCCATGCTTTTTGAACTGGATAAAAACATTCAATCCCTGAAGACTCGTCATGGGGAGAGCAACGAAATCCTGTCATTACTCAATCTCTACCATAACCTGCTGCGCGAATGGTCTGAAATCTGATACTGCTGGCGCATGGTCGTTTTTCAGCCATCACCTTCGCTATACTTAGTCTGTAGACATCAGCAGCAGGAGGTGCACATGGCATCCGGATGGGCAAATGACGACGCAGTTAACGAACAGATCAACAATACTATTGAAGATGCTGTTGCCCGCGCCCGCGGTGAGTTACCGACCGGGGAAAGTCTGTATGAATGCGAAGAATGTGGCAATCCTATCCCTCAGGCCAGACGTGAGGCCGTGCCAGGGGTACGCTTGTGCATCACTTGCCAACAGGATAAAGATTCACATAGCGCGGCATTTTCAGGATATAATCGCAGAGGTTCGAAAGACAGCCAGCTACGTTGACTCATCTTTACCAAAAGTTTCAGCGCATACGATTTCCTTTACGAGCACGCTTTTTCGCACTCTGTGTGGCAAAATGTGCCGTTGTTGGTTTCTCTGTAAAGCGCAATGACAAGAACTGTAAATCCCTCGCCTGAATTTATTAATATTCAATAAGTTATTTGTCATTCAATTTTTTTGATTGATGTCGTCAATTCTATTCGATTTTCTCTCACCAAAAAAAACGTGATACTTATCACATCGACGGAACAACGTCTTCTTAAAGAACACTGACTACTAACAGAACAACCCTGCGAGAGATTAATCATGAAAAATATCAAATTTGCTGTTGCTGCCATCGCCCTGTCTACCCTGTCATTTGGCGTTTTCGCTGCCGAGCCGGTTTCCTCCACTCAGGCACAAAGCATGAATAAAATTGGTGTAGTTTCTGCTGATGGCGCCACCACACTGGATGGCCTGGAAGCCAAACTGGCTGAGAAAGCGGCTGTTGCTGGCGCAACTGGTTACAGCATCACTTCCGCTGTCGGTAAAGACAAAATGAGCGGCACCGCGGTTATCTATAAATAACCGAAAGATTACCTGTACGACCCAATGCTCCAACCCTCATTGACCCTGTTTGTTACCCTTTGTTTGCCCGTCCGCCACTGGACGGGCTTTTTTTTGCTTAGTGTTCCAGTCGTTGACGGAATTCCTGCAACACGGTGTCCGGCATGCCTATTTGCAGCGCCGCCTCGCAAATCGCCTGCCAGCTTCCGGCATCCAGCGGAATACCGTGTTCCAGCCGTTCCTCGCGAGTATTCACTTCCCACTCACCTGGCAACAGGATCGGGACATCTTCAGCATGCGGGGACGCTTTCACCCACTCAGCAAATGCTGCGACCTGGTTGTCGCAGTCCGGCGCGCCGAACAGTTCCGGATTCATAATAATAGTGGTCATACAGTTGATGATGGCGTCCGGGCTGGTCTGCAGGCTCTCTTCATGTGTGGTTTTACCCCCTGAAAGCGCACCCCCCATAATTTCGCACATCGCCGCCAGCGCATACCCCTTGTGCTCGGCAAAGGTTAGCAACGATCCCAGCGGAGAAACCTGCATTACCGCAGGATCGGTTGTAGGCATCCCCTCCACATCAATCAGACATCCAGGAGCTACCGGCTCGCCCTTATGCCATGCCACACGGGTTTTGCCAAACGCGATGGCGCTGGTTGCATAGTCCAGCAATAGCGGGAAGGTATTTTTACGCGGAAAAACAACGCAGAAGGGGTTAGTGCCAAAACGACTATCGCGGCCATGAAACGGTGCAACCATCGGGATCCCGACCACGCTCACAAAATGCACTGAGACAAAACCTGCCGCCGCACATTGCTCCGCCCAGTAGCCAATACGTCCGATATGATGCGAATTATGTAATGCCACGGCGGCGATACCGTGATGGCGAGCTTTTTCAATCCCCAGCGTGATGGCTTCGTGAGCCGCCACCTGACCAAAGGCACAATCGCCATCAAGCGTAATCACCGCCCCTGCATCTTTTACCACTTTGGCATGACGGTTGATTTGTAGATGCCCCAGCGAGAATGAACGAATATAGCTTGGGATCATACCGATGCCGTGGGAGTCGTGACCGGCGAGGTTAGAGGCTATCAGATGATCGGCCACCAGCCGCGCCTCCTGATCATTGCTTCCCATCTGATGAAAAACGGCCTGGATAAAGGCGTGCAGCGTTGGCACATGGAAGCGATGTCCACTGTTCATTGTTATCTCCTGTTGTGTCGCGTGTTTGTTGTGTTTCTTATTTTTCAACAAACTATGCTGCGCCACGGCGCTCAGGAGGTCAATAAACGTGCAGAAATTTCACGTTGCCGAAAAGAGAAAACCGACAGACCAGGTAAAAGGCCCGTCGGGATAACAAATGAATCAGAAGCTTTGCTCGACGCGGGCAAGTCCTTCGGCCAGCGAGGCGGATTCACCGGTTGCCACCAGGCAGCAGGCCATCTGAATTTTCAACGATGCCGGGACCGGCTCACTGCCAGCCAGACAACGCTCAATCCAGCGCGCGGTGGTTTCCGGATCTTTTGCCACCGGCAGCGGTACTGGCTCGTCAGGCATCTCGCTCTGTCGATCCTGTAACACTCGCACACCGGATGAATCTATCAGGCTTATCTGCGGGCAGCGCTGCGGGTTGGCATACACTTCGCCCTCGGTACCATGCATCAACAGGCCGCGCCCACCAATATCGCCGAAGAACTTCGCCACACGCGAGACGTATTCCGGGTGGGACACGCTGGAAAGACGCAGCGCCGCATCTTCAGCAAACGGCGTGGCTAATTTAGCCAGCGTGTGCGCACTGTTACGCACGCCCATGCGCCAGCGCATCGCCAGCTGTTTCTCCAGCGGAGGGCACAGCGCACTCACCGGGATAAACACCGGCTGATGACCATCCAGCTTTGCCTGCGCCTGCCCGGCATGCAGCGTTGGCGTAATCCCCATCAGTTCAAAAATGGTTTCTGTCAGCACGCGGGTTGGATCCTCGCTGACACCGTGCACTACTACCGGGAAACCGAGCTTATGCAGTAAAATCGCCAGCAGCGGCGTCAAATTCGCCTGCTTGCGTGCACCATTGTAGCTGGGAATGACAATCGGCATGGGTTTGGCTACTGGCGGAGTCAGGCGAATGGTGTGGTTTTGCATCGCTTCGTAAAAGCCCAGCATCTCCGCTTCGCCTTCGCCTTTAATACGTAGCGCAATCAGCACCCCGCCCATCTCAAGGTCAGGTACGTCGCCGTTCATCATATGGGTATACAGTCCGCGAGCAGTATCCTTGTCCAGGTCACGCGCGTGATTTTTTCCTCGCCCAATCTCTTTAATGATTTTGCGGTAATCCATCGATAACTCCTTGCCTGTTGCTCGCATCGTTAACGCCGACGGCGGCGCGTGGGTTTCGCTTTTTCTTTTGGTTTTACTATAACGTCTGGCACAGCAGGTTGCTCTATCGGAAATATGGGTAACGCGTTCAGTAAACGCTTGCCATAGTTTTTGGTCAATAAACGTTTGTCATAAATAACCACTTCTCCCCAGCAGCCATGGCTACGGATGAGTCGCCCAACCTGCTGGATCAAATTGAACGACGCCGCGGGCAGGCTCTGCACCTCGAAGGGGTAGCGGTTCAGGCTTTTCAACCACTCGCCCTCGGTGATCACCACCGGGCTGTCGATCGGTGGGAAAGCAATTTTGTGAATATGCACCTGGGTCAGCAGGTCGCCTTTCAAGTCCAGACCTTCAGCGAAAGATTGCAGCCCAACCAGCACGCTGCGCTCGCCGTTGGTCACCCGTTTGCGGTGCAACTCTACCAGACGATAGCGCGGCTGATCACCCTGCACCAACAACAGCAGGCGCAGATCGGTAACATGCTCAAGAAAACGCTGCATCGCCCGACCGCTGGCAAAGAGTACCAGCATCCCCTGATGCTTTTTGCTTTCCAGTTGTTCGCGAAAATAGGCGGCCATTTCCGCGATATGCTGCTCTTCGTTATCAATTAACGGTTCGTAGCGCATCTGCGGAATGACGATTTTGCCCTGTTCAACGTGATTAAACGGTGAATCCAGCGCAACAAACCGATCCCCTGCTTTTTCCTTCAGACCACTCATCTCCTGCAAACGCGAGAAGCTGTTGAGCGAGCGCAGCGTTGCGGAAGTGACAATAATATGCGGGACGCTACGCCACAGCAGTCGTTCGAGCTGATCGCTCACACGGATCCCCACGCAGTGGAACCAGACGTGGATCTGCCCGTCACGCACCTCGCGCGTCGCCCATTTACTCACCGGCGCGCCTGACGACTGCGCGAGCGATGCCAGCCGCCACAGTTTGCTTTGCGCCTCAAACATGCCCAGCGCCCGGTTCATCTGCAAAATAACCCGATGCAGACGCACAATATCGTGAGTGCCGGTTTTTTCGCTGAGATCGTTGAGGAACAGTTCCGCCAGCCCGCGTAGCATTTCCGTAAGCTTTGCCAGACGCTGACAAATCTCCATCACTTCTGCAGGCAGTTCGCCCATCGCAAAGCGGTGTTCCGCCTCCTGAGTAGCAGGCATATACAGATTAAGAATGTTATTGAGCGATGAAATCAGTTCATACAGCTCTTCACAGTGACCGTTCAGACGCTCGGCATTCGCCAGCGGCGGCGTGGTTTTCGGGCGAAACTGTTCCAGACAGGTCGCCACTAATTTGCAAAACAGATCCAACTGGAGCCGATACCAGGGGGCGCTGATTTCCGCGCTCATCTCCAGCGCATCGCGCGCGACATCCGGCAAATGGTGGCCTTCATCAAGTACCAGCAACAGGTTTTTCGGCTCCGGCAAAACGGCTTCGCTTTCCATCGCCGCCATCACCAGCGCATGATTAGCCACCACCACTTCAGCTTCCTGAATCTCCCGGCGGGCGACAAAAAAAGGGCATTCACGATAATAGTGACAGTTGCGATTCAGACAGCTAGCTTTATCGGTGCTCAGACGCTGCCAGAGTCCGTCGTCAATGGCGATATCGGTGTGATCGCGCAGCCCGTCCCACTTGTAGCTGTCGAGATCGCCTTTTAACCTGGCGCAGCGCTTTTGTTCTTCCTGGTTGTTGGGCGTTAGGTCATCGTCGAGAAAAGCCAGCAGATCCTGCTGATTGGGTTCAGTACTGGCCAGCGCCGCTAAGTTACGCGGGCAGACATAGCGTCCGCGACCAAACGCGGCGGTAAAACGAAGGTCAGGGATAATTTTGCGCAGCAGCGGTAAATCTTTGCTGTAGATCTGATCCTGCAAAGCGACGTTGGCGGTGCTGACCACCAGCGTTTTTTGCTCTTCACGCGCGATGGCAATACCGGGAATCAGATACGACAGGGTTTTCCCCACTCCTGTCGGCGCTTCAATCGCCAGATGCCGCCCTTCTTCACCTGCCAGCGTTTTCGCGACGTCAGCAATCATCTGCCGCTGCGGCGCACGGGGGATAAAGTCGGGGATCTGTTCCTGAAGCGCCTTATACCAGGCGGCGATTTGCGCTTTTAACGCAGCCGTAAGTGCCATGAGAAAACCTGAAATACTGTATAAACAGCCACTATTGTGGCACTTTCTATCCCGTGTCGCAAAAAGAAAAGCCCGACCTTTCGGCCGGGCTCGCAATTACTGCGCTGAGGACGGTTTGCGCGGACGGCGCGGTGGACGAGGTTTATCACCTGCCGGTTTGCCTTCGCCACTACGCGGTTTCGCTTTTGGTGCACCGCCATCCTGACGACGCGGCTGCTGGCCACGCCCTGCTCCGCCCTGCCCGCGACCACCACCGCCGCCACGCTGCTGGCGACCATTCTGGATCGGCTCAGCTTTAATGGAGGGATCTGGCTCATAGCCTGGCGTTGCAATACGCGGGATCTCTTTTTTCAGCAGCTTCTCGATGTCACGCAGCAGCTTGTGTTCATCGACGCACACCAGGGACAACGCTTCGCCAGTAGCGGCGGCACGCCCGGTACGACCAATACGGTGCACATAATCTTCTGGGACGTTTGGCAGCTCGTAGTTCACCACGTGCGGTAACTCTTCAATGTCCAGACCACGCGCGGCAATATCGGTCGCTACCAGCACGCGTATATCACCGGATTTAAAATCAGCCAGCGCACGTGTACGTGCCCCCTGAGATTTATTGCCGTGGATTGCCGCACTGCGGATGCCGTCTTTATTCAGCTGTTCTGCCAGATGGTTCGCGCCATGTTTGGTACGGGTAAACACCAGCACCTGCTGCCAGTTGCCCTGACCAATCATCTGTGACAACAGTTCGCGTTTACGTTTTTTATCGACGAAATGAACGTGCTGAGTTACCTGCTCGGACGCGGTATTACGACGTGCCACTTCGATTTCCAGCGGGTTATGCAGCAGTTTTTCGGCCAGCGACTTAATGTCATCAGAGAACGTTGCCGAGAACAGCAGGTTCTGACGTTTTGCCGGCAGTTTTGCCAGAACGCGACGAATATCGTGAATAAAGCCCATATCCAGCATGCGGTCAGCTTCATCCAGTACCAGGATCTCCACCTGATCCAGTTTTACCGCATTCTGATGCTCCAGATCGAGCAAACGACCCGGGGTGGCAATCAGTACATCCACACCGCCACGCAGCTTCATCATCTGCGGGTTAATGCTGACGCCGCCGAAGACCACCAGCGAGCGAATATTCAGATACTTACTGTAATCACGGACGTTTTCGCCAATCTGGGCCGCCAGTTCACGGGTTGGCGTGAGGATCAGCGCACGAACCGGACGACGGCTTTTACCATGCGGCTGATTGGTAATCAGGTGCTGCAACAGCGGCAGGGTAAAACCTGCCGTTTTCCCCGTACCGGTCTGGGCGCTGGCCATCAGATCGCGGCCTTCCAGCACGGCAGGAATAGCCTGCTGCTGAATAGGGGTAGGTTCACGGTAACCCTGCTCGGCAACGGCACGTAAAATTTCAGGGTTTAAACCAAGGGAATCAAAAGACATAACAACTCCGAACCGCCCTGACCGTTACCGGTGTCGTTTTCAGGGAGATACATACAATAGAGATGACAAAAACCACAATGTCATGAAGGGGCGGAGTGTAGCAGTTTTTGTGATGTGCCGCATAAATTATCCCTTCACTGGAAAATAACCGTCCGGACTGGACAAGGCTGCACATCAGTCATAATCTTAATCAATCGATTGATTAAGATCAGAGTCGTGCCATGAATACACCCACCATGACAACCAAAGGTGAACAGGCGAAGAACCAGCTCATTGCCGCCGCATTGGCACAATTCGGCGAGTATGGTCTGCACGCCACGACGCGCGATATCGCTGCACAGGCCGGGCAAAACATTGCGGCTATCACCTACTATTTTGGCTCAAAAGAGGATTTATATCTCGCCTGCGCCCAGTGGATTGCAGATTTTATCGGCTCACAGTTTCGTCCGCACGCTGAAGAGGCCGAGCGTTTATTCGCTCAGCCAGAACCGGATCGTGGCGCGATGCGTGAACTGATCCTGCGCGCCTGCAAAAATATGATCATGCTGTTAACCCAGGACGACACCGTTAACCTGAGCAAATTTATCTCGCGTGAACAGCTTTCCCCCACTGCGGCTTATCAACTGGTGCACGACCAGGTTATCAATCCGCTGCATACACACCTGACGCGCCTGATTGCCGCCTATACCGGCGGCGATGCCAACGATACCCAAATGATTCTGCATACCCACGCCATACTCGGCGAGGTGCTGGCTTTTCGTCTGGGGAAAGAAACCATTCTGTTGCGTACGGGCTGGTCACAATTTGATGAGGATAAAACCGCGCTGATTGACCAAACGATCACCTGTCACATCGATCTTATTCTGCAAGGTTTAACGCAAAGGAGTCTGGAGTCATGAAAAAACCTGTCGTTCTCGGGCTGGTTATCGCGGCCCTCGTTGCCGTGATTGCCGGTGGAACGTGGTGGTATCAGAGTCGGCAAGATAACAGCCTGACGCTATACGGCAATGTCGATATACGTAGCGTCAACCTGAGTTTTCGCGTCGGCGGCAGACTGGCCTCGCTGACGGTTGATGAAGGCGATGCGATTACAGCCGGTCAGGTGCTGGGCGAACTGGACCGCGCACCGTATGAAAACGCATTGATGCAGGCAAAAGCCAACGTTGCCGCCGCGCAGGCGCAATACGATCTGATGCTGGCAGGGTATCGCGAAGAAGAGATCGCGCAAACCGCGGCGGCAGTCAAACAGGCGCAGGCCGCCTATGATTACGCGCAGAATTTTTACAATCGGCAGGTAGGATTGTGGAAAAGCCGTACCATTTCTGCCAACGATCTGGAAAACGCGCGTTCATCTCGCGATCAGGCGTTAGCTTCACTGAAATCCGCGCAGGATAAACTCACGCAATATCGCAGCGGTAATCGTGTGCAGGACATCGAGCAGGCAAAAGCCACGCTCGAACAAGCTCAGGCCGAACTGGCACAGGCAGAGCTTAATTTGCATGATACCACGCTGACCTCGCCATCTGACGGCACGCTTCTCACCCGCGCGGTTGAACCCGGCAGCATGCTGAACGAAGGGAGCACGGTACTGACGCTGTCGCTCACGCGTCCGGTATGGGTCCGCGCCTACGTTGACGAACGCAATCTGAGCCAGGCGCAGCCAGGACGTGAGATCCTGCTCTATACCGACGGTCGCCCGGACAAACCGTATCACGGCAAAATCGGCTTTGTGTCACCAACCGCCGAATTTACGCCGAAAACGGTCGAGACTCCTGATCTGCGCACCGATCTGGTGTATCGCCTGCGAATTGTCGTAACCGACGCGGACGATGCGCTACGTCAGGGAATGCCGGTAACGATAAAATTTGGCGATGAGGCACGGCATGAATGACGCCGTCATTACGCTTAAAGGGCTGACGAAAAACTTTGCTGGAATGGAAAAACCGGCCGTCGCCCCGCTCGACTGTATCGTGCATGCGGGCTACGTGACCGGGCTTGTCGGGCCGGACGGCGCGGGCAAAACCACGCTGATGCGCATGCTGGCGGGATTATTAAAACCTGATGCCGGAAGTGCTGCGGTAATTGGTTTTGACCCCATCAAAGACGACAGCGCGCTGCACGCGGTGCTGGGCTATATGCCGCAGAAATTTGGTCTGTATGAAGATTTGACCGTCATGGAGAACCTCAATCTCTATGCCGATTTGCGCAGCGTCACCGGTGAGGCGCGAGAAAAAACCTTTGCCCGACTACTGGAGTTTACTTCGCTGGGCCCATTTACCGGACGACTGGCCGGCAAACTTTCCGGCGGCATGAAGCAGAAGCTCGGGCTAGCCTGTACGCTGGTCGGCGAACCCAAAGTGTTGCTGCTGGATGAGCCAGGTGTGGGTGTCGACCCAATTTCCCGTCGCGAACTGTGGCAAATGGTCCACGAACTGGCAGGAGACGGCATGCTGATCCTCTGGAGTACGTCGTATCTGGATGAAGCAGAGCAATGCCGTGATGTGCTGCTGATGAACGAAGGCGAATTGTTATACCAGGGCGATCCTACTCAGCTTACGCAAACCATGGCTGGTCGCAGCTTCCTGATGAGCAGTCCGCAGGAAAATAACCGCCGACTGCTGCAACGCGCGTTAAAACTACCACTGGTCAGCGACGGAATGATTCAGGGGAAATCCGTCCGTTTAATCCTGAAAAAAGAGGCGACAGCTCAGCAGATCCAAAACGCTGACGGCATGCCGCAGATAACCATCAATGAAACTGCACCCCGCTTCGAAGATGCCTTTATCGATTTACTCGGCGGAGCCGGAACATCGGAATCCCCACTGGGCGCTATCCTGCATACCGTAGAAGGCACGCCTGGCGAAACGGTGATCGAAGCCAAAGCGCTGACCAAGAAGTTTGGCGATTTTGCCGCGACCGACCACGTAGACTTTTCCGTACAGCGCGGCGAGATTTTTGGTTTGTTAGGACCCAACGGTGCCGGCAAATCCACCACCTTTAAAATGATGTGCGGCCTGCTGGTCCCCACTTCCGGCAAAGCGCTGGTGCTGGATATGGACCTGAAAGTCAGCTCCGGCAAAGCGCGTCAGCATCTGGGCTATATGGCGCAGAAATTCTCCCTGTACGGTAACCTGACGGTTGAACAAAATCTGCGCTTTTTCTCCGGCGTCTACGGCCTGCGTGGTCGGGCACAGAAGGAGAAAATCGATCGTATGAGCGAGGCATTTGGCCTGAAGAGTATCGCTTCCCACGCCACCGACGAACTGCCGCTGGGGTTTAAGCAGCGTCTGGCGCTGGCCTGCTCGCTGATGCATGAACCCGACATTCTGTTCCTTGATGAACCCACTTCCGGGGTCGATCCCCTCACCCGTCGTGAGTTCTGGTTGCATATCAACAGCATGGTGGAAAAAGGCGTCACGGTGATGGTGACCACCCACTTTATGGACGAGGCGGAATACTGCGATCGCATCGGGTTGGTGTATCGCGGCAAACTGATTGCCAGCGGAACACCGGACGACCTGAAAGCTCAGGCTGCCGACAGCGACACTCCGGACCCGACCATGGAGCAGGCGTTCATTACGCTAATCAATGACTGGGATAAGGAGCATACGCATGAGTAACTCCGCTCTCTCCTGGCGTCGCGTACGTGCGCTGTGCGTGAAAGAAACCCGCCAGATCGTTCGCGACCCCAGCAGTTGGCTGATTGCGGTGGTGATCCCGCTGCTGCTGCTGTTTATCTTCGGCTACGGGATAAACCTCGACTCCAGCAAGCTGCGGGTCGGGATTTTGCTCGAACAGCAAAGCGAAGAGGCGCTGGATTTTACCCATACTATGACCGGTTCGCCGTATATTGACGCCACCATCAGCGATAACCGGCAGGAATTGATTGAGAAAATGCAGGCCGGGCGCATTCGTGGGCTGGTGGTGATCCCTGTGGATTTTGCCCAGCAGATGGCGCGACCTAATGACGTGGCACCGATCCAGGTGATCACCGATGGCAGCGAACCCAATACCGCCAACTTTGTGCAGGGTTATGTCGAAGGTATCTGGCAGATTTGGCAGCAACAGCGGGCGGAAGATCGTGGGGAATCGTTCGAGCCTTTGATCGACGTGCAAACACGCTACTGGTTTAACCCGGCGGCCATCAGCCAGCACTTCATTATTCCCGGGGCGGTAACCATCATCATGACGGTGATTGGCGCGATCCTCACCTCATTAGTGGTGGCGCGCGAATGGGAACGCGGAACCATGGAGGCACTGCTTTCTACCGAAGTCACCCGCGTCGAACTGCTGCTGTGCAAACTGATCCCCTATTATTTCCTCGGCATGCTGGCGATGTTGCTGTGTATGCTGGTGTCGGTATTTATTCTTGGCGTGCCCTATCGCGGCTCGTTGCTGATCCTGTTTTTCATTACCAGCCTGTTTCTGCTCAGTACGCTTGGCATGGGGTTGCTTATTTCCACCATCACCCGCAACCAGTTTAACGCCGCGCAGGTCGCGCTGAACGCCGCTTTCCTGCCCTCGATTATGCTGTCAGGTTTTATCTTCCAGATAGATAGCATGCCCGCGATTATCCGGGCGGTAACCTACATTATTCCGGCTCGTTATTTCGTCAGTACCCTGCAAAGCCTGTTTCTGGCGGGAAATATTCCAGTGGTGCTGATTATTAACGTGCTGTTTTTAATCGCTTCGGCGGTGATGTTTATTGGCCTGACGTGGCTTAAAACCAAACGTCGGCTGGATTAAGGGGACGGGCATGTTTCATCGCTTATGGACATTAATTCGCAAAGAGCTGCAATCGCTATTACGCGAACCGCAGACGCGAGCCATTCTGATTTTACCGGTGCTGATTCAGGTGATCCTGTTCCCGTTCGCGGCAACGCTGGAAGTCACCAACGCCACGATCGCTATCTATAACGAAGACAACGGTAAACATTCGGTTGAGCTTACCCAGCGCTTCGCCCGCGCCAGCGCTTTTACGCATGTTCTGCTGCTGAAAAGCCCGCAGGAGATTAAGCCTACCATCGATACGCAAAAAGCCCTGCTGCTGGTGCGCTTCCCGGCCAATTTTTCGCGCAACCTGGACACCTTCCAGCAAGCTCCTATGCAGATTATCCTCGACGGGCGTAACTCCAACAGCGCGCAAATTGCCGCCAATTACCTGCAGCAAATCGTTAAGACGTATCAGCAGGAGCTGATGGACGGCAAGCCGAAACCAAACAACAGCGAGCTGGTCGTGCGTAACTGGTACAATCCGAATCTGGATTATAAATGGTTCGTGGTGCCGTCGCTGATCGCCATGATCACCACTATCGGCGTAATGATCGTCACCTCGCTTTCGGTTGCTCGCGAGCGCGAGCAAGGTACGCTGGATCAGCTGCTGGTCTCCCCGCTTACCACCTGGCAGATTTTCATCGGTAAAGCTGTGCCCGCGCTGATTGTGGCTACTTTTCAGGCCACCATTGTGCTAGCAATTGGTATCTGGGCTTATGACATTCCATTTGCCGGTTCACTGGGGTTGTTCTATTTCACAATGGTAATTTACGGGCTGTCGCTGGTCGGCTTTGGTCTGCTGATTTCATCGCTGTGCGCCACCCAGCAGCAAGCGTTTATCGGCGTGTTTGTGTTTATGATGCCGGCGATTTTACTCTCGGGCTACGTCTCACCGGTCGAAAACATGCCGGTCTGGTTGCAGAATCTGACGTGGATAAACCCGATCCGCCATTTTACAGACATCACGAAACAGATTTACCTGAAGGATGCGAGTCTGCAGATTGTCTGGGGAAGTTTGTGGCCGCTGTTGGTGATAGCGGCCACAACCGGCTCAGCGGCGTATGCGATGTTTCGACGTAAGGTGATGTAGCTTTTTGTCTTTCGCCAGCAGCGAGACCACGGCGGGTCCGGCCAGGATCACCAGACCCGCCAGTGCCAGCAAGACGTTGTTTTGCAGCACGCGCGACAGCAACCACAGCACGATCATTGCGGCACCGAAATACCACGTGGTAGTCAGCTCTTCCAGCACATCAGCGACGTCGCGCCAGCGTTGTTCATGGTGACGTTGCAAGGCCAGCATTAATAAAACCGTTACGCCGTAAACGACGCATAATCCCAGGCCGACGCGCACCAGCGTGCCGCTCATCCAGCCCATTACCAGCAACGCCACTACCAGTAAATGCAACACAATCTGCCAGCAACTTAGACCCGTTGCGACACGAACACGTTGTTGCCACCTCATGGCTTTTCTCCTGAAGGATTTTCAACTAATTGTTCAGAGTACCGGACTTTACGGAAAATTCCGCAACACTGCATCTTTTTGTGACGATGACTACACTATTTTATTTAGGAAGTGACGCCAACGGGAGGCTCATGAGCGGATCGGGAGTTCAATTTTCATTCAATGTGCTCACCATTAATACTCACAAAGGGTTCACCGCCTTCAACCGGCGTTTTATTTTACCTGAGCTAAGGGAGGCCGTCAGAACGGTCGGTGCAGACATTGTATGCCTGCAGGAAGTGATGGGTGCGCACGAAGCTCATTCGCTGCACATTGAGAACTGGCCGGATACCAGCCACTACGAATTTCTGGCGGACACGATGTGGAGCGACTTCGCCTACGGGCGTAACGCCGTGTACCCGCAGGGACATCACGGTAATGCTGTGCTGTCGCGGTATCCCATTGAGCATTATGAAAATCGTGATGTGTCGGTCGGCGCGAGTGAAAAGCGCGGAGTCCTTTACTGCCGAATCGTACCGCCAATGCTCTCCCACCCCATCCATGTGATCTGTGTGCACCTCGGCCTGCGTGAAGCTCACCGCCAGGCCCAGCTCGCGATGCTGGCAGACTGGGTTAACGCCCTGCCCGATGCGGAGCCGGTGGTGATTGCCGGGGATTTTAACGACTGGCGGCAAACGGCCAATCGCCCGTTGAAAGCCAAAGCTGGCCTTGACGAGATTTTTACCCGCGCCCACGGCCGCCCGGCGCGAACATTTCCGGTGCAGTTTCCCCTGCTGCGTCTGGACAGGATCTATGTGAAAAACGCGAATGCCAGTACCCCAACGACGCTGGCGCTGCGTCACTGGCGACATTTGTCCGATCATGCCCCTCTGAGTGCGGAGATTCATTTATGAAATATGGCTGGCGTGAAGGCAATCAAATTCAACTACTGGAAAACGGCGATCAATTCTACCCCGCCGTCTTTGACGCCATTGAACAGGCGCAGCAAAAAATAATCCTCGAGACCTTTATCTGGTTTGAAGATGCGGTAGGAAAACAGCTGCATGCCGCGTTGCTCGAAGCCGCCCGGCGAGGAATCAAAGCAGAGGTGCTGCTGGATGGCTACGGCTCGCCGGATCTTAGCGACAGTTTTGTCGAAGAGCTCACCGTAGCCGGCGTTGTTTTCCGCTACTACGATCCGCGTCCGCGTCTGTTCGGGATGCGCACTAATCTCTTTCGCCGTATGCATCGCAAAATTGTGGTCATTGATGATCGTGTTGCCTTTGTTGGCGGCATCAATTACTCCGCTGAACACATGTCTGATTACGGTCCGGAGGCCAAGCAGGATTACGCCGTGCGCGTTGAAGGTCCAGTCGTTGCTGACATTCTGAAATTCGTGCTGGAAAACTTGCCCGGACAGAGCGCTGTACGACGCTGGTGGCGACGTCATCACCGGGCAATCGACAATCATCGACCCGGCGAAGCGCAGGCGCTGTTTGTCTGGCGCGATAACGAAGAACATCGTGATGATATTGAACGCCACTATCTGAAAATGCTGACCCAGGCACGGCGGGAAGTGATCATCGCCAATGCCTACTTCTTTCCCGGCTATCGCTTTCTGCATGCCCTGCGTAAAGCGGCCCGACGGGGCGTTCGGGTAAAACTCATCGTGCAGGGTGAACCAGATATTCCGATTGTGAAAGTGGGCGCCCGCCTGCTGTACAACTATCTGGTAAAAGGCGGCGTCCATGTCTATGAATACCGCCGTAAACCTCTGCATGGCAAAGTGGCGCTGATGGACGATCACTGGGCGACGGTGGGCTCCAGCAATCTTGATCCACTGAGCCTGTCACTGAATCTGGAGGCAAATCTGATTATTCATGACCGTACGTTTAATCAGACCCTGCGTGACAACCTGAACCCTATTATTGCGCAGGACTGCAAGCGGGTTGATGAATCCATGTTGCCAAAACGCACCTGGTGGAACCTGACCAAGAGCGTACTGGCCTTCCACTTTTTACGCCACTTCCCGGCACTGGTCGGCTGGCTGCCGGCGCATACCCCGCATCTGGCCGAGGTAGAGCCGCCCGCACAGCCCGCTCTGGAAACTCAGGACCGTATACAAACTGAGGATGCAGGAGGGAAAACCTGATGGCAAAAAGCCACCGACGCTGGCGGTTAGCGAAAAAGATCGTCACATGGCTGTTTTTTATTGCGGTGATCGTGCTGCTGGTTGTTTATGCCAGCAAGGTCAACTGGCAGGAAGTGTGGACGGTAATTCGCGATTACAATCGGATCGCCCTGCTCAGCGCCGTGGGGTTGGTGATCGTCAGTTATTTACTTTACGGCTGTTATGATCTGCTCGGGCGCTACTACTGCGGCCACAAACTGGCAAAACGCCAGGTCATGCTGGTGTCGTTTATCTGTTACGCCTTCAACCTGACGTTGAGCACCTGGGTGGGTGGTATAGGGATGCGTTATCGCCTTTACTCGCGCCTCGGATTGCCGGGGGGCACAATAACGCGGATTTTTTCGCTGAGTATTACCACTAACTGGCTGGGCTATATTCTGCTGGGCGGTTTTATATTTACCTTCGGCGTCGTCGAACTGCCCGCACACTGGTATATCGATGAAGGCACATTGCGCATCTTAGGCATTGCGCTGCTGCTGATTATTGTTGTTTATCTGTGGTTTTGCGCCTTCGCTAAACATCGTCACATCACCATCAAGGGCCAAAAACTGGTGCTGCCCTCCTGGAAATTTGCCCTCGCGCAAATGACGATATCCAGTGCGAACTGGATGGTAATGGGGGCGATTATCTGGTTGTTGCTCGGTCAGAATATCGATTATTTCTTCGTGCTGGGCGTGCTGCTGGTGAGCAGTATTGCCGGCGTAATCGTGCATATTCCCGCGGGGATCGGCGTGCTGGAAGCGGTGTTTATGGCGCTGCTGGCAGGAGAGGACACGTCTCAGGGAACAATCATTGCTGCCCTGCTCGCGTATCGCGTGTTGTACTATTTTATTCCGCTGCTTCTGGCACTGGTGTGTTATTTGCTGCTGGAGAGTCGGGCAAAAAAGTTGCGGGTAAAAAACGAGAAGGCGATGGCGAAATGATGGTGTATATAGTGCCGGATGCGGCGTAACGCCTTATCCGGCCTACTTTTGATACCAAGCGGTAGGCCGGATAAGCGCAGCGCCATCCGGCAACAGAGAATTAACGACGATTGCCGAAAATACGCAGCAGCATCAGGAACAGGTTGATGAAGTCCAGATACAGCGTTAAGGCCCCAAGAATCGCGTATTTACGCAGATTGGAGCTGTCGCGCAGGTCAATCTGCTCACCGATATTTTTCAACTTCTGCGTGTCATAGGCGGTCAGACCAACAAACACAATCACCCCGATATAGGTCACCGCCCACATCAGCGCTTCGCTCTTCAGCCAAAAGTTAACCAGTGAGGCCAGCACAATACCGATCAGCGCCATAAACAGCATATTGCCGAAGCCGCTCAGATCACGTTTGGTGGTGTAGCCATACAAACTCATGATCCCGAACATCCCTCCGGTAACCACGAAGGTGCTGGCGATAGACGAGTAGGTATAGACGATAAAAATGCTTGATAGCGTCAGCCCGGTTAATGCCGAATAGAGCATAAACAGCGTGGTCGCCATACCCGCGCTCAGCCTTTGCACCATGCCGGACAGGACGAACACCAGCGCCAGTTGAGCGATGATCAGGCCAAAGAAGGTGATTTTGCTGGAGAAGACAAACATCATCACCGCGGGTGTATTTGCCGCATACCAGGCGATAAACGCCGTCAGCATCAGTCCGCAGGTCATCCAGCCGTATACCTGCGCCATATACGTTTGCAGGCCGGAACGGGCCTGTACAATAGAATCGGATCGTGGGAATCGGTCCATGACAATCTCCTGAATCAGTATGAGCCTACAACAATTGTACTCTACCAGCGTTTTGCTGCTAGCTTATCGCTGTCGCGGGCATCAACCCAGCGCTCACCTTCCGGCGTGGCCTCGCGTTTCCAGAACGGCGCGCGGGTTTTCAGGTAATCCATAATGAATTGCCCGGCATCAAACGCGCTGCTGCGATGCGCACTGGTCACGCCAACAAACACGATTTCGTCACCCGGCCACAGTTCGCCAATGCGATGAATCACCGTCACCCGACCCAGCGGCCAGCGCAAACGCGCTTCGTCGACAATCTCCGCCAGCGCTTTTTCGGTCATTCCCGGATAGTGTTCCAGCGTTAACGCCTTAACGCTGTCACCGAGATTGTGATTGCGCACTTTACCGGTGAAAGTGACTACCGCGCCGTCTTCATCGCGCTCTGCCAGCCAGGGATACTCATCCCCGACGCGAAACGGCGCAGGGCCAACAACAATTCGCGTTTCCGCCATCTTAGCCTCCGGTTACCGGTGGGAAGAAAGCCACTTCGTCACCTGAGTTAAGGGGATGGTCAAAATCGACCAGCGTCTGGTTTACCGCCGCCAGTAGCTTGCCGTCTTCCAGCGCCAGCGCCCAGCGATCGCTTTTTGTGGCAAGATGCTTGCGCAGCGCTTCTACCGTTGCAAACTCGGCGGCAACCTCTAACGCATCGGTGTTTACCAGTTCGCGTACCTGAGCAAAGAAGAGAACCTTAATCATGCGCATCTACCTTAAAATCTCCGGACTTGCCGCCGCTTTTTGCCAGCAGACGCACCGGACCAATCACCATATCCTTTTGCACCGCTTTGCACATATCGTAGATGGTCAACGCCGCCACGGAGGCCGCCGTTAACGCTTCCATTTCAACGCCGGTTTTACCGGTCAGGCGACACAGCGTTTCAATCCGTACGCGGTTGTGCTCCGGTTCAGCGTGAAGATTGACTTCCACCTTACTCAGCATCAGCGGATGGCACAGCGGGATAAGATCCCAGGTACGTTTGGCGGCCTGAATACCCGCAATACGCGCCGTGGCGAATACATCACCTTTATGGTGGCTGCCATCGATAATCATCGCCAGAGTTTCGCTACGCATAGTCACGAATGCTTCAGCACGCGCCTCGCGTACAGTTTCCGCTTTGGCGGAGACATCCACCATATGCGCTTCGCCAGCGGCGTTAATATGAGTCAGTTGCGACATACTTATTTCTTCAAATGTGGGTGGAAATTACACGGACGCGTACGGGCATCAAGCTGCGGCGCAATGATATTTTCCCAGGCGGTACGACACGCTTTGGTCGAACCCGGCATGGCGAAAATCAGCGTTTTATTGGCCACTCCGGCAATCGCGCGGGATTGCAGCGTCGCGGTGCCAATCTCTTCAAACGACAGCATACGGAAGACTTCGCCAAACCCTTCAACTTCTCTGTCAAACAGCGGTTGCAGCGCTTCCGGCGCCTGGTCCCCTTCGGTTAACCCGGTACCGCCGGTAATGAGCACTACCTGTACATCATCACTGGCAATCCAGGCAGAAACCTGGGCGCGGATGGCGTAACGGTTTTCTTTGACAATCGCCTTATCAACAATCTGATGACCCGCTTCTTGCGCCGAGTCACGCAGATAATGGCCGGAGGTGTCATCTTCTTCGCCACGACGGTTGGAAACAGTAAGAATAGCAATGCGTGTCGGGATAAATTCAGCGCTTACCTGACTCATGAAAAACTCCTTTTAGCGATCAGCCGCCAATGTAAGATAAGTTTTGCGTAATACCGGTATTGTTCTGATGCAGGAAATGGGTCTGCTTTTTCTCCAGCAGCGCGGCTGAAATACGTTCTTCCAGCGCCGACTGCTGAGCGTCATCTTCCAGCAAATCACGCAGGCTTACGCCGCCTTCACCAAATAAACACAGATGAAGCTTGCCAACAGAGGAAACGCGCAGACGATTACAGGTGGCGCAGAAGTCTTTCTCATAAGGCATGATCAGACCAATTTCACCAACATAATCAGGATGACAGAAAACCTGAGCCGGGCCGTCGCTGCGCTGTCGGATCTGGTGGATCCAGCCGCGACGCAGCAGCTCATCGCGAAGTACCTGTCCGGAGATATGGTGTTTACGGAAGAGAGAGCTGCCTTCGCCCGTTTCCATCAGTTCAATAAAACGCAGTTGGATTGGCCGAGGTTGGATCCACGCAAGGAAGGTGTCCAGCTGATGATGGTTTACATCGCGCATCAGCACGGTGTTGACTTTCACTTTTTCAAAACCCGCATCAAAGGCGGCGTCAATGCCTGCCATCACCTGTTGAAACTTGTCCTGCCCGGTAATGGCATGAAACTGACGGGCATCCAGGCTGTCGACGCTGACGTTGAGCGCGGTCAGTCCGGCATCGCGCCAGGCAGCAGCATCGCGCGCCAGACGATAACCATTGGTGGTTACCGCAATCTGACGGATGGCGTCGTTTTCGCGCACGGCGGCGATAATGTCAGTAAAGTCGCGACGCAGTGAAGGTTCGCCCCCTGTCAGACGCACTTTTTCCGTTCCCAGACTGGCGAACGCGCGCGTGACACGGCGAATTTCATCAACGGTCAGAAAGCCGTTATTGGTGACCCCACCGGGCTTATAGCCATCCGGCAGGCAGTAGGTGCAACGAAAGTTACACACATCGGTAATCGACAAACGTAAGTAGTAAAACTTACGTGCGAAAGCATCGGTAAGTTGAGAGCCCATGTACACCTTTCCAAATACGGGAGACGTAGTCATTTCTTCCTGCGCCCTGGTGACAAACTTTTTCAAGTCTTGTCACGGCCAAAGCACCGTATCATTTGACCCAGGTGCAGAGGCTAGAGTGTTTATACTCGTCATACTTCGTGTTGCAGATGCGTTGGCTTCCGGCAACTCAAATTATTAAGAGTACTTAGTGGTTATGCCGATACTAGCGTGTAAATGACGCTTTTGCCATGTACACTTTCGTTGTATAAATACATACATAACGACATGATCGTGCAATTTCGCTACAGAATAAGCAAAAACCACAGTTTTGCATTGATATACATCATCTTGCCATCAGGTGGATCTCGTCAGAAAGGAGTAGATCGCAGAAAATAATTACGGCAGATGCCGACTGGATAATTGCTGAAAACACGCTATTTACGTTACTGTAGCGCCGATCAATTGATATCAGGAAAATATATGCGCACTCGCACGCTGGCAGATCTGGACCGCGTTGTCGCTCTCGGCGGAGGGCATGGATTAGGACGCGTTCTCTCCTCTCTTTCCCCATTAGGTTCCCGCCTGACGGGTATCGTCACCACCACGGATAACGGCGGGTCGACAGGTCGTATTCGTCGCTCTGAAGGCGGGATAGCCTGGGGAGACATGCGTAACTGTCTGAACCAGTTAATTACCCAGCCCAGCGTCGCATCCGCGATGTTTGAGTACCGTTTTGGCGGTAATGGCGAGCTTTCCGGGCATAACCTCGGAAATTTGATGTTAAAGGCGTTGGATCACCTGAGCGTGCGGCCTCTGGAGGCGATAAATTTAATTCGTAGCCTACTGAAAGTCGACGCGCATTTAATTCCGATGTCTGAGCTGCCGGTCGATTTAATGGCTATCGACGATCAGGGGCATGAGGTGTATGGCGAAGTGAATATCGATCAGCTCACCATCCCGCCTCAGGAGCTGATGCTGTCGCCAAAAGTGCCAACCACGCGCGAAGCGGTAGAGGCTATCGCTGAAGCTGATTTGATTTTAATTGGGCCAGGCAGTTTTTACACCAGCCTGATGCCGATCCTGCTGCTCGACGAAATGGCGCAGGCGTTACGTCGCACACCGGCTCCGATGGTCTATATAGGCAATCTTGGGCGCGAATTAAGCCTGCCAGCCGCCAGCCTGACGCTTAACGACAAGCTGACCATCATCGAACAGTACGTCGGGAAAAAAGTCATTGATGCGGTGGTTGTCGGACCGAAAGTGGATGCTTCCGCCGTTACCGACCGCGTTGTCATTCAGGAAGTGCTGGAAGCCAGCGATATTCCGTATCGCCATGACCGCCAGCTATTACATAGTGCGCTGGAGAAAGCGGTGCAGGCGCTGGGCTAAACGGATTAGCCTGATGCGCTGCGCTTATCAGGCCTACAAAACGCTCTGCTCCGGCATCCGACCTACGAACGCGATCTTTGCCGTAGCCGGATAAGGGGTTTACCCCGCATCCGGCACACTCTTATGATGCTGCGATAAACAACTCGCGCAGTTGATGCAACTGGTCACGGATCGTCGCTGCCTCTTCAAATTCGAGATTCTGCGCATGCTGCATCATCTGCCCTTCCAGCTCGTGAATCTTCTGCTGCAGCGCTTTTGGCGTCATATCCAGTTCCACAACTTCAGACTTCGCGCCTGCGCGTGACTTCCCTTTGCCTTTCGCCTTGGTCTTCGCAATATTCTGACCCAGCGCCAGAATATCGACCACTTTCTTATTCAGGCCCTGCGGCGTAATACCGTGCTCTTCGTTGTAGAGTTGCTGTTTCTCACGACGACGTTCGGTTTCACCAATCGCTTTAGCCATTGAGGCGGTAATTTTATCGCCGTAGAGAATAGCCTTACCGTTGATGTTACGCGCCGCACGACCGATGGTCTGGATAAGCGAACGTTCAGAACGCAGGAACCCTTCTTTGTCTGCGTCCAGAATCGCCACCAGGGAGACCTCAGGCATGTCCAGACCTTCACGTAACAGGTTGATACCCACCAGTACGTCAAACTCGCCCAGACGCAGGTCACGAATGATTTCCATGCGTTCCACAGTATCGATGTCAGAGTGCAGATAACGCACCCGCTCGCCATGTTCTTCGAGGTATTCTGTGAGGTCTTCTGCCATCCGTTTGGTCAGCGTGGTGACCAGCACACGTTCGTTAATCGCCGCACGGGTGCGGATCTCCGACAGCAGATCGTCAACCTGCGTCGCCACCGGACGCACCTCAATGACCGGATCCAGCAGGCCGGTCGGTCGTACCACCTGATCGACCACTTCATCACCGGATTTCTCCAGCTCATAGTTGCCCGGCGTCGCCGAAACGTAGATAGTTTGCGGAGCCAGCGCCTCGAACTCTTCAAATTTGAGCGGACGGTTATCCAGCGCCGACGGCAGACGGAATCCGTATTCGACCAGGGTTTCTTTACGCGCCCGATCGCCGCGATACATGCCGCCAATTTGCGGGATAGTCACGTGGGATTCATCCACCACCAACAGGCCATCGGCAGGCAGGTAATCAAACAGCGTCGGCGGCGGCTCGCCAGGGCCGCGACCGGACAGATAGCGGGAGTAGTTTTCAATCCCCGAGCAGTAACCCAGCTCATTCATCATTTCCAAATCGAACTGGGTACGCTGACTTAAGCGCTGTTCTTCCAGCAGTTTGTTATTTGCCAACAGGACCTTACGCCGCTCTGCCAGCTCAACTTTAATTTCTTCCATCGCCTGTACAATACGTTCGCGCGGCGTCACGTAGTGCGTTTTAGGATAGATGGTGAAGCGCGAAATTGTGGATTCGACCTGCCCGGTCAGCGGGTCAAACAGCGATAAACGTTCGACCTCTTCATCAAACAGTTCCACGCGCAGCGCGATGTCGTCGGATTCTGCCGGGAAAATGTCGATCACTTCACCACGTACGCGGAAGGTCCCGCGCTGGAACGCCTGATCGTTGCGGGTATATTGCAGCTCCGCCAGACGACGCAGGATCGCACGCTGGTCGATAATCATCCCCACCGTCAGGTGCAACATCATTTTCAGGTACAGATCCGGGTCACCCAGACCATAAATCGCCGAAACCGACGCCACGACAACGACATCGCGACGTTCCAGCAGCGCTTTGGTTGCCGACAGGCGCATCTGCTCAATATGTTCGTTGACCGAAGCATCTTTCTCGATGAAGGTGTCAGAACTGGGTACGTAGGCTTCCGGCTGATAATAGTCGTAGTAAGAGACGAAATACTCCACCGCGTTATCCGGGAAGAACTCTTTCATCTCACCGTACAGCTGAGCAGCAAGTGTCTTATTGGGGGCCAGCACCATGGTAGGACGCTGCAAGTCCGCAATCACGTTAGCGATGGTGAATGTTTTCCCCGACCCCGTCACCCCCAGTAGCGTCTGATGCGCCAGACCATCCTCCAGACCTTCTTCCAGGCGACGAATCGCCTCAGGCTGATCGCCAGAGGGTTTAAAAGCGGAATTTAGTTTGAACGGTTTACTCATGAGCAGCTACCTGAAGCAATGGGCGGGCAGGTGTGTAATTTTACTCGCAGCCGTATATTTTGCCAGTAAAATATACTGGATGAAAAAACAGTAACGCGCCAGAATATTTCTGTTACCCCAGCAAAATGGCCGTGACTACAGGCTAAAATTTGTCCGCAGGCAAGATAAAACACCAGCAAAAATGTGTTATCCCCAAACCAATGACTTTTTTAACATTTGTCAAGCTACTCGATGAAAGTTTTGTGGCAACGCATGACACTTCTGCGACAGCCATTGCATTTATCTAACATCCTGTAATTTAATGATTATTATCTCGAGCCGTCTTTCGCATCAATTTAGTCGCAGGCCGCGTCTTCTCTCGCTTACATTGTGTTTTCTAACCCTAATACACAAGGTTATCCACAGGAATAGTGGATAACTGCCTCCAGCCCGTATGGACTGTAGCCTGGCAAAAACGTCCTGATGGTCTTTTCTGGTGGGATAAAAAAAAATTATCGCTATTTTTTGATATTTATCAGCTAACGAAGCGACCTCGGATGGCCGAGATCTTGCTCGCATTTTCATCATTTTCCTGCCTGCACCATCACGACACCACCAGGCACTGCCAATGTGCACAAAAGAACGTCAGGAATGCGGTCAGTAAGAATTTACCGCCAGCGCTGCACGCCATCCTGCTGTATTTTTCCCCAATTCCGCTTCTGGCAAGAGATTTGCAGTTTTCTCCCGACCACCAGTCCGCGAGGCGGATATCATCATGAGGGAGAAATCTATGTTGAGTCTTCGTGCAGTGAATCACTATTACGGTAATCAACACTCGCTTTGGGATGTCGATCTCGACCTGTTGCCCGGTAAATGTACCGCCGTGCTGGGTCTTCCAGGGATGGGAAAGACTACGCTTGCCAATTGCATCATCGGCAATTTACCGATTGAGAGCGGAACTATGTTCTGGCATCAGGCTGGCGCACCACCTTGCGATCTGCTTCAGATTCCGGCGGCAAAGCGCATTGCACTAGGTATTAACTGTGTATCACAGGAGCGGCGAATTTTTTCGCAACTGACGGTAGAGGAAAATCTGCACATTGCGCGCCAGGCGGTTGAGGAAAGCGAAGCAATGAACAGCAGAGATATTTACCGCCTGTTTCCACAGCTGTTTGTACTGCGTCAGGCCAAAGGGGTGGCATTGTCGGAGGAAAATCAGCACCAGCTTGCACTCGCCAGTGCGTTGGTCACTCGCCCGCGTCTGCTGATCCTCGATGAGCCCACACGAGGAACAGGCCAGGCGTATATCCACAAACTGGGGAATCTGATTGTGAGGCTAAGTCAGGAGCTTGGCATCACCATTATGCTCGCGGAGCAGAGCCTGCCGTTCATTCGTCGGGTCGCCGACTGCTATTGCTTGTTACATCGTGGCCGCAACGTGGCTCAAGGGCAAATAACACAATTCAGCGACCCGCTAATCAACGACTGGTGGATGCCAGAGACAAAACGCTAAGATCGATATAACGACCTGTCGATGCTTGCTCCGGCTCTTCTGCCAGCCAAGGAATTTCCCCCAGCAGCGGAGCCGCAAGCGCACGCTTTAGCGTCGCCATATATTCAGCATGACGCTTGCCGGGTGGCGTCACATCATTGGCAACCCATCCGGCGAGCGTCAGCCCGGCCTGCTGCACCGCCTGAGCGGTCAAAATGGCATGATTGATACAACCGAGCTTAACGCCAACCACCAGAATCACCGGCAGTTGTTCCGCTTTTACCCAGTCAGAAAAACTCAACGTAGGCGAAAGCGGCGTAAACCATCCGCCTGCACCTTCCACCAATACCCAGTCAGCCTGTTCTTCAAGCAAGCGTAAACCCGCAGACATCACGGAGGCCTGAATGGGGCGCCCTTCGTCAGCACTGATGATATGCGGTGAGGTAGGTTCCGCGAAGGTATACGGATTGATGGCTGCATAATCCACGGCTACAACGCTGTTGCGCTGTAGCGCCAGCGCATCACTGTTTCGCAGACCTTCATCCGTCATTTCACTGCCTGACGCCACCGGCTTATAGCCGACGGTTCGCAATCCCAACTGTCCCGCCGCCTGAAGCAACGCACAACTGGCGATAGTTTTACCTACTTCAGTGTCCGTCCCGGTGACAAAATACGTGTTAGTCACGTTGAATCACTCCCAAAAAAAGATGATAGGTCAGCGGATATTTCCCCTGCTGACAGGGCCAGGCGAGCTGTAGCTGACGCAGTTGCGAGCGGGTCAGCACACGCTGCTCGCGTCCATCATGCAAATGCGTCGCACCAATACCCTTCAACGAGCGCATGGCGCTCAGCGCATCGTCAAACCACAGCGTGACGGCATGAGACTGGTATTCAACGTCCCAGCCGCACAGCGCGTTTTCCAGTTGCTCCACGGGCAAAAAACGGTTGGCATGCTCCCGGTCATCAACTGTTCGCCACGCCTGACGAAGTTCCGGCATCGAACCTTGCGCCAGGGTACTAAACGCCACCGTTCCGCCAGGACGCACCACCCGGTATAGCTCGCTTAACGCACCGCGTAGGTCGCTGCACCACTGCACGGCCAGATTGCTCCAGGCCAGGTCGAAAGTGGCAGCGGCCTGCGGAATGGCTTCGATATCCGCCAGCAGATAGTGATGGGCAACATCGTGACGCTGCGCTTCAGCCAGCATTTGCGCCGAAAGATCCAACGCACAGACCTCACTCCCCTGCTCCCTCCAGTAGCGACTCATACGCCCAGGCCCACAGCCCGCGTCCAAAACCCGTGAGAACGCCCGGCCATCGAGTTGTGCCAGTAACGCATCGGCGCTCTGACGCTGTAGCTCTGCGTGTTGCTCATAGTGGGTGGCAGCGCGGCCAAACGCGGCGGCAATCGCCTGTTTATTGACCTGCGCCATGCAACACCTCCAGTAGACGATCGATATCCTGCACCTCATGCGCCTGGGTCAGCGTCAGCCGTAATCTGGCCGTACCAATGGGCACCGTTGGTGGGCGAATCGCCGTCACCCAGCATCCCTGTTGCCGTAATGTCTGTGCCAGTTGCAGGGCTTTATGATTGTCGCCAACGATCAGCGGTTGAATAGCGCTGTCTGAATGCGCCAGCGTCAAATCCGTAGTATTCACCCCAGCGCGAAAACGCTGGATCAGCATCGCTAACTTTTCCCGGCGTTCATCGCCTTCACGGCTGCGGATCACCGCCAGCGCGGCGCGTAAAGCCTGCGCCTGCGCCGGAGGCATACTGGTGCTGTAGATCAGATGGCGGGCAAACTGCAGCAGATAGTCGGCCACGCTATCAGAACACAGGATCGCCGCACCGCTGACGCCAAACCCTTTGCCAAACGTCACTACGAGCAGCTCAGGTTTCACCTGCTGTCGAGAGCACGAACCGCGCCCTTCCTCACCGCTTACGCCAATCCCATGCGCATCATCCACCAGCAGCCACGCGCCCTGCCGTTTCGCCACCGCGTGGATTTTTGCCAGCGGCGCACTATCGCCATCCATGCTGAATACGCCTTCAGTGACCACCAGCTGCTGCCCCGGACAGGGGGAAGTCAGCAGACGCTCCAGATGTTGCGGATCGTTATGGGTAAAGCGACGTAAAACAGCAGGGCTAAGGCTGGCGGCCTCCAACAGCGAGGCATGGCTAAGCCTGTCGGCGACAATGCGATCGTCTTTTTCCATCAATGCGGCTATCACTGCCTGATTAGCGGCAAAACCGGAGATGAACAACAGCGCCCGGGAATAGCCGAGCCACTGCGCCAGCTCTTCTTCCAGCGCCTGATGCGCAACGGAATAACCGCTGACATGGCCCGAGCCGCCACTGCCGACGCCAAAACGCTCAGCACCCTGCTGCCACGCGCAGATAATTTGCGGATGGTGGCTTAAGCCGAGATAGTCGTTGCTGGAGAAATTCAGATACTGACGACCGCCAGCCTGTAACCAGCGACCAGCACCCTGTGTCACTGCATAGCGCCGACGCCACGCATCAGCACGACGACGCGCCGTTAGCGCATCGTCGATTTTTTGCTGCCAGGTCATACGGTTGCCGCGTTGTAGTAATCGTCGGTATCCGGGGTACGCAGCGCCTGCTCCAGACGTTGTTGCTGTTCGTTATCACCCGCCAGTACCGCCGTTTGCTGGGGGTTAAGACCCAGCTTTCGGAACAACAATAAATCTTTATCTTCGTTCGGGTTCGGCGTGGTCAGCAGTTTGCAGCCGTAGAAAATCGAGTTGGCCCCGGCCATAAAGCACATTGCCTGGGTTTGTTCGTTCATCTGCTCGCGCCCGGCAGAAAGACGTACGTATGAGGTCGGCATCATGATACGCGCGACGGCGATAGTACGAATAAAATCAAAAGCATCCACGTCGTCGTTATCGGCAAGCGGCGTGCCCTTCACTTTCACCAGCATGTTGATCGGCACGCTTTCCGGTGGCGTCGGCAGATTCGCTAATTGCAGCAGCAGACCCGCGCGGTCGGTCACCGTTTCACCCAGCCCCACAATCCCGCCGGAGCAAACTTTAATGCCCGCCTCACGCACTTTATCCAGCGTATCCAGGCGCTCCTGATACGAACGGGTGGTAATGATATTGCCGTAAAATTCCGGCGAGGTGTCGAGGTTGTGGTTGTAGTAGTCCAGACCCGCATTGGCCAGGCGCTGGGCCTGAGATTCGTCCAGCGTGCCCAGCGTCATACAGGCTTCCAGCCCCAGTTCTTTCACGCCCTGAACCATTTGTTCCAGGTACGGCATATCGCGTTCGTGAGGGTTCTTCCACGCCGCGCCCATGCAAAACCGCGTTGAACCGGCTTGTTTCGCCTTACGGGCAGAGTCCAGAACCTGTTCAACTTCCATCAAACGTTCCGTTTCCAGTCCGGTTTTATAGCGGGAACTTTGCGGGCAGTATTTGCAGTCTTCCGGGCAAGCACCGGTCTTAATCGACAGCAGCGTACTAACTTGTACCTGCCGCGGATCGAAATGCTGACGATGAACCTGCTGCGCTTCAAACAACAGATCCAGCAGCGGTTTTTCAAATAATTCGGTGACTTGCGACATTGTCCAGCGAGAAGAATGAGCCATATTGGTATACGTTTCGTTGTTAGTTTGGTGTAGACTCGTAAACCTAAATCTTTTTAATTTGGTTTACAAGTCGATTATGACAACGGACGATCTTGCGTTTGACCAACGCCATATCTGGCACCCTTACACCTCCATGACCTCCCCGCTACCGGTTTATCCGGTGGCCAGTGCCGAAGGTTGTGAACTGATATTAGCCAGCGGTGAGAAGCTGGTTGACGGCATGTCATCCTGGTGGGCGGCAATCCACGGTTACAATCACCCGCAGCTGAATGCCGCGATGAAAACGCAGATTGATGCCATGTCGCACGTGATGTTTGGCGGCATTACCCATGCCCCGGCTATTGCGCTGTGTCGCCAGTTGGTGGCGATGACGCCCGAGGCGCTGGAGTGCGTTTTTCTCGCTGATTCTGGTTCGGTCGCCGTGGAAGTCGCGATGAAAATGGCGCTGCAATACTGGCAGGCCAAAGGTGAATCCCGTCAGCGTTTCCTGACATTTCGTAACGGTTATCACGGCGATACTTTCGGCGCGATGTCGGTCTGCGATCCTGACAACTCGATGCACAGTCTGTGGAAGGGTTATCTGCCTGATAACCTGTTTGCGCCCGCTCCGCAAAGCCGGATGGGCGGCGAATGGGACGAACTGGATATGGTGCCTTTTGCCCGTCTGATGGCCGCACATCGCCACGAAATTGCGGCAGTGATCCTTGAGCCGATTGTACAGGGCGCTGGCGGCATGCGCATGTACCATCCTGAGTGGTTAAAGCGCATCCGTAAGATGTGTGACCGGGAAGGCATTTTGTTGATTGCCGATGAAATCGCCACCGGATTTGGTCGCACGGGCAAGCTGTTTGCCTGTGAGCATGCCGATATCACTCCGGACATTTTGTGCCTTGGCAAAGCGTTAACCGGCGGAACGATGACCCTTTCCGCCACCCTGACCACGCGCCTGGTTGCGGAAACCATCAGCAACGGTGAAGCCGGATGTTTTATGCACGGCCCGACTTTCATGGGCAATCCACTGGCCTGCGCCGTCGCCTCTGCCAGCCTGTCGCTGCTCGAAACCGGCGAATGGCGCTCGCAGGTCGCGGCCATTGAAGCGCAGTTGCGTGAAGAACTCGCCCCGGCGGCAGATTCCCGTTGGGTCGCCGACGTGCGCGTGCTTGGTGCCATCGGCGTGATAGAAACCACGCATCCGGTGAATATGGCCGCGTTACAGAAGTTCTTTGTCGAACAGGGCGTGTGGGTAAGACCGTTTGGTAAGCTCATTTATCTGATGCCGCCGTACATCATCAAGCCCGAACAACTGCGCAGCCTGACGCAGGCCGTCAACGAGGCTGTGCGCAATGCAACATTTTTTAGCGATTAATCGGCGGTAAGCTCTACGGTTTCTGGCTACACTTTTTGGCTAACGAGAGGAGTCAGCATGAAACTAATCAGTAACGATCTGCGCGATGGCGAAAAGCTTCCTCATCGCCACGTCTTTAACGGCATGGGATATGACGGGGATAATATTTCCCCGCACCTGGCATGGGATGATGTGCCCGCCGGGACTAAAAGCTTTGTCGTGACCTGTTACGATCCTGATGCGCCAACCGGCTCCGGCTGGTGGCACTGGGTGGTGGTTAACCTGCCTGCAGATACCCGGGTTTTACCACAAGGTTACGGCTCGGGGCTGGTTGCGTTGCCGGAAGGCGTGCTGCAAACACGCACGGATTTTGGTAAAGCCGGTTATGGTGGCGCTGCGCCGCCGAAGGGGGAAACCCACCGCTATATCTTTACAGTTAACGCACTGGATGTGGAGCGTATTGATGTCGATGAGGATGCCAGCGGCGCGATGGTTGGATTTAACGTCCATTTCCACTCGCTCGCCAGCGCTTCTGTTACCGCAATATTTAGCTAAGTTCTGTTGTGCCGGATGTCGGCTTAGCCTCATCCGGCGTACAAAGCCGACCGTAAGCCTGATAAGACGCGTCAGCGTCGCCATCAGGCAATTTTCTACAGAAATTCAGGCAGCAATTTCAGCAACGTTCCTTGCGCTAACAGTTCGGTCGCGCACTCGATATCCGGTGCGAAAAAGCGATCCTGCGTGTAATGAGCAACCTGCTCGCGTAAAGCCTGGCGCGCCTGCTCCAGCAGCGGGCTTGAAGTTAACCCTTCACGCAGGTCAATCCCCTGACACGCCGCCAGCCACTCTACGGCAATCACGCCGCGCGTATTTGCTGCCATCTCCCACAGTCTGCGCCCCGCCGCCGGAGCCATAGATACGTGATCTTCCTGGTTGGCGGACGTCGGTAAACTGTCTACGCTATGCGGATGCGCCAGCGCTTTGTTCTCACTCGCCAGCGCGGCAGCCGTGACTTGAGCAATCATAAAGCCGGAGTTCACCCCACCGTTTTTCACCAAAAACGGCGGCAGTTGCGACATGTGTTTATCCATCATTAACGCAATGCGTCGCTCCGATAACGAGCCGATTTCCGCAATCGCCAGCGCCAGATTATCTGCTGCCATCGCCACCGGTTCAGCATGGAAGTTGCCACCAGATATGACATCCCCCTCTTCGGCAAATACCAGCGGGTTGTCGGAAACCGCATTGGCTTCCACCAGCAGAACATCCATCACCTGGCGCATTTGCGTCAGACATGCCCCCATCACCTGTGGCTGACAGCGCAGAGAATACGGATCCTGCACTTTCTCACAGTTATGATGCGACTGCGAAAGCGAGCTGGTGTCGGTCAATACGTGACGATACAGCGTTGCGGCATCAATCTGCCCACGCTGCCCTCGCGCGGCGTGAATACGGGCGTCAAACGGACGACGGGAACCCAGCACGGCTTCGGTGGTCAGCGCCCCGCACACCGTTGCAGACGCAAACAGTTCCTGAGCTTCAATTAGCCCACGCAGCGCAAAGGCCGTCGAAGCCTGGGTGCCGTTGAGCAACGCCAGCCCTTCTTTTGCCTCCAGCGTTATCGGCTCCAGCCCGGCCTTTTTCAGCGCTTCGGTCGCCGGGAGCCATTCACCCTGCCAGCGCGCCTTCCCTTCTCCCAACAGCGTCAAAGACATATGCGCCAGCGGCGCCAGGTCACCCGATGCCCCCACGGAGCCTTTCGCCGGGATCAGTGGATACACCTCGGCATTCACCAGCGCAATCAGCGCTTCAATCACGCTCAGGCGAATACCGGAAAAACCGCGCGCCAGGCTGTTGATTTTCAGCACCATAATCAGACGCACCATCGCGTCGTCCAGCGCCTCGCCGACACCTGCCGCATGGGAAAGCACCAGCGAACGCTGCAAATTCTGCAAATCTTCCGTGGCGATACGGGTCTGGGCCAGCAGGCCAAAGCCGGTATTAATGCCATACGCCGTACGGCCTTCAGCGACAATATTATTGACGCAGGCGACGCTGGCGTTAATAGCATCGATCGCCCCGGCATCCAGACTCAGTTTGACCGGCTGCTGCCAGATTTCACGTAGCTGGATAAAACTCAGATGGCCCGGCGTGAGTGTCATGGTGTTCATATCAGCGTTTCTCCTGCGTCGCGGTAACCATCGGCAAATTTAGCCCTTCTTCGACGGCGCATTCCACCGCAATGTCATATCCGGCGTCGGCGTGACGCATCACCCCGGTCGCCGGATCGTTATGTAAGACCCGGGCGATACGCGCCGCGGCTTCATCGGTGCCATCGCAAACAATCACCATCCCGGCATGCTGAGAGAAGCCCATACCGACCCCGCCACCGTGATGCAGCGACACCCAGGTCGCGCCGCTGGCGGTGTTAAGCAGCGCGTTCAGCAGCGGCCAGTCGGATACGGCGTCTGAGCCGTCACGCATAGCTTCAGTTTCGCGGTTCGGGCTGGCAACAGAACCGGAGTCCAGATGGTCACGGCCAATAACAATCGGCGCGGATACTTCACCGCTGCGCACCATTTCATTAAACGCCAGCCCTAGTTTCTGACGCCACTCCAGGCCGACCCAGCAGATACGCGCCGGTAAACCCTGGAAATTAATCCGCTCACGAGCCATGTCCAGCCAGTGATGAAGGTGCTTATCATCAGCCACGATCTCTTTCACTTTGGCATCTGTTTTATAAATATCCTGCGGATCGCCGGAAAGCGCCACCCAACGGAACGGGCCAATGCCGCGACAGAACAACGGTCGAATATAAGCAGGTACGAAGCCGGGGAAATCAAAGGCATTTTCCACGCCCATCTCTTTGGCCATCTGGCGAATGTTGTTGCCGTAATCAAACGTTGGCACGCCCATTTTGCTAAACGCCAGCATCGCCTCAACGTGCGTTGCCATTGAACGTTTCGCCGCCTGCACCGTGCCCTGCGGATCGGACACCGCTTTTGCCTGATACTCTTCCCAGCTCCAGCCAGACGGCAGATAACCATGCAGCGGATCGTGGGCGCTGGTCTGGTCGGTGACCATATCCGGGCGCACACCGCGCTTCACCAGTTCCGGCACAACGTCGGCGGCGTTCGCACACAGCGCAATGGAGACCGCTTTACCCTCGCGAGTGTATTTGTCGATACGCGCCAGCGCATCGTCAAGCGATGTCGCCTGCTCGTCCACGTAACGGGTACGCAGACGGAAATCGATTCGGCTTTGCTGGCATTCAATGTTCAGCGAACATGCCCCCGCAAGCGTAGCGGCTAACGGCTGCGCCCCGCCCATACCGCCCAGTCCGGCGGTCAGTACCCAGCGCCCGCTCAGGTTACCCTGATAATGCTGACGCCCGGCCTCAACGAAGGTTTCATAAGTCCCCTGCACGATGCCCTGGCTGCCGATGTAGATCCAGCTCCCGGCGGTCATCTGGCCGTACATCGCCAGCCCTTTGGCGTCCAGTTCGTTGAAGTGTTCCCAGGTAGCCCAATGTGGCACCAGGTTGGAGTTGGCAATCAGCACGCGCGGTGCGTTGTCGTGAGTTTTGAATACGCCTACCGGTTTTCCGGACTGGACCAGCAGCGTCTCATCGGTCTCCAGTTTGGTCAGCGCGTTGACGATGGCGTCATAGCATTCCCAGTCCCGTGCGGCGCGGCCAATCCCGCCGTAAACCACCAGCTCATGCGGATTTTCCGCCACATCGGGATCCAGATTATTCATTAACATGCGCAGCGGCGCTTCGGTCAGCCAGCTTTTGGCCGTTAAGGTGGTGCCGCGTGGGGCACGAATATCCTGCTGACGATATTTGCTATGGGACATGACAGAAAACTCCTCGCGAACGTCGGATAGATAAGTAACATATACTTGTCTATACAAGTCACCGCAAGGATGATTTTAACAATTAAGATACATTTTTATTATATTGCGTCAGCAATCACGGTTTTCATCTCCTGTATCAGGACATAAACCGCCCTTGCAGTCGATAGCGGGAACCAGGGAACAGTAAACGGGCATGAGAGACAATGGATGACGCGGACCAGGTCTTGCGGCGGATCAGCAGGCAGGGATCGTGTTCTTTGATGTTCAGCAGCGCGCACTCTTCGGCGCTGGCACGTACCGCTTCAACAATATGCTCACCTTCGGTCAAGGGGGCTATCAGCGACAGGTAAGCGTGCGGCGTAGTCTGGCTGTAATCCTGCGCCAGATACTCCGGCACAATTTCGGCATTCACGCAGCGATCTTCAATCTGTACCGGCAGATCGTTCTCGTAGTGCACCATGACAGAGTGAAAAATAGAGGTGCCTTCTTTGACGTTTAATACCAAAGCCTGCTGCGCGTTTGCCCGGGTTCTTTCCAGCGTCAGCACTTCGCACCGGTGCTGATGCTGACGGGCGTTGATTTCATCCGCGATGCTGCGAATTTCAAACAGCGCGGACTGACCTTTTGGCTCGGCGACAAACGTCCCCACGCCCTGCAAACGCACCAGTAAACCTTCATCCGTTAACTCACGCAGCGCCCGGTTGATGGTCATGCGGCTGAAACCATACTGCGCCACCAACTCTGCCTCAGACGGAATGCGATCGTGAGGCTGCCAGATACCGCTGGCAATTTTTTCGCTGATCTCCTGTTTGACCTTTTCGTAAAAAGGAGCCGGAGCAGAACGGGATGGGAGCATGCGTGAGCCTTCCTTAAGCTGAAAATGTGAGTGGGTACAGTTTACAGGCATTACCCGAACCTGATAAGCGCAACGCCATCAGGTATGTCAGTGCCACCAGTGGGCGATTTGCCAGCCTAATCGCGCCGCAACCCGCGCCGCCCTGCCATCATCGTCAAAGCGTGGATTAAATTCAACCATATCCACCGCCTGTAGTTTACCGCTACAACACAGAGGCTCAATCAGTCTCAGCAGCGTCGCCAACGGTACGCCAAGCGCGGCGGGGGCCGACACACCGGGCATTTCCCACACCGGCAGCACGTCGAGGTCGATTGTCAGATAGATGACATCCAGATTGGCAATGAACTGCGCTAGCTGCGCCTGCGCCGTACCACAATGCAGATCCTCCACTACGGTCACACCGAGCCGCTGGGCCTCATCCCAAAGCGCCTGGGTGTTTGCCGCCCGGCTGACGCCGATACAGGCATAGTGAAATTCACGCTGTTGTTCATCGCAAAGCTGCGCCAACTGGCGAAACGGCGTACCGGATGTAGCCTGCCCGGCATGGCGCAAATCGAGATGCGCATCGAAGTTGACTATCCCCACTTTCGCCTGCGGGAATGCGTCCAGCACACCTGCACCATGGGCATATGCGGTTTCGTGTCCGCCACCCAAAACAAAGGTGCGCATATTTTCCTGCTGGCAACGCTGTACTGCATTGCGTAGCGCCTGCTGCGCGCCCTCAAGATCGGGGGCCTGCGCCACAATATTGCCCAGATCCACCAGTCGATGATGCCCATCGTGGCTGGCTAAATTCGCCAGCGCCTTGCGCAGCACATCGGGCGCTCCGGCAGCTCCCGTGCGCCCCTGATTACGTTTAACACCTTCGTCGCAAGCAAACCCGAGCAACGCTATCTGCTCGCGATACATTTCTGGGCTAAACGTCGGGCTCTGGGTGATAGTCTGAAACAGGCGCAGCGCATTCGGCGATTCGGCCCGGTCATCACGTCCCTGCCATAGCGCAGGTGAAGCAGGTTGCCAGTGAGTCATGCTATTTGTCCTTTGAATACGCGTTGGTAGAGCGGGTTGCGCCCGGGTTCATACAGGATCTCAACAGGAAGTGTTGCATCCCACACCACAAAATCGGCCACAAACCCGGCCTTCAATTGACCGTGGGTGTCGTGACGCCCCAGCGCCCGGGCCGCATGACGGGTTACGCCCGCCCATGCTTCTTCCGGCGTTAAGCCAAACTGAACGCAGGCCATATTCATCGCCCAGTGCAGGCTGATAAACGGGCTGGTACCGGGGTTAAAATCTGTCGCTACCGCCATCGGTACCTGATATTGACGCAGCAACGCTACCGGTGGGCGCTGCTGCTCTTTGAGGAAATAGAATGCGCCGGGCAGCAGCACGCCGACCGTACCGCTTTGGCTCATTGCCGCCACGCCCGCTTCATCGAGGTATTCAATATGATCGGCGGATAGCCCGTGGTAGCGGCTTACCAACTGTGCGCCGTCAAGCAATGACAGTTGTTCGACATGGCCTTTAATCGGGATGCCCAGCGCCTGCGCAGCCTGAAACACCCGCTCACTCTGCGCCAACGAAAAACCAACGCTTTCACAGAACAGATCAACGGTCTCAAACAGCCCTTGTTCCCACAGCTGCGGCAAAATGGTCTCGCACACCAGCGTAATATAGCCGTCAGGATCATCCCTGAATTCCGTTGGCGTCGCATGCGCAGCCAACAGCGTCGGGCTGATTTCAACGATATTCTCTGCCGCCAGCGCTGCCACCACGCGCAATATTTTCTCTTCTGTCGGCAAATCCAGGCCGTAGCCGGATTTTATTTCCAACAGCGTAACACCTTCTTTAATCAGCTGTTCCATCCGCTGATGGGCTACGTGTAAGAGTTGTTCATCCGTGGCGCTGCGGGTCGCCGATACGGTGGCATTGATCCCCCCACCCTGAGCACTTATCTGCTGGTAGGAGACACCATTTAACCGCTGCTCCCATTCACCTGCGCGGTTTCCGCCAAAGACGAGATGCGTATGGCAATCAATCAGGCCAGGCGTAATCAGCCGGCCCTGCATATCAAAAGTATTGTCATGTGTGAGATATAACGATGATTCCGGGACGATATCGCGAATCTTGCCCTGGCGGACGATCAGCGCGTGACCATCCACCAGCCCATATGGGGTACCACGTTCAGGATCCATAGTCGCCAGACGAACATTGCGCCAGATAACATCATCAGGGAAGAATTGCTGCATTCGACTCACCACTTGTCATAGGTTGTATAGACATTTATTTTTGATTATAGGGATGTTGTCAACCTGAAGAGCCATAATTGTTATCTATTTGTGATATAAAGACTCTCCGCGCCAGACATTGCTGCGATAAAAAACAACTTTTTACCTTTTCGCCTTCCCGTTTCGCTCAACTTAGTATAAAAAAGCAGGCTTTAATGGATAACTTTCAAAGCCCGGAGCAACCTGTGAACATATCATCAGTTTCCCGTCTGGCGCTGGCAATGGCTTTTGGCGTGACGCTGACCGCCTGTAGCTCTACGCCGCCCGATCAAATTCCTTCCGATCAGACCGCGCCAGGTACCTCTTCGCGCCCGATCTTGTCGGCCAATGAAGCGAAAAACTTCGTTGCTGCGCACTATTTTTCCGCGCTGACGCCAAACACCGCGCCATGGAGCCCTTCTTCAATTTCTTTGCCTGCACAACCTGACTTCGTCGTTGGTCCGGCAGGCACTCAGGGCGTAACCCATACCAGCATTCAGGCTGCGGTGGATGCGGCAATCATCAAACGTACGAACAAACGTCAGTACATCGCGATTATGCCGGGCGAGTATCAGGGCACGGTATACATCCCGGCAGCAACGGGTAGCCTGACGCTGTACGGTATGGGCGAAAAACCGCTGGATGTAAAAATTGGCCAGGCCATTGACGGTGACATGAGCACCGCAGACTGGCGTCGTACGGTGAACCCAGGCGGTAAATATATGCCGGGTAAACCTGCGTGGTATATGTTTGATAATTGCCAGAACAAACGTGGCACAAATATTGGTGTGATGTGTTCTGCCGTCGTCTGGTCGCAAAACAACGGTCTGCAATTGCAGAACCTGACCATCGAAAACAACCTCGGTGACAGCGTTGATGCGGGTAACCACCCGGCCGTTGCACTGCGTACCGATGGCGATAAAGTGCAGATCAACAAGGTCAATATTCTGGGTCGTCAGAATACGTTCTTTGTAACCAACAGCGGCGTACAAAACCGTCTGGAAAACGATCGTCAGCCTCGCACGCTGGTAACCAACAGCTACATTGAAGGTGATGTGGATATCGTTTCTGGTCGTGGCGCAGTGGTGTTCGAGAACACCGATTTCCGTGTTGTGAATTCCCGTACGCAGCAGGAAGGTTACGTGTTCGCACCGGCTACTCTGTCAAACATCTACTACGGTTTCCTGGCGATTAATAGCCGCTTCACGGCAAGCGGCGATGGCGTGGCGCAGTTAGGCCGATCGCTGGATGTCGATTCCAACACTAACGGTCAGGTCGTTATCCGTGACAGCGTGATTAACGAAGGCTTTAACATGGCAAAACCATGGGCTGACAGCGTTATCGCAAAACGCCCATTTGCCGGTAATACCGGTGCGGAAGATGACAAAGGTGAAATCCAGCGCAACCTGAACGACACCAACTTCAACCGCATGTGGGAATACAACAACCGCGGTATCGGTAGCAAAGTGGTTGCCGAGCCGAAGCAGTAATCCCAGAGTAAAAAAAGGTCGCCATATTTACGCTGGCGACCTTTTTTATGGCGTTACACCAAACGCGATTTATTAAAGTTAATCAAACTCCCCGCTTTAATAATCTCACGCTCCTCGGCGGTCAGGCTTTCCATATACAAGCTGATTTCACGCATCGCGCCATCATCATGAAGAACGTACGCTGTTATCTCGCGGCTGCACTCATCCAGCGCACGGCGAATACCAGGAATATAGATATAGTCCCCGACCTCAAAAGAAGGTTTCTCAGCCATTTGTAGCGGTAACATTCCCCAGTTAATGACATTGGAACGGTAACGCTTGGTGGCATATTCCTCGGCGATGTTTGCCAGTCCACCGATCACTCGCTGACAGCTTGCCGCCTGCTCGCGCGCAGAACCATCTCCAGGCCTGACGGCATAAATCATGCTGCCAATTTCAGTCTCCAGTGGTTGCGTGTTTTCTTGACCTGTAATCTGCTGAATGCGTGCGAAAACGGACGCCAGTTCGCTAACGTCACCCGCCTGACGTTGCTTTTCCAGCTCCAACGTCGCTTTACTCCTTCCCACATACCCAGGATCGCGTCGGGAAAGGGTAAATTCCGCCAGCCCCAAAGGATTGGAACGATACGAAGAGGTTTCACCGGACGGGATAAGCTCATCCGTCGTTGTCACGTCATCAAGTATTTTTGAGGCCACTTTCAGCAGAATATTTTCTGTTAACGCGCCCAGTTCCGGCCAGTCTTTAATATTCGGGCCGTAAATGAGCGGCTGTTGCGTGGCCCCTTTCACAAACCCCTGGTATACGCGGCTCTTATATGGCGCAGGATTAAACGCATAGTCAGGTACAGCCTCCCAGCAGTCCAGATCCGTCGCGGCAGTGAGAAATCCTCCATTTGCTGCCGTAGCCGCAATTGATCGCGCATCCATCAGCGCAACGGCTGACATTTGACCATTGCCCGGTTTCGAGCCTTCACGGTTAGGGAAGTTGCGCGTGGTATGGCGGATGCTAAGACCATTGTTGATTGGCGTATCGCCCGCACCAAAGCATGGACCACAGAATGCGGTTCTGATGACGGCCCCCGCTCCCAGTAAATCCGTAACGACACCTTTCTGCGCTAAATCCATAAACACCGGCTGTGACGAGGGGTAGACAGCCAGCGAGAAAGCATCATTACCGCAGGATTGACCACGTAATGCCTGCGCCGCAGCAATCACGTTTTCAAAGTTGCCGCCCGAGCATCCAGCAATGATCCCCTGCTGTACTTTTAAGCGTCCGTTCTCCACTTTATCCAACAACGAGAGGCTGGCTTTACCTTGCGCGATTCGCGCAGATTCAACTTCAATCTCCCGGAGAATATCCGTCAGATTTTCATTGAGTGTAGCAATCTCATAGACATTACTTGGATGGAATGGCAGCGCAATCATCGGCTTAACCGCACTCAGATCGACATAAATACACCCATCGTACCAGGCCATCGGCTGCGGGTTGAGCGGGCGATAATCCTGTTCGCGACCGTGTAATGCCAGCCAACTGCGAGTTTCATCATCCGTTTGCCAGACAGAGCTCAGGCAGGTGGTTTCGGTGGTCATTACATCAACGCTGTTGCGAAAATCCGTTGAGAGATGGCGAATGCCAGGGCCGACAAACTCCATGACCTTATTTTTGACGTAGCCATTTTTAAACACCGCGCCAATGATAGCCAAAGCCACATCCTGCGGGCCGATGCCCGCAACAGGCTTGCCGGTCAGATAAACGGCAACAACGCCAGGATAATCAATATCCCAGGTATCGTTTAACAGCTGCTTGACCAGCTCACCGCCCCCTTCTCCTACCGCCATCGTGCCTAATGCACCGTAACGCGTGTGGCTGTCTGAGCCGAGGATCATTTTGCCGCCCCCGGCCATCATTTCACGCATGTACTGATGGATGACGGCAATATGTGGCGGCACAAAGATTCCGCCGTAACGCTGTGCCGCAGACAGACCAAACATATGATCGTCACCGTTAATGGTTCCCCCTACCGCGCATAATGAGTTATGGCAGTTCGTCAGAACGTACGGTAAAGGAAAGCGCTCCATTCCTGATGCTTTAGCGGTCTGAATAATACCGACAAAGGTAATATCGTGTGAGGCTAATGAATCAAACTTAATTTTTAGCTTATTCATGTCACCGGACGTATTATGCTCTGAGATAATCGACCACGCGATAGTTCCTTTTTTCGCCTCTTCTTTACAGATTGGTTCAGACACCCCATCCTCAGCGATAATTTCATTATTACCGGAGAGGTAAATCCCTTTCTCATATAATTTAATCATTAGATACTCCGCATTGCTGTGCTCCAACCAGAGCACAGACAACCAATGAACGATGTAATTTATACCCTAAATAATTCGAGTTGCAGGAAGGCGGCAAGGGAGCGAATCCCCAAGAGCTTACTCCAGTAAGTGACTGGGGTGAGCGAGCGCAGCCAACGCACATGCAACTTGAAGTATGACGGGTATAGTTAGAGCATGTTCCAGCCAATCAACATATTCCACCACCAAAGGCCCAGCGTAATATGGACGAGGAACGTCAAGAACGTCAGCATTGCGCCAACCAGCCACCACGATTTGATGTCGTTATATCCAACGCCAAAAATAACCGGTCCCGCGGCGCCGCCATAATGGGTAACCATACCGCCGTAAGAGTTAGAAAAGAGTAATGCCAATGCAGTTAACATCAGTGGCGCACCAGAAACGTTCGCCAGCATGGCAAATACCGGCATCATTGCCACAATATAGGCGCTGCCAGAGGCAAAGAAATAACGAACAATAATGCTCAAAAAGAGAATAACAAAGAACGCAACATTGCCGTGGTTACCAAAGTCGAGGTTATTCTTGAAGAGTTCGGCTAACCAATCGAAGAATTTCACTTTCGATAACAGCGAACTCAAACCGATAATACCACCGTACCAGATTAAGGTATTCCAGCCGCCCTTATTTTTAACCACATCATCCCAGGTGACTACGCCAAACAAAAGCATCGTCCCCATTACTACAATGGCAACCGTTGATTCATCAACGCCGAGAGTTTTACTAAAGATCCATCCTAATAGCGCGAGGACGAAAATGCCCAGCAGCATTTTTTCGCGCCCTTTCATTGGACCTAAATCCTGAAGTCCGGCTTTGGCGATAGTCTTGTTATCTACCTTTTTAATTTCAGGTGGATACATAAAATAGATGACTAAAGGCGTTACCAACAGCATAACCAGTCCAGGCACAGCTGCCGCAAGAGCCCATCCTCCCCAGCTTAGTTGTAAATGACAGATATCGTTGATCATCTTCAATGCCAGAATGTTTCCTGCCATCGCAGTAAAAAACATATAGCTGGTCGTTTTAGTGACCATATACACCGTCATCATCAGGTAGTGGCCGACGCGTCGGGGGCTCTTGTCCGGCTCAGAGCCTAACGCCACCGCCACGCTATTGATGATGGGCAAGACAATGCCTCCCGCACGCGCCGTATTTGACGGTGTTGCCGGGGCTAATACCAGGTCAAGAAATACGGTCACGTAGCCCAGGCCAAGCGTGGTGTTACCTATTTTACCAATCAGAATATAGGCAATTCGCTTGCCCAGTCCCGTCGTCACAAAAGCAGCGCTTAAAGTAAACGCGGAGAACACCAGCCATGTCGTACCGGAAGCATAGCCACTCAGCACGCTGCTGGTTTTAAGTACGCCGCTGCCTAAATTTCCGACAACCACCATTGAAGCGGCAACAGCAATCAATAATACCACCGGTTCAGGAAACGGTTTGATCACCAGCCCGACAATGGCTGCGAGATAAATACCAAATAGCACCCAGGCCAGTTCACTTAATCCTGCCGGTGCTGGCATAAGTCCTATAATGCAAGGGATGGCCAATATTAATATTAGCTTCCATAATGATTTAACGTTCATTTTGGGGTCCTGAATAATCTGTACAAGCAATACAGAATGTTTTTCGATTTTCCATAATCACAGCAACATGTGGCCAATGCTGTCAGGGAAGATAAACATCACCGGCGAATATTTTTCTGGCGGTGCGAATAACCGAAGCTCTGATAGTTTCAGGCTCATCCCCTTCATTGGTTAAATAAATATTAAGAGCGCCGCCTGGATGTTCGATAGTGATATTCCCGTAATGCGCGCCTGCGGTTACCTGACGCGTAACGGTACCGTTAATGGCGCAACTGCTGGCGATCGCTATCGCCCCAGTAATTGCCAGTGCTTTATGGCAAGAATGCGGCATAAAATAGCGAACATTAATTGCGCCATCATGCTGAGGCGCCGAGATGAGAATAGGTTTAGGGATAACCTTATTACTGACATTTCCCAGGCCCATAGCTTCACCGGCCTGTAAACGAATAGACTCGATGCGCGCCAATAATTCGCGGTCTGCATCTAAATCTTGCGCGGATTCATAACCCGTTTTCCCCAGGTATTCGGCAGGAATAATTACGACAGGTGTCGCCATATCCATACAGGTCACGGGAACGGAGTTGATATAATCGATGTGTTGGCCCGTTGGAAAAATATGCCCGGTTTTAGAACCTGCGGCATTCAGGAACGTCAATGCAATCGGGGCCGATGTTCCCGGGACACCGTCAATTCTTGCTGTTCCTTCATACTCAACAACGCCGTTTGGTGTCTGTATATCAGCTTCGATAAACGTGTTGGTGTTTACATTGCGAATACGAACGCGGGTGGTCGGCGTTTCGGCATTAATTAATCCCTTTTCAATAGCAAACGCGCCAACGGCGGAAAGCATATTGCCGCAGTTCGGCGTGGTATCGACCCGTTGCTCATGCACCAATACCTGAGCAAATAAATAATCGATATCAGCTTTCGGGTCGTTTGAACGACTAATGATCGCTACTTTGCTGGTTAACGGATTGCCACCACCAATGCCGTCTATTTCCAGCGCATTGCCAGAACCCATAATTTTAATCAATACTTCATCACGCAGTTTTTCTTCTTGCGGTAGATCTTGTGCTAATAAAAATGCGCCCCTGGATGTTCCTCCGCGCATCATAACGCAAGGTATTTTTTTCATGATTATGCTCTCGATATTATTTTCACTATGTACATGGTTGCATGTCATGATTAGGGTGACTAATGACTTCATTTTCGTGATTAGTGATTTATTTTTATTAATTAAAAATTATGAATTGCAGATACACTGAACACTTTCATCTTAGACAGGGGCTTCCCCGATTTAGTCCGGAGTCAGAATGAAACACGAATTATCAAGCATGAAGGCGTTTGTCACACTGGCAGAGTCCGATTCTTTTAACAATGCCGCCAAGTTACTTAATATTACGCAACCTGCATTAACACGCAGGATTAAAAAGATGGAAGAGTATTTACACACTCAACTCTTTGAAAGAACAACTCGCAAAGTCACATTAACAAAAGCGGGAAAAATGCTTTTACCTGAAGCCAGAGAATTAATTAGGGCATTAGATGAAACTATTTTTAATATTAGTGATGTGAATGTTCATCATCATGGCATAGTGACATTATCCTGTATTCCTACCGCGGTTTTCTATTTCTTGCCGTTGGCAATAGGAAAATTTAATGAGCGGTATCCCAATATCAAAGTGCGAATTATTGAACAAGGTACGAATAATTGTATGGAATCCGTACTTTGCAATGAGGCTGATTTTGGAATAAATATGAACAACATCACAAATTCCTCTATCGAGTTCACTCCACTGGTTAATGAACCGTTTGTTCTGGCCTGTCGGCGCGATCATCCACTCGCCAATAAACAGTTGGTGGAGTGGCAGGAATTGCTGAATTACAAATTGATAGGCGTTCGCTCCTCAAGCGGTAACCGATTATTGATTGAACAACATTTGGCCGATAAACCATGGAAGTTGAACTGGTTTTACGAGGTTCGTCATCTGTCCACTTCGCTGGGTCTGGTTGAAGCTGGACTGGGCGTTTCCGCTTTACCAGGGTTAGCAATGCCGCAAACGCCGCATCCCACCCTGACAAGTATCCCACTGGTTGAGCCTGTTATTAGACGCACGCTGGGAGTTATTCGGCGTAAAGACGCTATTCTCTCACCTCCCGCTGAACGTTTCTTCTCTCTTCTGCTTAATTTGTGGGCAGATGACAAAGACTGTCTTTGGACATCCGTTGCTGAACGTCATGAAAATCTACCGATTGTTGGATGAACATAAAAAAATCCGCAATCTTCACAAGATTGCGGATCGTTTGTAACACCTGACGTTTTAGTACGCGTTAACCACCACCCACATCGGGCCTTGTCCTACCGCGTAACGACCGTTCTCTGTCAACAGTCCTTGTTCGCCTGCAATCTTATACACCGTGATATGGTGCGATTTTTGCCCGGCGGCAATCAGGTATTTTCCGCTGTGATCGATATTAAAACCACGTGGCTGAGTTTCGGTAGGCTGGAAACCCTCTTTAGTCAGTACGCTACCGTCTTCAGACACGCTAAAGACCGTAATCAGGCTGGCGGTGCGATCACAGGCATACAGATGACGCCCATCAGGTGTGATATGAATATCTGCTGCCCAACGGGTATCAGCGAAATCTGCAGGCATCATATCCAGCGTCTGCACACACTCAATTTTGCCGTACGGATCTTTCAGCTCCCAGACATCAACAGAGCTGTTCAGCTCGTTCACACAGTAGGCATATTGCTTATTCGGATGGAACGCCATATGACGCGGGCCCGCGCCTTCCACGGTAGTCACTTCAGCCGGTTCCTGCGCGACCAGATGGCCATCATCGCTTACATCAAACAGGCAGATACGATCCTGTTTCAACGCCGGAACCCACAGGGTAAGGTTATCCGGAGAGATGTTGGCTGAGTGGCAACCATCCAGACCTTCAACCACGTCAACCAGTTCCACCGGCAGACCATCTTCCAGACGCGTGACGCTCACGCTGCCAGCGTTATAAGAACCCACGAACACGAAACGTCCCTGATGATCGGTAGAAATATGCGTCGGGCTACCCGGCAGCGCAGACTCTGCCGCGAAGGTCAGCGCACCGTCATCAGGCGCAATACGATAAGCCAACACGCGAAACTCCGGGCGCACGCCAACATAGAGGTAACGCTTATCCGGGCTGACGACCATCGGCTGTACCTGACCCGGCACATCAACCACCTGTGTCAGCGTCAGAGAACCATCGTGATTCAGGCTCCAGACGTGGATTTGCTGACTTTCAGGGCTGGCGGTATAAACGGTTTGCTTCATGAATACTCCTTTGCTTTTTGGCAGGTGGCTGCAATTGCCTGACACACGCCTAAGGTAGACGCTTTTAACGGTGAATGCTTAATTAAGGCTCAGAATTTTGTCCGGCTCCCGTCTCGGTGTACCATTCCAACAGACATAATTCTCAACCTTAATCTGGATAAACCTATGACCGCACGCGTGATTGCCCTGGATTTAGACGGTACCCTCTTGACCCCGAAAAAAACCTTGCTGCCATCCTCTCTCGAAGCGCTCTCGCGCGCCAGAGAAGCAGGCTACCAACTTATCATTGTCACAGGTCGCCATCACGTTGCTATTCATCCTTTTTATCAGGCACTGGCGCTGGATACACCTGCAATTTGCTGTAACGGTACCTATTTGTATGATTATCAAGCAAAAAAGGTGTTGGAATCCGATCCACTTCCAGTAGACCAGGCATTACAGCTGATCGAAATGCTGGATGAACATCAGATCCACGGGCTGATGTATGTGGATGAGGCCATGCTGTATGAGCGCCCTACCGGGCATGTAGTGCGTACCGCTAACTGGGCACAAACGCTGCCGCCGGAACAGCGCCCGACCTTCACCCAGGTTCCTTCGCTGGCGCAGGCGGCGCATGACGTTAACGCCGTCTGGAAATTTGCTCTGACCGACGAAGATATTCCGAAACTGCAGCGGTTTGGCCGGTATGTCGAGCAACAGCTGGGGCTGGAGTGTGAATGGTCCTGGCACGATCAGGTCGACATTGCCCGTAAAGGCAACAGTAAAGGACGACGCTTGACCCAGTGGATAGAAGCACAGGGCGGGTCAATGGAAAACGTGATTGCCTTTGGCGATAACTTTAACGATATCAGCATGCTGGAAGTCGCAGGCACTGGCGTGGCGATGGGCAACGCGGATGACGCGGTCAAAGCCCGCGCCAACATCGTGATTGGTGATAACACCACCGACAGCATCGCGAAATTTATCTACTCTCACCTGCTGTAATCAGGCGGTAATCGATACGCTCTTAATTTGCGCGTACAACCACAGGCCAGGTTTGATACCCAGTTCATCCCTGGCCCACGGGCTGATCTTCGCCCACAGCGTCTTACCGCCCACCTCAAGCTGAACTTCCACCTGACCGTTATCGTCATAGCATTGCGCGACTTTTGCCCGGAGAACATTACGAATACTGGTCTGTTGCGGCGGTTGCAGTACCAATGAAACATCAGAGGCCTGAATACGAATACGCAGCGCGGTTTGCAACGGTTGCTCCAGCTTGTTGACCCACAGATGCTGATCGCCAAGCGCCAGCGCGGTCATCGCGTAGTGTGGATGATGTTCCAGCACGCTGACTTTCAGAATACTGCTTTGCTGTTCCTTAGGCAGCCAGGGGTGCATCACGCTGCTGCCCCAGACATCTTCCAACGAACCAAACGCTTTGACCTGCCCGTTTTCCAGCACCATCACTTTATCTGCCAGGTGCAAAATCTCATCAAGCGAGTGGCTGACGTACAGCATCGGAATATTAATTTCCCGCGCCAGGCGTTGCAGATAAGGCAGCAGTTCGCGTTTACGCGGTATATCCAGCGAGGCTAACGGCTCATCAAGCAGCAATAACTCAGGCGCGGTCAGCAGCGCCCGACCGATGGCGACACGCTGCTTTTCACCGCCAGAAAGACCGCCTGGTAGACGGTCAAGCAGCGGTTCAATGCCCAACAACGCCACCAGCTTATCAAACTGTCCGGCCATGCTTTTCGCCATTCCGTAACGCAGGTTGCCGCGCACTTTATAGTGCGGGAACAGGCGCGCATCCTGGAAAACATAGCCCACCCGGCGTTTTTCCGGCGTTAAACAGATACCGTTCTCGACGTCGTTTAAGACCCGACCGTTGAGCACGATGCGCCCGGACTGCGGCTGCGTCAGACCACTGATGGCGTTAATCAGTGAGGTTTTGCCCGCACCGGAAACGCCAAAAATAGCGGTGATGCCGCTGGCTGGCAGCGTTTCGTTGAGCGTCAGACAATGCGTCCCCAGCGTCTGGGAGAAATTAAGTTCAAGCATGATTATCGCCCCGTCCGCTCACGGCTAATACGCGCCAGCCATTCAGAAATCAGCAGCGAAATCAGCGCCAACACAATGGAAATGATACATAACCTCGCCGCCGCGCTTTCGCCGCCCGGGGTTTGGATCAGGGTATACATCGCCGAAGGAATGGTGCGGGTTTCACCAGGAATGTTGGAAACAAAGGTAATGGTTGCGCCGAATTCCCCAAGGGAACGCGCAAACGCCAGCACCGTACCAACAATAATGCCGGGCAGCATCAGCGGTAACGTAATGGTCATAAAGACGCGCCAGCGTCCGGCTCCCAGCGTGCGGGCCGCCTGCTCCAGCTTGACGTCGACACCTTCCAGCGCCAAACGAATAGCCCGCACCATGAGCGGGAAGGACATCACCGCAGCGGCCAGCACCGCCCCACGCCAGCTAAAGGCAAAAGTGATGCCAAACCAGTCGTACAGCCATTCGCCAATGAATCCGCGCCGTCCCATAGAGACCAACAGCAGATACCCCACCACCACAGGCGGCAGAACCAGCGGCAAATGCAGTACGCTATCGAGCAGCGCTTTGCCCGGGAACTTGCATCGCACCAGTAGCCAGGCAAAGAAGATCCCAAATGGCAGACTAAACAACACGGCCAGGGAAGAAACTTTCAGGCTCAGTATAACGGCCTGCCATTCAGGATCGGTCAGTATCATTACTTGGTCGTAAATCCATAACGTTTAAAGATTTCAGCAGCCTGCGGTCCTTTCAGGTAATCATAGAACGCGCTAACCGTTGCGTTTTTGTGCCCATCAACAATCGCGATAGGGTATTCCACTTTTTTGTGCGAATCTTCCGGGAAGGTCGCCACAACTTTTACGCCCTTGCTGGCGACGGCATCAGAACCATAGACGATCCCCAGCGGCGCTTCGTTACGCTCTACCAGCGCCAGCGCACCGCGCACGTCTTCAGCAGGAGCCAGTTTCGGGGCCAGGGTATCCCATGCACCCAGTTTTTGCAGCGCTTCTTTGGCATAAATGCCTGCCGGAACATGTTCCGGATCGCCAACAGCCAGGCGCCCACCGTTCAACAGACTGGTCCAGTTGGTTTTGCTGTCGATGGTGAAGTCTTTCTGTGCGCTGGCTTTCGGCGCAACCACCACCAGGCTGTTACCCAACAGCGTTTCACGCGTTGCGGTATCAATCGACTTCTTGTCTACCGCGTAATCCATCCATTTCTGATCGGCAGAAATAAACAGATCGGCCGGTGCGCCTGCTTCAATCTGACGCGCCAGTGTGGAAGAAGAAGCAAAAGAGGAGACAACATCAACGTTCTTCTCTTTTTTATATTGCGTTGCAATGTCCTGCATCGCGTTGGTCAGCGAAGCCGCTGCGAAAACGGTAATCTTTCCTTCATCCGCCAGCGCATGTCCGGCAACAGTAAGAGAAAGTGTTGCCCCTGCAAACAAGCGTAACCATGTACGTGCCATCTGTAACTCCTTTGCGTTTCGTTATGTAGGCGCAAATATAACGATTAAACCAGGATTTTCCCAGTGGTTATTGATACCAATTAGAGGTTACACAAAGAAAATATCGGCAGGGAAAGCAGGATCTTGAGAAACTGTAGCGAGAGAAAACGAGTAGGAAGGCTAAAAATATAAACGCCCGACTGAGCGGGCGTTTGGGGAATCAATGATTCTGTCTGGACTGGTCTTTCTGACCGATACCGGAGAAAATGTTGAACACTTCACCCAGTCCGTAAATCAGACCCAGAATGATGGCCATTACCACAGGTACCATGATTACGGCGAATACCAGACTTTTCAATAACTCTAACATGGTCAACTCCAGATATAGTCCTTAGTTGTATTCTAACCACATAACGCAGAAAAGCACTCCCCTTTTGTGCGGTCGGCTTTGCTCAGGCACGGTTTTCCGTCACAATACCCTTTTTTGCCAGGAGCTTGTGATGCAGGCCGAAATCCTTCTTACGCTGAAACTTCAGCAAAAACTGTTTGCTGATCCCCGTCGCATTTCTCTGCTTAAGCACATTGCGCTTTCCGGTTCCATCAGTCAGGGCGCGAAGGATGCAGGTATCAGCTACAAAAGCGCCTGGGATGCGATTAACGAAATGAACCAGCTCAGCGAGCAGACGCTGGTTGAACGTGCCACAGGCGGTAAAGGCGGCGGTGGCGCGGTGTTAACGCGCTATGGCCAACGTTTAATCCAGTTATATGATTTACTGGCGCAAATCCAACAAAAAGCGTTTGATGTTTTGAGCGATGACGATGCGCTACCGCTCAACAGCCTGCTGGCAGCTATCTCGCGTTTTTCACTGCAAACCAGCGCCCGTAACCAGTGGTTTGGCACTATTACCGCTCGCGACCACGATCAGGTCCAGCAGCATGTTGACGTCCTGCTGGCCGATGGTGAAACGCGCCTGAAAGTGGCAATCACTGCGCAAAGCGGTGAGCGTCTGGGTCTTGAGGAAGGCAAAGAAGTACTGATTCTGCTGAAAGCGCCGTGGGTGGGAATCACTCAGGACGACGCCATTGCTCAGGCTGCCGATAACCAGTTGCAGGGCACGATTAGCCATATTGAACGCGGTGCGGAACAGTGTGAAGTGCTGATGACGTTGCCAGATGGCCAGACGCTCTGCGCGACGTTGCCGATAGATCAGACCCACACATTAACTGAAGGCGCTAACGTCACAGCATATTTTAATGCGGACAGAGTGATTATCGCCACACTGTGCTGAGTTAATTGACATCAGCCTGAAGAACACGTATCCCTGTTATTCATCGCTGCAAATAATGGGATACAAAATGTCATCGTTGCAAATTTCGCAAGGCATGTTTCGTCTTAGCGACACAAAAACGCTCCAGTTAGATGCGTTGACGTTAAACGCGGGTGATAGCTGGGCGTTTGTTGGCTCTAATGGTAGCGGGAAATCTGCGCTGGCCCGCGCGCTGGCGGGCGAGTTGCCGCTCCTGAAAGGCGAACGCCGCTGCCAGTTCACACGTATTACCCGACTCTCCTTTGAGCAGCTCCAAAAGCTGGTCAGCGACGAGTGGCAGCGGAACAACACCGATCTTCTTAGTCCCGGTGAAGACGACACAGGGCGCACCACCGCAGAAATCATTCAGGATGAGGTCAACGATCCCGCCCGCTGCGCTGCGCTGGCGCAGCAGTTTGGCATTTCAGCCCTACTCAACAGGCGTTTCAAATACCTTTCCACCGGTGAAACACGCAAAACTCTGCTCTGCCAGGCATTAATGTCCACGCCAGATTTGCTGATCCTTGATGAACCCTTTGACGGGCTGGACGTCGCGTCCCGCCGCCAGTTAGCAGAACTGCTCGATGAGCTGCACCAGGCCGGTTTAACGCTGGTACTGGTGCTTAATCGCTTTGATGAAATTCCCGAATTCGTGCAGTTTGCCGGCGTGCTTGCCGATTGCACACTGACGGAAACCGGCGCAAAAATCGACCTTCTGCAACAGGCATTAATCGCTCAACTTGCCCATAGCGAGCGGCTGGAAGGCATCCAGTTACCCGAGCCGGATGAGCCTTCAGTACGCCACACATTGTCAGATAACGAGCCGCGCATTGTGCTTAAAGATGGCACTGTCTCGTATAACGATCGCCCTATCCTGCATCATCTGAGCTGGCGGGTAAATCCGGGGGAACACTGGCAAATCGTCGGCCCCAACGGTGCGGGGAAATCAACCCTGCTCAGTTTAATCACCGGCGATCATCCCCAGGGATATAGCAACGACCTGACCCTGTTTGGCCGACGCCGGGGCAGCGGTGAAACTATCTGGGATATCAAAAAACACATTGGCTATGTCAGCAGCAGCCTGCATCTGGATTACCGGGTAAGTACGACAGTTCGCAACGTTATTCTCTCCGGTTATTTCGATTCAATCGGCATTTATCAGGCCGTCTCCGACAGGCAGCACAAGCTGGTACAACAGTGGCTGGATATTCTTGGCATCGATAAACGTACCGCGGATGCGCCATTTCATAGTCTTTCCTGGGGACAGCAGCGGCTGGCGTTGATTGTTCGTGCTCTGGTGAAACATCCTACATTGCTGATCCTCGATGAACCCTTGCAAGGATTAGATCCGCTCAACCGCCAACTGATCCGTCGGTTTGTGGATGTCCTGATCGGTGAAGGCGAAACTCAGCTTTTGTTCGTCTCTCATCACGCCGAAGATGCCCCGGCCTGCATTACCCATCGGCTAGAGTTTGTACCCGAGGGCGATATCTATGGCTATCGACAAACCTCTCTGCGTTAATTTTCATGCCAGGGCGTTTATCACGCCCTTTTTTCTGTTTTTTTTTCAGACAATCGCTGTAATAACAACCTAACATAATGATTTATAATAAAGTAACCAGCAGCATCGAGTGAAAATCTTGGAGTGTAAACGATTCCACTAATTTATTCCGTGTCACACTTTTCGCATCTTTGTTATGCTATGGTTATTGCATACCATAGGCTTAACGGAGCGAATTATGAGAGTATTGGTTACAGGTGGTAGCGGTTACATTGGAAGCCACACTTGCGTGCAGTTGCTGAAAAACGGTCACGAGGTGGTGATCCTGGATAATCTCTGCAACAGCAAGCGCAGCGTACTGCCCGTCATTGAGCGTTTAGGCGGCAAGCATCCGACCTTCGTGGAAGGAGACATCCGTAACGAAGCGCTGATAACCGAAATTCTGCACGATCATGCCATTGATACGGTCATCCATTTTGCCGGTTTAAAAGCCGTTGGAGAATCCGTTGCCAAGCCGCTGGAGTACTATGACAACAACGTCAACGGCACTCTGCGTCTGGTGAATGCAATGCGCGCAGCCAACGTGAAAAACTTCATTTTCAGCTCCTCCGCGACCGTCTATGGCGATCAGCCGCAAATTCCTTACGTTGAAAGCTTCCCCACCGGCACACCGCAAAGTCCGTACGGCAAAAGCAAGCTGATGGTGGAACAGATCCTGACCGATCTGCAAAAAGCTCAGCCCGACTGGAGCATTGCCCTGCTGCGCTACTTTAACCCAGTTGGCGCTCATCCGTCAGGAGATATGGGGGAAGATCCGCAAGGTATTCCAAACAACCTGATGCCTTACATCGCGCAGGTTGCGGTTGGCCGCCGCGAGTCTCTTGCCATATTTGGCAATGACTACCCTACTGAAGATGGCACCGGCGTACGCGACTACATCCATGTGATGGATCTCGCCGACGGCCACGTTGCCGCCATGGAAAAACTGGCAGGCATTCAGGGTGTGCATATTTATAATCTCGGTGCAGGCATCGGCAGCAGCGTGCTGGACGTGGTCCACGCCTTCAGCAAAGCCTGCGGTAAACCGGTGAATTACCATTTCGCCCCGCGCCGTGACGGCGATCTTCCGGCCTACTGGGCTGATGCCAGCAAAGCCGATCGCGAGCTCAACTGGCGCGTGACCCGCACATTGGATGAAATGGCGCAAGATACCTGGCACTGGCAGTCACGCCACCCACAGGGATATTCGGATTAAGGACCAATCATGACGCAATTCAATCCTGTCGATCATCCACACCGCCGTTTTAACCCGCTCACCGGGCAGTGGATCCTCGTATCACCGCATCGCGCCAAACGCCCGTGGCAAGGGGCGCAGGAAACTCCGTCTAAGCAGGTACTACCTGCACATGACCCGGACTGCTTCCTGTGCGCTGGCAATACGCGCGTTACCGGCGACAAAAACCCGGATTACACCGGGACCTATGTCTTTACCAATGACTTTGCTGCGTTGATGTCCGATACACCGGACGCGCCGGACAGTCACGATCCGTTGATGCGCTGCCAGAGCGCGCGCGGTACCAGCCGCGTGATTTGCTTCTCACCCGATCACAGCAAAACGTTGCCGGAACTCAGCGTCCCTGCACTGACAGAAATCGTAAAAACGTGGCAGGAGCAGACCGAAGACTTAGGGAAAATCTACCCCTGGGTGCAGGTATTTGAGAATAAAGGCGCAGCGATGGGGTGCTCGAACCCGCACCCACACGGACAAATTTGGGCCAACAGCTTTTTGCCTAACGAAGCCGAACGTGAAGATCGCCTGCAGAAAGCATACTTCGCCGAACAAGGCGCACCGATGCTCGTTGATTACGTCCAGCGCGAACTGGTGGACGGCAGTCGTACGGTCGTAGAAACCGAGCACTGGCTGGCGATTGTGCCTTACTGGGCCGCGTGGCCGTTCGAAACGCTGCTGCTGCCTAAAGCGCATGTGCTGCGTATCACTGATTTGAGCGAAGAACAGCGTGCTGACCTGGCGCTGGCGTTGAAAAAACTGACCAGTCGTTACGACAATCTGTTCCAGTGTTCATTCCCCTACTCCATGGGCTGGCACGGCGCACCGTTTAACGGTGAAGAAAACCAACACTGGCAGTTGCATGCACACTTTTATCCGCCGCTGCTGCGTTCCGCGACCGTGCGTAAATTTATGGTCGGATATGAAATGCTGGCAGAAACCCAGCGCGACCTGACGGCAGAACAAGCGGCTGAACGACTGCGTGCGGTCAGCGACATCCATTTTCGCGAATCCGGAGTTTAAATAATGAGTCTGAAAGAAAAAACACAATCTCTGTTTGCAGAAACATTTGGCTACCCTGCCACCCATACTATTCAGGCACCGGGTCGTGTAAACCTGATCGGCGAACATACCGATTATAACGACGGCTTCGTTCTGCCTTGCGCCATCGACTATCAAACCGTTATCAGTTGTGCGGCACGCGACGATCGAAAAGTCCGCGTGATCGCCGCTGATTACGACAATCAGATTGATGAGTTCTCGCTTGATGCGCCGATTATCGCCCACGACAGCCAGCAGTGGTCAAACTACGTGCGTGGCGTAGTGAAACATCTGCAAAAGCGCAATAACGCCTTTGGCGGTGCTGATCTGGTGATCAGCGGTAACGTCCCACAGGGCGCGGGGTTAAGTTCTTCTGCCTCGCTGGAAGTCGCTGTGGGTACGGTATTCCAGCAGCTCTATCATCTGCCGCTCGACGGCGCGCAGATTGCCCTGAACGGTCAGGAAGCTGAAAACCAGTTTGTCGGCTGTAACTGCGGCATTATGGATCAGTTGATCTCGGCACTTGGTAAGAAAGATCATGCGCTACTGATCGACTGCCGAACGCTTGGCACCAAAGCAGTTTCTATGCCTGAGGGCGTAGCGGTGGTGATCATCAACAGTAACTTTAAACGTACGCTGGTCGGTAGCGAATACAACACCCGTCGCGAACAGTGTGAAACCGGCGCTCGTTTCTTCCAGCAGCCAGCGCTGCGTGATGTTAACCTTGAAGCGTTTAACGCCGTCGCCCACGAGCTGGATCCGATCGTCGCCAAACGCGTTCGCCACGTGATCACGGAAAATGCGCGTACCGTTGAAGCAGCACAGGCGCTGGAAAAAGGCGACCTGCTGCGTATGGGCCAACTGATGGCGGAATCTCACGCCTCAATGCGCGATGACTTTGAAATTACCGTGCCGCAAATTGATACGCTGGTTGAGATTGTCAAAGCGACCATTGGCGATAAAGGCGGTGTACGCATGACCGGCGGCGGCTTCGGCGGCTGTATCGTGGCGCTGATCCCGCAAGATTTGGTGCCTGCCGTACAGCAAGCTGTCGCTGAGCAGTACGAAGCAAAAACTGGAATTAAAGAAACATTCTACGTCTGCAAACCTTCTCAAGGAGCCGGACAATGTTAAACGAAATCCCCGTGCAGGCTCCGGACGGTCAGCCGTTTCGCCTGCTCACCCTGCGCAATGACGCAGGGATGGTGGTCACGCTGATGGACTGGGGCGCGACCCTACTCTCTGCGCGTATTCCGCTCAGCGATGGTAGCGTGCGCGAAGCATTACTCGGTTGTGCCAGCCCGGAACAATACCCGGGACAGGCTGCATTTCTGGGGGCCTCGATTGGTCGCTACGCTAACCGTATCGCCAACAGCCGCTATACCTTTGCTGGCGAAACCGTTGAATTAATACCAAGTCAGGGCGACAACCAGCTGCACGGCGGGCCGGACGGTTTCGACAAACGTCGCTGGCAGATAGTCAATCAAAATGACCGCCAGGTGCTGTTCGCCTTAACGTCTGACGATGGCGATCAGGGCTTCCCTGGCCATCTTTGCGCTACCGTGCAGTATCGCCTGACTGACGATAATCGTATTTCGATAACCTACCGCGCCACGGTCGATAAGCCCTGCCCGGTGAATCTGACGAATCACGTTTATTTCAACCTCGACGGTGACAAAACGGATGTGCGTCAACACAAGCTGCAAATCCTCGCCGACGAGTACTTGCCGGTTGATGAAATGGGCATCCCGCATGACGGACTGAAATCCGTCGCTGGTAGCACTTTCGATTTCCGTACGCCTAAGATCATCAGCAGTGAATTTCTTGCCGATGACGATCAGCGCAAGGTAAAAGGTTACGATCACGCCTTCCTGCTCCAGGCACAGGGCAATACGCATACGCCGGTCGCTCGACTGTGGTCCCAGGATGAAAAACTGCAGATGGAGGTCTACACCTCCGCCCCGGCATTACAGTTTTATTCCGGGAATTTCCTCGGCGGTACGCCATCCCGTGGTCCTGATGCCTACGCCGACTGGCAAGGTCTGGCGCTGGAAAGCGAGTTCCTGCCGGACAGCCCGAACCATCCGGAATGGCCGCAGCCAGACTGCTTCCTGCGTCCTGGCGAAGAGTACGCCAGCGTGACGGAATACCGGTTTATTCCAGCTTAATCGCTCCCCCTCCCAGGCCCGATGACGTAACGTATCGGGCCTGTTGCTTGTTTATCACAGTAGAACCGCTCAAATCCCCACCGTTCAAAGACAAAATCGCAACCTTGAGTTCACAAGAACCTTACACTGTGGCGCTATTTTCGCTATGGTTATGCGTAAGGATTGCCGCTGACGCATTACGGCAATATAATGAGAATTATTATCATTAAATATGATTTATAGGAGTGAGTGTATGGCTGTAACTAAGCTGGTTCTGGTACGTCACGGTGAAAGTCAGTGGAACAACGAGAACCGTTTTACCGGTTGGTATGACGTTGATCTGTCCGAGAAAGGTGTGGGCGAAGCAAAAGCGGCAGGTAAACTGCTGAAAGAGGAAGGCTACAGCTTCGATTTTGCTTATACCTCTGTGCTGAAACGTGCCATCCACACCCTGTGGAACGTACTGGACGAACTGGATCAGGCCTGGCTGCCGGTTGAGAAATCCTGGAAACTGAACGAACGTCATTACGGCGCGCTGCAGGGTCTGAACAAAGCTGAAACCGCTGAAAAATACGGTGACGAGCAGGTTAAACAATGGCGTCGCGGCTTTGCGGTAACGCCACCGGAACTGACCAAAGATGACGAGCGTTATCCGGGTCACGATCCGCGTTATGCGAAGCTGACCGACAAAGAGTTACCGGTTACCGAAAGCCTGGCGCTGACCATCGATCGCGTTATCCCCTACTGGAACGAAACCATTCTGCCGCGCATGAAAAGCGGTGAGCGTGTGATTATCGCCGCTCACGGTAACTCTCTGCGTGCGCTGGTTAAATACCTGGATAACATGGGCGAAGATGAGATCCTTGAACTGAACATTCCGACCGGCGTACCGCTGGTATATGAGTTCGACGAAAACTTCAAACCGATCAAACACTACTATCTGGGTAACGCTGACGAGATCGCAGCAAAAGCGGCAGCCGTTGCGAACCAGGGTAAAGCGAAGTAATTTTCATCCTGGGTCAAACGAAAAAAGCGTGGAATGCTCCACGCTTTTTTATTGCCAGATAGTGGCGTTGCCTTATCCGGCCTACCGAGCGTAGCCCGGATGCGTTTTTACCCGCGGCGTGCTTTTACCGCTTCTGCCAGTTGGCGTAAGACCGCATCGGTGTCTTCCCAGCCAATGCAGGCGTCAGTGATGCTCTTACCGTAGGTCAGCGGCTCGCCGCTATCCGGGTTCTGATTACCCTCGACCAGATGGCTTTCGATCATCACGCCAATAATCGCTTTTTCTCCACCAGCGACTTGTCCGCAAACGTCTTTCGCAACATCCATCTGCTTTTTGAACTGCTTGCAGGAGTTGGCATGGCTAAAGTCGATCATCACTTGTGCAGAGAGCCCTGCTTTGATCAGACCTTCTTTCACGTCGGCAACGTGCTGAGCGCTGTAGTTAGGTTCTTTGCCGCCGCGCAAAATAATATGGCAATCGCCGTTACCGCTGGTATTCACGATCGCTGAATGACCCCATTTGGTCACAGACAGGAAGCAGTGTGGCGCCCCTGCTGCGTTGATTGCATCAATCGCAACTTTGATCGTGCCATCGGTACCGTTTTTAAAACCAACCGGGCAAGACAGACCTGATGCCAGCTCGCGGTGTACTTGAGACTCAGTGGTACGAGCCCCAATCGCGCCCCAACTCATCAAGTCGGCAAGGTATTGCGGTGTGATCATATCGAGGAACTCACCCGCAGCCGGCAATCCGCTATCGTTGATATCCAGCAGCAATTTACGTGCAATGCGCAGCCCATCGTTGATTTGGAAGCTGTTGTCCATGTGCGGATCGTTGATAAGCCCTTTCCAGCCGACGGTGGTTCGCGGTTTTTCAAAATAGACGCGCATGACAATTTCAAGCTCGCCTTTTAACTCTTCGCGCAGCGCCAGCAGGCGGGCGGCGTACTCTTTAGCGGCTGCCGGATCATGAATAGAGCACGGCCCAATCACCACTAACAGGCGATCATCGCTCCCTTTCAGAATTTTATGAATCGCCTTACGGGCATGAGCCACCGTGTTTGCGGCATTTTCAGTAGCGGGGAATTTTTCCAGCAATGCGACTGGCGGTAATAACTCGTTGATCTCTTTAATGCGTAAATCGTCGTTCTGATAATTCATGATTATTCCAGCGTTGCCATACTTATATAAATGAATGCAATCCCTCCAATCTATATCTTCAGTCATAAAGTGTAAACTGGGTTTTACACTTTGGACGGATTAATCCTGGAATTGGCCAAAAAAACGCAATAAAGTAGCGAAAAACGAGATCCAACCTACAATTTATAACTGTAACAGCTTTAATTTTCATAAATTTCAAGATTCTATGCTGGGTTTGATTTCTCAGGCAAAACTATTAACCACATATTAATGATGTAACTGGCACATGCACTGTTGGAAGACGTTATCCGACATATCGACCATAACAGGAGCATATTATGCATATGACAAAGCTGGCTTCACTCTTTCTTACCGCTACACTCAGCCTCGCCAGCGGCGCGGCGCTGGCTGCTGAAACCAATACGCAGTCCAATAACGGCCAGGCAAATTCCTCGGCGGATGCCGGTCAGGTCGCCCCAGACGCACGCGAAAACGTGGCACCAAATAATGTCGACAACAGTAACGTGAATTCGGGTGGCACAATGCTGCACCCGAACGGTTCATCAATGAACCATGAAGGGATGACCAAAGACGAGATGCACAAAAACACCATGTGTAAGGACGGTCGCTGCCCTGATGTGAATAAGAAGGTTGAGACCGGAAACGGCATTAATAATGATGCCGAGACAAAAACTGATGGCACTACGCAGTAACGCTGAAAATAAAGCTAATAACGGGAGAGCAATAGCTCTCCTTTTTAATTTTATCATCCCAAAAACGGTATGATGGCATACAGTAAAGATGAGAATAACAAAGGGATGGCATAATGGCGCACTCGCATACTCATAATTCCTCTGAGCAACCCAAGGACAATAATGCCCGCCGCTTGATGTTTGCATTCTGCATTACAGCCGGATTTATGTTGGTTGAAGTGGTAGGTGGAATACTTTCAGGTTCACTGGCCTTGTTGGCTGATGCCGGGCATATGCTCACTGATGCCGCAGCGCTCCTTTTCGCGCTGCTGGCCGTCCGGTTTTCCCATCGACCGCCCACAATACGACACACCTTCGGCTGGCTGAGGCTCACGACACTGGCCGCGTTTGTTAATGCCATCGCATTGGTCGTGATCACCATTTTAATCGTCTGGGAAGCCATTGAGCGCTTCCATACGCCCCGCCCCGTGGCAGGCGGCATGATGATGGTTATAGCTGTCGCGGGTTTACTCGCCAACGTGCTGGCTTTTTGGGTTCTACACCGCGGCAGTGAGGAGAAAAACCTGAACGTCCGCGCTGCGGCACTACATGTGATGGGCGATTTACTCGGCTCGGTCGGGGCGATCATCGCTGCGCTTATTATTATCTGGACGGGCTGGACGCCTGCGGACCCGATTCTCTCGATTCTGGTTTCCGTGCTGGTACTGCGCAGCGCCTGGCGACTGTTAAAGGATAGCGTTAATGAATTACTGGAAGGTGCCCCGCTGACGCTGGATATTGCCGCACTGCAGCGCCATCTCAGCCGGGATATCCCCGAAGTCCGCAATGTACACCATGTCCATGTCTGGATGGTGGGTGAAAAACCGGTAATGACGCTGCATGTGCAGGTGATCCCGCCGCACGATCATGATGCCCTGCTGGAACGTATTCAGCATTTCCTTATCCACCACTACCAGATTGAACACGCGACGATCCAGATGGAGTATCAGCCGTGCAATGGGCCGGACTGCCACCTGTACCAAGGCGTGTCCGGCCATTCACATCATCACCATTAATGGGACAGCGCGCGGGAACCCCGCTCACGCGCGCTGTTAATCCACATCCTGCTACCATTCAGGGCGATAACCGTCAGGATCATATACTCCAGCGACATGGCATATACGCCTTGTAGGGCGAAAATCACTACGCTTATTACGTTAATGATCACCCACAGCAGCCAGTTTTCGACGTATTTGCGCGTCATCAGGATCATCGCCGCAATCGACAACACCATCATGCAGGAGTCCCAGAACGGGAATGCATCGGGTTGCAACTCAGGCACAACAACCTGTAATCCTAATGCCTGCATAATGTTCACCGCAATGCGGGTCAGGAATGCAAAGACCGGGTCGATATAGACCGACATCAGACCGATCGCTACCACGCAAGCCGCCAGCCAGCCGATCGCTTTTGGTAACGGCAGCCAGCGAATTTTCAGTTCCGCTTCATGCTGGTTAGTTTGCCTGGACCAGGCATACCAGCCGTAGATGTTGGCGGCAAAGAAGAAAACTTGCAGCAACAGGCTTGCATAGAGCTGGATCTGAAAGAAGATAATCGCAAACAGCGTGACGTTTATCAGGCCGAAGAAGTAATTGCTTATTTTCTCAAGGCTCGCCAGACCAATACACAGCAACCCGGCGATCGTCCCCACAGCTTCGATCCACGACAGATCGTAACCGCCAGCGCCGATCGGAATATGTACCAGAATGTTCTGCGTGCTAAAAAAGTCCATCTTTTCCCCCAGAGCAAAAAAAATTAATTAAGCTCGAAGTGTAGCCGCAAATTCCAACATGCGGTTTAACGGCAACAACGCCCCTTCTCGCAGCGCAGCATCAACATGTATCTCATGAGCCGCCCCGCCTTGTTCCAGGCCCTCAGCAATCGCCTTGAGGCCGTTCATCGCCATCCACGGACAATGCGCACAGCTGCGACAGGTTGCCCCCTCGCCAGCCGTCGGCGCTTCAAGCAATTCTTTATCCGGAACGGCCTGCTGCATTTTGTAAAAAATGCCCCGGTCAGTCGCCACAATCAGCTGTTGATGCGGTAACGATTTAGCTGCGTTGATTAACTGGCTGGTTGAGCCAACCGCATCGGCCATATCAACGATAGACTGAGGGGACTCCGGGTGCACCAACACCGCAGCATCAGGGTAAAGCCCCTTCATGCGTGTTAAAGCCTGAGTTTTAAATTCGTCGTGGACGATACAGGCCCCCTGCCAACAAAGAACGTCTGCACCGGTCTGTTTTTGCACGTAGTTGCCCAGATGTCTGTCCGGAGCCCAGATGATTTTTTCACCTAAACTATCAAGGTGCTCAATAAGTTCTACCGCGATACTGGACGTGACGACCCAGTCCGCACGTGCTTTAACGGCAGCGGAGGTATTGGCGTAAACCACCACAGTACGATCAGGATGCGCATCGCAAAACGCGCTGAAAGCATCAATCGGGCAACCCAGATCTAATGAACATTCCGCCTGTAAGGTCGGCATCAGGATGGTCTTTTCCGGGCTGAGGATTTTGGCGGTTTCCCCCATAAACCTCACTCCTGCAACCAACAGCGTAGAGGCAGAATGTTTTGAGCCGAACCGCGCCATCTCCAGAGAATCAGAAATACAGCCACCGGTCTCTTCGGCCAATTGCTGAATTTCAGGATCGGTGTAATAGTGCGCGACCATAACGGCATCACGCTCTTTCAACAGGCGCTTGATTTTTTCACGATAAAATTGCTTTTCATCCACACTCAGCGGGGCTGGCTTCGGCGGAAACGGATAAATTGCTGCTTCTGGATCAAACATCACGCTCATCTTGCTTTCTCGTTTTACTAGCTTAACGAAATAACCGATTAAAAGCGTGACGCACGCCGTATTCGGTTAGATTTGTTTTATATGCTAAACAAGATAGCGGATTGGCGTAAGAAAGTCACAATAATTGCGTGTGATGAATGCCGGATGGCGACTGACGTCCTATCCGGCCTACGTGAATAGTGTCATCTGTAGGACTGATAAGCGAAGCGCATCAGGCAAGCAGGTTCGAATCGTTGATTCTGCGCATAGCAAAAAAGCGCCTTTAGGGCGCTTTTTTACACTGGTGGGGCGTGCAGGATGACTCGCTACGCTCGCCCTTCGGGCCATCGCCGTAAACGGCTCCGTTGTCTCACTTCGTTCGACCCGAACCTGCTGCAGGTTCGAATCATGAAATCCTGCGCATAGCAAAAAAGCGCCTTTAGGGCGCTTTTTTACACTGGTGGGGCGTGCAGGATTCGAACCTGCGACCAATTGATTAAAAGTCAACTGCTCTACCAACTGAGCTAACGCCCCCTTATGGGGTTTACTTCTTTATACTTTCAGGATGGTGGGTCGTGCAGGATTCGAACCTGCGACCAATTGATTAAAAGTCAACTGCTCTACCAACTGAGCTAACGACCCGCTCGGGTATAACCTGAAAATTTTTACTCGGTACCACCAATAAATTGGTGGGGCGTGCAGGATTCGAACCTGCGACCAATTGATTAAAAGTCAACTGCTCTACCAACTGAGCTAACGCCCCGAGTGGTGGGTGATGACGGGATCGAACCGCCGACCCCCTCCTTGTAAGGGAGGTGCTCTCCCAGCTGAGCTAATCACCCGATACTACGCTGGATACTACTTACTAACTGAGTTAGTGGTGGGTCGTGCAGGATGACTCGACTTCGTCTCGCCCTACGGGCCGTTGCTTACGCAACGTTATCCTTCACGTTTTACAATCGCGTTCCACCTTAGCGATTGGTGGGTCGTGCAGGATTCGAACCTGCGACCAATTGATTAAAAGTCAACTGCTCTACCAACTGAGCTAACGACCCACTTTTTTTGCCGCTTTCGGGCTGTTTGATATCCCTTGGCAACGGCGGCATATATTACTGATTTCAGATTTTAGCGCAACAAAAATTTCGATGTAAATAACTCAACTGCTTAGGAATCACACGACGCGACCAGAATTAACACGATTTCTGGTCGCATGGTGTTCATTACATCGCGCCAAGGCGTTTTTGCGCTTGTTTCGCGCCATCAGTGCCAGGGTATTTAGTGATAACCTGCTGATAAACGGCTTTAGCTTTTGCTGTGTCACCTTTGTCCTGCATGATGACGCCGACTTTATACATCGCGTCTGCAGCCTTTGGTGATTTCGGGAAGTTTTTAACTACTGAAGCAAAATAGAACGCTGCATCATCTTTTTTCCCCTTGTTGTAATTCAACTGACCCAGCCAGTAATTCGCATTTGGCAGGTAAGTCGAGTCTGGGTACTTTTTGATGAAGTTCTGAAATGCTTCAATCGCATCATCCTGGCGGGATTTATCCTGCACCAGAGCAATGGCCGCATTGTAATCAGTATTCGCATCGCCAGTCTGCGCCGGAGCTCCTGACGCTGCCGCTGCGCCCGCATCAGGCGTAGGAGTTGCTGCTGCCCCACTCTGATCGCTACCTGCAGACTGCGCCGCAGGCGCACTACCGCTGCCAAGATTATTAATCTGCAACAATATTTGCTTCTGGCGTTCAACAACCTGGTTCAACTGATACTGATTTTCCTGAATTTGACCACGCAGGGAATCAATATCGGACTGATTATCGGAGAGTTGTTGCTGGAGTTGGGTTAAAAGCTGACTGTGAGCGTTAGAAATACGCTCGAGTTGAGTGACACGGTCTTCGACCGAGCCTGAGCCGACACTACTGATTGGCGCCTGAGCAAAAGCGGCCCAAGGGGCCGCTATGCCAACCAGTAACGACAGACTCAACAGATGATGTCTGAAGTTACTGCTCATGCAATTCTCTTAGTAAACCAGTACGGCGCGACGGTTTTTGGCGTAAGCCGCTTCGTCATGACCCAGTACTGCAGGTTTTTCTTTACCGTAAGAAACGATGGAGATCTGGTCAGCAGAAACGCCTTTACCCTGCAGGTACATCTTAACGGCGTTCGCACGACGCTCACCCAGGGAGATGTTGTACTCAGGAGTACCACGTTCGTCCGCATGACCTTCTACGGTGACTTTGTAAGACGGGTTGCTACGCAGGAAGTTAGCGTGAGCATCCAGCATTGCAGCGAAATCAGAACGGATATCGTACTTGTCCAGATCGAAGTAAACGATGTTGTTCTGCTGCAGCTGTTGCATCTGAAGACGCGCTTGCTCTTCAGAAGACATGTTGCCGCTGCCGTTTGCATCCATACCAGTGCCGGCACCCAGCATGCCTTCGCTGCCGTCATTGCTGGCGTTCTTGTTAGAAGAACACGCTGCAATAGCCATAACAGGCAGAGCAATCATCAGCCCTTTCAGCACTTTGTTCAGTTGCATTTCAATGATTCCTTTATTAATCAATTATTTATTATCACAGATACGGCGACCAGGCAGGGAATTTAACCTGTCCATCAGTTGCCGGAAGACGCGCTTTGAAACGCCCATCTGTAGAAACCAAATTCAGCACGGATCCCATCCCCTGAGAAGAGCTGTAGATTACCATAGTGCCGTTAGGTGCCAGACTTGGCGTTTCGTCCAGGAACGTTGACGACAGAACTTGTACGCCACCCGCTACCAGATCTTGTTTGGCAATGTGCTGCTGACCGTTGGCCGAACTTACCATTACCATAAATTTACCGTCGCTGCTCACATCCGCATCCTGGTTTTGCGAACCTTCCCAGGTAATACGCTGCGGAGCACCGCCGTTGACGTTAACTTTATATACCTGCGGACGACCGGCCTGGTCAGATGTAAAGGCCAGATTTTGGCTGTCCGGGAACCAGGTCGGTTCCGTATTGTTGCTACGACCATCCGTCACCTGACGGATCTGACCGGAACCAATGTCCATGACATACAGGTTCAGGCTACCGGTTTTAGACAGGGCAAACGCCAGTTTGCTGCCATCCGGAGAAAACGCAGGCGCACCGTTGTGACGTGGGAACGACGCTACCTGACGAACCGCGCCATTAGACAACGTCTGAATAACCAGTGCAGAACGACCACTCTCGAAGGTTACGTACGCCAGTTTTGATCCGTCCGGAGACCACGCCGGAGACATCAGCGGCTGCGGAGAACGGTGTACCACGAACTGGTTGTAACCATCGTAGTCGGACACACGTAATTCGTACGGGAACTGACCACCGTTGGTCTGAACAACATAAGCGATACGGGTACGGAATGCACCTTTAATGCCGGTCAGTTTTTCAAACACTTCGTCACTTGCAGTATGCCCCGCGTAACGCAGCCACTGCTTGTTCACTTTATAAGTGTTCTGTGCCAGTACGGTACCCGGTGCGCCACCGGTGTCAACCAGCTGATAGGCAACGCTGTAAGAACCATCCGGGTTCGGCGTAACCTGGCCGACGACTACGGCATCAATGCCCAGCGCAGACCAAGCGGCAGGTTGAACTTCCTGCGCGGTACCAGGCTGCTGAGGCAGACGAGAACGGTCTAACGGGTTAAATTTACCGCTGTTACGCAGGTCAGCACCTACGATACCACCGATATCTTCAGGTGCAGCACCCGGTCCTGCCCACTGGAAGGGGACAACACCAATCGGGCGCGCCGAGTCCACCCCCTGGGTGATCTCGATACGTACTTCTGCGTGCAGCACCGCTGCCCACAGCATCAGAAAACCAAATGCTACTCGTAATGCCTGCTTCATCATATCTCCCTTATCTGGACGGAAAGCCCACGATAATTTAGCAGAATGTTAACAAACTCAAATACACAAAACTACCACAACTCAGTATCAACCTTAGACCGTTTCCCCTGATTTCTCAGGGGTCGTTATTACAGTTTGAAGTCCAGTTTGGCATCTTTTACTTTTTCATAAACTGCCTGGCTAGGCGGTTTAGGAATTCTGGCAGTTTTCGCAGCCGTCAGCGCAGCCTGACACAATGCTGGATCCCCACCCTCTTCGGTCACATCCAGTAACAGACCATCGGGTGCTAACTTGATATGTAATACGCAAGATTTACCTGCATACAAATCTGCACCATACAGACGGCTCTGGATCGCATTACGAATTTGAGATGCGTAAGCACTGATATCAGCACCAGATGCACCGCCATTGGCACCACTTGTACCACTATCTTTCGCCGGTTGGCCGTTTCCTTTCGCTCCACCGCCCGATTTCGGTGCATTCTTACCGGAGCTCAGGTCACCCAACAAGTCGTCAACGCCAGAGGCTGCAGCGGCTTTTTCGGCCGCAGCCTTTTTAGCAGCAGCTGCTTTATCTGCCGCAGCTTTCTTATCGGCAGCGGCTTTCTCGGCTGCAGCTTTTTTGTCTGCTGCTGCTTTTTCCGCTGCGGCTTTCTTATCAGCCGCCGCTTTTTCAGCAGCGGCCGCTTTCGCGGCGGCGGCTTTTTCTGCTTTCTCAGCGGCAGCTTTCTCGGCTGCTGCTTGCTTAGCGGCTTCAGCCTGTGCTTTCTTCGCAGCGTCCGCGGCAGCTTTAGCAGCTTGTGCTTCGGCAACTTTCTTCGCATCAGCAGCGGCTTTAGCAGCTTCCGCCTCAGCTTTTTTCTGTGCGTCCGCAGCGGCTTTCTTCGCGGCATCTGCCGCTTGTTTCGCCTGTGCATCAGCTTTAGCCTTCGCGTCTGCAGCAGCCTTCGCCGCAGCTTCTTCAGCCTGTTTCTGTTGCTCTTGCGCTTTCGCGGCGGCGGCTTCAGCTTGCTTCTGCTGTTCCGCCTGTTCGCGCACTTTTTCCTGCGCGGCTAAGCGTTCTTTTTCCAGCTGCTTCAGTCGCTCTTGCTCAGCTGCCTGTTTCTCGCGAAGTTCTTCAGCTTGCTGCTGCGCCTGCTTTTCACGCTGCTCTTCAGCACGTTTCGCGCTTGCCTGCTGTTGCTGCTGCCTGTCGTACTGTTGCACAACGGCTCCAGGATCGACCATAACGGCGTCGATGGACGAACCGCCACCGCCGCCGGCTGAAGCATCAATGTGCTCATCGAACGAACTCCAGATCAGCGCTGCAAATAAAATGACATGCAGCACCGCTGAAATAATTATCGCCCTTTTGAGCTTGTCGTTTTGTTCGGTTGCCTTTGACACTCTCGGTTCCCAAAAAACTGTTCGCCTGTTACGTGCTATCTTTCAAGCCAGCAAAACGCCGTCATCAGATTGGCTGCGTCATCAAGCCAACCGATTTTACGCCTGCACTGTGTAACAAGTTCAGCGCTTTAATTATTTCATCATAAGGCACGTCTTTCGCACCACCGATTAAAAAGACCGTTTTCGGATTGGTCTGCAGGCGACTTTTCGCTTCCGCGATAACCTGCTCCGGCGGCAGTTGATCCATACGATCTTTCTCAACCACCACGCTGTATTGCCCAATACCGGAAACTTCAATAATGACCGGGGGTTCGTCGTTACTGCTGACGGCTTGCGATTCGGTCGCATCCGGCAGGTCGACTTCCACACTCTGCGTAATGATCGGTGCGGTTGCCATAAAGATCAGCAACAGCACCAGCAGTACGTCGAGCAGCGGTACAATATTGATTTCGGACTTGAGTTCGCGACGACCTCGTCCACGCGTTCTGGCCATGGCTTACCCCTTGTTGCTCTCGCTAACGGTAAACGCCTGGCGGTGCAGAATCGCGGTGAACTCTTCCATAAAGTTGTCGTAATTCAGTTCCAGTTTGTTCACGCGCTGGTTCAGACGGTTGTAGGCCATAACCGCCGGGATTGCCGCAAACAGACCGATAGCCGTTGCAATCAACGCTTCCGCGATACCCGGTGCAACCATTTGCAGTGTCGCCTGTTTTACCGCGCCCAGCGCGATAAATGCGTGCATGATCCCCCAAACGGTACCGAACAGACCGATATACGGGCTGATGGAGCCAACGGTTCCGAGGAATGGAATATGCGTTTCCAGCGTTTCCAGCTCACGGTTCATCGAGATACGCATCGCACGGGAAGCCCCCTCAACGACCGCTTCCGGCGCGTGGCTATTTGCCCGATGCAAACGGGCAAATTCTTTGAACCCGCTGTAGAAAATTTGTTCTGAGCCAGCCAAATTATCACGACGCCCCTGGCTTTCCTGGTACAGGCGCGACAATTCAATGCCAGACCAGAACTTGTCTTCAAATGCTTCGGCTTCACGTGAAGCAGCATTAAGAATACGGGTCCGCTGGATAATAATGGCCCAGGATGCGATTGAGAAACCAATCAAAATCAACATGATAAGTTTAACCAGAAGGCTTGCCTTCAGGAACAAATCAAGGATATTCATGTCAGTCACTGCTTAAACTCCGCGACAATAGACTTGGGAAGCGCACGAGGCTTCATTTTGAGTGGATCAACGCAAACAATCAGAACTTCGGCTTCATTCAGCACGGTGTTCTCTGCGTTGACAATGCGTTGCGTGAAAACCAAAGAGGTGCCACGCATTGACGTAATTTCGGTTTGAACTTCGAGCATATCGTCGAGCCGGGCAGGCGCAAAATACTCGAGGGTCATCTTGCGCACCACAAAGGCTACACGTTCAGCCAACAGGACCTGCTGACTAAAGTGATGATGACGCAGCATCTCTGTGCGCGCTCTTTCATAAAAAGCGACGTAGCTGGCGTGGTAAACCACCCCACCGGCATCGGTATCTTCATAGTAGACACGAACCGGCCATCGAAACAGCGTTGTATTCACTTTACATCCCGGTAATGCAACAAAAGGTTAGTGCTTTCAAACTTCGCTACTATACGCGCGGGAATGGTGCTTTGGAATGGGGGAAAGTAAACGGAGAGTAAAAAATTATGGGCTTATGCAAGCCCATAAATATTTAAGGATGTTTCTTATTCAAAAGAAGAAGAAAAACAGACCAACAACGAGGACGATATCCGCGATCAGCGGGCAGAAGATACCCTGCCAGTGTACGGCACGAGGACGAAAGCCAACGCCGTGAATGATGCCTGCGCAGACCGCCCACATCAGCAGAAAACCATGCCAGATTTCAAGCTCACTGGTTTTGGCCGCGAAACGTGACGGATCCCAGAATATGCAGCCGGCCAATACGATTGCCAGCACAAATGAAAGCGCCCGCAAGGGGCGCTTGTCCATCGCGTTGTATAACATCGCGATAATGTTGGTCATTAGCTATCTTCTTGTCCGGCTTTGCCTGATTCAACGTGCTCAAGCGCCAGCGCTGTGATTATCCCAAATGCACAGGCAAGAAGCGTTCCCAAAATCCATGCGAAATACCACATTTTAAGCTCCTTACTTAGTACAGAGAGTGGGTGTTGCTTTCAATATCTTCTTTAGTGATGCGACCAAACATCTTCCAGTAACACCAGCCGGTGTACAGCAGAATGATCGGTACGAACACACAAGCTACATACGTCATCAGATTCAGCGTCAGCTGGCTGGACGTTGCATCCCACATGGTCAAACTTGCGTTCATCATGGTGCTGGATGGCATCACAAACGGGAACATTGCGATACCGGCAGTCAAGATGATGCAGGCTAACGTCAGTGAAGAGAAGACGAATGCCCAGGCCCCTTTCTCCATACGAGAAGTCAGAATGGTCAACAGCGGCAGAACCACGCCCAGTGCAGGAACCAGCCACAGGATAGGTGCATTGTTAAAGTTCACCATCCATGCGCCAGCCACGCGAGCCACTTCTTTGGTCAGCGGGTTGGAGGCGGCATGATGATCCAGGGCTGAGGTCACAACATAACCGTCAATACCGTAAATCACCCATACACCGGCCAGCGCGAAGCAGACCAGAGTCACCAGCGCCGCAACCTGTGAAGTTGCACGAGCACGCAGATGCAGTTCACCTACCGTACGCATCTGCAGATAGGTCGCACCCTGGGTGATGATCATCCCAACGCTCACGACACCAGCCAGCAGACCAAACGGATTCAGCAACTGGAAGAAGTTACCGGTGTAGTACAAACGCATGTAGTCATCTACGTGGAACGGAACCCCTTGCAGCAGGTTGCCGAACGCCACGCCAATCACCAGCGGTGGCACGAAGCTACCAATGAAGATGCCCCAGTCCCACATGTTGCGCCAGCGCATGTCTTCAATCTTGGAGCGGTAATCAAAACCGACCGGACGGAAGAACAAAGACGCCAGTACCAGGATCATCGCCACATAGAAACCGGAGAATGCAGCGGCATACACCATCGGCCAGGCAGCGAACAGTGCGCCACCCGCGGTGATGAGCCAAACCTGGTTACCGTCCCAGTGCGGGGCGATGGAGTTAATCATAATTCGACGCTCGGTATCATTACGACCGAGGAAACGGGTGAGCATGCCCACCCCCATGTCGAAGCCATCAGTGACCGCGAAACCAATCAGCAGAATGCCAACCAGCAGCCACCAGATAAAACGCAATACTTCATAATCGATCATTTGACGACTCCTGTCTTAGCGTGCCGGCTGAGAAGTCACAGTGGACTGCTCGTAGTGATAACGACCGGTTTTCAGGCTACTCGGCCCAAGGCGTGCGAACTTGAACATCAGATACAGTTCAGCCACCAGGAACAGGGTATACAGGCCGCAAATCAACAGCATCGAGAAGATGAGGTCGCCAGCAGTCAGCGAAGAGTTCGCTACGGCTGTTGGTAACACTTCACCAATCGCCCACGGTTGACGACCGTACTCTGCGACAAACCAACCGGATTCAATAGCAATCCACGGCAGAGGAATCGCGTACAGCGCAGTGCGCAGCAGCCATTTTTTCTCACCGATACGGTTACGAAGCACTGTCCAGAAGGACACCGCGATAATTGCCAGCATCAGAATGCCGCATGCCACCATGATACGGAAAGCGAAGTACAGCGGCGCAACGCGAGGGATAGAATCTTTCGTTGCCTGCTGAATTTGCGCTTCGGTCGCGTCGGTGACGTTATCCGTATAGCGTTTCAGCAGCAGACCATAACCCAGGTCTTTCTTCATGCTGTTGAACTGGTCGCGAACGGCCTGGTCGGTAGTACCAGCACGCAGTTCTTCCAGCAACTGATACGCTTTCATCCCGTTACGGATACGCTCTTCGTGCTGCACCATCAGGTCTTTCAGACCAATGACCGGTGTATCAACAGAGCGGGTGGCGATGATGCCCAGCGCATAAGGAATTTGAATCGCAAAATGGTTTTCCTGCGCATCCTGGTCCGGAATACCGAACAGCGTAAAGGAAGCCGGTGCAGGCTGAGTTTCCCATTCTGCTTCAATCGCTGCGAGTTTGGTTTTCTGCACGTCGCCCATTTCGTAACCAGATTCATCACCCAGAACGATAACAGACAGAATGGCAGCCATACCAAAGCTGGCCGCGATGGCAAAAGAACGTTTAGCAAACGCGAAGTCACGACCGCGCAGCATATAGTAGGAGCTGATACCCAGAACGAACATCGCGCCGCATACATAACCAGATGCCACAGTGTGAACAAATTTCACCTGTGCTACCGGGTTGAGCACCAGTTCAGAGAAGCTCAGCATCTCCATACGCATGGTTTCGAAGTTGAAATCCGCTGCGATTGGGTTCTGCATCCAGCCGTTCGCAACCAGAATCCACAGCGCGGACAGGTTAGAACCCAGGGCCACCAGCCAGGTGACACACATATGCTGGACTTTACCCAAACGGTCCCAGCCGAAGAAGAACAGACCTACAAAGGTGGATTCGAGGAAGAAGGCCATCAAACCTTCGATCGCCAGTGGCGCACCGAAAATATCCCCTACATAGTGGGAGTAGTAAGACCAGTTAGTCCCGAACTGGAACTCCATGGTCAGACCGGTAGCCACACCCAGAGCGAAGTTGATACCAAACAACTTGCCCCAGAACTTGGTCATATCTTTATAAATCTGTTTGCCGGAAAGGACGTAGACCGTTTCCATAATGGCCAGCAAGAACGCCATACCGAGCGTCAGTGGCACAAACAGGAAGTGGTACATCGCGGTCAAGGCAAACTGTAAGCGCGACAGTTCGACTATATCTAACATCATGACTCCTTGCTCATCGCATGAAGACTCCGAGAGTGAACCCCGTTAGAAAGGGTCACACGCATGCCCCAATACAAATTTATCTGCTTCCTTACGCCGCTACTCTTTCTTCTCTTGTGAAGAAAGGACAATGGAGAAAGGTTACAAACATGTTAATAAAACACTCAAATTGATCCCGCAATTATATTACGCCGTAAAATCCTTACAATAAACAGGTTTTTATCGAGACAAATTTGCATTTTTCGATAGTGATCAATTTATAGCTAATTTACCACTTTCAGACCAATTTGATCTGTAGCAATTTAACCTCTTTTAGTGCTGTTTTCCAAGTTTTAAACATTGATTTAAATCAATTTTCAAATTTAATGTTAATAGTGTTTAACACTCGCATGACTAGTGAACGCGATGTTAACAACATGTTTTTCAATGAGTAATTGCCGTTACTACAAATGATAGGATATTTATTTAAATGTACACGATCTTTTAACCAGCCAGGCTGACAAAATTGATAGCAGATAAAGAATCACTAATGCTAGGTAGCTCACAGTTTTTTGTTTAGCAAGTCATGGACTTGTTATTTCATACAAATTATTCATTTAAATTTTACTTATAATTAACACCAAGATGTAACTATCTCAGCTGGAAGAGAAAACGTTCCACATTGACCGATGCATTGCGTTTGGTGTTCTGCGAGAGAACGCTGGCTTTTCGCTTAAATCATCACTGAAAGTTATCTTTAACGCCCACTCTGCACTTATGTGGCAAAGATTAAATATGCCACAAACATTTCATTATCATTTTTATCCTAAAATTAACAAAAATGAATTGTGACATATAAGATTAAAAAATAAAAAACCGTTACGTCGTTCACAAGTTAATTAGTAATTCTGATTTTTGAAATTATTAAAAACACGACATAAATGGCGCGCATAACAAAATAAGATTTCGATCACAAACATGGCAAGTAATTTATTACCCAATTTTCTAATAAATTAAAACCGGCCAAGAAAATATGATATATCCATCTGATTATAAAGGGCTTTTATAGCAACCAAATATAACAATCATTTTTCTCAGGATATTTTGAAAATAGATCAATTGCTTCCTTTTTCGCTTCCACAGAAACTCCAACCCTATTAAGAGGTTGTCACAATCCATGTTCTAAATATTAGAAAATAATTTCACTTATTGACCATCAGCCCTACAGAGGATTACCCATGAAGAAATCTACACTTGTTATTGGCGTCATCGGTGCTGACTGCCATGCAGTAGGTAATAAAGTTCTGGATCGCGTTTTTACCGCTCATGATTTTCACGTAATCAACCTCGGGGTGATGGTGAGCCAGGATGAATATATTGATGCTGCGATTGAAACAGGCGCCGATGCCATCGTGGTGTCCTCTATCTACGGTCATGGCGACATTGATTGCCTCGGATTACGTGAGCGCTGCATCGAACGCGGCCTTGGCGACATTCTGCTGTACGTGGGCGGCAACCTGGTCGTCGGTAAACATGACTTCGCCGATGTGGAAGTGAAGTTTAAAGAGATGGGCTTTAACCGGGTCTTCGCCCCCAGTCACGATCTGGAAGATGTTTGCGCGCTTATCACTAATGATATTCACCAACACAATGGCCTCGAACAGCGTTGCCTGGAAGAGGCCATCTGATGCAAACAGTTTCTGTCGATATCGGCTCGACATGGACCAAGGCAGCCCTCTTCGCCCATGAAGGCGAGGATTTAACCCTGATAAACCATGTCCTGACCCCAACCACCACACATCATCTGGCAGACGGTTTTTTTGCCAGCCTGAATCAGGTGCTGAATGTTGCCGATGCTCGCCCGTTACTGAAAAGTGGTGAAGTGCAGTTGAAATACTCCTCCTCAGCGAAAGGTGGGCTTGCCGTTGCAGCAATGGGGCTGGTGCCTTCCATTACGCTGGAATCGGCAAAAGTTACCGCCCATTCGGCAGGAGCGAAAATCGCGCAATATTATTCGTACAAGCTGAACCGTCATGACATCCAGGAGCTGGAGTCATCCCCTCCAGATATTCTGCTGTTTACCGGCGGTACAGATGGTGGCGAAGAAAGTTACGGCCTGGCGAATGCGCATGCGCTGGCAGGCTCAAAGCTTGATTGCGCCATTATCTACGCCGGAAACCGGGACATTCAGGACGAAATACAAACGATTCTGGGACATAAGGATTTGACCACGGTAGACAACATTCTGCCTGACCTCGATCACCCGAATCCGTTTGCCGCACGCCAGGCGATTTGTGATGTGTTCTTGTCACGCATTGTCAAAGGCAAAGGTCTGGACGTCATTGTTGGCGAAACAGGCGAAGAGCCAATGCCGACGCCATGGACGGTATATGAGTTAGTGAAAGCCATTAGCGATTACGACAGCGCATGGAAGGAATTCATGCTGATTGATATGGGCGGAGCCACCACGGATGTCTATTCGGCCAGCGCGAATACCCTCTCCCCCGATACCGTCCTGCATGGTGTTCCTGAACCGTTCGTCAAACGTACCGTAGAAGGCGACCTGGGCATGCGCGTTTCCGCCGTCGTGGTGGGAGAAAGCACGCAGGATATGGTGAAAGTCATCTTCGCCCAACAACCACAGCGCGAGGAAGCGTTTTATCGCTACCTGCGCCATCTGGTAGGGCAACCGGATTACCTGCCACTCAGTGAGGAAGAGAAATATTACGACACCCTGCTGGCAGGTTTATGCGTGGGCTATGCCGCTGAGCGCCACGCGGGCACTAAAAAGCAGGTTTGCACCTGCGTGGGTAACGTGGATTTACAGATGGGTCGCGATCTCACCACCGTACGCAAAGTCGTCGGTTCAGGGGGATGGCTCTCTCGCGCCAGCCAGTTCGATATCCATAACTGGCTCAAATACCGGGAGCTGGACGACCAGGGGAAAAGAATTCTGTTACCGAATCAGTTTGAGTATTACCGCGATTCAAATGGCCTGCTCCCGCTTCTGGCAAACGTCGCCAGGCTGTACCCGCAAGCCGCTGCTCGCACCAGCATTCAGTGTTTAACCCTATAAAACTTAAGGCAGCTACGAATGGAACTTCGAAATAAAAAATTGACCCATGACGAATTCATGACCGAAAGGCATCAGGTATTACAAACCTGGGAAACCGGCAAAGACGTTGAGAACTTCGAAGATGGCGTGAAGTACCAGCAATCAATTCCAGATAAAAAACGCTTCTCCCTTGCCCTGCTGAAAGCCGATCAGGAAGGTAAAACCCTGAGCCAGCCGCGTGCAGGCGTAGCATTAATGGATGAGCATATTGCGCTGCTCAAAACATTGCAGGAAGAGTGCGACCTCCTGCCGAGTACTATCGATGCCTATACCCGTCTGAACCGCTATGAAGAAGCCGCTGTCGGGATCCAGAAATCCATCGAAGCAGGTACTTCCAAGCTGAATGGTTTACCAGTCGTCAATCACGGGGTTGCTGCCTGCCGCCGGATGACTGAATCGCTGGAAAAACCGATCCAGGTTCGCCACGGTACGCCGGATGCGCGCCTGCTGGCAGAAATCGCCATGGCCAGTGGCTTCACCAGCTACGAAGGCGGCGGTATCTCCTACAACATCCCTTACGCCAAACGCGTCACCCTGGAAAAATCCATTCGCGACTGGCAGTACTGCGACCGTCTGATGGGTCTGTACGAAGAGAACGGCATTCGCATCAACCGTGAGCCGTTTGGCCCGCTGACCGGTACCCTGATCCCGCCGTTTATGTCCCACTCGGTGGCGATTATTGAAGGTCTGCTGGCGCTGGAACAAGGCGTGAAATCCATTACCGTCGGCTACGGCCAGGTCGGTAGCCTGACGCAGGATATCGCCGCTATTCAGGCGCTGCGTGAACTGTCCCACGAATACTTCCATAACCATGGTTTCGACGATTACGAACTGAGCACCGTTTTCCACCAGTGGATGGGCGGATTCCCGGAAGATGAAGCGAAAGCCTTCTCTGTTATCGCCTGGGGTGCAGCGGTTGCTGGTATGTCGGGTGCCACAAAAGTGATCACCAAAAGCCCGCACGAAGCGTTCGGTATCCCAACCGCGGCAGCTAACGCCCAGGGTCTGAAAGCGTCACGCCAGATGCTCAACATGGTCAGCGACCAGAAATTCCCGCAGTGCGCTGCTGTGGAGCAGGAAGTTGACCTGATTAAGAGCGAAGTCCGCGCGGTGTTGAAGAAAGTCTTCGAACTGGGCAATGGCGACATTGCGCGCGGTACGGTGCTGGCCTTTGAAGCTGGCGTGCTGGATGTACCTTTCGCTCCTGCCGCCTGTAACGCCGGTAAGATCCTGCCTGTTCGCGATAACACAGGCGCAATCCGTATTCTTGAAGCCGGTGCCGTGCCGCTGCCGAAAGATATTCTCGCCCTGCACCACGACTATGTCGCAGAGCGCGCACATTTTGAAGGCCGCAAGCCTTCTTTCCAGATGGTCATTGATGACATCAACGCCGTATCCCACAGTAAATTAATAGGAAGACCATAATGAAAATCAAAAAGGCCCTTTTCACCGCTGGCTACTCCTCATTTTATTTTGACGATCAGCAGGCCATCAAAAATGGCGCCGGTCATGACGGGTTTATCTACACCGGCGATCCGGTCACGCCTGGATTTACCTCTGTTCGTCAGGCGGGTGAATGTGTTTCCGTACAACTGATTCTGGAAAACGGCGCGGTAGCTGTGGGCGATTGCGCAGCGGTGCAATATTCAGGTGCAGGCGGTCGTGACCCGCTGTTCCTGGCTGAAAACTTCATTCCGTTCCTCAACGACCACATCAAGCCGTTGCTGGAAGGTCGTGACGTTGATTCGTTCCTGACCAACGCCCGTTTCTTTGATGAATTGCGTATTGACGGCCATCTACTGCATACCGCCGTACGTTATGGTCTGTCTCAGGCACTGCTCGACGCGGCGGCACTGGCTACCGGTCGTCTGAAAGCCGAAGTGGTTTGTGATGAATGGCAACTGCCATGCGTTCCGGAAGCCATTCCGTTATTTGGTCAGAGCGGCGACGACCGTTATATCGCCGTCGACAAGATGATCCTCAAAGGTGTGGATGTCCTGCCGCATGCCCTGATCAATAACGTTGAAGAGAAGCTGGGCTTTAAAGGTGAAAAACTGCGTGAGTACGTCCGCTGGTTGTCTAACCGCATCCTGAGCCTGCGCACCAACGAAAGCTATCACCCGACACTGCATATTGATGTCTACGGCACCATTGGTCTGATCTTCGATATGGATCCAGTGCGTTGCGCCGAATACATCGCCAGCCTGGAAGCCGAAGCTCAAGGTCTACCGCTGTACATTGAAGGCCCGGTTGATGCCGGTAACAAGCCGGATCAGATCCGCATGTTAACCGAGATCACTCAGGAGCTGACTCGTCTGGGTTCCGGCGTGAAAATCGTTGCGGATGAATGGTGTAACACCTATCAGGACATCGTGGACTTCACCGACGCGGGCAGCTGCCACATGGTGCAGATTAAAACCCCGGATCTGGGCGGTATTCACAACATCGTTGATGCAGTGCTGTATTGCAACAAACACGGAATGGAAGCCTATCAGGGCGGTACCTGTAACGAAACGGAAATCAGTGCTCGTACCTGCGTACACGTCGCGCTGGCCGCGCGTCCAATGCGCATGCTGATCAAACCGGGTATGGGTTTCGATGAAGGTCTCAACATCGTGTTTAACGAAATGAACCGCACCATCGCGCTGTTGCAAACTAAGGATTAAGAGATGGCACGCACATTTAAGATCTTATCGCCTACGGCTATCCTGGGTTATGGCTTCCCGGAAGAAAGTTTTCGTAAAGCCATGGAAGAGTCACCGGATCTTATTGCTGTTGACGCAGGTTCCTCCGATCCTGGCCCCCACTACCTGGGGGCAGGTAAACCCTTTACTGACAGGGCCGGTGTGAAACGCGATCTGCGCTATATGATTGTGGCAGGCGTTAAGAACAACATCCCGGTAGTGATCGGCACAGCCGGTGGTTCTGGCGCAGCTCCGCATCTGGAGTGGTGTCGCCAAATAATCCATGAGATCGCGCAGGAAGAAAAACTGTCTTTCTCAATGGCGCTAATTCCGTCTGATGTCGACAAAGAAATCGTTCATCAGGCACTGGATAACGGCAAAATCACCGCGCTCGATTTTGTACCTGAACTGACTCACGAGGCCATTGAAGAGAGCACCTACATTGTCGCGCAGATGGGCGTCGAGCCTTTCCAGCGTGCGCTGAAAGCCGGTGCACAGGTGGTCCTGGGCGGACGAGCCTACGATCCGGCCTGCTTCGCCGCGCTGCCGATTATGCAGGGCTTTGATGAAGGTCTGGCGCTTCATTGCGGTAAGATCCTTGAGTGTGCTGCCATTGCCGCCACCCCTGGCTCCGGCTCCGATTGTGCGATGGGGATTATCGACGACAACGGCTTTACGCTGAAGGCGTTCAATCCCAAGCGTAAGTTCACTGAAACTTCTGCTGCGGCGCACACCCTGTACGAGAAGTCAGATCCTTACTTCCTGCCAGGGCCAGGCGGTGTGCTGAACCTGAAAGCATGCACTTTCACCCAGGTTAACGAGGGTGAAGTGTATGTCAGCGGTTCACGCCATGAAGAAACACCGTATGCGTTGAAACTGGAAGGTGCACGCCAGGTTGGCTTCCGTTGCCTGACCATCGCCGGAACACGCGACCCGATTATGATTGCCGGGATTGACACGATTCTTGAAGAGGTACAGGCAAGCGTTGCACGTAACCTCTCCCTGAATGACGACAGTATCCGCATGACGTTCCACTTGTACGGTAAGAACGGTGTGATGGGCAACCATGAGCCGATGAAAACAGCGGGCCATGAACTGGGAATTTTACTGGATGTCGTTGCGCCGACGCAGGACATCGCCAACAGCGTTTGCTCGCTGGTGCGCTCTACCCTGCTGCACTACGGCTATGAAAATCGCATTGCGACTGCGGGCAACCTCGCCTTCCCGTTCTCGCCATCTGATATTCAGAGTGGACCGGTGTATGAGTTCTCGATCTATCACCTGATTGAAGCGAGCGATGCGCTGCGTTTTGATTTCCACATTGAACAGGTGACGCCAGAAGGAGTTCAGGCATGAAACACTCAATTTGTTCACTGGCACAAGTTATTCGCTCGAAAAACGCCGGACCGTACGAACTGGTTTTAGATATTTTATTTAAAACCCGGGAAGATTATCAGCGCGTAAAACGCTCAGAGCAATTAACACCGCAGCTTATTGCCGGTTTATATAACGTTAAACCTGACTTTATTCACAATATTGTATGGTTCGATCCGGCGAATGCCGTAAAAATCGTCATGCCGCGCGATATTATTTCCGGCAACGTCGGTGACAATGATGTTTATGGTGCACAGCAACACGCACCATTATTAAGTATTGAGTTCGACTTGTAACAAAAAACACAATAACAACCATTGGGGCACAGAATTCAGCTGTATCACAGTGCTTCGAATTATTCATGCGGTTGGTCACAACAGGCGTGCGTCTGAGCTGCTGTCCAGGCTCAGGCGCACGCCACCCTACACAATTCCAATTACCAACCTTTATCCGATGGAGTACACATGAAGAAAATAAGTTTAACGAAGATGATCATATTAGGCCTGATACTCGGCATGATTGCCGGGGTGGCCATAAATAATATGGCCGCGGCTGAAACAGCAAAATCTTATGCAGCAGACATTTCCATTTTTACCACTATATTCTTACGTATGGTGAAAATGATTATCGCACCATTGGTTATTTCAACTCTGGTTGTGGGTATTGCCAAAATGGGTGATGCCAAAACGCTCGGACGTATATTTTCGAAAACCTTCTTCCTGTTTATTTGCGCGTCATTGCTGTCAATCGCGCTGGGTCTGGTTATCGTTAATATCTTCCAGCCAGGCGCAGGTATCAACTTTGTGCCACATGACGTCGGCGCTGTTGCCGCCGTTAAGTCAGAGCCATTCACGCTGAAAGTGTTCATCTCACACGCGGTACCGACCAGTATTGTCGATGCGATGGCGCGTAACGAAATTCTGCAGATCGTCGTATTCTCCATCTTCCTTGGTTGCAGCCTCGCTGCGATTGGTGAAAAAGCCGACCCTATTGTGAAAGTGCTGGATTCACTGGTGCACGTGATGCTGAAGCTGACGGGTTACGTCATGCTGTTTGCGCCACTGACCGTTTTTGCCGCTATTTCAGGTCTGATTGCCGAACGTGGTCTGGGTGTGATGGTTAGCGCCGGGATCTTCATGGGTGAGTTCTACCTGACGCTGGGTATGCTGTGGGCGATCCTGATTGGCCTGTCTACTATGATCGTCGGGCCTTGCATCGCACGGTTAACTAAATCAATCCTCGAACCCGCTCTGCTGGCCTTTACCACTTCAAGCTCTGAAGCCGCCTTCCCGGGTACGCTGGACAAGCTGGAAAAATTCGGCGTTTCCTCAAAAATTGCCAGCTTCGTTCTGCCTATCGGTTACTCCTTTAACCTGGTCGGCTCCATGGCCTACTGCTCCTTTGCCACCGTCTTTATTGCTCAGGCGTGCAACATCGAACTGAGCATGGGCGAGCAAATTACCATGTTGTTAATTCTGATGCTGACCTCTAAAGGGATGGCGGGTGTACCGCGTGCCTCGATGGTCGTTATCGCCGCCACACTGAACCAATTCAACATTCCGGAAGCGGGTTTGATCCTGCTTATGGGTGTCGATCCGTTCCTCGATATGGGTCGTTCCGCTACCAACGTCATGAGTAACGCCATGGGCGCTGCCATTGTGGGCCGTTGGGAAGGCGAACACTTCGGCCAGGGTTGCCGTGGAACTGCGCCAGTGAAGTCACCGGAACAGGAACGCCCGGTTACCGAAACGGAAGTCGCTTTGTCCTGATACTACGTTATTGCCGGATGGCGCTTGCGCTTATCCGGCCTACATAACGTTTAACTATCCGTAGGCCGGATTAGGCGGTACGCCGCCATCCGGCACCAAGATGAGCACACCAACAGGAACGCACAATGAATAAAACAATTATCGGCGTGAGTCTCTTTTCTTTCAGTGTCTTGTTTAGCGCAACCACATTCGCGCAAACCACGCCCGACTACGCCAAGCTGATAGAACAGGCTCATCAGAAGTACAAAAGTAATAACGATGGAAAAGTCGCCGACTACATCCCTGCTCTGGCGACCTATAGCCCGAAAAATTTTGCCATCACCATTGCGACGGTGGACGGCAAGATCTACCAGGTTGGCGATGTTAACAAACCTTTCCCAATGGAATCCCTGAGTAAAGTGTTCACCATGGCGCTCGCCATGGAGCAGCACGGTCCTCAGGTAGTGCTGGATAAACTTGGCGCCAATGCCACCGGCATGCCGTTCAACTCAGGTTTGGCCGTTGAACTGACCAAAGGCGCGCCTGAAAACCCACTGGTAAACGCCGGGGCCATGAGCACCGTTAGCCTGATTGAAGCCAAAGACAAAACCGATCGTTGGAACAAAATCCTCGACAACCTGAACGTCTGGGCCGATGCCACTCTCACCGTGAACGAACCGGTTTTCAAATCTGAAATGGAAACCAACCAGCACAATCAGGCGCTGGCCAAACTGATGGAATCCTATAACAGCTTCTATGGCAACACTGACGAAGCCGTTGAAATTTATACCCGCCAGTGCTCGGTGGATATCACCGTTGAGCAACTGGCCAAAATGGGTGCCGTACTAGCGAACAAAGGCAAATCTCCGTTCAACGGCAAACAGTTGCTGAATGAGAAATATGTTCCACAGGTACTGGCAGAAATGGCAATTGCCGGACTGTACGACGGCAGCGGTAAATGGCTGTACACCGTTGGCATTCCGGCGAAAAGCGGCGTCGGCGGCGGCATGGTTGCCGTCGTCCCAGGCGAATATGCGATTGCGGTCTATTCTCCGCCGCTTGATGAAGCCGGAAACAGCGTTCGTGCCCAGAAAACTATCGAATATGTCGCCGAAGCGACAAAAGCCAACGTCTTTTTAGCCAAATAACTTTACGCCGGATGGCACATTGCTTATCCGGAAAACAATACGAAGAGGTGAGAAGTAAACATGTCTAAACCATTTGTCTGGCAGGAACTCTTTGTTCAGAGTAAAGATAGTACCGAATATGAATTACTGAGTAACCAGCACGTTACGGTAACGGAGTTAGACGGAGAGGAAGTTATCAAGGTTGCACCGGAAGCGTTAACCTTGTTAGCACAGCAGGCGTTTTATGAGGCTTCATTTTTCCTGCGCGCCGGACATTTAAAACAGATTGCCAGCATTTTGCACGACCCACAGGCCAGCGGTAACGATAAGTACGTCGCATTGCAGCTGCTGCGCAATGCAGAGGTTTCAGCTAAAGGTGTACTGCCTAACTGCCAGGACACCGGGACGGCAACCATTGTGGCCTGCAAAGGACAACATGTCTGGACAGGCGGCGATGACGCCGAAGCCTTAAGCAAAGGCGTGTATACCACCTTCACCGAAAACAATCTGCGCTACTCGCAAAATGCCCCGCTGGACATGTATACCGAGGTCAATACTCAGACAAACCTGCCGGCGCAAATTGACATCAGCGCCACGCCGGGTAATGAATATAAATTCCTGTTCGTTAACAAAGGCGGCGGTTCTGCCAATAAGGCGGCGTTATTCCAGGAAACCAAATCCATTCTGCAGCCGGAAAAGCTCACTGCGTTCCTGATCGAAAAAATGAAATCACTGGGTACAGCCGCTTGTCCGCCGTATCACATCGCTTTTGTGGTTGGGGGCTTATCCGCCGACCAGACGCTGAAAGTCGCCAAACTGGCTTCAACCAAATATTACGATAATCTGCCCACCAGCGGGAACGAGCTGGGCCAGGCGTTCCGTGATACGGCGCTGGAAGCCGAGTTGCTCAATGCCAGCCGTGAGTTTGGCATCGGGGCGCAGTTTGGCGGCAAATACTTTGCCCACGATATTCGCGTAATTCGCTTACCGCGCCACGGCGGCTCCTGCCCAATCGCGATGGCCCTCTCCTGCTCTGCCGACCGCAATATTAAAGCCAAAATTAATAAACACGGTATCTGGCTGGAAAAACTCGAGCATAATCCGGGCAAATTTATCCCCGATTCTCACCGGGTAGAAAACGGCGCCCAGACCGTACAACTGGATCTGAACCGTCCGCTGCGTGAGATCCTGCATGATCTCTCCGCCTTGCCCATTGGTACACGTCTGTCGTTAAGCGGCCCGATTGTTGTGGCTCGCGATATCGCTCACGCGAACATCAAAGCGCGACTGGATAACGGTGAACCGATGCCGGAATACATGAAAAAGCATATCGTTTACTATGCTGGTCCAGCCAAAACCCCGGAAAATCAGGCCTGTGGCTCAATGGGACCCACCACCGGCGGGCGCATGGATGGGTATGTCGATGCTTTCCAGGCACAAGGCGGCAGCCTCATTATGCTCACCAAGGGTAACCGCAGCCAGCAGGTCACTGATGCCTGTCACAAACACGGTGGATTTAGCCTCGGCAGCATTGGCGGTGCCGCAGCCCTACTGGCGCAACAGTACGTGAAGAGTCTGCAGTGTCTTGAATATCCAGAACTGGGAATGGAAGCGGTGTGGATGATGGAAGTTAAAAATATGCCCGCCTTCGTATTAGTGGATGACAAAGGTAATAACTTCTTCAGCCAGTTCGAGCAGCAGCATCGCTGCGCAACCTGTCCGGCAGGGCATTAAGGAGTTTCCATGGAAGCGCGCGCCAATAACGACAGACACCGTCAGCGTCAGCAGAAGCTGAAAGAGCAGGTTGATACCCGCGTAGCGGCGGCAACGGAGAAGAAAGGGATCCTGATTGTCTTCACCGGCAACGGAAAAGGAAAATCCACCGCAGCCTTTGGCACGGCAACGCGCGCAGTGGGTCACGGAAAAACCGTTGGCATCGCGCAGTTTATTAAAGGTCAGTGGGATAATGGTGAGTACAACACACTGCAACCGCTCGGCGTCGAATTCCATATTATGGGTACCGGATTTACCTGGGAAACCCAAAATCGGCAAGCAGATATCGAGGCGGCAACGGTTGTCTGGCAGGAAAGTAAGCGCATGCTGGCTGATGCGCATTACGATCTAGTGGTGCTGGATGAACTCACCTACATGCTGGCTTACCACTATCTGGATACGCAAGAGGTTATCAGCGCCATCGAAAATTGTCCTGCCGGTCAGAGCGTTATCGTCACAGGACGCGGATGCCATACGCTGTTACTGGAACTGGCCGATACGGTCAGTGAAATACGCCCGGTCAAACACGCGTTTGACCGCGGTATTCAGGCACAGATTGGGATCGACTGGTAGCCGTTCTTTTGCCGGATAACGATGCTAACGCGTCTTATCCGGCCTACCCATCGTTGTAGGCCTGATAAGGCATAAGCCACCCTCAGGCAGCCGATACTACGGACTTACTGAGCAACCAGTTGCGGAAAATCTGTAAATGCTCGGATTCCGATTTTTCTTCACGCCACGTCATAATAAATCGATTCCCGGTACGCATCGGAACATCGCAAGGAATGACCATATCGCCACTGTCCAGATCGTGCTGAATGGCAAAACGCGGGAGCAGCGCAACGCCCAGATTAGAGCGGACCGCCGCGATCAGCATCGATAACAAATCAAATCTCGGACCTTTATTCACCAACGGACTGCTGACATCTGACAGCGCAAACCATTCCTGCCACCCTTTAATGCGCGTGCTTTGGTGCAATAGCGGGAATTCGTTTAGTAATTCGTTTACCGCCAGTTTTCGTTCCGGTTCGGCCAGCAAACAGCGACTGCATACCGGCAGAATCTCCTCTTCAAACAGGTACTCAACCCCTGACCATGGCGAATAAAAGTCTTCGCGCATGATTGCCGCGTCATACTCTCGATTGAGAAAATCACCAATATTCGCCAGGGAATGAATGTTCACGATAATATCAGGATTAAGTTTGTTAAATTCACGCAGGTTTGGGATCAGCCAGTGCGTGCTGAACGTCGGATTCACCGCCAGCTCAATAACCTGTACCGTCGGCTGCCAGGTCATTATCGTCGTCGTATCTCGTTCAAGCTTATTTAACGTTTCTTTAACGATGCTTAAATAGTGTTTGCCCGCCGCATTTAAAAAAATGCGTTTTTTGGCGTGATTAAATAGCGCGGTATTGAGAAAATCCTCCAGTGCATTTACCTGGCGGAAAACAGCACTTTGTGTTAAAGCCAGCTCTTCAGCTGCCCGGGTATAACTTTCGTGACGCGCAACCACTTCAAAAGTTACCAGCAACTCCGTCTTGGGTATTTTTCCTCTCATAACCTCTTCCATTTGCAGCGTACAAAAATAGTTTAATTTATAAAAAATAATTCAAGACACCCAGATAAGCATCGAGAGTTATATTTTATTTTATCCATTGATGTCATTGATCCAATCCATGATTTACTCACACTGATGACGGGTAAATATTAACCAATAATACTTAAGGGAAACAATAAACACAATTTAAATAAGGTTAAACTTAAGCAAATAGTGCCAATAAGTTCTTAATAATTTTTCAAGTCATCTTGTTTATTGCAGAAAAAACTTTGCGAGATTAATCAATATTATCAATGCGATAATTTTGGATAATTTCACGTTATAACTTACGGGCAAACGACTGCTTTTTATCATTCCTTGATGTAGTTTCTGCCTTTTTTTGTTAGACGTGATAAAGGACACAATGTGAAAACTTTCGGAAAGGTCTGGCTCGTTGGGGCAGGTCCCGGTGATATTTCATTGCTCACCCTCAAAGCAATGATGTGCATTAAACAGGCTGACGTCATTATTTACGATCGGCTGGTCAATCCTAAAATTTTGGAATGGGCATTACCAGATTGCCTGCTTATCAATGTCGGCAAAAACCCAGGCTTCCATTGTGTACCCCAGGATGAAATCAATGCGCTGCTTGTCCAGTATGCCCAAACTCACAATAATATTGTACGCCTGAAAGGTGGCGATCCGTATGTTTTTGGACGCGGGGCTGAAGAAGTTGAGGATCTCGTCGAGACGGGCATCCCGTTTGAAGTGGTGCCGGGTATCAGCTCAACCATTGGTGGCCTGACCTATGCCGGGATTCCGGTAACACACCGCGATTTCGCCTCGGGATTTCACGTCGTGACCGGCCATACGCGGGAGGGCAACCAACAGCAGGACTGGCGTCAACTGGCAAAACTGAATGGTACGCTGGTTATCGTCATGGGTATCGCCAATCTGGCGTTTATCTGTGAGGAATTATTGATGGGTGGAAAATCAGCAGATACGCCTGCAGCGCTTATTATGTCTGCCACCCGCGATAATCAACGCCGACTGACCTGTACGCTCGGTTCACTACTGAGCAAGGCGCAGGAAGCTAACATCCTTCCCCCTGCACTGATAGTGATTGGTGATGTGGTAACCCTGAGCGATCGGCTCTCTTTTATCCCTGAAGCCTTCAAGCTGCCAGAAAACCTTTACTGTGACAGTCTGGCATGACGAAAAGACTGGGGCGACGTTTGATGCGCCGCCCGGAAAACGCGGCAAAAGTAGCTGGTTTGTGCGTATTGGAGTTTCCGGGCAATGCTATCTATGGAATGAACGGGATCGTGCAATAACTCCCCCGCTTTTTGCATTTTTTTCTGATTCACCCAGGTTTTAAAGTTAACGCCCTGCCGTTTCTTAAAAAAACGGCTGAAATAGTTTGCGCTTAAGCAGACGTGAGCTGCTACGGATTCAAGGGATAATTCACCATACAAATTCTCATCGATATAACGCAACGCTGCCAGTAGCTTTTTCTCGTGTCGGGAAGGTTCTGTAAAATAATGACGCATGTAACTGGTCGCTGGGATAACAATCTCATCAGATTGTTGTTCTGTCTCAAAATTATCAATAATAAAATTCAATAAATTTGCTGATGCCACCAGCGTATTATTATCGACTACCGCCACCTTACTCCATTCAGTTTTTATTTTTGGTTCATCCATCCATGAGTATTCATTATCAATAATGATAGTTTTATATTCCTGATATTTTGCCCGCACCTGCCCACAGAGCATAAAACCGTACAGATTCCCCTCGCGAATTAATGGCATAGAAAACAGACTTAGCCCCGCATGACAGCTGAGTATTCTGGGTTTAAGGTGTTTTAATCCTTCAAAAGCACAATACTTGTCACACTTTTGACAACTCACACAATAGCGTTCATCCGCCCGCATTAATGTGCAGAACGAATTAAAATTATGACAATCCGAGAGAATTTTTCCGGTAACATCAACCACGACGGTGGCTAATCCAGTCGCACTGGAAAATACCTTTGCTATTGAGAAAAAACATTGTAGGTAATCATCCTGAATTTTCAACGACACGGTATCCTCCGGCATTAATCAAATTAAAGCCGGTAATATGCAGAATTTAATCAAGAGAAAGAATGATGTTCACCGCAAAAAATAATCTTATTTATGCAGATGATTATGAGTAATTTGCAAGATTCAGATAACTAAAAATAAAAAAAGGCCATCATCAGATGGCCAACCATGTCGAAACGGGACCAGCCCTTGACTACGCAGAGAGTCAGGGCTGTTTTTTATTTATTACTTAATAACGGTTTTCAGCGCTTCGCCGATATCGGCCAGGCTACGAACAGTTTTCACGCCTGCGGCTTCCAGCGCAGCGAATTTCTCATCCGCCGTACCTTTCCCACCTGCGATGATCGCACCCGCGTGACCCATACGCTTACCTTTCGGCGCAGTCACACCCGCGATGTAACCCACAACCGGCTTGGTTACATGATCTTTAATGTATGCCGCCGCTTCTTCTTCAGCGCTACCGCCGATCTCACCGATCATGACGATCGCTTCAGTCTGCGGATCTTCCTGGAACAGCTTCAGGATGTCGATGAAGTTAGAACCTGGGATCGGGTCGCCACCAATGCCCACACAGGTGGACTGGCCGAAACCGTAGTCGGTAGTCTGCTTAACCGCTTCATAGGTCAGGGTACCTGAACGGGAAACGATACCCACTTTACCCGGCTTGTGAATGTGGCCCGGCATGATGCCGATTTTGCACTCGCCCGGGGTGATAACACCTGGGCAGTTCGGGCCGATCATGCGCACGCCAGCTTCATCCAGCTTCACTTTCACGGTCAGCATATCCAGCGTCGGGATGCCTTCGGTGATGGTGATAATCAGTTTGATACCAGCATCAATCGCTTCCAGTATGGAGTCTTTGCAGAACGGTGCCGGAACGTAGATAACGGTGGCGGTCGCGCCCGTCGCTTCTACGGCTTCACGTACGGTGTTGAACACCGGCAGGCCCAGGTGCGTGGTGCCGCCTTTACCTGGCGTTACGCCGCCAACCATCTGCGTACCGTAAGCAATCGCTTGTTCGGAGTGGAATGTCCCCTGGCTACCGGTGAAGCCCTGGCAGATAACCTTGGTATCTTTATTAATTAAAACTGACATTATTTCCCCTCCACTGCGGCAACAACCTGCTGAGCTGCATCCGTCAGACTTTTCGCTGCAATAATATTCAGGCCGCTATCAGCCAGTTTTTTCGCGCCGAGTTCAGCGTTGTTACCTTCCAGACGTACCACGACCGGAACGTTTACACCTACTTCTGCTACCGCGCCGATGATACCGTCAGCGATCAGGTCGCAACGTACGATACCTCCGAAGATGTTAACCAGTACGGCTTTAACATTGTCATCTGAGAGGATAATTTTGAACGCTTCGGTTACACGCTCTTTGGTCGCACCGCCACCAACGTCGAGGAAGTTAGCCGGTTCGCCGCCGTGCAGCTTAACGATGTCCATGGTGCCCATTGCCAGGCCCGCACCGTTAACCATGCAACCGATGTTGCCGTCGAGCGCAACGTAGTTCAGTTCCCACTGCGCAGCCTGCGCTTCACGCGGATCTTCCTGAGACTGGTCGCGCATTTCGCGCAGGTCAGCCTGGCGGAACAGCGCGTTGCCGTCAGCGCCCAGTTTGCCGTCGAGGCAGATCAGGTCACCCTGCTTGGTGACAACCAGCGGGTTGATTTCGATCAGCGCCAGGTCGCGCTCCAGGAAGATAGTCGCCAGACCCATGAAGATCTTGGTGAACTGCTGAACCTGTTTACCTTCCAGACCCAGTTTGAACGCCAGCTCGCGACCCTGGTAAGGCATCGGGCCTGCCAGCGGATCGAGCGCCACTTTGTGGATCAGGTGCGGGGTTTCTTCCGCTACTTTTTCGATTTCCACGCCGCCTTCGGTAGAGGCCATGAAGACCACGCGACGGGAGCTACGGTCAACAACTGCGCCGAGGTAAAGTTCTTTACCAATGTCGGTCGCGGCTTCAACCAGAATCTGATTTACCGGTTGGCCATGAGCGTCTGTCTGGTAAGTAACCAGACGTTTACCCAGCCAGTGTTCAGCAAAAGCGCGAATGTCTTCTTTGCTGTTCACAACCTTCACACCGCCCGCTTTACCGCGGCCACCAGCGTGAACCTGACATTTCACTACCCACGGGCCAGCGCCGATTTTTGAAGCGGCTTCTTCTGCTTCACGCGGAGTAGTACAGGCATAACCCACCGGTGCCGGTAAGCCATAGCGGGCAAAAAGTTGTTTTGCCTGATATTCATGTAAGTTCATGTGTTCTGTCCATCCTTCAGGTAATCGTTATCTTTTACCCGTAGGTCTGATAAGCATCCAGACCTACGGGGCAGGTGATACTCTTATTAACTACACGTCCAGCAGCAGACGCGTTGGATCTTCCAGCAACTCTTTAATGGTTACCAGGAAGCCTACTGACTCACGACCATCGATCAGACGGTGGTCATAAGACAGCGCCAGATACATCATCGGCAGGATTTCAACCTTGCCGTCTACCGCCATCGGACGATCTTTGATGGCATGCATACCCAGGATGGCGCTCTGCGGTGGGTTGATGATCGGCGTGGACATCAGGGAACCGAACACACCACCGTTAGTGATGGTGAAGTTACCGCCCGTCAGATCTTCAACCGTCAACTTGCCGTCGCGACCTTTAACTGCCAGTTCTTTAATGTTCTTCTCGATGTCAGCCATACCCAGCAGATCCACATCACGCAGGACCGGCGTGACCAGACCACGCGGCGTGGAGACCGCCATGCTGACATCAAAGTAGTTGTGATAAACCACGTCATCGCCGTCGATGGACGCGTTCACTTCCGGATAGCGTTTCAGCGCTTCAACAACCGCTTTCACGTAGAAAGACATAAAGCCCAGACGGATACCGTGGCGTTTCTCGAACGCATCACCGTATTGCTTACGCAGGTCCATGATTGGCTTCATGTTGACTTCGTTGAAGGTGGTCAGCATGGCGGTGGAATTTTTCGCTTCCAGCAGACGCTCGGCTACGCGTTTGCGCAGACGGGTCATCGGAACACGTTTTTCGCCACGCGCGCCCAGTTGAGCCTGTGGTGCAGGTGCTGCTGCCGGCGCTTTGGCTTCGGCTTTCGCAGCCGGGGCTTTCGCCAGATGTTTTTCAACATCTTCACGCGTGATACGACCGCCGACACCGGTGCCGTTGATAGCGCTGGCTTCGAGGTTATGCTCACCCAGCAGGCGACGGATCGCCGGGCTCAGGGCATCGTTGTTCTGCTCAGCAAGAGACGCCTGCTGGCGCTGTGCCGGAGTAGAATCTTTCTCTTCAGACTTAGCGCTGGTTTCTTTACCGGTGCTGTTGCCTTCACGCAGGCGACCAAGGATCTGGCGAGAAGTGACGGTTGTCCCTTCATCTTCCAGAACCGCATCAAGAATACCGTCCGCTGATGCCGGTACTTCCAGTACCACTTTGTCAGTTTCGATTTCTACCAGTACTTCATCACGACGTACTGCATCGCCCGGTTTTTTGTGCCAGGTTGCAACCGTTGCATCCGCTACGGATTCAGGCAGGTCGGGAACAAGAATATCTACGCTACTCATTATTTATCCTTTATTTAATCGACGTTCAGCGCGTCATTTACCAGATCTTGTTGCTGCTTCTGGTGAACGGACATATACCCTACTGCCGGAGAGGCAGAGGCCGGGCGACCTGCATAACGCAGAGCTGACCCAAATGGAATTACTTCACGGAAATGATGCTGGCTGCAGTACCATGCGCCCTGGTTGAGCGGCTCTTCCTGGCACCAGACAAAATCATGTACATGAGCAAACGGTTTCAGCGCTTCCTGCACCGCTTTATGCGGGAACGGATAGAGCTGTTCGATGCGCACAATGGCAACATCTTTTTGGTCGTTCTTGCGGCGTTGCTCCAGCAGGTCGTAATAAACCTTACCAGAACACATCACGACACGCTTCACGCCTTTCGGATCAAGTTCATCGACTTCGCCAATGGCTGGCAGGAAGGTGCCATTTGCCAGTTCGTCCAGCGTAGACACCGCCAGCGGATGACGCAGCAGCGACTTCGGTGACATCACCACCAGCGGACGGCGCATACCGCGCAGCGCCTGACGACGCAGCATATGGTAAACCTGTGCCGGGGTAGACGGGACGCAAACCTGCATGTTTTGCTCAGCGCAAAGTTGCAGATAACGTTCCAGACGCGCGGAGGAGTGCTCCGGACCCTGACCTTCGTAGCCGTGCGGCAGCAGCATCACCAGACCGCACATACGGCCCCATTTCTGCTCGCCGGAAGAGATGAACTGGTCGATAACCACCTGCGCACCGTTGGCGAAGTCGCCGAACTGCGCTTCCCAGATGGTCAGCGTGCGCGGTTCTGCCGTGGCATAACCGTATTCAAACGCCAGCACCGCTTCTTCAGACAGCACGGAGTCCCATACGCGGAACGTGCCCTGGCCGTTATGCACATGCTGCAGCGGCGTGTAGGTTGAACCGTTCGCCTGATTATGAATGACCGCGTGACGGTGGAAGAAGGTTCCGCGACCGGAGTCTTCACCCGACAGACGAACCGGAATGCCTTCGTCAACCAGCGTGGCGTAAGCCAGATTCTCTGCACCACCCCAGTCGAATAGCTTCTCGCCTGCGGCCATGGCCTGACGGTCGCCGTAAATTTTGGCAACACGCGACTGCATTTCAACGGCTTCAGGCACGGTGCTGATGCGTTTTGCCAGCTCCTGCAGACGCTTCATCTCAACCTTGTTCGGGTAGCTTTCGTCCCACTCGTGGTTGAGGTACGGCGACCAGGTGAAGGAGTGCATGTTCATTGGACGCCACTCTTTCACCACGCATTCGCCAGCATCCAGCGCATCACGGTACAGATTGACCATTTCGGTCGCATCTTCCAGCGTGGCGACTTTGTCCGCTTCCAGCTTGTCAGCGTAGATTTTACGCGGGGTCGGATGCTTTTTGATTTTCTGATACATCAGCGGCTGGGTTGCGCTCGGCTCGTCGGCTTCGTTGTGGCCGTGACGGCGGTAGCACACCAGATCGATGAACACATCGCGTTTGAAGGTGTTACGGAAATCCAGAGCCAGACGCGTCACGAAAGCGACCGCTTCCGGGTCATCCGCGTTAACGTGGAAAATCGGCGCCTGAACCATCTTACCGATGTCGGTGCAGTACGGCGTAGAACGCGCATCCAACGGGTTAGAGGTAGTAAAGCCAACCTGGTTGTTAATGACGATACGCACGGTACCGCCCACTTCGTAACCACGCGCTTTCGACATGTTCAGGGTTTCCTGAACCACGCCCTGCCCGGTTACCGCCGCATCGCCGTGGATGGTGATTGGCAGTACTTTATTGCTGCTCGGCTCGTCCAGACGATCCAGGCGTGCACGTACGGAGCCGATAACCACCGGGCTAACGATTTCCAGGTGCGACGGGTTAAACGCCAGCGCCAGGTGTACCAGACCGCCTTCGGTTTCGATATCAGACGAGAAGCCCATGTGGTACTTCACGTCACCGGTGCCGAGGTGTTCTTTATGTTTGCCCGCAAATTCGTCGAACAGTTCTTGCGGGCGTTTGCCCAGTACGTTAACCAGAACGTTCAGACGACCACGGTGCGCCATACCCAGCACCACTTCACGGGTACCGCTGTTACCAGCGTGGCGGATCATCTCTTTGAGCATTGGGATTAACGCATCACCGCCTTCCAGCGAGAAGCGTTTCGCGCCCGGGAACTTAGCGCCCAGGTAGCGTTCCAGACCTTCTGCTGCGGTCAGTTCGCTCAGGAAGCGTTTCTTCTCTTCGCTACTGAATGCGGCACGGCCAGACTCGATACGCTGTTGAAGCCAGCGTTTTTCTTCGGTGCTGGTGATGTGCATATACTCGGCGCCAATTGGGCCGCAGTAAGTTTGTTTCAGCGCAACAACCAGGTCGCTCAACTTCATGGTGTCTTTGCCGCCGGCAAAAGAACCTACGTTAAAGCTTTCCTGGAAATCCGCATCGGTCAGATCGTGGAAAGACGGGTCCAGATCAGCCACATTTTCTTGCTGCCACAGTCCCAGCGGATCAAGATTCGCATGCTGATGACCGCGGAAACGGTAGGCGTTAATGAGCTGCAGGACTTTAACCTGCTTCACATTGGCATCAGGGTCGGAAATAGAAGAAGAGTAACGTGGGGTAATCAACGCCTGTCGACGGAAATAATCACGTGTTTTTGAGTGGAGTTGATCCGGTTTGACTCCGGTACCAGGTAACTGCTGGAACGTCGAACGCCAGTTAGCATCTACCGAGTCAGGGTCGGTTAAGAAGTCTTCATAGAGCTGTTCTATCCAGCTCTGGTTAGAACCAGAGAGGTAAGAAGAGTCCAACCAGGCTTTCAAAGCGCTGTTCTGCATCGTGATCCCTTAAGCATTTGTATGCTTACTTCGCCGTGGATACTACCACGCACACCGATGTGCGTGCCGGGGTTCACTTGCGAGCTCTTTTTGTTTGGCTCGCGAAGGAACCTTTAAAAACTGTCAGAGATAAGAGGCAGTTTTTAGAGGTTTCCTGCACTTATATTGCCTGATGGCGCGTAGCTTATCAGGCCTACGGGTATGTCCCTTATAGGCCGGATAAGACGTTTACGTCGCCATCGGGCAACCACTACAATTTATGCGCTACGTTTAAGCAGCATCGACTTAATATGGCCGATGGCGCGCGTCGGGTTCAGTCCTTTAGGACATACGCTGACGCAGTTCATGATGCTATGGCAGCGGAATACGCTGAAAGCGTCACTTAAACCTTCCAGGCGGCTGTCGGTCTCGGTATCGCGGCTATCAATTAAGAAGCGATACGCGGCCAGCAGGCCTGCCGGGCCAATAAACTTGTCCGGATTCCACCAGAATGATGGGCAGGACGTTGAGCAGCATGCACACAAAATACATTCATACAGCCCATCGAGCTTCTCACGCTGCTCAGGCATTTGTAAATGCTCACGAGCCGGCGGATTTTTCCCATTATTCAACAAGTAAGGCTTAATCTTCTCATACTGTGCGTAGAATTGCCCCATGTCTACCACCAAATCGCGCACAACCGGTAAACCCGGCAGCGGGCGAATGACAATTTTCTTGCCCGGCTGATTCAGCGCAGAAATAGGTGTGATACAGGCCAGTCCATTTTTGCCGTTCATATTCAGACCGTCGGAGCCGCAGACCCCTTCACGGCAGGAGCGGCGGAACGACAGAGACGGATCTTTTTCTTTCAGCTGCATCAATGCATCCAGCAGCATCATGTCGCGCCCTTCTTCCGCCTCCAGGGTGTAATCCTGCATATGCGGAGCGTCGTCAACATCCGGGTTATAGCGATAAACTGAAAACTCGAGTTTCATTGTCCTGTCTCCGCATTAATAAGTACGAATCTTCGGCGGGAATGCCGGGCGCAGCTTCGGTTCCATATTGACTTGACGTCGCGTCATGGATTCCGACTCTGGCAGGTACAGGGAATGGCACAGCCAGTTTTCATCATCACGTTCCGGGAAGTCGAAGCGGCTATGCGCGCCACGGCTTTCGGTACGAAAGTTTGCAGATACTGCAGTGGCGTACGCGGTCTCCATCAGGTTATCCAGCTCCAGACACTCAACGCGCTGGGTGTTGAACTCGCTGGAGGTATCGTCCAGACGGGCATTTTTCAGGCGTTCGCGAATCGCTTTCAGCTCTTCCAGACCTTTCGCCATCGCATCGCCTTCGCGGAATACCGAGAAGTTGTGCTGCATACATTCCTGCAGCGCTTTGCGAATGGCTACCGGATCTTCACCGTTACGGTTACCGTTCCAGCGATTCAGACGCGCCAGAGAAGCGTCGATTTCATCTTCGGTCGCATCCAGCAGGTCGCCCTGCTCGGCGATAGACTCCTGCAGATGCAGACCCACCGCACGACCAAATACCACCAGGTCCAGCAGCGAGTTGCCGCCCAGACGGTTGGCACCGTGAACCGATACGCAGGCGATTTCACCAACGGCAAACAGCCCAGGGATCACCACATCTTCGCCCTGCTCATTCACGGTCAGCGCCTGGCCAGTTACTTTGGTCGGAATACCGCCCATCATATAGTGGCAGGTTGGGATAACCGGAATCGGCTCTTTAACCGGGTCAACGTGAGCAAAGGTACGGGACAGTTCGAGAATACCCGGCAGACGGGATTCCAGCACTTCTTTACCCAGGTGGTCGAGTTTCAGCTTAGCGTGCGGACCCCACGGGCCGTCACAGCCGCGACCTTCACGGATTTCGATCATGATGGAACGCGCCACCACGTCACGACCCGCCAGGTCTTTCGCATTCGGGGCATAACGCTCCATGAAGCGCTCGCCGTGTTTGTTCAACAGATAACCACCTTCACCACGGCAGCCTTCTGTTACCAGAACGCCCGCACCGGCGATGCCGGTTGGGTGGAACTGCCACATTTCCATATCCTGCACCGGCACGCCAGCGCGGATAGCCATACCAACACCGTCACCAGTATTGATGTGGGCATTGGTGGTGGACTGATAAATACGGCCAGCACCGCCGGTCGCCAGCACGGTCGCACGGGCTTTGAAGTAAACTACCTCACCGGTTTCAATACACAGCGCGGTACAACCGACAATCGCGCCATCGGCATTTTTTACCAGATCCAGCGCATACCATTCTGAGAAGATGGTGGTATGGTTTTTCAGGTTCTGCTGATACAGCGTGTGCAACAGCGCATGACCGGTACGGTCTGCCGCTGCCGCAGTACGTGCCGCTTGCTCACCGCCGAAGTTCTTCGACTGGCCGCCAAACGGACGTTGATAAATTGTGCCATTGTCGAGGCGAGAGAACGGCAGCCCCATGTGGTCCAGCTCCAGAATTGCTTCCGGACCGGTTTTACACATATATTCAATAGCGTCCTGGTCACCAATGTAGTCCGACCCTTTAACGGTGTCGTACATGTGCCATTCCCAGTTATCTTCATGGGTATTACCGAGCGCAACGGTGATGCCACCCTGCGCGGATACGGTATGGGAACGGGTTGGGAACACTTTAGAGAGCAGCGCACAAGTCTGCCCGCTCTGGGAAATTTGCAGCGCCGCGCGCATACCTGCGCCGCCGGCACCAATCACAACAGCATCAAATTCTCTGACTGGCAGTTTCATTACACACCCCACACCACAACAAATCCATAAATGACGTAAACCACCAGCGCAACAACGATAGCCAGTTGCAGAATCAGGCGCACAGCCAGAGGTTTAACGTAGTCGGTCAACACCTGCCACATGCCGATCCAGGCATGAATCAAGATGGAGAAAAGTGCCAGCAGGGTAAAGACTTTGGTGAATGCCGATGAGAAGAAACCGGTCCAGACTTCAAACGTCAGCTCGCCGCTGGTGGCGAAGAAACCGACCATAAAGATGATGTATAACGTCAGAACGATAGCGGTAGCACGGACCAGAATGAAGTCATGTACGCCGTTGCGTCCTAATGCGGAGGCGTTGCTTACCATACGAGGACTCCTGCGAGAAGTGAAAGCACGACAATGATAACGAAACAAATTTTGGCGGAGCGTGTCCCTGCTTCGAGGGTTTCTTCGATATAGCCAAAATCCATCAACAGATGGCGAATGCCCATTACGGCGTGATATGCCAGCGCAATCAGGATCCCCCACAGAATTAACTCCACAAAGAAGTTATTCATAATGGATGACGCGGTGAGGAAACCTTCAGGGGAGGAAAGGCTGGTACCCAATAACCACAACAGAATCCCGACCGCCACGAAGGTGATCACTCCGGATACGCGATGGAGAATGGACGCTATCGCCGTGATTGGGAACCGGATCGTTTGCAGATCCAGATTGACAGGTCTTTGTTTTTTCACATTTCTTATCATGAATAACGCCCACATGCTGTTCTTATTATTCCCTTTAGACTTCGGGTACAGAAGATGAAGACACCTGTAGCCTGAAAGACGACGGGATTTCCTTCCTCCGGTCTGCGTGCGGGTCAGACAGCGTCCTTACTATAACTACGCGTCATATAAAACACTGCTTCCAGATGCTAAAACGACACGTTACAACGCTGGTTGGCTCGGGATTGCAGGGTATTCCGGAGACCTGGCGGCAGTATAGGACGTTCACAAAATCATTACAATTAACCTACATATAGTTTGTCGGGTTTTATCCCGAACAGTGACATAGGTCACGATAACAACATTATTTTAATTTTTAATCATCTGATTTGACAATCATTAAACAAAGTTGTTACAAACGACACCAGAAAAAGCATATAATGCGTAAAAGTTATGGGGTCACTCTTTCACCGGAGATTTAGTTATGTAACAGTGTGGAAGTATTGACCAATACCTTCAGGACAGTTATTAGTGATAGACAGGTTAAATAATTCGGATTGCTAAGTTCTTGATTTGCAGTTTATTCGCCATAAAAAGACCGTTTTACCTGCAAGCGCCCATAGCTCTGTACCCAGGTCATCCCCTCTTTCGCAGAGCGGCGAGCCAAATAACAAACTGGTAACGGTTTATTGATGCACGAAGGCAAATTTGAGTTCCGGCAGTCTTAAGCAATAAGGCGCTAAGGAGACCGTAAATGGCTGATACTAAAGCAAAAATCACTCTAAATGGTGATGCTGCTATTGAACTGGATGTGCTGAAAGGTACGCTCGGTCAGGACGTTATTGATATTCGTAGCCTTGGCTCAAAAGGGATGTTTACTTTTGACCCAGGTTTTACCTCTACCGCATCCTGCGAATCCAAAATTACTTTCATCGACGGTGACGAAGGTGTTTTGCTGCATCGCGGCTTCCCGATTGACCAGTTGGCGACCGAGTCCAACTATCTGGAAGTGTGTTATATCCTGCTGTACGGCGAAAAACCGACGCAGGAAGAGTACGACGAGTTCAAAACCACAGTCACTCGCCATACCATGATCCACGAGCAGATCACGCGTCTGTTCCACGGTTTCCGCCGCGACTCTCACCCGATGGCCGTTATGTGCGGTGTCACCGGAGCGCTGGCAGCGTTTTATCACGACTCGCTGGATGTAAACAACGCGCGTCACCGTGAAATCGCCGCCTTCCGCCTGCTGTCCAAAATGCCAACCATGGCAGCGATGTGCTATAAGTATTCCATCGGGCAGCCGTTCGTGTACCCGCGTAACGATCTCTCCTACGCCGGTAACTTCCTGAACATGATGTTCTCTACGCCGTGCGAAAAATACGAAGTGAATCCGATTCTGGAACGCGCAATGGATCGTATCTTAATCCTGCACGCTGACCACGAACAGAACGCCTCAACCTCTACCGTACGTACCGCGGGCTCTTCTGGCGCTAACCCGTTTGCCTGCATCGCGGCTGGTATCGCTTCCCTGTGGGGACCGGCACACGGCGGCGCAAACGAAGCTGCGCTGAAAATGCTGGAAGAAATCAGCTCTGTTAAACACATTCCGGAATTTGTTCGCCGCGCGAAAGACAAGAATGATTCCTTCCGCCTGATGGGCTTTGGTCACCGTGTTTATAAAAACTATGACCCGCGCGCTACCGTCATGCGTGAAACCTGCCACGAAGTGCTGAAAGAACTGGGCACCAAAGATGATCTGCTGGAAGTGGCGATGGAACTTGAGCACATTGCGCTCAACGACCCATACTTCATCGAGAAGAAACTCTACCCGAACGTAGACTTCTACTCCGGCATAATCCTGAAAGCGATGGGTATTCCGTCCTCCATGTTCACCGTTATCTTCGCCATGGCGCGTACCGTTGGCTGGATTGCACACTGGAACGAAATGCACACCGACGGCATGAAAATCGCCCGTCCGCGTCAGCTGTACACCGGCTACGACAAGCGCGATTTTAAATCTGATATTAAGCGTTAATTGTCTGCCGGATGGCGCCAGCGTCTGTCCGGCTTGCAGTTATAAACGCTCCCAGGCTGGACAAGGCGGTAATGCCTGTATCCGGCCTGTTTTTATTTGATCCACATTATTTTATTCTTATCGTGCTTTCTCTATGATTTACTGAGATTTCTCACATTTTACTCAGGAGCATGGGATGCCTGTTTTGCAGTGGAGCCTGTTGTTTGTGCTATCGCTCCTGCTTTCCCTGCTCTTTCTGTTTATCCATCTTCCAGGACCCTTGCTGCTCGGTTCGATGATCGTCGGCATCATCTTCAGTCTGCGCGGCATCACTCTGCATCCTCCCCGCTGCACATTTCTTGGCGCGCAGGCGATTCTCGGCTGCATGATTGCCCAAAATCTGACCGGTTCAATCTTCACAACCCTTGCAGCCCACTGGCCGATGGTGATTGTTATCCTGCTGGCAACCCTTATCAGCAGCGCGATAATCGGCTGGCTGCTGGTTCGCTACAGTACGCTACCGGGTAACACCGGCGCATGGGGCTCGTCACCAGGCGGCGCAGCGGCAATGGTGGCGATGGCGCAGGATTATGGTGCCGACATCCGACTGGTGGCGTTTATGCAGTATCTGCGCGTACTGTTGGTGGTCGGCGCGGCGGCGATGGTCACCCGTCTGGTGATGGGCGACCAGGCGCAGGCGGTCAGTGAACAAATCATCTGGTTTCCGCCTCTAAGCGGCAATCTTTTCAGCACTCTGATGCTGGCCGCCGTTGCCGGCACGGCTGGACGCTTACTGCGTATTCCCTCTGGCGTCATGCTATTGCCGATGCTGGTGGGTGCCTTGCTGAATGCAAGCGGAGTGATGGTGATTGAACTGCCGGAATGGCTACTGGCGATAGCCTATATGGCCATCGGCTGGCAAATCGGCCTGGGCTTTGACAAGCAGATATTTTTAATGGCGCTGCGCCCTTTGCCGCAGATCCTGTTGTCCATTTTTTCACTGATGGCGATCTGCGCCGCTATGGCCTGGGGACTGGCGCATTACATGCAGATAGATTTTCTCACTGCCTATCTGGCAACCAGTCCTGGAGGAGTGGATTCTGTTGCGGTGATCGCCGCAGGAAGCCACGCTGATATGGCGCTCATCATGGCGATGCAAACCCTGCGACTGTTCAGCATTTTGTTAACTGGCCCCGCAGTCGCGCGGTTTATTTCGGTGCACGCGCCAAAACGGCCCGCTTAGTGCTGACATCCCGGACACCAGTAAAAAGGTCGCGAAGAGAGCATCGTTTTCTCGATAGTCCCACCACAACGCTCACAGGCTTCGCCGTCCCGATGAAAGACCTTGAAGCGAAACAACGCACCGTGATGTTTGTTCTCATCCACCAGCCCACGGGTGTTATAAGACAGACGTGGAATATCAAGCAGCGCATGTGCCAGTTGATCCAGTTGCTCATCACTAAGCTGCGACGCTTTATGCTGCCCGGTCAACCCAACCTGCCAAAGGATCTCTACCCGCAAGTAGTTACCTAATCCCGCCAAAAAAGCCTGGTCCAGTAGCAGGCCAGAAAACTGACGATTGCAAAAACGCGGAGATAACAGACGCGCTTTAACGTCATCGGGCGTTAAACGTAAATCCAGTACATCCGGTCCTACCCGTTGCAGGAACGGATGGGTGGCGAGCTGTTCTGGCGTCAGCATTTCGATATCAGACGCGCTATACAGCAGGATAGTTTTGTCTTGCGTTTGCAATCTGACACGGAGTACCCGCGAGGTCTGCGGGATGTTGCCCGTATCCACCACGCGCCACACGCCATAGAGCTGATTGTGACTGTACAGCGTCAGGCCATTGGAAAAATGGGTCAGTAATGCTTTCCCTCGCGTTTCAAGCTGGGTAACACTCTGCCCAATTAGTTGAGATTCATACGGTTTTAACTGCTCAAAGGCAAACCAGACTTCCGTCAGGGGTTTGCCTTTGACAGCCGCCTCCAGGTTATCCGCCGCGCGGCGGATCTCCGGGCCTTCAGGCATAATACTGTCCTTTGTTAATGTGTTGCGCCGCCCGTGACTGCGATATCGCTTTCCACCTGCAAGGCGGTGGCAATTGCGACTTCCAGCGCCCGGCGTACTGTTTCAGCCGCCATACTTGGCGCCCCGGGATGCTGTGCGGCCTGTTGCGGCAAATAAGGGATGTGAATAAAGCCGCCCTTCACCGCCGGTGCGTCGCGTAGTTTATGCAGCAGGCCATACATCACGTGGTTACACACGAAAGTGCCAGCGGTCTGGGAAACCGAAGCCGGAATTCCCGCGTTGCGCATAGCCATAACCATCGCTTTGATCGGCAGCGTGCTAAACCATGCCGCTGGACCATCGGCTACAACCGGCACATCTACCGGCTGTTGCCCCTGATTATCCGCAATACGCGCATCGTCAACGTTAATCGCCACGCGTTCCACGGTGATATCCGTGCGACCACCCGCCTGCCCCACCGCCAGAACCAGCGATGGCGACAGCGCGTCAATCGCGCCATTGAGTACGGCAAGAGACTCGCCAAAGACGCACGGCAGTTGGCGGGCAACGACGCGGCATCCACCGATGATAGCATTATCGAGTCCCGAGACCACTTCCCAGGAAGGGTTAACTGACTCGCCGCCAAAGGGTTCAAATCCCGTGATGAGTACTGTTTTCATCCTGTCACCTTACAAGAACATCAGGAAATACATCAGGAACACGTTGACCAATAGCAGCAGTATGCCGGTTGGCACCTGCGCTTTAATCACCGCATTTTTGTCCGGTAGTTCCAGCAGCGCAGCAGGGACAATGTTAAAGTTCGCCGCCATCGGCGTCATCAGTGTCCCGCAATAACCGGAGAACATACCAATCGCCGCCATTACCGCCGGATTACCACCGTGTTGCAGTACAAGAATTGGAATACCAATCCCAGCGGTCACGATCGGGAAAGCAGCAAACGCATTGCCCATGACCATAGTCAGCAATGCCATGCCGATGGTGTACACCGCCACTGCGATAAAGCGACTGTCTACCGCCAGATATTCCTGCGTCAGATATGAAATGCCGCTGCCTACGCCCGCTGCCGTAAACAACAGCCCGAGCGTAGCCAGAATCTGTGGCAGGATGAACGCCCAGCCGATGGAGTCCAGCAGACGGCGCGCCTCCTGGATCGGTTGATGCACCCGCTCATGGGTCATTTTTATTGCCATCGCCAGACCAATCAACGAACCTGCGGTCATGGAAAAAAGCGTCACCAGCGTGGCGTGATTACCCGGCCCAAACAGCGCATCCTGTAAGCCCGGAATATGGTTGAACATCAGCACGCCAATAACCGTTACCACCGGGATCGCCAGCGCCGGAAAAAAAAGGCGGTTGCCCAGGCGACTGGCACTTTCTTCGCGCTGTTGCTGCGTCCGTTGATGGTAACTTCCCAGCTTCACGCCGCCAAAACCGGCGATCAGCGCCAGGACGACCACCGCAATACCGACGGCAATATGCACCGCGCGCTTGTCGCCAAACAGCGAGAATGTCCAGTCGCCAAGCAGAAACAGTACGCCGTATATGCCCCAAAACAGGCCAGTGGTGAAACGACGCGGGTTCGCTTTATCCTGCCAGGACATGACGGCCACAATCAGTAATACCGCGCCCGCCAGCCAGTAGAGATAACTTTGTTGAAAATTCATTGCGCTTCCCCTTTCGCTGCGGCATTCGCTTTCGCCACCTCACGTTGCAAATAGCTATCCAGACGCCACAAACGTGTGCCGTGGATCAGGAAAGCACAAATTGCCGTTGGGATCCCCCATAGGGCGATATGCAGCGGTTCGGTCTGGATCCCACCAGACTCCAGCATAAAGTTATGCATGAAGATGATAGCGCCGAAAGCAACAAAGATATCTTCACCGAAAAACAGCCCGACGTTATCGGTCGCCGCTGACATTGCGCGCAGTCGATAGCGTACCGCCCCAGGTATCTCGCCGTGATTTTTCTCAGCGGCCCCTTCCGCCATCGGCGCCAGCAGCGGACGCACCATTTGCGGATGCCCCCCCAGACTGGTGAGTCCTAATGCAGCGGTCGCTTCGCGAATGAACAGATAGACAATCAGCAGGCGGCCGCTGGTAGCGCTGCGGATTTTTGCAATCCACGCCTGCGCACGCTCTTTCAGACCGTGACGTTCCAGCAGACCGATTACCGCCAGTGGGATCAGCAGGATAAACGGTAGGTTGCGGGTGTTAAGAAAACCTTCACCCAGTTTCTCGAGAATAGTGGCGATAGGCATATGCGCCGCCAGCCCCGTGACAATCCCGGCAATAATAACCACCAATACCGGGTTAAAACGTAAAAGAAATCCGACCACGATGACGGCGATCCCCGTCAATGGCCAGAGAGAAATAGCCTCTCCCATAATTAAATCCCTTATGTTGTTGTGTAATATATTATTGTTTTGTATGAATAAATTTATGCGCTAATTTGAATATTGCATGCTTCAAAGGCGCTACGCAAGCGGCGGGCAAAAGCGAGTGCGTGCTCGCCATCCCCATGAATGCATACCGTCTGGGCAGTCACGCTCGCCCATGTCCCACTTTGGCTTTTTACTCTGCCGGATTGCACCATTTCTAACGTTTGCGCCAACGCCTGCTCTTCATCCTCAATCAGTGCGCCCGGCTGACTACGCGGCACCAGGCTGCCATCGGCCTGATAACCCCGATCGGCAAACACCTCCTGACGCGTTACCAGGCCATAGTGTTCTCCAGCACGAATCAGTTCGCTTCCCGCCAGTCCCACTAAAACCAGCGACGGATCGCAGGCATGAACCGCTTTCGCAATCGCATCAGCCAGTTGAGGATCTTTCGCTGCCTGGTTATAGAGCATGCCATGCGGTTTGACATGATGCATCACACCGCCCTCCGCCCGCGTGATGGCAGCCAGCGCGCCAATTTGATACAGCGTCTGCGCATACACCGTTTGCGCAGGCAGGGTCATGGCACTACGGCCAAAATTTTCCCGATCCGGAAAGCTGGGGTGCGCACCTATCGCTACGCCATTTTTTAGCGCTTCGCGCACGCTTGAGAGCATGGTTTGCGCATCGCCTGCGTGAAACCCACAGGCGATGTTGGCCGATGACACCAATTGCAGCAACGCTGCATCGTTCGCACATCCCTCACCGAGGTCTGCATTGAGATCAATTTTCATTGTTAAGTCGCCATGCTAACTGTTCCAGGTAACGCTGCTGGTCGTACCGCGCCTTCAGCGCTTCCTCCAGCGAGCACTGCACAAAATGAATCGGTTGACCGAGCGGGATCTGCGCCAGATGATACATATCTGCCTCAATAATACAGGCGATGCGCGGATAGCCGCCCGTCGTCTGCGCATCGTTCATCAGCACAATTGGCTGACCATTATGTGGAACCTGCACCACGCCGGGGAGCAAGCCATGTGATAGCAGCTCGCGATCGGTCGTGCGCGTCAGCGGCTGCCCCTGAAGACGATACCCCATACGGTTACTTTGTGGGCTAAGTTGCCACGGTGAGCGCCAGAACGAAGCCTGCGATACCTCATCAAACTCCTGATATTCAGGTCCGGGCAGCGCGCGAATGAGATTACCCCACATCAGTTGCTTAACACCTTGCGGCTCGCTGAATTGCCGGGTAGATACGCCAATCGCCAGTCGATCGCCATCACGCAGTAGACGCCCTTCAAACCCACCAATGCCCACTTTCAGATCGGTACTACGCGAGCCCATCACTTCGGGAACATCAATACCGCCCGCTACCGCCAGATAACTGCGCATGCCATGAAGCGGACGTTTTAGCGTCAGGCGCTGCCCGGCTTTTACCGGTAACCGCCATCCGCTCCACACGGGCGTACGATCCAGCTGTGCTTCGCATCCGGCACCGGTCAGGGCAAACCAGCCATCGGCTTCAAACTCCACCACCAGTTGCCCCAGCGTGATTTCCAGCGCTGCGGCATTCGCATCATTACCCACCAGCAGGTTAGCCACGTTCAGCGCCGGTTTATCCAGCGCCCCACAGTGACTGATTCCGGATTGACGAAAACTATTACGTCCCCCGTCCTGTACTGAGGTGTACATACCAGCGCGGATGATGTTTAACATATCCCCTCCTTCTGCGGGACAAAACGCACGGTATCGCCAGCCCGTAACAGAATCGGCTCCTCCCGTTTTGGATCAAATAACGAAACGGAGGTACGCCCAATCAATTGCCACCCGCCAGGCGTGGAAAGCGGGTAGATCCCCGTTTGAGATCCACCGATACCGACAGAACCTGCCGGAACAAGCAAACGCGGTTCCGCACGTCTGGGGGTATGCAGTTGTTCAGGTAAGTTCCCGAGATAGGGGAATCCCGGCTGAAAACCGATAAACCACACCACGTAATCAACCGACGCATGAAGTTCCACAACCTGCTTTTCACTTAATCCGCTGTGCCGGGCGACCTCTGCCAGATCGGGGCCGGCCTCACCGCCATAGGTAACGGGAATTTCAATAAAGCGCGAATCCGGCTCCAGTGCTTCACTCTCTTCCCACCAGCGTTGCAGGCGCTCAATCGCATCCAGCGCCAGCGTTTGCGGGTCGCGCAAGGTCACCGTGATATTGTTCATGCCTGGAATAGCTTCCAGTACATTCGGGGCATCAACCAGACGCTGGGCCAGACGCCAGATGCGTTTCTGAGTCGCCAGCGTAATGGGCGGTTCCAGTTCAAGAACCACTGCCGTTTCACCTAACAGATAACAACGCGCTCGCTGCACTTTCGTCCCTCTTTATTACGCTGGATTAGGAATATCGATAAAAGTCACGTCCAAATCGGTATTTTCATTAAGCCAATCGCTTAATGCGCGAATGCCGCCGCGTTCGGTCGCATGGTGACCGGCAGCATAAAAATGCAGCCCCTGCTCGCGGGCTGAGTGAATGGTTTGCTCTGAAACTTCACCAGTGATAAAAGCGTCGACGCCAAATCGGGCTGCGCTATCAATAAAACTTTGACCGCCCCCCGTACACCAGGCGACGCGCTGAACTTTTTCCGGACCGGTATCACCACACCATAACGGTTTACGGCCTAAACGCGCTTCAATCCACGATGCCAACTCCAGTCCCGGAACCGGCATGGAGAGTTCTCCCCATGGCACCAGCGGTTCGATCTCACCCATCACGGTAATCCCCAACAGCGCGGCCAACTGCGCGTTATTCCCCAGTTCCGGGTGAGCATCCAGCGGCAGGTGCCAGCCATACAAGTTGATATCGTTTTCCAACAGCGTTTTCAGACGATGGCGCTTCATGCCGCGAATTACCGGAGATTCGCCTTTCCAGAAATAACCGTGATGAACGATAACCGCATCGGCCTGCAGGCGCACCGCCTCATCCAGCAGCGCCTGACTTGCGGTCACGCCGGTCACGATTTTATGCACCGTCTCTTTGCCCTCAACCTGCAAACCATTCGGCGCATAGTCGCTAATGGCGGCGCTGTTCAGTTTGTCGTTGATCAGTTGTTCCAGTTCGGTGTTTTTCATCATCGTCCTCGTAGTCATTAATTCTGCCTGCCTAATCAGCAACACAGCTTAGGTTAAAATAGCGTCCTCGCCTGCGTTCGTCGATAGCCATTTCACTGACCCATCAAGAAACAATCACACCCGCTTTGAACATGATTTGCTTACCACTACGCGATCCAATTCATGTATATTTATGCAATCAGACAGCATATTGCAAAAATAATCAGATCTGTATCTAAGTTACAACTTTAAGGAAACACACTCGCACAGTACGCTCAGCCTGTCGCGAGGCATTTACTTCGAGAAAATAATGAATAAACAAGCATCTCAACCACGGGCGATTTATTACGTCGTCGCGCTACAAATCTGGGAATATTTCAGTTTTTACGGCATGCGTGCGCTGCTGATCCTGTATCTCACTAACCAGCTCAAGTACGACGATAATCACGCATATGAACTGTTCAGCGCCTACTGTTCACTGGTCTATGTCACCCCCATTCTCGGGGGATACCTGGCAGATAAAGTGCTCGGTAATCGAATGGCGGTGATGATCGGCGCATTTTTAATGGCGGTGGGACATCTGGTATTGGGCGCAAGCGAAATGGCTCCGGCGTTCCTTTATTTGTCGCTGGCGATCATTGTCTGCGGCTACGGTCTGTTTAAATCCAACATTAGTTGCCTGCTGGGCGAGTTATATCAACCTGAAGATCCGCGTCGCGACGGTGGATTCTCTCTGCTCTATGCAGCCGGTAACATCGGTTCGATCATCGCACCGATTGCCTGCGGATACGTGCAGGAAGAGTACAGCTGGGCGATGGGCTTCGCGCTGGCTGCGATTGGCATGCTGGCAGGGTTGGTGATTTTCTTATGCGGTAATCGCCATTTCGCTCATACCACTGGCGTCAACAAGGCCGTGCTGTGTGCGAAAAAGTATATGCTGCCAAACTGGGCCTGGCTGTTAGTTCTGCTGGTTGCAGCACCGTTACTGATTACCGTCCTGTTCTGGAAAGAGTGGTCCGTTTACGCACTGATCGTTGCCACGGTTATTGGTCTGGCGGTTCTGGCGAAGATTTACCGTCAGGCGCAAACCCAAAAGCAGCGCAAAGAATTGGGGCTTATCGTCACGCTGACCTTCTTCAGCCTGTTGTTTTGGGCCTTTGCTCAACAGGGCGGCAGTTCGATTAGCCTGTATATTGACCGCTTCGTTAACCGCGATATTTTTGGGTATTCCGTCCCGACCGCGATGTTCCAGTCGGTTAACGCCTTTGCCGTTATGCTGTGCGGTATCGTTCTGGCCTGGGTAGTCAAAGAAAGCGTTGGCGGCAATCGTACCGTACGTATTTGGGGTAAATTCGCCCTTGGCCTCGGTTTAATGAGCGCAGGGTTCTGCATTCTGACCTTAAGCGCCCGCTGGTCCGCAGCTTACGGCCACTCTTCTATGCCGCTGATGGTATTGGGGCTGGCGGTCATGGGCTTTGCCGAACTGTTTATCGACCCGGTGGCGATGTCGCAAATTACGCGTATTGAGATCCCTGGGGTGACTGGCGTATTAACAGGCATTTATATGCTGCTGTCCGGCGCCATCGCCAACTATCTGGCAGGCGTTATCGCCGCTCAGACGTCGCAAGGCTCGTTTGATGCTGCAGGCGCTATCAACTACTCCATCAATGCGTATATTGATGTCTTTAGCGAAATTACCTGGGGTGCGCTGGCCTGCGTGGTGTTGGTGCTGCTGATTTGGCTATATCAGTCGCTTAAGTTCAGAAACCGTCCGCTGGCGGTAGAATCCTGAGTGTAAGGGCCCGATGATGTAATACTATTCGGGCCTGTTTTTTCGGGTAATTACGCATAACTTGCAGCGAGTTCCTCTTCAGTAAGCCCCGTCACTAGTAGTACCATTGCGCGATCTATTCCCTGCTCCAGCATAGTTTGCGCTATACGTAATGCGGCTTCTCGCTTTCCTACTTCTTTGCCTTGTTGTAAACCTTCCTGTAATCCATCTAACCGTAACCGCTCCGCAATAGTCATCAGCCTCTCCTTATGTTGGGGGATCCGTTGCGCCATCTCTTGCATAAACTCATTAAAGCGAGATTCATCGCCGGATCGTAGGATGTAATTAAACATCGCCTGCAGTTGCGTGTCATTAGCGCATCCAGTAAGTAGTAGCGTGGTCAGTTGTTCTATCAGCCCCATCAAATCCCGCTGACGGATATGTTTTTGCATTAATTCCAGCAGCGCCATTCGCCTGTGAGCCATGATCTCATCATCGGGTACCACCGTTATGTCTACCAACGGAAATGCGCTGGAATAAAGCTGTCTTGCCGCCACGGGGTCGGCAAAGGCATCCAGCCAGCACAATGAGTACGGATAGGGGCTTCGGCAGCCATGATAAAACAGCATCGGTATCACCAGTGGCAGTTCCTTGTGCCCTGCGTCCAGATGGCGCTGCATCGCCGCCAGCGCATAACGCAACAGACGAAAAGCCATATGTGGCTCGGCTGAACTTTGATGCTCTATCACCACATAGACATAACCGTCACCGTTGCGTGTGTGCAAAGACCAGAGCACGTCGGAGTAGCGCGAACGTAAATCCGCTTCAATAAAGCTTTCTGACTCCAGTTGCAGCGAATTCAAATCGCAAAGCATCCGCAGTTCAGCTGGCAGGTGAATGTCGAGAAAATCCCGTGCAGTTTCGGGATGATGTAAAAACGTTTTAAACACCGCATCATGCGGGGTGGAGGTCGTTGGCGTTGTCATTAATTTCCGTCATTTTCATTCAGATGACGGAAATTTACTGCTGAGAGAAAACTTGTGCAGCAGGGTATTCACGGTACTGAGCGCACGCTTCAGCGCTAAAATCACCCAACTGCAACATGTTCATTCTGTTGGAAGGTATTACGCAAAATCCACCATGCCTTTACCCTTTACGCGCCGCCTCATATGCCGCCAGCGTCGCCAGCCTTGCCTGTTTATGATCCACAATCGGGCGAGGATAACTTAGTGTTACCTGCGCTTTTTCTGCCCACGACCACGGGTTATGAATGGCTTTACCCGGCACGTCGCGCAATTCCGGCACCCACTGGCGGATAAACTCACCGTCACGGTCGAATTTTTCGCCCTGCGTCGTGGGGTTAAAGATACGGAAATACGGTGCGGCGTCGGTTCCGGTTGAGGCTGCCCACTGCCAGCCGCCGTTATTGGCCGCGAGGTCACCATCAATCAGTTGCGACATGAAATATTGTTCGCCTTTACGCCAGTCAATCAGCAGGTCCTTCACCAAAAAACTGGCCGCAATCATGCGTAAACGATTATGCATCCAGCCCGTGGCGTTGAGCTGACGCATCGCCGCATCCACAATAGGGTAACCCGTACTACCCGTTTTCCAGGCCTGTAAATGCGTCGGATTATTCTGCCATTGCACGCGATCGGTCCAGCGGATAAAGGGTTGATACCGACACAGCGCCGGATGGTAAGTCATCAGATGACGATAAAATTCGCGCCAGATAAGCTCGTTCAGCCACATGCTACCCCTGCCGCCCTCAAGCGCCTGCGGCTGCTCCGCGAGCAGTCGATTCAGGCACTGGCGCGGTGATAGTCCTCCAGTCGCCAGGCTCGCGGATAATCGACTGGTCCCGTCAATCGCTGGAAAATCACGCTGCTGCTCGTATTCTCCCGCAGCCTGCTGGCAAAAATGGCGTAATTGCGCGATGGCCAATTTTTCATCTGCCACAAACCTCTGCGCATCAAAATATTGCTGCGGATAGCTCAGCGTTATTGCGCTTAACGACGTGCTGAGTGCGCCGCTGTGCCTCATTTTCGGCGCGCTAACGCATTCTGGAATACCGTCTTTAATCCGCTTCAGCCAGGCATTTTTAAACGGCGTGAACACTTTATACATCTCATGATTGCCGGTCATCACCGCCCCCGGGGGCAGGATCACGCTGTCGTCAAACCCTTCGCATACCACCTGAGGTAAGGACTTTTCGACGGCGGCATCACGCTGGCGTTCGTTTATTTCATATTGATAGTTATAAAATAATCGACTGACGTTATGCTGCAGGCAGACACTTTTGATGGTGTCCACGCTGGCCGCAAAATCAGCCACTTCGTAAAACAGTAAAGGGATGCCTTTTTCTGCCAGCGCTGTTTGTAACGCATTCAACTGCGCGCAGGTAAATGCCGCCTGGCGCGGAGCCATATCATGCGCCTTCCACTGCTCGGGGGTAGCGATATATAACGCCAGCACCTGCGCAGAACGATCCCGACAAGCCGCCGCCAGTGCGAGGTTGTCGTGCAGGCGTAAATCACGCCGAAACCAGACCAAATGGGTGGTCATAACACTCCTGAAGAAAAAATTTAACGCCCGTAGCGCAAACGCAGAGCCTCTGGCCAGGGATTGAAATAGCGCTGCCCGGAGAGATAAGCATCCGGATATTCCGCCATATAGTGTTTGAGTAATGTTATTGGCGCAAGCAGCGGTTGAGTCGAACGTCGATACCCGTCAATGAGAGAGGCCAGCTCCTGCCGCTGACGAGAATTTAATTGCGTACGGAAATAGCCCTGGACATGCATCAGCACGTTGGTATGGTTGCGCCGCGAGGGAAGATGCGCCAGCAAACTCATCAGCCTTAAGCGATACTCGACAAAATAAGCCTGCAAATCTTGCCATTCGCCGATCGCCGCGACAAAACGCCCGAGTTCGCGATAGTCCGGCTGGGAATGGGCCAACAGTAATAGCTTGTAACGGCTGTGATAATCGATTAGTGCGCCGCGCGTTAACCCTTGCTGACGGATACCGTTGAGCTCGTGCAAGGCATAAATGCGCTCAACAAAATTTTCCCGAATCTGCGGGTCGTGCAAACGCCCGTCCTCTTCCACGGGAAGCCAGGGTAACGTCGACATCAGCACGGACGTAAAGATCCCTCGTCCCGCTTTACGGTTGTTTTTGCCTTCCACGTCGTAGACCCGCACCCGTTCCATACCGCAACTGGGGGATTTTGCACAGACAATATAGCCACACAAATGCTCCAGACGATTGCTTTGTCGCTGACTAAAAGCCGTCATTACGTCTGTCAAATCACCCTCGCGCTTATCACTAAAACGCAGGGAGACAGCCTCGCCCTCTTTGACCAGATGCAGCGCAGGTCTCGGGACCGGTAACCCGATACCCATTTCAGGGCATACGGGTTCGAACGCGACCCACGGCGACAGTTCTTCTACAGCAAAGGCCAGCCGCTTATGCCCACCATCATAGCGAACCGCCTCCCCCAACAGACAGGCACTGATACCAACAGGGATTTTCTCGCTCATGATCGCTCCTTTCTCATTCCTGAGATAAGTGTAGCTATCATGAACAAAAAAGCCGCTGATATCAGCGGCTTTTGGGGATTTATTAGCTATCAGTAGAAATCGCAGGTGGCTTTTTCAGCCTGCTCCATCCACACCGGTTTATCACTGGTTTTAGACCAGACGCGGTGCAGATAGCTGTAAAAACGGGCGCGGTCTTTCCAGAACAACATGACCGGCAGCGCCAGCACGCCCGCCACAACGGCAAAGGTACGGCGCAAGAAAACAATGTGTGCTGGATATTCTTTATAAAAGTCCATAATCCTCTCCCATATATCTGTTCGGTGAATCGCACCGGAAAAATAAACTTGGTTAACTGATGAAAATAATACCGCCTTGTGTGTAATTTTGCTACTCATCCGACCACTTATTTTTATCTATTGATGCTCCGTTTAGCTAAAAACTGTAATTAAGTTACATAAAAGTTAAATTAATACTAACCATTAGTTAAATAATGGTCTTTGCCATTTTTATACTTTTTTTACACCCCACCCACTGATTTTTGCGAAATCTTTGCAAGCAAAAATCTACGCTCTGGTTATCACATTTATGCCACTGGAGGTGCACCGTGAGTGCAGGCGTGATAACCGGCATTGTGCTGGTCTTTTTATTATTAGGTTATTTGGTGTATGCCCTGATTAATGCGGAGGCGTTCTGATGGCGGCCCAAGGATTTTTACTCATTGCCAGTTTCTTGCTGGTGCTGTTTGTCGTCGTCAGACCGCTGGGCTTTGGGCTGGCTCGACTGATCAATAATACGTCCCTGCCGGGCCTGGCTGGCGTGGAACATATGCTGTGGCGCTCTCTGGGCATCTCGCAGCAGGAGATGAACTGGCGGCAGTATCTGTTGGCGATCCTCGCGCTCAATGTACTGGGCCTGCTGGTCCTGTTTTCGATGCTGATGGCGCAAAACCTGCTGCCGTTAAATCCCCAGCAACTGCCAGGGCTTTCATGGGATCTGGCGCTTAACACCGCGGTGAGTTTTGTCACTAATACCAACTGGCAATCCTATGCTGGTGAAACCACCTTAAGCTACTTCAGCCAGATGGTCGGGCTGACCGTACAAAACTTCCTGTCAGCGGCAACCGGGATTGCGGTGATTTTTGCCCTGACCCGCGCCTTCACGCGCCAGAGTATGAACACCTTGGGCAACGCCTGGGTCGATCTGATTCGCATTACGCTGTGGATCTTGCTCCCCATTGCATTGCTCATTGCGCTGTTCTTCATTCAGCAAGGTGTGCTGCAAAACGTGTTGCCTTATCAGCCCATCACCACCCTTGAAGGGGTTAAACAACTGCTGCCGATGGGGCCCGTCGCCTCACAGGAAGCGATTAAGATGCTTGGCACTAACGGGGGCGGTTTCTTTAACGCTAACTCATCACATCCGTTTGAAAACCCTACCGCGTTGACCAATCTGGTACAGATGCTGGCTATTTTCTTAATTCCTACCGCGCTGTGTTTTGCCTTTGGTGATGTGGTGGGCGATCGTCGCCAGGGACGGACCCTGCTGTGGGCCATGTCGCTGATATTTGTGGTCTGCGTAGCCGTGGTGATGTGGGCCGAAGTTCAGGGCAACCCGCACCTGATGGCATTCGGTGCAGACAGCAATATCAACATGGAAGGCAAAGAGAGCCGCTTTGGCGTGCTGGCCACGAGTCTGTTTTCCGTCGTGACGACAGCGGCATCTTGCGGCGCTGTCGATGCTATGCATGACTCCTTCACCGCACTGGGCGGCATGGTGCCGATGTGGTTAATGCAGATTGGTGAAGTGGTCTTCGGCGGCGTGGGTTCAGGTCTGTACGGCATGCTGCTGTTCGTGCTGCTGGCGGTATTTATCGCCGGGTTAATGATTGGCCGCACACCAGAGTATCTGGGTAAGAAAATCGACGTGCGCGAAATGAAAATGACCGCGTTGGCGATTCTGGTCACCCCTGCGCTGGTCCTGATCGGCACAGCGATCGCCATGATGACCGAAGCTGGCCGCAGCGCCATGCTTAACCCGGGTCCACACGGGTTTAGCGAAGTGCTGTATGCCGTGTCGTCCGCCTCGAACAACAACGGTAGCGCCTTCGCCGGGTTAAGCGCCAACAGCCCGTTCTGGAACTGCCTGCTGGCCTTATGCATGTTCTTCGGTCGCTTCGGCGTGATCATTCCCGTGATGGCGATTGCCGGATCGCTGGTCAGTAAAAAGATCCAGCCAGCCAGCTCCGGCACGCTACCTACCCACGGAGCGCTGTTTGTCGGGTTGTTGATCGGTACAGTGTTACTGGTTGGCGCTCTCACCTTTGTTCCTGCCCTGGCGCTTGGCCCGGTCGCAGAATACCTGTCATTACACTGAGTGATGCGGAGCACATTACTATGAGTCGCAAGCAACTGGCGCTGTTCGAACCCTCTCTGGTCGCACAGGCGCTGATGGACGCCGTGAAAAAATTAAGCCCACATACCCAATGGCGTAATCCGGTGATGTTTATCGTCTGGCTGGGTAGTCTGTTAACGACCCTGTTAACCGTGGCGATGGCAACAGGCCATATGCAGGGTAATCCTTGGTTTACCGGCGCGATAAGTCTGTGGCTGTGGATTACCGTTCTGTTCGCCAACTTTGCTGAAGCGCTGGCGGAAGGACGCAGTAAAGCTCAGGCCAACAGCCTGAAAGGCGTCAAAAAAACCGCCTTTGCCCGCAAGCTTCGCGAACCGAAATACGGCGCGGCAATGGATCACGTCCCTGCCGATGATTTACGTAAAGGCGATATCGTGCTGGTGGAAGCTGGCGATATTATCCCGTGTGACGGCGAGGTGATCGAAGGCGGCGCGTCGGTAGATGAAAGCGCCATTACCGGTGAATCCGCGCCGGTGATTCGTGAATCCGGTGGTGATTTCGCCTCCATCACCGGCGGGACTCGCATCCTCTCCGACTGGTTGGTTATCGAATGCAGCGTAAACCCTGGTGAAACGTTCCTCGACCGGATGATCGCCATGGTTGAAGGTGCACAGCGGCGTAAAACGCCCAATGAAATTGCCCTGACGATCCTGTTGATAGCCCTGACCATCGTCTTTCTACTGGCTACGGCCACGCTGTGGCCGTTTTCCGCCTGGGGCGGTAGCGCGGTCAGCGTCACGGTATTGGTTGCGCTGCTGGTGTGTTTAATCCCTACGACGATAGGCGGGCTGCTCTCCGCGATTGGCGTCGCCGGGATGAGCCGCATGTTGGGTGCGAACGTCATTGCCACCAGCGGACGTGCAGTAGAAGCGGCGGGTGACGTGGATGTACTGCTGCTGGATAAAACCGGCACCATTACGCTAGGTAACCGCCAGGCTTCAGATTTTCTGCCCGCCCACGGCGTGGACGAAAAAACGCTGGCCGATGCCGCGCAGCTTTCATCCCTGGCCGATGAAACGCCGGAAGGCCGCAGCATCGTGATTCTGGCTAAACAGCGCTTTAATCTGCGTATACGCGACGTGCAATCGCTGCACGCCACCTTTGTACCGTTTACCGCCCAAAGTCGGATGAGCGGGATCAACATCGACAACCGTATGATCCGCAAAGGGTCGGTCGATGCTATTCGTCGTCACGTCGAGGCCAACGGCGGCCACTTCCCCGCCGACGTTGAGCAGAAGGTCGAAAACGTCGCACGCCTTGGCGCTACGCCGCTGGTGGTTGCTGAAGGCTCCCACGTACTTGGCGTGATTGCCCTGAAAGATATCGTAAAAGGCGGGATTAAAGAGCGTTTTGCCCAACTGCGTAAAATGGGGATCAAAACGGTGATGATCACTGGCGACAACCGTTTGACCGCCGCCGCAATCGCCGCGGAAGCCGGAGTGGATGACTTCTTAGCCGAAGCCACACCGGAAGCCAAGCTGGCGTTGATTCGTCAGTATCAGGCGGAAGGTCGTCTGGTGGCGATGACCGGCGACGGAACTAACGACGCACCAGCCCTTGCGCAGGCCGATGTGGCCGTTGCCATGAACTCCGGAACCCAGGCAGCGAAAGAAGCGGGCAACATGGTGGACCTCGACTCCAACCCCACCAAACTGATTGAAGTGGTGCACATTGGTAAACAGATGCTGATGACGCGCGGTTCGCTGACCACCTTCAGTATCGCCAACGACGTAGCGAAGTATTTTGCCATTATCCCGGCCGCGTTCGCCGCCACCTACCCGCAGCTCAATGCGCTGAACGTGATGGGGCTGCATTCGCCGGACTCGGCGATCCTCAGCGCGGTTATCTTTAACGCACTGGTTATCGTCTTTCTGATCCCACTGGCGCTGAAAGGCGTGAGTTACAAACCGTTATCCGCTTCCGCGATGCTGCGCCGCAATTTGTGGATCTATGGCCTGGGTGGTCTGGTTGTGCCGTTTATCGGTATCAAAGCAATTGATTTACTGCTGACCCTGCTGGGTCTGGTGTGAGGTTTCTGATGAGTGGATTACGTCCTGCATTATCAACATTGATTTTCCTGATGCTTATCACCGGCGGGGCATACCCGCTGCTGACCACTGCGCTGGGGCAATGGTGGTTTCCCCACCAGGCTAACGGTTCGCTTCTCCGCGAAGGTCAGATTGTTCGCGGCTCCGAGCTCATTGGGCAACAGTTTACCGCTGCCGGTTATTTTCAGGGACGCCCCTCAGCCACAGCGGAAATGCCCTATAATCCAATGGCTTCAGGCGGCAGTAATCTGGCAGCCAGCAACCCGGAACTGGATAAACAGCTGCAAAGCCGGATTGCCGCGCTGCGTGCCGCTAACCCGCAGGCAAATCCTGCCGTTCCGGTAGAGCTGGTAACAGCTTCCGCCAGCGGGCTGGATAACAACCTGACGCCAGCTGCGGTGGTCTGGCAAATCCCCCGCGTGGCGCAGGCTCGCAACCTCAGCGTTGAAGAGGTCACGCGCCTGGTTGCACAATACACGCAAAAGCCGTTGGTCAGTTTTATCGGCCAACCGGTGGTGAACCTGGTGGAACTTAATTTAGCGCTGGATAAGCACTGAGAAAAAGGACATGCATAACGAACCCTTACGCCCCGACCCCGATCGCCTGCTGGAGCAGACCACCGCTCCGCACCGGGGAAAACTGAAAATTTTCTTCGGCGCGTGTGCAGGCGTCGGTAAAACCTGGGCCATGCTGGCAGAGGCCCAGCGGCTAAGGGCGCAGGGATTAGATGTGCTGATTGGCGTGGTGGAAACCCACGGACGCAAAGAGACCGCCGCGCTGCTGGACGGTCTCAGTATTCTGCCGCTAAAGCGACAGGCGCGCCATGGTCGTCATATCAGCGAGTTCGATCTCGACGCGGCGCTGGCCCGCCGTCCGGCACTCATTTTGATGGATGAACTGGCGCACAGTAATGCGCCAGGCTCACGCCACCCTAAACGCTGGCAAGATATTGAAGAGCTGCTGGAAGCCGGTATTGACGTTTTTACTACCGTCAACGTGCAGCATCTGGAGAGCCTCAATGATGTGGTCAGCGGCGTCACCGGCATTCAGGTTCGCGAAACCGTCCCCGATCCTTTTTTCGATGCTGCTGACGATGTGGTGCTGGTCGATCTTCCCCCCGACGATTTGCGCCAGCGCCTGAACGAAGGCAAGGTCTATATCGCCGGTCAGGCGGAAAGAGCCATCGAGCATTTCTTTCGCAAAGGTAACTTGATCGCGCTACGTGAGCTGGCCCTGCGCCGCACAGCCGATCGGGTTGACGATCAGATGCGTGCCTGGCGTGGACGTCCGGGAGAGGAGAAAGTCTGGCATACCCGCGACGCCATATTGCTGTGTATTGGACACAACACCGGCAGCGAAAAGCTCGTGCGTGCCGCCGCGCGTCTGGCAGCGCGCCTCGGCAGCGTATGGCATGCAGTGTATGTCGAAACGCCAGCGCTGCACCGACTGCCCGAAAAACAGCGCCGCGCAATTTTAAGCGCCCTGCGATTAGCCCAAGAGCTGGGTGCAGAAACCGCCACCCTTTCCGATCCCGCTGAAGATAAAGCAGTAATCCGCTACGCCCGTGAGCATAATCTGGGAAAAATTGTCCTCGGACGTCCGACTACGCGACGCTGGTGGCGCAGTGATTCCTTTGCTGACAAACTGGCCCATCGCGCACCGGATCTCGACCTGATGATTGTTGCGCTCGACGAACCACCTTCGCGCCCTGTGCTGCAAACTGCAGATAGCCGCACCTTTAAGGATAAGTGGCGGGTTCAAATTCAGGGTTGCGTGGTTGCCGTCGCGCTGTGCGCCATCATTACGTTGATTGCCATGCAGTGGTTGATGGCCTTTGACGCCGCCAACCTGGTGATGGTCTATTTATTGGGTGTGGTGGTTATCGCCCTCTTTTACGGACGCTGGCCGTCAGTGCTGGCAACCTTTATTAACGTTGCCAGCTTCGATCTCTTCTTTATTGCCCCACGCGGTACGCTGGCCGTTTCCGACGTCCAGTACCTGCTTACCTTTGCCGTGATGTTAACGGTAGGGCTGGTTATCGGTAATCTCACCGCCGGAGTGCGTTATCAGGCACGGGTAGCGCGTTATCGTGAACAGCGTACGCGTCATTTATATGAGATGTCGAAAGCGCTGGCCGTCGGACGGAGCCAGCAGGATATCGCCGCCACCAGCGAACAGTTTATTGCCTCAACGTTCCAGGCCCGCAGCCAGGTTTTACTGCCCGGTGAGAACGGTAAGCTGGCCCCTCTCACTCATCAACAGGGCATGACGCCGTGGGATGACGCCATTGCCCAGTGGAGCTTTGATAAAGGGCAACCGGCCGGCGCAGGCACTGACACCTTACCCGGTGTGCCGTATCAAATTTTACCGTTAAAAAGCGCCGACAAAACGCATGGGCTGCTGGTTGTGGAACCAGGAAATTTACGCCAGTTGATGATCCCCGAACAGCAACGCCTGCTGGAAACTTTCACTTTACTGGTCGCCAGTGCGCTGGAACGCCTGACGCTCACCGCCAGCGAAGAGCAGGCCCGGTTTGCCAGCGAGCGTGAAAGCATTCGCAATGCCCTGCTCGCCGCCCTTTCCCACGATTTGCGCACGCCGCTGACGGTGTTGTTTGGTCAGGCAGAGATCTTAACGCTGGATCTGGCAAGCGAAGGATCGCCGCACGCGCGCCAAGCCAGCGAAATTCGCCAGCACGTCCTGAATACGACCCGACTGGTTAATAACCTACTGGATATGGCGCGAATTCAGTCTGGCGGCTTTAATCTTAAGAAAGAGTGGTTAACGCTGGAAGAGGTGGTCGGTAGTGCCCTGCAGATGCTGGAGCCAGGACTCTCTGCTCCTATTAATTTGTCGCTACCCGCGCCGTTGACGCTGATCCACGTCGATGGCCCGCTATTTGAACGGGTGCTGATTAACCTGCTGGAAAACGCTGTTAAATACGCAGGTCCAGCGGCGCAAATCGGTATTGATGCCAGCGTCGATGGTGAGCATCTGCAACTGGACGTCTGGGATAATGGCCCTGGCATTCCATCGGGAATGGAGCAACGAGTTTTTGACAAGTTCTCCCGGGGAAACAAAGAGTCATCTGTACCGGGCGTTGGGCTGGGGCTGGCAATCTGCCAGGCCATTGTGGACGTGCACGGCGGTACAATTTCCGTCCACAATCGCGCGCAGGGAGGAGCATGTTTCCGTGTTACACTGCCCCAGGAAATCCCCCCTGAACTTGAAGATTTTCATGAGGATATGTGACGAACGTACTGATTGTTGAAGATGAACAGGCTATCCGTCGCTTTCTGCGCACCGCGCTGGAAGCCGATGGTCTGCGTGTATATGAAGCGGAAACGCTGCAACGTGGTCTGCTGGAAGCCGCCACGCGAAAACCCGATCTCATCATTCTCGATCTCGGTCTGCCGGACGGTGACGGCATTGATTTTATTCGTGACCTGCGACAATGGAGCGCGATACCGGTAATTGTGCTTTCAGCCCGCAGCGAAGAAAGTGATAAAATTGCCGCCCTGGATGCCGGTGCCGATGACTATCTCAGTAAACCCTTTGGTATTGGCGAGCTACAGGCGCGATTGCGCGTGGCATTGCGTCGCCACGCCAGCGGCACGTCTCCCGAGCCGGTGGTGCATTTTTCCAACGTAAAAGTAGATATCGCCGCCCGACTAGTACATCGTGGTGATGAAGAGATTCATTTGACGCCGATTGAGTTTCGCCTGCTAGCGGTACTGCTGAATAATGCCGGAAAGGTACTGACGCAGCGCCAGTTGCTCAATCAGGTTTGGGGACCAAACGCCGTCGAACACAGCCACTATCTGCGAATTTACATGGGACACCTGCGCCAGAAACTGGAACTGGACCCGGCACGTCCGCGTCATTTTCTGACCGAAACCGGGATTGGTTATCGGTTCATGCCATGACGTTAAGTTGAATATAAAAAACCGGACCAGCGTATTTGCTGTCCGGCTTTTTCATTATTCATGCCGGATAAGACGCTAGCGTCTTATCCGGCCTACGGTTTACGCGTTCTTCAGCACTTCGCTGACGATCTCAACCGCTTCTTTTTCGATCTGCTTGCGATGTTCTTCACCGAGGAAGCTTTCACAGTAGATCTTGTAAGCGTCTTCCGTACCAGAAGGACGCGCGGCAAACCAGCCGTTGTCAGTCATCACTTTCAGACCGCCGATAGAAGCGCCGTTGCCCGGTGCAGCCGTCAGACGCGCGGTGATCGGGTCGCCCGCCAGCGTACTGGCGCTCACCATTTCCGGAGACAGCTTAGACAGCGCCGCTTTCTGCGCGGAGGTCGCGCTTGCCTGCAGGCGGTTGTAGCTCGGTGCGCCAAAGCGAGCAGCCAGTTCGTTGTAGTGTTCCTGCGGGTTCTTACCGGTCACTGCGGTAATTTCTGCCGCCAGCAGGCACATGATGATGCCGTCTTTGTCGGTTGACCACGGTGTACCGTCGAAACGCAGGAAAGATGCCCCCGCGCTCTCTTCCCCACCAAAGCCAAAACTGCCGTCAAACAGACCGTCAACAAACCATTTAAAGCCCACCGGCACTTCCACCAGCTTGCGGCCCAGATCGTTGACCACTCGGTCAATCATCGCCGATGACACCAGCGTCTTACCGACGGCAACATCTTTGCCCCACTGCGGACGATGCTGGAACAGGTAGTTGATCGCCACCGCCAGATAGTGGTTCGGATTCATCAGCCCTGCCGGGGTGACGATACCGTGACGGTCGTAGTCTGGGTCATTGGCAAAGGCCAGATCGAACTTGTCGCGCAGCGCCAGCAGCCCCGCCATCGCACACTCGGAGGAGCAGTCCATGCGGATTGCGCCATCTTTGTCGAGATGCATAAAGCGGAAAGTCTGATCAACGTGATCGTTAACGATAGTCAGGTTCAGGTTGTAGTGCTTAGCAATACGCTTCCAGTATTCGATACCGGAACCGCCCAGCGGATCGACACCCAGCGTCAGACCCGCTTTCTGGATCGCCGCCATGTCTACGATGTCAGCCAGTCCTTCAACAAACGGCTGAACCAGATCCTGCTCTTTCACATGACCAGATGCCAGCGCAGCGTCCAGCGACATACGCTTCACGCCTTGCAGACCGGCCGCCAGCAGCGCGTTGGCTCTGTCTTCCACCACTTTGGTGACATTGGTGTCTGCCGGACCACCGTTTGGCGGGTTGTATTTAATGCCGCCATCTTCCGGCGGGTTGTGGGACGGCGTGATCACAATGCCGTCAGCCAGCGGGCCGCCTTTTTTGTTGTGGACCAGGATAGCGTTCGATACAGCAGGGGTTGGCGTAAAGCCGTTATTTTCCTGCACGATGACGTCAACACCGTTCGCCGCCAGCACTTCCAGTACAGAGATAAAAGCCGGTTCAGACAGCGCGTGGGTATCCTTGCCCACATAGCACGGGCCAGTAATCCCGTTTTTCGCACGTTCTTCAGCAATCGCCTGGGCGATAGCCAGAATATGCGGCTCATTAAAACTATGACGACCTGCACTGCCGCGATGTCCGGACGTACCGAACTTAACAGCGTGCTCAGCGTTCCCTGCCGTTGGTTTCAGTACATAGTACTGTGCCGTCAGTTGGGCGACGTTAATCAAATCACTCTGTTGCGCAGGTTGACCTGCACGATTGTGGATTGCCATTGCCTGGTCCTTCTAATGCAAGGATTAAATTGTTCCGCAAACCTTTTCAATCAATTCCGCAGGGAATTGCATTGACTGCATGATGTGTTCAACCATGCTGCATTTACGGCCGGTATTGGTATTGGTGATCACCCAGTACGGCGTGCCTGGCACGTGCTTCGGTTTGGTTTGATTACCATTTTTCAGCAGCGTCTGTTCATCAGCTGCAAAATAAACACGCGTACGACCATGCAACGATTCCGTTGCTTCGGCGAACGCGTTTTGATCCAGTGAATAGAGTGTAGACAGCACCAGCATAAAGCGATTTACTGCTTTCTTCTGTTCCGCGTATTCGTCGGACAGCAGCAGCTCACGCATCGCGCGCACTTTATCTTTTACGGGGTTAACCGGCTTGGCTTCCACGACAGGTTGCACAGCGCGGACTTCTTTGACTATCGGAGTGACAGGCTGTGATGCGGCGGAAAATTTCAACATACGCCGTAAAATGTCGGATGCGCTCTCGCCAATATGCTTGGTGTGGCTGGCAATATAGCTATAGAGTTCATCATCAACTTCAATCGTTTTCATCTTAATCCAGTGCAGTGTTTAGCTGAATACAAGTTGTCGGGGTAAACACACGTAGTGTAAAGGCAAATCCCAACAGCGGATAGCGTCAAGCCTGGTGGCCAGCAAAACTCAGAGTAACCGTAGTTGTTGCAGCCATGTGGCAGAATGGTCAACATGATACCCTAACCCGTGAGTGTGAAAAAAAGAACTTTGCCATGAAATTGAATATCCGAGCGCAATCTGCGCAAAACCTGCACAATAATTCTCCCATCGTCCTGGTTCACGGCTTGTTTGGCAGCCTGGATAACCTGGGGATCCTGGCACGCGATCTAGTAGCCGACCACGACATCATCCAGGTCGATATGCGAAACCATGGCCTCTCCCCTCGTTCACCTGAGATGAATTATCCGGCCATGGCGCAAGATCTGCTGGATACGCTGGACGATCGGCAGATCGAAAAAGCGATCTTTATTGGCCACTCGATGGGCGGAAAAGCCGTCATGGCGCTGACTGCTCTGGCTCCGGAACGCGTCGAACGGCTGGTCGCCATCGACATTGCTCCCGTTGACTACCATGTTCGCCGCCACGATGAGATTTTTGCGGCAATCAATGCCGTAACCGATGCACAAGCGTCCTCACGCCAGCAGGCGGCAAGCGTCATGCGCCAGCACCTGCAAGAGGAAGGTGTTATCCAGTTTCTGCTGAAATCCTTTGTTGACGGCGAGTGGCGCTTTAACGTTCCCGTATTGTGGGATCAATATCCGCATATCGTCGGTTGGGAAACCATTCCTGCGTGGGAGCACCCGGCGCTGTTTATCCCAGGCGGCAACTCACCGTATGTTACCGAAGCGTATCGCGAACAACTGCTGGCGCAATTCCCACAAGCTCGTGCGCACGTTATAGCAGGCGCCGGGCATTGGGTGCATGCCGAAAAACCGGAGGCGGTGCTGCGCGCCATCCGTCGTTATCTGAGCGAGCAGGCTAACTGATTAAAAACTCAGCGTCTGCGCGCGATTACGCGCGCGGGCGTTGGCGTGTCTCCCCTGCTGATGTATTATGGCGCGCTATCCATCCGGGCAGACGCCTGGCTGATTGTTTCCCCGAAGTCACCAAGATCATGGCCAAAGAACAAACGGACCGTACGACATTAGATCTGTTCGCGCAGGAGCGTCGCCCGGGACGACCCAAAACTAATCCGCTCTCGCGTGATGAACAGTTACGTATTAATAAACGTAATCAGCTTAAGCGTGACAAAGTTCGCGGGCTTAAGCGTGTCGAACTGAAACTGAACGCTGATGCCGTTGACGCTCTGAACGAGCTGGCTGAGGCACGCAACATGAGTCGCAGTGAACTCATCGAAGAGATGCTGATGAACCAACTCAGCGCATTGCGCGGTCAGGCATAGTCTGAATTTCTGCTCTAAATCATAAATCGTGTAGCACAGAGTGCAGTCCTGCGTGTTTGCTGTTTCCGCATGCCTGACTGTTCTGCTATGATTGCCCTTATCCGTGGGCAATGCGCCACCACCATTTCAATAAGTTTCAAGAGGTTATTTTACTCATGGCAATCACTGGCATCTTTTTCGGCAGCGACACCGGTAATACCGAAAACATCGCAAAAATGATTCAAAAACAGCTTGGTAAAGACGTTGCCGATGTTCATGACATTGCAAAAAGCAGCAAAGAAGACCTCGAAGGGTATGACATTCTGCTGCTCGGCATCCCAACCTGGTACTACGGTGAAGCGCAGTGCGACTGGGACGACTTCTTCCCTACCCTCGAAGACATTGATTTTAACGGCAAACTGGTTGCATTGTTCGGCTGTGGCGACCAGGAAGATTACGCAGAATATTTCTGCGATGCGTTAGGGACCATTCGCGACATCATCGAACCGCGCGGCGCAACCATCGTTGGTCACTGGCCAACGGCGGGTTATCACTTTGAAGCGTCCAAAGGTCTGGCTGACGACGACCACTTTGTCGGTCTGGCTATCGATGAAGATCGCCAACCTGAACTGACCGCAGAACGCGTAGAAAAATGGGTTAAGCAGATCTCTGAAGAGCTGCACCTCGACGAAATCATTAATGCCTGATTTCGTGCGGCGCAGATTTCCATCTGCGCCGCATCAATAGATAAAACCAATCAAAATAATTGCTACAAATTTGTAACTTTTTCGTCTGACCCTGTACAATGGCTGGATGCCAATCGGGTGTTGCACAGTGTGTTTGTCGGCGATACCACGTTTTGATTAACAATATATGCCAGAGACTTGCAGTTTTCATTTAGCCATGGCAGTTCTATAATGAATCGCATTATCTCAAGTGCAATTTCTGTCACTTCTGTTAATGAAGTGAATCGTTTAGCTACAGGACAGATTCCGCATGACTGACAACAATACCGCATTAAAGAAGGCTGGCCTGAAAGTAACGCTTCCTCGTTTAAAAATTCTGGAAGTTCTTCAGGAACCGGATAACCATCACGTCAGTGCGGAAGACTTATACAAACGCCTGATCGATATGGGTGAAGAAATTGGTCTGGCGACCGTGTATCGCGTGCTGAACCAGTTTGATGATGCCGGTATCGTGACCCGCCATAATTTTGAAGGTGGTAAATCCGTCTTCGAATTGACTCAACAGCATCATCACGATCACCTCATCTGCCTTGACTGCGGCAAAGTGGTCGAGTTCAGCGATGATTCCATCGAAGCCCGCCAACGTGAGATTGCGGCTAAACATGGCATTCGCTTAACTAACCATAGCCTCTATCTTTACGGTCACTGCGCCGAAGGCGATTGCCGCGAAGATGAGCACGCCCACGACGGCAAATAATGTAATGCTTTCTGAAAAGCCAACCATCCGGTTGGCTTTTTTTATGGGCGTTACCTGCCCTTTTCCCCTTCCCTCCGCTCCTGTGTTGCTTTAATGTAAAAATCAATTGCCCCTTCCGGAGAGTCGAAATGGAACTTCGCCAGCTACGCTATTTTGTGCGCATTGTAGAAACCGGCAGCATGGGTAGCGCGGCGCTCGATCTCAATATCGGGGTTTCGGCACTCAGCCAGCAAATGTCGCGTCTGGAAAACGAACTCGCTATTCGCCTGCTGCAGCGCACTTCGCGAGGCGTGACACCCACCAGCGCCGGACGGGCTTTTTATTCCCAGGCGCAGCTGGCGCTCCGTCACGCAGACGATGCAATCCTCGCCGCGCGTGAATCCCGGCTTTCCGGGCACGTCAGCGTCGGCATGGCTCCCAGTACCGCTTCAGTTCTCGGTATGCTTTTTATTCACGCCATGCGGGAAAGCTATAGCGATGTTCGCCTGCATGTGGTGGAAAGTCTCTCTGGTAATCTGGAACGGATGATTAATACCCGCCAGATTGATCTGGCTGTGGTGTTTCAAAAAGAAAAGATCCTGCGCTGGAGTGCCAGACCGATTCTCGAAGAACGGCTGTTTTTGATTGGGACCCATGCCCTACTGGCTGATATTGCCGATGACAATATTTCTCCAGCCGAATTGGCACGTATTCCATTGATAATGCCAAGCCCAGGCCACGGTCTGCGCGGCAGGCTGGAAGCAATTTGTCAGGAACACGCGCTGAACATTGAGATCGCTACAGAAATTGATGGTCTGGCGCTGCTGATGCGCGCCGTGCGCAGTGGCATAGGCGCCACTCTTCAACCCGGAGCGGCGATTTCCCATCTCGATAAAGAGACGCTAAGAGTGATCGGCGTCCATAATCCGATACTTAGCCGCCCCAACTTTCTGGTGAGCCTCTCTGACGATGAGCTCACCCCGGCGGGCCTCGCTGCCCGCGTGGTGCTGACGAAAGTGATGCATCAACTGGTGGAAGCAGGAAGCTGGCCAGGCGCCATCCTTTACAATAACTAAAGCCCTCTTTAGCACTACACCATGGCGCCCGCACAAGCCGTTCGCATACATTTTAATTACAAATTTAACAACTAGTTAAATGGTAATGGAGTATACGATGGTTGATGTTCTGGTGATTGGCGGTGGCAATGCTGCCTTGTGCGCTGCCCTTACCGCCCGGGAGCAAGGCGCTTCCGTTTTACTACTCGAAGCGGCTCCCCGGGAATGGCGCGGGGGAAATTCCCAACACACGCGTAACCTGCGCTGTATGCATGATGCGCCGCAGGATGTGCTGGTGGAAAGCTATCCGGAAGAGGAGTATTGGCAAGATCTGCAGCGCGTCACGGAAGGAAATACCAACGAAGCCCTGGCGCGCCTGGTGATCCGCACCTCTTCACAGTGTCGCGACTGGATGCGCCGACACGGCGTGAATTTTCAACCTCCTCTCTCTGGCGCTCTACACGTGGCGCGAACCAACGCCTTTTTTATGGGCGGCGGGAAAGCCCTGGTGAATGCCTATTATCGCAGCGCAGAAAAGTTAGGCGTACAAATCCGCTATAACACCCCGGTGCAGGCGCTTGAACTGCACAACGGCGAGTTCGTGGCGGCGCTGGCAGGCGAAGAGCGTATTACAGCGAAATCCTGCGTGCTTGCCGCTGGTGGGTTTGAGTCAAACCGCGAATGGCTGCGAGAAGCGTGGGGAGAGAACGAGCGCGGCGAATGGCCTGCAGATAACTTTCTGATTCGCGGCACGCGCTTTAACCAGGGCGTACTGCTCAAATTTATGATCGATGCCGGAGCCGACATCATCGGCGAACCCTCCCAGTCACACTGCGTAGCCATTGACGCCAGAGCGCCATTATATGACGGCGGGATTTGTACCCGCGTGGACTGCGTTTCGCTCGGCATAGTCGTCAACCGTGACGCTGAGCGTTTTTATGATGAAGGCGAAGATTTCTGGCCCAAACGCTACGCCATCTGGGGACGACTGGTCGCCCAACAGCCCGGGCAGATTGGCTACTCCATTATCGACAGTAAAGCCATCGGCCACTTCATGCCTCCGGTCTTTCCTGGCGCACAGGCCAATACGCTGGCGGAACTGGCTCATCAGTTGGGGCTGAATGGCGAACACTTTACCCACACCGTGACGGAGTACAACAACGCCTGCCAGCCCGGTCAATTCAACCATACCATTCTGGATAACTGCACGACAAAAGCGTTAACCCCCGCGAAGACACACTGGGCGCGACCACTGGACCAGCCGCCTTACTACGGCTATGCCCTGCGGCCAGGGATCACCTTCACCTATCTCGGGTTAAAAGTGAATGAACGCGCTGCCGTACACTTTGCCGGGCAGCCAAGCCGCAACCTGTTCGTCGCCGGAGAGATGATGGCGGGCAATGTGCTGGGCAAGGGCTACACCGCAGGCGTGGGCATGTCAATCGGCACAACCTTCGGCCGTATTGCCGGAAAAGAAGCCGCGCTGGCCGCACGTAAGGAGACTCGTCATGAGGCAGCTTGAGAAACTGATTATCGAAGCGCAAATTATCACCGAACCGGAAGCGGAAGTTGAACGCGTGATGCAGGTCTGCAACGCCTGTCGCTATTGTGAAGGATTTTGCGCCGTGTTCCCGGCCATGACGCAGCGCCTGGAATTCGGTAAAGCGGATATCAATTATCTGGCAAACTTGTGCCATAACTGCGGTGCCTGCCTGCACGCCTGTCAGTATGCCCGCCTCATGAGTTTGCCATCAACGTGCCGAAGGCGATGGCGGAAGTCCGGCTTGAAACCTATCAGCACTACGCGCAACCCGCGGCCTTTGGCGCGCTTTATCGTCGCGCAGGCGTCACCGTGACGCTGGCGCTGGTTTTCGGTCTGATCCTGTTTTTACTGCTCGCCATGGGGTTAAAAGGCTCGTTACTCCATCCACCGCTGGCCGGAGATTTCTACCAAATTTTCCCGCATAACCTGCTGGCCTGGATGTTTGGTTCGGTATTTATTCTGGCGATAGGTCTGCTGATGGCGGGCGTTATCCGCTTCTGGCGCGAGATCTCTCCCGGTATGCCACGTTCCGTCGAAATTGCTGAAGCTTCACACGATGCGCTGACGCTAAAGTATCTCGATGGTGGGCACGGTAAAGGTTGTAATGAAGCAGATGATGCCTTCACTCTGATGCGGCGCCGTTTTCATCACTTCACTTTCTACGGTTTTCTGCTCTGCTTTGCCGCCACCGTGGTGGCGACGGGCTATCACTATTTCGCAGGTATTGAAGCGCCCTATCCGTTCTTCAGCTTGCCGGTGATGTTGGGCACATTAGGCGGCATTGGCCTGGTTGTCGGCCCGGCTGGCTTGCTATGGCTCAATCTCAAGCGCTCACCGCTACATGGCGACGCGCGGCAAAAACCGATGGATCGCGGTTTTATTTTACTGCTGCTGCTGACCAGTCTGACCGGTTTAGCTCTGCTGGCAGGAAGAGACTCGTCCTGGATGGCTATTTTGCTCGCCATCCACCTCGGCGTGGTCATGGCGCTCTTTCTGACCATTCCTTACGGAAAATTTGCCCATGGATTTTACCGCTGCGCAGCCTTACTCAAGTGGGCGATTGAGAAACGGCGCGGCAAACAGGCGGGGGTCACAGACAACTAACCCGCACACTCTTACCTCTATAAATATTATGATAAGACAGTGGAGCAAACCCAATGACACAACAACCATCGCGCGCCGGAACTTTCGGCGCAATACTGCGGGTAACCAGCGGTAATTTTCTCGAACAGTTCGACTTTTTTCTGTTCGGGTTTTACGCCACCTATATTGCAAAGACCTTCTTTCCCGCGGAGAGTGAATTTGCCGGGCTAATGTTAACTTTCGCCGTTTTTGGTTCGGGTTTCTTAATGCGACCCGTTGGCGCCATTGTGCTGGGTGCTTATATCGACAGAATTGGTCGTCGTAAAGGCCTGATGGTGACGCTGGCGATTATGGGCTGCGGTACCCTGCTGATAGCCCTGGTACCTGGTTATCACAGTATTGGCCTGCTGGCTCCCGTGCTGGTATTACTTGGACGATTATTACAGGGATTTTCTGCAGGCGTAGAGTTAGGCGGCGTCTCGGTTTATCTTTCCGAAATCGCCACGCCTGGCAATAAAGGCTTCTACACCAGTTGGCAGTCGGCCAGTCAACAGGTCGCCATTGTGGTGGCGGCGCTGATTGGTTACGGTCTGAACGCCACTCTGGGACACGATCAGATCTCGGAATGGGGTTGGCGCATTCCCTTCTTTATTGTGTGCGCGGCACTTTGCGGACTCGCCGCCACGGCAATGCTGTTTGTCCGGCTGAGTCGGGGTTATCAACCAGTGGAAAATAAGCTCTGAAATGCAAACGGGCGGAAAATTCTCCGCCCGTTGTCTTTTTCATTTTTTGAATTACTGCGCGGCATTCTTGCTGCGGATTTCCTGCCAGACTTTATCACAATCAGCATTAACGGCCTGATCGTTACCCGTGCGCGTGGCCTGGATACACTGCTGATAATCCAGCACGCGTACGCTTTCTTCATTGGCAAACTGCTGGTGCTGTTTTTCTTTCTTCAGTACATTCAGCACGCTTTGGCAGGCTTCTATTTTTTCCGGCGATCCTTGAGCGGTATTAATACACGCGCTGTAGGCTTCTTTCAGACGGCTGTCTTCTTTCGGTGCAGGGGATTGCGTACAAGCCACCAGCCCTGATGCCATAACGGCGATGAGTATCAGTTTTTTCATAGCACGTTCCTCAACGAGGCGGCAGGCGCACGGCCTGCCGCTATTGGCATTAGAAGATAGTGAACGGAGCAATAACGATGAATTTCACGTCGCGCTCATCCTGGAAGATGTTGCCGTAACCACCACCCCAGCTCGGAATATCTGAATGGTTGTCGTACTGGGTGAAGTGCAGTTTAAACATAGTGCCCTTCGCACGACCATCCTGCAGGGTGTAAACCGCATCCAGGCTGTAAGAAGATTCTTCGATAGTGCGGTTTTTGTCGTAGTACGCATCCGGGTTGAGCTGCCAGGTAGCGGGTTTGGCATCCCATGCGTAAACGTAGGACGCGCCCACTGCCCAGCCCGGCAGGTTCCAGTTCTTCAGGTCATACATTGCGCCGAAGAAGACTGCCTTTTCGCCGTTGGCGTTGAAGTCAGAACGGTTATCCCACCACACGTCCAGGCGACCGTTTGATGAGGCGTAGGTCGGGGTCATACGCTGCAGGAAGTAGCCTTGCTGCCCATCTGCTTTAACCCATGTGCCTTCCAGACGCAGGTCAACCACTTCCGCTACTTTATAACCGAAGGTCAGTGCCTGCAGCCAGGCCGTGCCGTCATAAATATCGTTCACGGTGCGATCGTCAACTTTGTCACGTGCGCCGTAGAATTGATAGCTGGTAGTAAACGGGTTACCGCCTAAATCAAATTTGTAGCTGGCTTTGGCGAAGTACTGATCGACGTAGCCTTCAGACTGACCAAATGCCGCTTCCAGCAACAGGTTATTTTTGAAGTCATATTTCGCGCCGATTGAATGCAGGTAATCAACGCTGGTCTTTTTATCAGCCTGATAGAATTTATCGACTTCGGTGTGCCACGGTGCTTTATATTCGTTAGCCCACATATAGGAGAAGCTTAGTGCGCCAGCATCACCATAGTCGAAGTTGGCACCGGCTTCAGCCCCCTGATAGGTACCTGGCATAAAGCTCCAGTGCGGTGCCAGCAGAGTCTGCCCGGTTGGTTGAATGTAACCGGCACGCGCCCAGGTTGGGCCGTATTTAAATTTAGCTGCTGCTTTATAAAGGCTAATCCCGCTCTTATCGCCGGAGTAATCCTCGTCATAGCCTTTATTTTTGGAAGAGAATGCGATTTCGTTTGGATGGCCGCTTTCGCTACTTTCGTTCATTTCAATAGCGGTAAATGCTGCGATATCAATACCAAACATATCGGCCGCATAACCGGACTGGAAGTCGAGGTTAGCGTTCCAGGTGGAGTGAGAAAGGTTGGTTTTGTATTTGTCATGATCGGTCACATCTTTACGGTCACGCTCACGCTGCCAGTAATAGATGCCGCCGGTTAAGGTTGAGTCATCAATAAATCCTTCGGCGTGTGCCTGCGGAGCGACAACAAAACCCGACATTGCTGTGATACCGGCGATAGCCAGCGCCAGCGTACTACGTTTGCCACTAAACGTACGCATATGTTAATCCTCTTTGACATAAAAATGCTGCCGATATAAGCGGACAGCGAAAAAACAAAAATTAAAAAAGTAGCGCCAAGAAAACCTCAGTGACTACAATGAATAGACTATTTTTCGCGACGCGAATTATCAATCTCTTTCTGTAACGAGTATGTAATAGTATGAGCAACCGCACATATTTCATTGCTTTCTGTTACATTTTCATTGGGAGATAAAAAAGCATTGATAAAATGAAAAAATCGCTTGTTTTCCATAGAGATGAAATCGGTTTCAGCCCATTTCACATTGAGGTAAGTTATTTAAACGTAAAAACATTCAGCCGATTTATTATTACAGACATGTAATTAATTCGCTGCGCAAACGGAGCCTGTCAAACGGTTTTTTTGCGAAAAAAAACGCCGCATGAAGCGGCGTTTAGAGAGGATGTGTTGCGACTTATTCGCCCGCTTTAGCCCACGTATCACGCAGACCAACGGTACGGTTAAACACCAGCTTGTCAGCCGTTGCATAACGGCTGTCCAGGCAGAAGTAACCTTCACGCTCAAACTGGAACGCTTTACCTGCAACCGCAGCCTGCAGCGACGGCTCACCGTAACCCTGCTTAATGACCAGCGATTCCGGGTTAATAACGGACAGGAAGTCTTCCGCCGCACCTGGGTTTGGCACGCTAAACAGACGGTCGTACAGACGGATTTCAATCGGTAGCGCATGGGACGCGCTCACCCAGTGAATAACGCCTTTAACTTTACGACCATCGGCCGGATCTTTGCTCAGGGTGTCAGCATCGTAGGTGCAGAAAATGGTGGTGATCTTCCCTTCTGCATCTTTCTCAACACGTTCGGCCTTGATCACGTATGCATTACGCAGACGCACTTCTTTGCCCATCACCAGACGCTTGTACTGCTTGTTCGCTTCTTCGCGGAAGTCTGCGCGATCGATCCAAATTTCACCGCTAAACGGTACTTCACGGCTGCCCATTTCCGGTTTATTCGGATGGTTAGGCATAGTGACCAGCTCGCTTTCGCCCTGCGGGTAGTTTTCGATAACCAGTTTCACCGGATCGATAACCGCCATCGCGCGCGGAGCATTTTCGTTCAGATCTTCGCGGATGCAGGATTCCAGAGAAGCGATCTCAATGGTGTTGTCCTGTTTGGTCACGCCAATGCGTTTGCAGAACTCACGGATCGCGGCAGCGGTGTAACCGCGACGACGCAGACCAGAGATCGTCGGCATACGCGGATCGTCCCAGCCTTCAACGTGCTTGTCGGTCACCAGCAGGTTCAGCTTGCGCTTGGACATCACGGTGTATTCCAGATTCAGGCGCGAGAATTCGTACTGGCGCGGATGAACCGGAATGGTGATGTTGTCCAGCACCCAGTCGTACAGACGACGGTTATCCTGGAACTCCAGCGTACAAAGTGAATGCGTAATGCCTTCCAGCGCATCGCTGATGCAGTGGGTAAAGTCGTACATCGGGTAGATGCACCACTTGTTGCCGGTCTGATGGTGTTCGGCGAACTTAATGCGGTACAGCACTGGATCGCGCATCACGATAAACGGCGAAGCCATATCGATTTTCGCACGCAGGCAGGCCTTACCTTCTTCAAAGCCACCGGTACGCATTTTTTCGAACAGCGCCAGGTTCTCTTCAACGCTACGATCGCGGTACGGGCTGTTTTTACCTGGCTGAGTCAGCGTGCCACGGTATTCGCGGATTTCGTCCGCTGACAGTTCGTCAACGTACGCCAGCCCTTTATTAATAAGCTCTACCGCATAGGCGTGAAGCTGATCGAAGTAATCCGAAGAGTAGCGAATGTCGCCAGTCCAGTGGAAACCTAACCATTCAACGTCGTTTTTAATCGACTCAACGTACTCGATATCTTCTTTAACCGGGTTCGTATCATCAAAACGCAGGTTGCACTGGCCTTGGTAATCTTGCGCAATGCCAAAGTTCAGACAAATGGATTTCGCGTGGCCAATGTGCAGATAGCCATTTGGCTCCGGCGGAAAACGGGTATGGATAGTGGTGTGCTTACCACTGGCCAGATCTTCATCGATGATCTGACGAATAAAGTTACTCGGGCGGGCTTCAGCCTCACTCATCGTGGATTCCTCAAAGCGTAAACAACGTATAACGGAGTATGATCTTATAAGCGACGTCAGGAGACAACTATTAGTTGCACAAAAAAGCTGTTCAGCAGGAGATATGAGGGCATTTGCTGCAAAAAAAAGCGGCGGAGGACTATCCCCCGCCGCTTAAGGCACTTAACTCACTTTACTCAGGAGCAGTTACTTACCTTTAATCTCATACAGTGGTGTTTGACCGGCAACCACGTGACCTTCGGCTTTAATGACCAGAGCGCCGAAATCATCGCTGTTGCTGCACACAACCGGGCTTATCATAGAACGTGCGTTAGCGTTCAGGAACTCCAGATCCATTTCCAGAATCGGTTGGCCTGCAGTAACTTCCGCACCTTCTTCAACCAGACGCTTAAAGCCTTTACCTTCCAGCGCGACGGTGTCGATGCCCATATGGACCACGATTTCCGCGCCTTTAACAGTTTCCAGGCAGAACGCATGGTTAGTGTTGAAGATTTTCACGATGGTGCCCGCAGCCGGAGCAACCACGATTTTATCCGTTGGTTTCACTGCCACGCCGTCGCCTACAGCTTTGCTGGCGAAGGCTTCATCAGGAACCTGCTCCAGCGCAACTACGTCACCGGTAATCGGAGAAACCAGCGCTTCAACGGTGACTGCATTCGCTACCGCCTGCGGTTTTGCTACCGGAGCCGCTGCTGCTGGCGCACTTTCACCAGACGCTGCTGCCACCGGGCCACGCGCGACAACTTTCTTCATTTCGTCGCCGATGGATTCAGCTTTCGCACCCACGATGACCTGAATTGTTTGCTTATTCAGCTTAACGACACCCGATGCTCCTAAACGTTTACACATCGCATCGTTTACGCGACCGGAGTCGACAACGGTCAGACGCAGACGAGTGATACAGGCATCAATCGCTTTCAGGTTATCAGTGCCGCCAACCGCTGCAATGTAACTGGTTGCCAGTTGAGCCAAACCTTCTTCAGTGTTGCTGTTGGCTTCTTCAGTAACGATATCGTCTTCTTTATCTTCGCGGCCCGGCGTTTTCAGGTTAAACATACGAATAACCGCGCTGAACAACACAAAGTAGATAACGAAGAACACCAGCCCCATCACTACCAGCATCCAGACGTTCTGGCTTGCTGCCGGCAGGTTGTACATCAACACGTAGTCGATCGCACCTGCGGAGAAGGAGAAGCCTGCGTGGATCCCCAGCAGTGTTGCAACGAACAGGCTGATACCCGTTAACAGTGCGTGCAGGAGGTACAGCAGCGGAGCCAGGAACATGAACAGGAATTCCAGCGGCTCGGTAACACCGGTCAGGAACGCGGTGATCGCAACGGACAGCAGCATACCGCCAACCATCGGACGACGTGCTTTCGGAGCCGCGAAGTACATCGCCAGCGCCGCACCCGGCAGACCAAACATCATGATCGGGAAGAAGCCAGACATGAACATACCCGCAGTGCCGTCACCCGCGTAGAAGCGGTTGATGTCACCGTGGAATACGGTACCTGCAGCGTTAGTAAATTCGCCAATCTGGAACCAGGCGATAGTATTCAGCACCTGATGCAGACCGGTTGGGATCAGCAGACGGTTGATGAAACCAAAGATACCGGAACCCAGCGCGCCAGCGCCCACGATCCACTCACCACCCGCATGGATGGCATTCTGTACCGGTGGCCATACGTAACCGAAGATAGCAGCCAACACCAGACAGAAGAAGCCAGTGGCGATCGGCACGAAGCGTTTGCCGCCAAAGAAGCTCAGGAAGTCAGGCAGTTTGATACCAGACCAGCGGTTATACACCGCACCGCCGACCAGACCGGTGATGATACCAGCCAGCACGCCCATATTGATTGCAGGGTTAATGGTAACCATTGCTTTGGTCAATATGAAATAACCGACCGCACCTGCCAGCGCTGCTGCACCTGCGCTGTCTTTTGACCAGCTGGAAGCAACACCGATCGCAAATATTAACGCGAGGTTATCAAAGATGGCCCCACCCGCTTGCGCGATGAAGGGTACGTTAAGTAAATCTGGTTGGCCGAATCGCAGCAGCAGTGCCGCGACTGGCAGCACAGCGATGGGGAGCTGTAACGCCCTACCCAGCCGCTGGAAAAAACCTAAAATATTCATTTTATTCCCCCTACGAGACCCCGATTAGGCTTCTTTGAAGCCATATTTTTATTGTGTGACCATTCCTGACAGCAAGATTCTGGAACAACGATATTAACCATTCATCTACATTCAGAGTGTGTGAAAAATTAATTCGTATCGCAAATTAAACGCGTGTTTTTTGTGATTTCAGTCACCAAATATCGTTATTAACCCTCCCTTCCACTGGCTAACTACGAAAACTTATTTTATCATTCAAAAAATCGAAACGGATTGATCCTTACCGATGCAAAACCAGGTTACGCTTAATACTGCACAGAGACTCAATCCGCCAATTGCTTACATTTACTTTTGAGGTGAAGAATGAGACTGATCCCCCTGAATACCGCTGAACAAGTCGGCAAATGGGCTGCTCGCCATATCGTTAACCGTATTAACGCGTTCAAACCAACGGCAGATCGTCCGTTCGTTCTGGGCCTGCCGACTGGCGGTACTCCGCTGACAGCTTATAAAGCATTGGTTGAAATGCACAAAGCGGGCCAGGTGAGCTTCAAGCATGTTGTTACTTTCAATATGGACGAATATGTTGGCCTGCCGAAAGAACATCCGGAAAGCTACCACAGCTTTATGCACCGCAATTTCTTTGATCACGTTGATATTCCAGCAGAAAACATCAACCTCCTCAATGGTAACGCGCCGGATATTGATGCAGAATGCCGTCAGTATGAAGAAAAAATCCGTTCTTACGGTAAAATCCACCTGTTTATGGGCGGTGTAGGCAACGATGGTCACATCGCGTTCAACGAACCGGCTTCCTCTTTGGCTTCCCGTACCCGTATCAAAACGTTGACTCACGACACACGTGTTGCTAACTCACGCTTCTTTGACGGCGACGTAAGCCAGGTGCCTAAATATGCGCTGACCGTTGGCGTGGGTACCCTGCTGGATGCCGAAGAGGTGATGATCCTGGTTCTGGGCCACCAGAAAGCACAGGCGCTGCAAGCCGCCGTTGAAGGCAACGTTAACCACATGTGGACCATCAGTTGCCTGCAGTTGCATCCAAAAGCCGTTGTGGTCTGCGATGAGCCTTCCACCATGGAACTGAAAGTGAAGACGCTGAAATACTTCAACGAGTTAGAAGCGGAAAATATTAAAGGTCTGTAATTGATGTCTCCGCCCTGTCGATGAGTTGCAGGGCGGCATTTTTTGAAATCGGGGGTCGGAATGTATGCTTTAACCCAGGGCCGGATCTTTACCGGTCACGAAATTCTTGATGACCATGCGATTGTTGTCGCCAATGGCCTGATTGACAGCGTTTGCCCACTGGCTGAGTTACCGTCAGGAATTGAACAGCGCTCACTGAATGGGGCCATTGTTTCCCCCGGTTTTATTGATGTACAGCTAAACGGCTGCGGCGGTGTACAGTTTAACGATACGGCAGAAGCCGTGACCGTTGAAACGCTGGAAATCATGCAGAAAGCCAATGAAAAATCTGGCTGCACCAACTATTTGCCAACGCTTATCACCACCAGCGATGACCTGATGAAACAGGGCGTTCGCGTGATGCGGGAATACCTGGCGAAACACCCGAATCAGGCATTAGGACTTCATCTTGAAGGCCCGTGGCTGAACCTTGTGAAAAAAGGCACCCATAATCCGGGATTTGTCCGTCAGCCGGACGCTGCGTTGGTTGATTTCCTGTGCGATAATGCGGATGTGATCACCAAAGTCACACTGGCACCAGAAATGGTCCCGGTAGAGGTCATCACCAAACTGGTTAATGCCGGTATCGTGGTTTCTGCGGGTCACTCCAATGCAACGGTCAAAGAAGCCAAAATCGGCTTCCGCGCAGGCATCAGCTTTGCGACCCATCTGTTCAACGCGATGCCGTACATTACCGGTCGTGAACCGGGTCTGGCGGGCGCAATTCTTGATGAAGCCGATATCTACTGCGGTATCATCGCCGATGGCCTGCACGTTGACTACGTTAACATTCGTAACGCCAAGCGCCTAAAAGGCGACAAGCTGTGCCTGGTCACCGACGCGACCGCGCCAGCAGGTGCAAACATTGAACAGTTCATTTTCGCTGGTAAAACAATATACTACCGCAATGGACTGTGTGTTGATGAGAACGGTACGTTGAGCGGTTCATCATTAACCATGATTGAAGGTGTACGCAATCTGGTCGAGCATGCGAATATCGCTCTCGACGAAGTCCTGCGCATGGCAACGCTCTACCCTGCTCGCGCCATTGGCGTCGACAAACAACTCGGCAGCATCGCGCCAGGCAAAGTAGCCAACCTGACTGCGTTCACGCACGACTTTAAAATTATCAAGACCATCGTTAATGGCAACGAGGTCGTTACTGAGTAAGAGAAAGAATGACACCAGGCGGACAAGCTCAAATAGGTAATGTTGATCTCGTAAAACAGCTTAACAGCGCGGCGGTTTATCGCCTGATTGACCAGCATGGGCCAATCTCGCGAATTCAAATTGCCGAGCAAAGCCAGCTTGCCCCCGCCAGCGTAACCAAAATTACGCGTCAGTTGATCGAACGCGGGCTGATCAAAGAAGTCGATCAGCAGGCCTCCACCGGAGGCCGCCGCGCTATCTCTATCGTCACAGAAACCCGCAATTTCCACGCCATTGGCGTACGCCTGGGGCGCCACGATACGACGCTCACTCTCTATGATATGAGCAGTAAAGTGGTCGCCGAAGAGCATTACCCTCTCCCGGAGCGCACCCAGGAAACGCTGGAATATGCGCTGCTCAACACCATTGCTATCTTTATTGAGAGCTGCCAGCGAAAAATCCGCGAGCTGATCGCAATTTCTGTCATCCTGCCAGGCCTTGTCGATCCTGAAAGCGGCGTCATCCGCTATATGCCACACATTCAGGTCGAAAACTGGGGACTGGTCGAAGCGCTCGAAAAACGCTTCAAAGTCACCTGCTTTGTTGGTCACGATATTCGCAGCCTGGCGCTGGCTGAGCACTATTTCGGGGCAAGTCAGGATTGCGAAGACTCCATTTTGGTGCGAGTGCACCGCGGAACCGGCGCGGGAATTATTTCCAATGGCCGCATTTTCATCGGTCGCAATGGCAACGTAGGTGAGATTGGTCATATTCAGGTTGAGCCGCTGGGTGAACGCTGTCACTGCGGTAATTTCGGCTGTCTGGAAACCATTGCCGCCAATGCTTCTATTGAACATCGCGTGCAGAACTTACTGAAGCAAGGCTATCCAAGCCGGCTCACGCTGGATGATTGCAGTATCAAAGCCATCTGTAAGGCAGCGAATAAAGGCGATAATCTGGCAGCAGAAGTCATCGAGCACGTTGGCCGCCATCTGGGTAAAACCATCGCTATCGCCATCAACCTGTTTAATCCACAGAAAATCGTTATTGCGGGCGAAATTACCGAGGCTGATAAAGTGCTGCTGCCTGCAATAGAAAGCTGTATCAACACGCAGGCGTTGAAGGCGTTTCGCCATAATTTACCGGTGGTTCGGTCCACGCTGGATCACCGCTCCGCCATTGGCGCCTTTGCGCTGGTGAAACGCGCAATGCTTAACGGGACTTTGCTGCAACGTTTGCTGGAAAGCTAATACACGTCATCCTTCAAGCTGCCTCTGCGTTAGCTGCATCTGCTCACCCCGGTCACTTACTTCCAGTAAGCTCCGGAGGTTCGCAGACTTGCCGCCTTGATGCGACTCGAATGATGTAGTGTATTTTGTGTATAGTAATGCCTTCTTTTTTTAATGTCGGATTGTCCATGGCCATTAAGAATGTAATTTGTGATATCGACGGCGTGCTGATGCACGACAATGTTGCTGTACCGGGTGCGGCAGAATTTCTGACTGCGATCCTGGAAAAAGGTCTGCCGTTAGTCCTGCTGACTAACTACCCTTCGCAGACCGGGCAAGATCTGGCAAACCGCTTCGCCACCGCAGGTGTGAATGTCCCTGATAGCGTCTTTTATACTTCCGCGATGGCTACCGCTGATTTTCTTCGTCGCCAGGAAGGAAAAAAGGCCTATGTGGTTGGTGAAGGCGCGTTAATTCACGAACTGTATAAAGCTGGATTTACCATTACCGACGTGAACCCCGATTTTGTGATTGTTGGCGAGACGCGTTCCTATAACTGGGACATGATGCATAAAGCGGCGTATTTTGTCGCCAACGGCGCTCGTTTTATCGCCACTAACCCGGATACCCACGGTCGCGGCTTTTATCCCGCCTGTGGAGCACTCTGTGCCGGTATTGAGAAGATCTCAGGTCGTAAACCATTTTATGTCGGCAAACCCAGCCCGTGGATTATTCGCGCGGCGCTCAACAAAATGCAGGCGCACTCAGAAGAAACCGTCATTGTTGGCGACAACCTGCGCACCGATATTCTGGCAGGTTTTCAGGCGGGTCTGGAAACTATCCTGGTACTGTCTGGCGTATCCAAGCTCGATGATATTGACAACATGCCGTTCAGACCAAGCTGGATTTACCCGTCTGTTGCTGAAATTGATGTGATTTGATTCGCAGGCCGGATAAGACATAAGTTCGTCTTATTCGGCAATTTTGCAGCGTTATTGCCGGATGGCGGCGTCATCGTCTTATCCGCCCCACGAAGTCTCTCCATTCAATAAAACCGCTATAAAACTGTCGATTCATCAATAAACACGTCTATTCTGTAATCTTTTTTCACCAATCCACAATGACCATTGCATTTTTTATTTTCTGACCCGCAATTCGCTTGCGCCCTCTCCCGCTTTGCGGCATTTTCTTTATCAAGCAAACATAAAAAGCATCACGCAACAGGTTAACGGAGAAGGTTATGTGTTCTATTTTTGGCGTATTCGATATTAAAACTGACGCAGTTGAACTGCGTAAAAAAGCCCTGGAATTGTCTCGTCTGATGCGCCATCGCGGCCCGGACTGGTCGGGTATTTACGCCAGTGATAACGCCATTCTGGCACACGAACGTCTGTCCATCGTCGACGTCAACGCCGGTGCTCAGCCGCTGTACAACGTGAAGAAAACGCATATCCTGGCGGTTAACGGTGAAATTTATAACCACCAGGCGCTGCGCGCTGAGTACGGCGATCGCTATCAGTTCCAGACAGGTTCCGACTGCGAAGTTATCCTCGCGCTGTATCAGGAAAAAGGCCCAGAGTTTCTGGATGATCTGCAAGGCATGTTTGCTTTTGCCCTGTACGACAGCGAGCAGGACGCTTATCTGATCGGTCGCGATCATATTGGGATCATCCCGCTGTATATGGGTTACGACGAACACGGTAACTTCTATGTTGCGTCTGAAATGAAAGCGCTGGTTCCTGTCTGCCGCACAATCAAAGAATTCCCGGCCGGTAGTTATTTATGGAGTAAAGACGGCGAAATTCGTCAGTACTACCAGCGCGACTGGTTTGAATACGATGCAGTCAAAGACAACGTTACCGATAAAAACGAGCTGCGCCAGGCGCTGGAAGATGCGGTGAAAAGCCACCTGATGTCAGATGTTCCTTATGGAGTACTGCTGTCCGGCGGTCTGGATTCATCAGTCATTTCCGCGATCACTAAAAAATACGCGGCACGCCGTGTTGAAGATCAGGAACGTAGCGAAGCCTGGTGGCCACAGCTGCACTCCTTCGCCGTCGGCCTGGAAGGCGCTCCTGATCTGAAAGCTGCACAAGAGGTGGCGAACCATTTGGGTACCGTGCACCACGAGATCCACTTCACCGTGCAGGAGGGTCTGGATGCGATCCGCGACGTGATTTATCACATCGAAACTTACGATGTCACGACGATTCGCGCCTCGACGCCAATGTACTTAATGTCGCGTAAAATTAAAGCGATGGGCATTAAAATGGTGCTGTCGGGCGAAGGTTCGGACGAAGTATTTGGCGGTTATCTCTATTTCCACAAAGCGCCAGATGCAAAAGAACTGCACGAAGAAACCGTGCGCAAGCTGCAGGCACTGCATATGTTCGACTGCGCCCGTGCCAACAAAGCGATGTCAGCCTGGGGCGTGGAGGCACGCGTGCCGTTTCTGGATAAGAAATTCCTTGATGTGGCGATGCGCATCAACCCGCAGGACAAAATGTGCGGCAACGGCAAAATGGAAAAACACGTTCTGCGCGAATGTTTTGAGTCCTACCTGCCAGCAAGCGTCGCATGGCGTCAGAAAGAGCAGTTCTCTGACGGTGTCGGTTACAGCTGGATTGATACACTGAAAGAAGTCGCTGCTGAACAAGTTTCTGACCAACAACTGGAAACCGCCAGCTTCCGTTTCCCATACAACACGCCATCATCTAAAGAAGCGTATTTGTACCGTGAGATTTTCGAAGAGTTGTTCCCGGTTGCGAGCGCTGCGGAATGCGTACCTGGCGGACCGTCTGTAGCCTGTTCTTCCGCTAAAGCGATCGAATGGGATGAAGCGTTTAAAACCATGAACGATCCGTCTGGTCGTGCGGTTGGCGTACACCAGTCCGCTTATAAATAAGTTAATCCTTAGAAAAGGGCCCTGCGGGGCTCTTTTTTTATGTCTGTTTTCTGTGCAAAAAAACAATTAATAACTAATAATTGCCGAATATTGCGTCATGCTGTTCGCAACCTAACCAAACAGTCACATTCCAGCTATTTTCAATGAAAAAGGGGTTGACGCTTCAAGGCTCAATACGCATAATGCGCCCCGCAACGCCGATAAGGTTACGCGAAAAAAAAGATGGCTACGTAGCTCAGCTGGTTAGAGCACATCACTCATAATGATGGGGTCACAGGTTCGAATCCCGTCGTAGCCACCATCTTTTTTTGCGGGAGTGGCGAAATTGGTAGACGCACCAGATTTAGGTTCTGGCGCCGCAAGGTGTGCGAGTTCAAGTCTCGCCTCCCGCACCATTCACCCGTAAGCGTTGCACGGATGGGGTATCGCCAAGCGGTAAGGCACCGGTTTTTGATACCGGCATTCCCTGGTTCGAATCCAGGTACCCCAGCCATTTTTTCTTCGATATAGCGGTTCACCGCAACGGTCATTGGGGTATCGCCAAGCGGTAAGGCACCGGTTTTTGATACCGGCATTCCCTGGTTCGAATCCAGGTACCCCAGCCATCGAAGAATATGATAGTATCTGGCTACGTAGCTCAGCTGGTTAGAGCACATCACTCATAATGATGGGGTCACAGGTTCGAATCCCGTCGTAGCCACCATATTAAGGACGTATCGACTCGTTCGGTAAATCCAAAAAATTGTTGGGGTATCGCCAAGCGGTAAGGCTCTGGTTTCTGATACCAGCATTCCGAGGTTCGAATCCTCGTACCCCAGCCAATTTCAAAAAGTCGTCCACTTTGTGGGTGCACCCGTTGGGGTATCGCCAAGCGGTAAGGCTCTGGTTTCTGATACCAGCATTCCGAGGTTCGAATCCTCGTACCCCAGCCATATTAAAAAAGCTCGCTTCGGCGAGCTTTTTGCTTTTCTAACGTCGGGTGATGGCAAGACTTACCAAGCCTACATGACTTGTAGGCCTGATAAGCGTAGCGCCATCAGGCACCACTCGAGCTACAACCCTAACGCATACTTCAGTGCCTGACGTTTCAGGACGCCAGCGCGCTCTGCGGCCATGAGCCCGAGATTACGCATGATGCGCAGCGGCTGCAGGTTATTGCTGAATCCGGCGTAGAACAGATCCATACCGCTTTGCATGATGAAATTGTCAGTCATACGGCGATTCTGATAACGCTTGAGCACCGGCTGACTGGCCCAGGATTCACCGTAGCTACGCGCATTCACCAGCACATCAATCAACGCATCGACATCACGAAAACCCAGATTAACGCCCTGCCCCGCCAGTGGGTGAATGGTATGCGCGGCATCACCTACCAGCGCCAGCCCCGGTTGCACATACTGCAGCGCATGACGACGCGTAAGTGGGAATGCCCCCGCCGCCACAGGCGTAACGTTACCGAGTCGTGAAGGGAAATGTTTAGCGATCTCCGCCTGCAGTTGCGGCATATTTAGCGCTTGCAATTGGCGGATGCGAGCTGGTGAGTCGTACCACACCAGCGAGGCCCAGTTATCGAACAACGGTAAAAACGCACGCGGACCGTCAGGGGTAAATTGCTGCCAGGTGCTGTCTCCCGGCGAATGCTCGCATTGCACGGTAATCAACATACAGGACTGCGCATACTGCCAGGCATGAATGCCAATCCCGGCCATTTTCCGCACCTGAGAATTGGCACCATCCGCGCCGATAACCAGCTTCGCGCTGATTTTTTCACCGTCTGCCAGTTCAAGTTCATGCCGATCGTGATGTTGATGCAAAGAGAGAAGCGACGCCGGCACGCGCAGCGTAACTTTAGGGTGAACTTCCAGCGCCTGCCAGAGCGCCTGTTGCAGGACCGTGTTCTCCACCATATAGCCCAACAGAGGCAGCTTAAGCTCGGCGGCATCAAACATCACATGGGCATTTTCCCATTCCCATGTTTCCAGACGACGGTAAGGATGGCTACGCATTCCCTGAACCGTATCCCAGACGCCCAGCCCTTTCAGCAACGACACGGAGGCGGAGCTAATGGCCGAAATTCTGACATCAGGCTGTCCGCCAGCAACAAACGGCGCAGGAGCGGCATGTTCAATCACCGTTACCGAAAATCCATGCTGCGCCAGTCCCAGCGCCAGCGCGCCGCCGACCATCCCCCCGCCGACAATGGCAATTTCCGTTGGTTGATTTGTCATGGTCAATTTTCCAGTTACATGTATTGTGTAAGTTTACAGGATTTTTTACCCCTTGAGGCTGACATCCGTCATACTGGTCACAACCGCGCCAAAGCAGTACACTATGCGCCCTGCATTTCAGCCACAATTTCGCAAGAGCAAGTCGATGACCAAAAAACTCCATATTAAAACCTGGGGCTGTCAGATGAACGAATACGATTCATCGAAGATGGCCGATCTGCTGGATGCCACTCATGGGTATCAACTGACTGACGTGGCGGAAGAAGCGGATGTGCTGCTGCTGAATACCTGCTCAATCCGTGAGAAGGCTCAGGAGAAAGTGTTCCATCAACTGGGCCGCTGGAAACTGTTAAAAGAGAAAAATCCCAAGCTCATCATTGGGGTCGGTGGCTGTGTTGCGTCTCAGGAAGGCGATCATATTCGCCAGCGCGCGCATTACGTCGATATTATTTTTGGGCCGCAAACGCTGCATCGCCTGCCGGAAATGATCAACAAAGTGCGTGGAAGCACGACCCGTAGCCCGGTGGTTGATATCAGTTTCCCGGAGATCGAAAAGTTCGACCGCCTGCCGGAACCGCGTGCTGAAGGTCCAAGCGCGTTTGTGTCCATCATGGAAGGTTGTAATAAATATTGTACTTACTGCGTGGTTCCCTACACCCGCGGTGAGGAAGTCAGCCGTCCGGCGGATGATATTCTGTTTGAAATCGCCCAACTGGCAGCCCAAGGCGTGCGTGAAGTGAACCTGCTGGGGCAAAACGTGAACGCCTGGCGTGGTGAAAACTACGACGGCACGATCGGATCCTTTGCCGATCTGCTGCGTCTGGTAGCAGCGATCGACGGCATTGATCGTATCCGCTTCACCACCAGCCATCCGATCGAATTCACCGATGATATCGTTGAAGTTTATCGCGATACGCCAGAGCTGGTGAGCTTCCTGCACCTGCCGGTACAGAGCGGCTCAGACCGCGTACTGAACCTGATGGGACGTACCCACACGGCGCTGGAATACAAAGCGATTATCCGCAAACTGCGCGCTGCGCGTCCGGATATCCAGATTAGCTCCGACTTCATCGTTGGCTTCCCTGGTGAAACCACGCAGGATTTCGAGCAGACCATGAAGCTGATCGCTGACGTCAATTTTGACATGAGCTACAGCTTTATCTTCTCTGCGCGTCCTGGCACCCCTGCCGCCGATATGGTTGATGACGTACCGGAAGAAGAGAAGAAACAGCGTCTGTACATTCTACAGGAGCGTATCAATCAGCAAGCCATGGCCTGGAGCCGTCGTATGGTTGGCACGACCCAGCGCATTCTGGTTGAAGGCACATCGCGTAAGAGCATTATGGAACTGTCAGGGCGTACCGAAAATAACCGCGTGGTGAACTTTGAAGGCAACCCGGATATGGTCGGTAAGTTCGTAGACGTAGAAATTACCGATGTCTGGACGAACTCCCTGCGCGGTAAAGTGGTGCGTACCGAAGACGAAATGGGCCTGCGCATCGCAGAATCCCCTGAATCGGTCATTGCGCGTACCCGCAAAGAAAACGATCTGGGTGTTGGTATTTATCAGCCTTAATCCTGCTGAAAGACGTAAAAAAGGCCCGATACCGCTACACTTATCGGGCCTACAATTCTGGGCTCGCTGTCCCGGCGGGCCTTGTAATCTGCCCTGGCATCCCCATATTTGCTGCAATGCTTGCGCCTTTTCCCCATGGCGTGAATAATTTCCTTAGATGCCGGTAAATGTTCAGCGTCCGGCGAGACATGCATAAGAGGAACAGTTTGAACATAGACACTCGCGAAATCACCCTTGAACCCGCAGACAACGCCCGCCTGTTGAGCCTTTGCGGCCCATTTGATGACAACATCAAACAGCTGGAACGTCGCCTCGGCATCGAAATTAACCGCCGTGATAACCACTTTAAACTGACCGGCCGCCCAATTTGCGTCACCGCTGCGGCAGATATTTTACGTAGTCTGTACGTCGATACCGCCCCAATGCGCGGTCAGACGCAGGACATCGAGCCTGAACAAATTCATCTGGCGATCAAAGAAGCGCGTGTGCTTGAGCAAAGCGCAGACAGCGTGCCTGAATTTGGCAAAGCGGTGAACATCAAGACCAAGCGCGGAGTAATTAAGCCGCGTACGCCGAACCAGGCACAGTACATTGCAAATATCCTCGACCACGACATCACCTTTGGCGTTGGCCCTGCGGGTACGGGTAAAACGTATCTCGCCGTTGCCGCTGCGGTTGATGCGCTTGAGCGTCAGGAGATCCGTCGTATTCTGCTGACCCGTCCGGCAGTGGAAGCGGGCGAAAAACTGGGATTCCTGCCGGGTGATCTCAGCCAGAAAGTCGATCCCTATTTACGACCGCTGTATGACGCGCTGTTCGAAATGCTCGGTTTTGAGAAGGTTGAAAAGCTGATTGAACGTAACGTCATTGAAGTTGCGCCGCTGGCCTATATGCGTGGCCGTACGTTAAACGATGCGTTCATCATTCTTGATGAGAGCCAGAACACCACCATCGAACAGATGAAAATGTTTCTGACCCGTATCGGCTTTAACTCCAAAGCGGTTATCACCGGCGATATCACCCAGATTGACCTGCCACGTAGCACCAAGTCCGGTCTGCGTCATGCCATTGAAGTGCTGGCTGAGGTCGACGAGATTAGTTTTAATTTCTTCCATAGCGAAGACGTGGTTCGCCATCCGGTGGTGGCTCGTATCGTCACGGCGTATGAAGCCTGGGAAGAAGCAGAACAGAAACGTAAAGCCGAGCAGGCTGCAGAACGCAAGCGCGAAGCTCAGGAGCAGGAACAAAAATGAGTCAGGTTATTCTCGATTTACAGCTGGCATGTGAAGACGAATCCGGTTTACCCACAGAAAGTCAGTTTCAGGGCTGGCTGGATGCGGTGATCCCGCAGTTTCAGGAGGAGTCTGAAGTCACTATTCGTCTGGTCGATGACGCGGAAAGCCACGAGCTGAACCTGACCTATCGCGGGAAAGATAAATCAACCAACGTGCTCTCTTTCCCGTTTGAAGCCCCGCCGGGCATTGAGATGCCGCTGCTGGGTGATTTGATCATCTGCCGTCAGGTCGTCGAGAAAGAAGCGCAGGAACAAGGTAAGCCGCTTGAGGCCCACTGGGCGCACATGGTGGTGCACGGAAGCTTGCATTTACTCGGCTACGACCATATCGAAGACGATGAAGCGGAAGAAATGGAATCCCTCGAAACAGAGATTATGCTTGCTCTGGGCTATGAGGATCCGTACATTGCCGAGAAGATTGCAGAATAGTAGCTTGCCGGATGGCGGCGCTTGCGCCTTATCCGGCCTACATTCATGCCTTTCGTAGGCCTGATAAGCGTAGCGCCATCAGGCAAAACATGCCGTCAACAGCTGAGTATACGCATGACGCGCTTTGTATTAACTAACATGAGAACCCATACGACGCCATGAGCGACGACAATTCACACAGTAGTGACACCTTAAACAGCAAAAAGGGATTTTTTTCCCTGTTACTGAGCCAACTTTTCCACGGTGAACCGAAAAACCGCGACGAACTGTTGGAGCTGATCCGTGATTCCGGGCAAAACGACCTTATCGATGAAGATACGCGCGATATGCTCGAAGGGGTAATGGATATTGCGGACCAACGCGTGCGCGACATCATGATCCCTCGCTCTCAGATGATTACCCTGAAACGCAACCAGACCCTGGACGAATGTCTCGATGTCATTATCGAGTCTGCTCACTCGCGTTTCCCGGTGATTAGCGAAGACAAGGATCACATTGAAGGGATTCTGATGGCCAAAGATTTGCTGCCGTTTATGCGCAGCGATGCCGAAGCCTTCAGCATGGAGAAAGTGTTACGCCAGGCGGTTGTCGTACCTGAAAGCAAGCGGGTTGACCGCATGCTGAAAGAGTTCCGCTCCCAGCGTTATCATATGGCTATCGTCATCGACGAGTTTGGCGGTGTCTCAGGTCTGGTGACCATTGAGGACATCCTTGAACTGATTGTCGGTGAAATTGAAGATGAGTACGACGAAGAAGACGATATTGATTTCCGTCAGCTCAGTCGCCACACCTGGACTATTCGCGCGCTGGCGCCGATTGAAGACTTCAACGAAGCTTTCGGGACCCACTTTAGCGACGAAGAAGTCGATACCATTGGCGGGCTGGTCATGCAGGCCTTTGGTCATCTGCCCGCGCGTGGGGAAACTATCGACATTGATGGTTACCAGTTTAAAGTGGCAATGGCCGACAGCCGCCGTATTATTCAGGTTCATGTCAGAATTCCGGACGACTCACCCCAGCCAAAACTGGACGAATAAACCCGAAACTGGATCTAAGACTACATGGCATTTGCCCCATTAATTGAACGCCAGCGCATTCGCCTGCTGCTGGCGTTATTATTCGGTGCCTGCGGGACACTGGCTTTCTCACCGTATGACATCTGGCCCGCTGCGATTGTTTCGCTGATGGGCCTGCAGGCTCTCACCTTCAACCGCCGTCCGCTCCAGTCTGCCGCTATCGGTTACTTCTGGGGGCTGGGACTGTTTGGCTCAGGCATCAACTGGGTTTACGTCAGTATCGCGCAGTTTGGCGGTATGCCCGGCCCGGTTAACATTTTCCTCGTGGTTCTGCTTGCCGCATACCTTTCCCTCTACACCGGTCTGTTTGCCGGTGTGTTGGCGCGCTTGTGGCCGAAAACCACCTGGCTGCGGGTGGCAATTGCCGCGCCGGTAGTCTGGCAAATCACGGAATTCCTGCGCGGTTGGGTACTGACCGGCTTCCCGTGGTTGCAGTTCGGTTATAGCCAGATCGACGGTCCGTTAAAGGGGCTGGCGCCGGTAATGGGCGTTGAGGCGATTAACTTCCTGCTGATGATGGTTAGCGGCCTGTTGGCGCTGGCGCTGGTGACACGAAATTGGAAGCCGCTGGTTGCCGCACTCGTGCTCTTTGCTCTGCCTTTTCCATTGCGCTATATCCAGTGGTACACGCTTGAGCCGGAAAAAACCACCCAGGTCTCGATGGTACAGGGCGACATTCCGCAGTCGCTTAAATGGGATGAAGGTCAGTTACTCAACACCCTGAAGATTTATCTCGACGCCACCCAACCCGAGATGGGCAAATCACAGCTAATCATCTGGCCAGAATCTGCTATTCCGGATCTGGAAATTAACCAGCAGCGTTTTCTGAGCATGATGGATGACCTGCTGAAATCGAAAAACAGCACACTGATTACCGGTATCGTGGACGCGCGTCTGAACAAGCAGAATCGTTACGACACCTACAACACCATCATCACACTGGGTAAAGACAGTCCATACAGCTACGACTCCAGAAACCGCTACAACAAAAACCATCTGGTACCGTTTGGCGAGTTTGTCCCGCTGGAATCAATCCTGCGACCTTTAGCGCCGTTCTTTGACCTGCCAATGTCTTCGTTCAGCCGTGGCCCGTACGTACAGCCACAGTTGCATGCACACGGCTTTAAGCTGACCGCTGCCATTTGCTACGAAATCATTCTTGGCGAACAGGTTCGGGATAACTTCCGTCCGGATACGGACTACCTGCTGACTATCTCCAACGATGCCTGGTTTGGTAAGTCTATTGGCCCGTGGCAGCACTTCCAGATGGCGCGGATGCGTTCCCTTGAGCTGGCGCGCCCCTTGCTGCGTAGCACCAACAATGGTATTACGGCGGTGATTGGTCCTCAGGGTGAGATTCAGGCGATGATCCCGCAGTTTACCCGTCAGGTGCTGACCACCAGCGTGACGCCAACCACGGGCCTGACCCCTTATGCCCGTACCGGTAACTGGCCGCTCTGGCTGCTGACTGCACTGTTTGGCTTTGGCGCAGTGGTAATGAGCCTGCGCCAACGTCGCAAATAAAACAGTGCCCCATCAAATTCAGGCCGGATAAGGCGGTACGCCGCCATCCGGCCGTTGTGCAGCATCTTGCCTGATGGCGCTACGCTTATCAGGCCAACTCCCCTCCAAAAGACCATTCTGGCACGTCTATTGCTTTGTTCTACAAGGCAAACGCTGTTTTGGCTGAATGTGCAACCTGGTCGCACCAAAGTTGAGCGCCGGTAGCACCTGAAAAGTGCAACAAGATATTTTTGCCCCCAAATGGTGCGGCGCACTTCGCAAAAATAAACAATAACACAGCAAATTCTTTACATTCATCCAAACTAAATGTTAACAAACACATACAAGACTGCACGTTTTAGTAGCAAACAATAACAACATCACAATGGGTATCAATGCGTCCCTGGCGCAGACGATAAAGGAGTTGGATATGCAATTACGTAAGCTCGCCACTGCCATGCTGGTCATGGGAATGTCCGCCGGTCTGGCGCACGCAGAAGACGCAGCACCCGCGGCAGGCAGCACGCTGGATAAGATCGCCAAAAATGGCGTGATCGTTGTCGGTCACCGTGAATCATCGGTACCGTTTTCTTACTACGATAATCAGCAAAAAGTGGTCGGTTATTCACAGGATTACTCCAACGCGATCGTTGAAGCGGTGAAGAAAAAGCTGAACAAGCCCGATCTGCAGGTAAAACTGATCCCGATTACTTCACAAAACCGTATCCCGCTGCTGCAAAACGGCACCTTCGACTTTGAATGTGGATCCACCACCAACAACGTCGAGCGCCAGAAACAAGCAGCCTTCTCTGACACCATTTTCGTTGTCGGTACCCGTCTGCTGGCGAAAAAAGGCGGCGACGTCAAAGATTTCGCTGACCTGAAAGGCAAAGCCGTGGTCGTGACTTCAGGTACCACCTCAGAAGTGCTGCTGCACAAGCTGAACGAAGAACAAAAAATGGATATGCGCATCATCAGCGCGAAAGACCATGGTGACTCTTTCCGTACTCTGGAAAGCGGTCGTGCTGTTGCCTTTATGATGGATGACGCCCTGCTGGCTGGCGAACGCGCGAAAGCGAAGAAACCAGACAACTGGGAGATCGTTGGCAAGCCACAATCTCAGGAAGCCTACGGCTGCATGCTGCGTAAAGATGACCCTGAGTTCAAAAAGCTGATGGACGACACTATCGCCAAGGCGCAGACCTCAGGCGAAGCTGAGAAATGGTTTGATAAGTGGTTTAAAAATCCAATTCCACCGAAGAACCTGAACATGAATTTCGAACTGTCAGACGAGATGAAAGCCCTGTTCAAAGAACCGAATGATAAAGCGCTTAACTAACTAAAATAAATGGGAGGCTTCCCCTCCCTCTCGATTGTTACTCGGCACGGACAGACTATAAGCCTGATGGTCGTTCCCCATCAGGCCTGAAAACCGCAAAACGCCGAATAACAATCTTCGAGGGTAGCGCTGCTACCCTTTTTTTTCTGGAGTAGATTTATGTCTATAGACTGGAACTGGGGTATTTTTTTACAACAGGCCCCGTTCGGCAACACCACCTATCTCGGCTGGCTCTGGAGTGGTTTCCAGGTCACGGTCGCGTTATCTATCACCGCCTGGATTATCGCTTTCCTCATAGGCTCTTTATTCGGCATCTTACGTACCGTCCCAAATCGTTTCCTTTCCGGGATCGGCACGCTATACGTTGAGCTGTTTCGTAACGTTCCGCTCATCGTTCAGTTCTTTACCTGGTATCTGGTCATTCCTGAACTGCTGCCGGAAAACATTGGCATGTGGTTCAAGTCGGAACTGGATCCCAACATTCAGTTCTTCCTCTCATCCATGCTTTGTCTGGGGCTGTTTACCGCCGCGCGCGTCTGTGAGCAGGTTCGCGCCGCGATTCAGTCCCTGCCTCGCGGGCAAAAAAACGCCGCGCTGGCGATGGGGCTGACTTTGCCGCAGGCCTACCGCTATGTGCTGCTGCCAAACGCATACCGCGTGATTGTTCCGCCAATGACCTCAGAGATGATGAACCTGGTGAAGAACTCCGCGATCGCCTCCACCATCGGCCTGGTGGATATGGCGGCGCAGGCGGGAAAACTACTGGATTACTCCGCCCACGCATGGGAATCGTTCACCGCCATCACGCTGGCCTACGTCCTGATTAACGCCGTCATCATGCTGGTGATGAATCTCGTCGAACGCAAAATCCGCCTGCCTGGCAATTTGGGAGGCAAATAATGTACGAATTTGACTGGAGTTCTATCGTCCCTTCCCTGCCGTATCTGCTGGACGGGCTGATCATCACCCTGAAAATCACCGTTACGGCAGTCGTCATTGGTATTGTCTGGGGAACCATCCTTGCAGTAATGCGTCTGTCCAGCTTCGCGCCGATTGCCTGGTTTGCGAAAGGCTACGTCAACGTATTTCGTTCTATTCCGCTGGTCATGGTGCTGCTGTGGTTCTACCTGATTGTGCCCGGCTTTTTGCAAAACGTACTGGGTCTGTCGCCTAAAACCGATATTCGCCTGATCTCAGCGATGGTCGCGTTTTCGATGTTTGAAGCTGCGTACTATTCCGAGATTATCCGTGCCGGTATCCAGAGTATTTCTCGTGGGCAATCCAGCGCCGCGCTGGCGCTGGGGATGACACACTGGCAGTCGATGAAGCTGATCATTCTGCCACAGGCCTTCCGCGCGATGGTACCACTGCTGCTGACCCAGGGCATCGTACTGTTCCAGGATACCTCGCTGGTCTATGTATTGAGTCTGGCAGACTTCTTCCGTACCGCCTCCACCATTGGCGAGCGTGACGGCACACAGGTTGAAATGATCCTGTTTGCTGGCGCCGTTTATTTTGTATTCAGTCTGAGCGCATCGTTGTTGGTCAGCTATTTGAAGAAAAGGACAGTTTAATGATTACCCTGAAAAATGTTTCTAAATGGTATGGTCACTTTCAGGTGCTGACCGACTGCTCCACGGAAGTGAAAAAAGGTGAAGTGGTGGTGGTTTGCGGCCCGTCAGGTTCAGGTAAATCAACGCTTATCAAAACGGTGAACGGGCTGGAGCCAGTGCAACAGGGCGTCATCACCGTTGATGGTACCGTGGTGAATGATAAAAAAACCGATCTGGCCAAACTGCGCTCTCGTGTTGGTATGGTGTTCCAGCACTTTGAACTGTTCCCGCATCTGTCGATCATTGAGAACCTTACTTTGGCGCAGGTAAAAGTGCTTAAGCGCGATAAAAAGCCGGCCCGCGACAAAGCGCAAAAGTTACTGGAACGCGTTGGTCTGTCAGCACATGCCGAGAAGTTCCCGGCCCAACTCTCCGGGGGCCAGCAACAGCGTGTCGCTATCGCCCGGGCACTATGTATGGATCCTATCGCCATGCTGTTTGACGAACCGACATCGGCGCTTGATCCTGAAATGATCAACGAAGTACTGGACGTTATGGTTGAACTGGCCAATGAAGGGATGACCATGATGGTGGTAACCCACGAAATGGGCTTTGCGCGTAAAGTGGCGAACCGGGTGATCTTCATGGATGAAGGAAAAATTGTTGAAGACTCACCGAAAGAAGAGTTCTTCGCTAATCCGAAATCGGACCGCGCCAAAGACTTCCTCGCGAAAATCCTGCACTAATCTTGCTGGCGCGCATCTCCATGTGCGCGCCACCTCACGCTTTATCCCTTCGCCTCTCGAAACACATACAGCCCAGCGTTAACCTTGTCACAAAGTCCCACTTACAAGGAGCAACAATGGCACTTCCGATCCTGTTTGATTGCGATCCAGGTCATGACGACGCTATCGCAATTGTTCTCGCCCTCGCCTCACCTGAACTGGATGTGAAAGCGATAACCTCGTCAGCCGGGAATCAGACTCCCGACAAAACGCTGCGTAACGTATTGCGCATGCTGACGTTGCTCAAGCGTACGGATATTCCCGTCGCCGGTGGCGCTATGAAACCACTGATGCGCGATCTGATTATCGCCGATAACGTCCATGGCGAGAGTGGGCTGGATGGTCCGGCGCTGCCGGAACCCACTTTTGCGCCACAAGACTGTACCGCTGTGGAACTGATGGCGAAAACCCTGCGTGAAAGCCCGGAACCGATGACGATTGTCTCCACCGGCCCGCAAACTAACGTGGCATTGCTACTGAATAGCCATCCTGAGCTGCACGCCAAAATCGACCGTATCGTGATTATGGGTGGTGCGATGGGCCTCGGAAACTGGACACCCGCCGCCGAGTTCAACATCTTTGTGGATCCCGAAGCCGCGGAGATCGTATTCCAGTCGGGTATTCCGGTGGTGATGGCCGGGCTGGACGTCACGCATAAAGCACAAATACATCGTGAAGATACCGAGCGGTTCCGCGCTATCGGCAATCCTGTTTCGACGATCGTTGCTGAACTACTCGATTTCTTCTTTGAATATCACAAAGACGAAAAATGGGGATTCATCGGCGCACCGCTGCACGACCCATGCACCATTGCCTGGCTGCTGAAACCTGAACTGTTTACCACCGTTGAACGCTGGGTTGGCGTGGAAACTCAGGGTAAATATACCCAGGGAATGACCGTGGTGGACTACTACTTCCTGAGCGGCAATAAGCCAAACGCCACCGTGATGGTGGATGTTGATCGCCAGGGGTTTGTCGATTTGCTGGCAGAACGGCTGAAGTTTTACGCCTAATACACGCCGGATGGCGCTAACGCTTATCCGGCCTACAAAATCGTGCAATTTGCAGGCCGGATAAGACGCTTTGCGTCGCCATCCGGCAATAAGCAATTACGGTTCAAACGGTCGGCGCTGAAACTGATCGTGTCCGCATTTCGGACACAGCGGCAGCACATCCGGGGTGTAAACCGCTAAATGGAAGTGGCACTTCTCGCAGACCAGATTACCTAATCCGACCACCTCGCCGCTGTGATAAACACCGTGATGACTGAGGTCCTGGAACACTTCGCGCCATTCGAGCTGCGTTTTATCGGTAATATCGGCCAGTTCCTGCCAGATACTCTCCTTGATAACCCGCATAAAGACGCTGTCTGTCTCCTCATCGAGACTTTCTTCATAGCTCAGAGCAAACTCTTCCAGGTCACGTCTGACGGCCCGAGTGAGCTCTTCCACCTCGGTTCGCGTTAACTCCCCGGTCTGCATAACTCGTTGACGCGCCTGCTCCACCAACGCATCGATATCGCGTTCGCCATTACGCAGACGTTCGCTCAGTGAAGCTACCAGTTCACGGTAATATTGAGCAACCTTGTTCATCGCTTCGCCTCCTGGGTCGTTAACTGTCTATAATAATAGACGTTATTTACGCTACGCTTTGCAAGACTGTCCACAGAGTGTGTAAATTCGTGCAAGAATTATCCTTGCGGGAATTCAACGCTGAATGCGCGAAAGGCTGTTTTGGCGCGGGCGTTTGGGCTATGCTATGCGGATCTGAAACACCACATCTAGAGCTACGTTTGTAGCTGTATTGAAAACAGGACCACTGGCTGCCATGCAAGAGCAATACCGCCCGGAAGAGATAGAATCCAAAGTACAGCTTCACTGGGATGAGAAGCGCACATTTGAAGTTACCGAAGACGAGAGCAAAGAGAAGTATTACTGCCTGTCTATGCTTCCCTATCCTTCTGGTCGACTACACATGGGCCACGTACGTAACTACACCATCGGTGACGTCATCGCCCGCTACCAGCGCATGCTGGGCAAAAACGTACTGCAGCCAATTGGCTGGGATGCGTTCGGTCTGCCAGCAGAAGGTGCTGCGGTTAAAAACAACACCGCACCAGCACCGTGGACGTACGACAACATCGCATACATGAAAAACCAGCTCAAAATGCTGGGTTTCGGTTACGACTGGAGCCGTGAGCTGGCGACCTGCACCCCGGAATATTACCGTTGGGAACAGAAATTCTTCACCGAGCTGTACAAAAAAGGCCTGGTGTACAAGAAAACGTCTGCTGTCAACTGGTGCCCGAATGACCAGACCGTACTGGCGAACGAACAGGTTATCGACGGATGCTGCTGGCGTTGTGATACCAAAGTCGAGCGTAAAGAGATCCCGCAGTGGTTCATCAAAATCACCGCTTACGCTGACGAACTGCTGCGTGACCTGGATAACCTGGATCACTGGCCTGACACCGTGAAAACGATGCAGCGCAACTGGATTGGCCGTTCTGAAGGCGTAGAAATCACCTTCGATGTGAACGATTACGACAACACGCTGACCGTTTACACAACCCGTCCGGACACCTTTATGGGTGCGACCTATCTGGCCGTTGCCGCAGGTCACCCGCTGGCGCAGAAAGCCGCTGCAAATAACCCGGAACTGGCCGCCTTCATTGACGAATGCCGCAACACCAAGGTTGCTGAAGCCGAAATGGCAACCATGGAGAAGAAAGGCGTCGACACGGGCTTTAAAGCCGTTCACCCGCTGACTGGCGAAGAGATCCCGGTTTGGGCAGCAAACTTCGTCCTGATGGAATACGGTACGGGCGCAGTCATGGCCGTTCCGGGGCACGATCAGCGCGATTACGAGTTTGCGACTAAATATGGCCTGACCATCAAGCCTGTAATTCTGACCGCTGAAGGCGCAGAGCCGGATCTGTCCGAACAAGCTCTGACCGAAAAAGGGGTGCTGTTTAACTCCGGTGAGTTTGACGGCCTCGACTTCGACGCAGCCTTCAATGCCATTGCTGACAAGCTGGTGGCTCTTGGCGTGGGTGAGCGTAAAGTAAACTACCGTCTGCGTGACTGGGGTGTTTCCCGTCAGCGTTACTGGGGCGCGCCGATTCCGATGGTGACATTGGAAGACGGTACCGTACTGCCGACGCCAGAAGACCAGTTGCCGGTTATTCTGCCGGAAGACGTGGTTATGGATGGTATTACCAGCCCAATCAAAGCCGATCCGGAGTGGGCAAAAACCACCGTTAACGGCATGCCTGCACTGCGCGAAACCGACACTTTCGATACTTTTATGGAATCCTCCTGGTACTACGCGCGCTACACCTGCCCGCAGTACAACGAAGGGATGCTGGATCCAGAAGCTGCAAACTACTGGCTTCCGGTTGATATCTACATTGGTGGTATTGAACACGCCATCATGCACCTGCTCTACTTCCGCTTCTTCCACAAGCTGATGCGCGATGCGGGTATGGTCAACTCTGACGAACCGGCTAAACAGCTGCTGTGCCAGGGTATGGTGCTGGCCGATGCGTTCTATTACGTTGGTGCAAACGGTGAGCGTAACTGGGTTTCTCCGGTTGATGCCATCGTTGAGCGCGACGAGAAAGGTCGTATCGTCAAAGCTCAGGACGCAGAAGGCCATGAACTGGTGTATACCGGCATGAGCAAAATGTCCAAGTCGAAAAATAACGGTATCGACCCGCAGGTTATGGTTGAACGTTACGGCGCCGACACCGTACGTCTGTTCATGATGTTCGCTTCTCCGGCTGATATGACGCTGGAATGGCAAGAATCCGGCGTTGAAGGGGCGAACCGCTTCCTGAAACGTGTCTGGAAGCTGGTTTACGAACATACCTCCAAAGGTGATGTAGCTGAACTGAACGTTGATGTGTTGAGCGAAGACCAAAAAGCGCTGCGTCGCGACGTGCACAAAACCATTGCTAAAGTGACCGATGATATCGGCCGTCGTCAGACCTTTAACACCGCAATTGCGGCGATTATGGAGTTGATGAATAAGCTGGCGAAAGCACCGCAGGAAGACGAACAAGACAGAGCCCTGATGCAGGAAGCGTTACTGGCCGTCGTTCGCATGCTGAACCCGTTCACCCCACACGTTTGCTTCACGATGTGGCAGGCGCTGAAAGGTGAAGGCGATATCGACAACGCACCGTGGCCGGTAGCTGACGAAGCCGCAATGGTTGAAGACTCGACGTTGGTTGTTGTTCAGGTGAACGGTAAAGTCCGTGGCAAAATTACCGTTCCGGTAAATGCGACAGAAGAACAGGTTCGTGAACGTGCTGGCCAGGAGCATCTGGTGGCAAAATATCTTGATGGCGTTACCGTACGTAAAGTGATTTATGTACCGGGTAAACTCCTCAATCTGGTCGTTGGCTAAGCGCGGGAGGAAGCGTGCGACTTCTGACAACATTGTTGTTATCTCTGGCGGTGCTGGTCACCGCCGGGTGTGGCTGGCATCTGCGTAGTACTACGCAGGTTCCACCCTCAATGAAAACCATGATCCTGAACTCTGGCGATCCGAACGGCCCGTTAAGCCGTGCGGTCCGTAACCAGCTGCGTCTGAACGGTGTGACGCTGCTTGAAGACGGTACAATGCGTAAAGATGTGACGTCTTTACGTCTTGGCGCGGTAAGCATTTCGCAGGATACGGCGTCGGTATTCCAGAACGGTCAAACGGCTGAATACCAGATGGTGATGTCCGTAAGCGCTACCGTGCTGATTCCAGGACATGATATTTACCCTATCAGCGCAAAAGTTTATCGTTCGTTCTTTGACAACCCACAGGCTGCACTGGCGAAGGATAACGAGCAGGAGATGATCGTAAAAGAGATGTATGACAAAGCGGCTGAACAGTTAATTCGTAAGCTGCCAAGCGTACATCTGGCTGATACTCTGTCATCCAATGCTGATGATGATGCTAAGCCAGCTGCGACAAAAGCCGCAGAGCCTGCGTCATCTCCGGCGCGTGTCTCCACCACGCTGGGTAACTGATGCTCAAGTTGTACCCTGAACAACTCCGCGCACAGCTCAATGAAGGGCTGCGCGCGGCGTATTTGCTCTTAGGTAACGATCCCCTCTTATTGCAGGAAAGCCAGGATGCCATCCGTCAGGCTGCTGCCACACAAGGGTTCGAAGAACACCACGCCTTCACTCTGGACAACAGCACCGACTGGGGAGAGATTTTTTCACTCTGCCAGGCGATGAGCCTGTTTGCCAACCGTCAAACCCTGCTCCTGCAACTGCCTGAAAATGGCCCCAATGCCGCCATTAACGAACAGCTCGCTTCACTCGTCACACTGCTACATAACGACCTGCTGCTGATTGTTCGTGGTAACAAGCTGACTAAAGCGCAGGAAAACGCCGCATGGTATACCGGACTTGCCAATAATGCGGTGCAGGTCAGCTGCCAGACGCCGGAGCAAGCACAGCTCCCACGTTGGGTCGCCGCGAGGGCTAAACTCAATAACCTGCAACTGGATGACGCAGCCAATCAGCTGTTGTGCTATTGCTATGAAGGTAACCTGTTAGCACTGGCGCAAGCGCTGGAACGGTTAGCATTGCTTTGGCCTGATGGCAAACTAACGCTGCCTCGCGTAGAAAAAGCCGTTAACGATGCGGCGCACTTTACCCCGTTCCACTGGGTGGATGCGCTGCTGATGGGCAAAAGCAAACGCGCGCTGCACATTCTGCAACAGCTACGTCTGGAAGGCAGTGAGCCGGTTATTTTGCTGCGTACGATACAGCGTGAATTGCTGTTGCTGGTCAACCTAAAACGGCAGTCGGCGAATACCCCCTTGCGCACGTTGTTTGATAAACACCGGGTGTGGCAAAATCGCCGAGGCATGATGGGTGATGCGCTAAACCGGCTGAACCCGGCGCAGCTGCGTCAGGCGGTAACGCTGTTAACGCGTACGGAAATTACGCTTAAACAAGACTATGGTCAGTCAGTGTGGGCGGAACTTGAGGGACTGTCCCTTTTGCTCTGCCATAAATCACTGGCCGATGTTTTTATTGATGGTTGATATGAAATCATTGCAGGCTCTGTTCGGCGGCACCTTTGATCCGGTGCATTATGGTCATCTTAAACCGGTTGAAATTCTGGCGAATCTGATTGGTCTTTCCCGGGTCATCATCATGCCCAATAACGTGCCGCCGCATCGTGCGCAGCCTGAAGCGTCCGGTGAGCAACGTAAGCGCATGGTTGAACTGGCCATTGCTGATAAACCGCTGTTTTCCCTGGATGAACGCGAACTGAAACGCGACACGGCCTCCTACACCGCGCAAACGCTAAAAGAGTGGCGCGAGGAACAAGGCCCGAATGTGCCGTTAGCGTTTATCATTGGTCAGGATTCGCTGCTGACCTTCCCTTCCTGGCACGACTACCACACGATTCTGGATAATACCCATCTCATCGTATGCCGACGTCCAGGTTATCCTCTCGAAATGACGCAGGAAAAGCACCAGCAATGGCTGGAAGATCACCTGACTCATTCGCCGGATGACCTGCACAACCTGCCTTGCGGGAAAATCTACCTGGCCGAAACGCCGTGGTTCAACATCTCCGCCACGCTCATTCGCGAGCGACTGGAAAAAGGCGAGCCGTGCGACGACCTGATGCCAGGCGCAGTGCTTGACTATATTAATCAGCAGGGGTTGTACCGCTAAGCGTGTTGTTTAATGCCACCAGCAGGCGGTCATTTTCTTCCTGACTGCGAACAGCAACTCGGTAATAACGCGCGTCCAACCCAGGGTAATTGGCACAACTGCGAATCAAGACATGCTGTTCCAGCAACATCCGTTGCAAATCAATATCCGCGCGATCGCAGCGTAATAAACGATAATTTGCCTGGCCGGGATACACCGTCAGGCCGGGCAGGTTTTGTAGCTGCTGCTCAAACCGCGCTCCCTCTTGTTCCAGCCATTTCCACGTCGCCTGCTGATAAGCGCTGTCGCGTAAAATAATCTCGCCAGCCAGAGCAGCAAACGCATTAATTGACCACGGCATTTGTCGGCTGCGCATTTGTACAACGGCCTGCTCGTTACTGTTGACCAGATACCCCAGACGCAGCCCCGGTATCGCATAGAACTTAGTGAGCGAGCGCAGCACCCAAATATGCGGGTTATCCCGAAGTAGCGGAATAAATCCCGGCTCCCCGGCAATAAAATCGATAAACGCTTCATCAAGGATCAGATTGATCCCAAGCCGCTCACAACGTGAGGCAATCTCACGTAGCAGGCGGTTATCCGGTAGTAACCCGGTGGGGTTGTTGGGCGTGCAGAGAAACAGGCAGTCCAGCTCTGAGGTTAACGCATCGAGGATCGCATCGGTAAGCTGCCAGCCATCGTCTTCGCGCAGCGCAAACTCATGGATCGTACAGCCTCCCCATTGCAGCGCCCGACGATATTCAGCAAACCCAGGCGTCACGATCATCGCGTGACGTGGCTTCAGGCCATCTACCAAGGTAAAAATAGACTCGGTCTCACCGTTTCCGGCCAGGATCCACGAGGCCGGAATCTGATGATGCTCCGCCAACGCTGCATGCAGTTGCGCGTAATCGACATCCGGGTAACGCTCCGCGCAGTCCATATTGTCGATAATTGAGCGTTTTAAATCTGCTGGCATACCCAGCGGATTAATATTCGCGCTAAAATCCAGCAATTGCTCAGGCGAGACGCCCAACAGTTCGGCGGCTTCTCGGGTATTACCACCATGCGCGCTCTTCAATAAAGACATCGTGCCGCTCCACGTAAAAAAAGGTATTTTAGTGAAAAATCTCTGCGCAATCAGGGCAAACATCATGTTTTGTGCGAATAACCCCAAGAGGAAAAAATGAGACTCTGGTTGGTACGTCATGGCGAAACTGAAGCCAACGTCGCGGGTTTATATAGCGGCCACGCTCCCACACCACTAACAGAACGGGGAATAGCTCAGGCGCAAACGCTGAGTACGCTGTTACGCGATGTGCCTGTCGACAACGTTCTGTGCAGCGAGCTGGAGCGCGCCCGCCATACAACGCAGTTGATCTTAGGCGATCGCGAGATTCCTGTGCGTAACATGCCTGAGCTCAATGAGATGTTTTTTGGCGACTGGGAAATGCGCCACCATCGCGATCTGGCGCGCGAAGACGCCGAAAACTACGCCGTGTGGTGTAACGACTGGCAGAACGCGACGCCCACTAATGGCGAAGGTTTTCAGGCATTTTCCCTGCGCGTGGAACGCTTCATTGCTCAACTCGATGATTACAAAATGTGCCAAAACCTGCTGGTGGTGAGCCATCAGGGTGTATTGAGCGTGTTGATCGCCCGTTTGTTGTCCATGCCGGCAGCAGCAATGTGGCATTTTCGCGTCGAACAAGGTTGCTGGAGCGCGATTGATTTTTGCGACGATTTTGCGGTTCTGAAAGTACTTAACAGCCGGGCTGTATGGCACGACGGAGAGTGAAAGCACTGTTTTTTCTGCCGAAGGGCTTCTCTCCCATTGACACCCCATGACAGGCTGTTATTCTCCGCAACCTGACTTTTCCCGCCCTTCAGAGCTTTGCAGAAATTGTTTTACAAAAATGGCGATGCATTCTGCGGCGTGGGGTGGGATGATAGCGCACTTCACAAGCGCTTTCGGAGACATTTGTCCCGATATCGCCTCTGGTTCAGGTATACTAACAGACGTTTTTAACTCTTTTCACCCAGGGGGAACACTTGCAGGGTAAAGCACTTCAGGATTTTGTAATCGACAAAATTGATGACCTGAAAGGTCAAGACATCATCGCCTTAGACGTTCAGGGCAAATCCAGCATCACTGATTGCATGATTATCTGTACTGGCACGTCCAGCCGTCATGTAATGTCTATCGCAGACCACGTTGTTCAGGAGTCCCGCACTGCTGGTCTGCTGCCGCTCGGCGTAGAAGGCGAGAACGTCGCAGACTGGATCGTCGTTGACCTCGGTGATGTGATTGTCCACGTGATGCAGGAAGAAAGCCGTCGCCTGTATGAACTGGAAAAACTCTGGAGTTAATGCGTGAAGCTGCAACTTGTCGCTGTGGGTACGAAAATGCCTGACTGGGTGCAAACCGGTTTTACGGAGTATCTCCGTCGGTTTCCGAAAGATATGCCCTTTGAGCTGATCGAAATCCCGGCAGGAAAACGCGGCAAGAACGCGGATATTAAACGCATTCTCGACAAAGAGGGTGAACAGATGCTGGCTGCCGCAGGCAAAAACCGCATCGTCACCCTTGATATCCCTGGCAAACCCTGGGACACGCCGCAGCTGGCGACCGAACTGGAACGCTGGAAACTGGACGGTCGTGACGTCAGTTTGTTGATTGGTGGGCCGGAAGGTCTTTCTCCTGCCTGTAAAGCAGCAGCAGAACAAAGCTGGTCACTCTCAGCGTTAACCCTTCCTCACCCTCTTGTTCGGGTTCTGGTTGCGGAGAGTCTGTACAGGGCGTGGAGCATTACCACCAACCATCCTTATCACCGTGAGTGATCATTGATTCTTGAGTAGATTAAGCAGCGGATGAAACTACAGAATTCTTTTCGCGACTATTCGGCTGAGTCCGCGCTATTTGTGCGCCGGGCGCTGGTCGCTTTTTTGGGGATTTTGCTGCTCACCGGCGTGCTGATCGCCAACCTTTATAATCTGCAAATCGTTCGCTTTACTGATTATCAGACCCGCTCGAACGAAAACCGCATCAAACTGGTGCCTATCGCCCCCAGCCGCGGCATCATTTATGACCGTAACGGAATTCCGCTCGCCCTTAATCGCACCATTTATCAGATAGAAATGATGCCAGAAAAGGTCGACAACGTTCAGGATACCCTCGATGCGCTGCGTAACGTCGTAGACCTGACGGACGATGACATTGCCGCTTTTAAAAAAGAGCGCGCCCGTTCACACCGTTTCACATCCATTCCGGTAAAAACTAACCTGAGTGAAGTTCAGGTCGCACGCTTTGCCGTTAATCAATATCGCTTTCCTGGCGTCGAAGTTAAAGGTTATAAACGCCGCTACTACCCCTACGGCTCTGCGCTGACCCATGTCATTGGCTACGTATCAAAAATCAACGATAAAGACGTAGACCGCCTGGACAAAGACGGCAAACTGGCTAACTACGCGGCGACGCACGACATCGGCAAGCTGGGTATTGAACGTTATTACGAAGATGTACTTCACGGCCAGACCGGTTATGAAGAGGTTGAGGTGAACAACCGCGGCCGCGTCATTCGCCAGCTGAAAGAAGTGGCGCCGCAGGCCGGGCACGATATCTATCTCACCCTCGATTTGAAACTCCAGCAGTACATTGAAACGCTGCTGGCAGGCAGTCGCGCCGCCGTGGTGGTTACCGACCCGCGTACCGGCGGCGTTCTCGCGCTGGTGTCCATGCCGAGCTACGACCCGAACCTGTTTGTCGATGGTATCTCCAGTAAAGATTACTCTGGGTTGCTCAATGACCCGAACACCCCATTGGTTAACCGCGCCACGCAGGGTGTTTACCCACCGGCTTCGACAGTTAAACCTTACGTCGCAGTTTCTGCATTAAGTGCAGGTGTCATCACCCGAAATACTGGTCTGTTCGATCCAGGTTGGTGGCAATTACCGGGCTCTGAAAAACGTTACCGTGACTGGAAAAAATGGGGGCACGGCCATCTGAACATCACCCGTTCTCTGGAAGAGTCGGCGGATACGTTTTTCTATCAAATCGCCTATGATATGGGGATAGACCGACTTTCAGAGTGGATGAGCAAGTTTGGCTACGGCCAATATACGGGCATCGATCTTGCCGAAGAGCGCGCGGGAAACATGCCAACCCGCGAGTGGAAGCAAAAACGGTTTAAAAAACCATGGTACCAGGGTGATACCATTCCGGTCGGCATCGGTCAGGGTTACTGGACGGCAACCCCTATCCAGATGAGTAAAGCGCTGATGATCCTTATCAACGACGGTTTGGTAAAAGTCCCGCATCTGCTGATGAGTACGGCAGAAAACGGCAAGCAAGTACCGTGGGTACAGCCACACGAACCCCCCGTTGGTGACATTCATTCCGGTTACTGGGAAATCGCAAAAGACGGTATGTACGGTGTAGCAAACCGTCCTAACGGTACTGCGCACAAGTATTTCGCTGGCGCACCTTACAAAATTGCGGCGAAATCCGGTACTGCCCAGGTCTTTGGCCTGAAAGCCAATGAAACCTATAACGCGCACAAGATCGCCGAGCGCTTACGTGACCACAAGCTGATGACGGCCTTCGCACCCTATGATAAGCCCCAGGTTGCTGTCGCCATAATCCTTGAAAACGGTGGCGCGGGCCCGGCTGTGGGTACCATTATGCGCCAGATCCTTGACCACATTATGTTGGGCGACAACAACACCAATCTGCCTGCAGAAAACCCCGCGGTTGCAGCAGCGGAGGACCAATAATCGTGACGGATAATCCGAACAAAAAAACATTCTGGGACAAAATCCACATCGATCCCACGATGTTGCTTATTTTGCTGGCGCTGCTGGTTTACAGCTCGCTGGTCATCTGGAGTGCCAGCGGCCAGGATATCGGCATGATGGAGCGCAAGGTCGGCCAGATCGCAATGGGCCTGGTCATCATGGTGGTGATGGCGCAAATCCCGCCCCGGGTTTATGAAGGCTGGGCACCCTATCTCTATATATTCTGCATCATCCTGTTGGTGGCGGTAGATGCCTTCGGCGCGATATCCAAAGGGGCGCAGCGCTGGCTGGATTTGGGTATTGTGCGTTTTCAGCCTTCCGAAATCGCCAAGATTGCCGTGCCGCTGATGGTCGCACGCTTCATCAACCGTGATGTTTGCCCGCCATCGCTAAAAAATACCGCCATTGCACTGGTGCTGATATTTATGCCCACCCTGCTGGTGGCCGCTCAGCCTGACCTCGGTACCTCAATACTGGTCGCCCTTTCCGGTCTGTTTGTTCTGTTCCTTTCTGGTTTAAGCTGGCGTTTAATCGGTGTTGCGGTGGTTCTGGTTGCGGCGTTTATCCCGATACTGTGGTTCTTCCTGATGCATGATTACCAGCGTCAGCGCGTCATGATGTTGCTCGATCCAGAAACCGATCCACTGGGTGCGGGATATCATATTATTCAGTCTAAAATTGCTATTGGCTCCGGCGGTCTACGCGGCAAGGGCTGGCTGCACGGTACGCAGTCGCAGCTTGAATTTTTACCCGAACGTCACACGGACTTTATCTTCGCGGTATTAGCAGAAGAGCTGGGTCTGGTAGGGATCTTAATTCTGCTTGCGCTGTACATTTTGCTGATTATGCGCGGATTATGGATCGCTGCCCACGCGCAAACCACCTTTGGTCGCGTCATGGCAGGTGGTTTAATGTTGATATTATTCGTTTATGTCTTCGTAAATATTGGTATGGTGAGCGGTATTCTGCCCGTGGTTGGCGTTCCTCTCCCACTGGTCAGTTACGGAGGCTCGGCACTTATCGTGCTGATGGCCGGGTTCGGGATTGTTATGTCGATCCACACCCATAGAAAAATGTTGTCGAAAAGCGTGTAAGGGGTACGCAATGCGTAAGCAGTGGCTTGGTATCTGCATCGCAGCAGGAATGCTCGCGGCGTGTTCGAGTGATGATGGTCAGCAACAGGGTGCTGTCGCGCCGCAGCCTGCGGTGTGTAATGGTCCGATTGTTGAAATCAGCGGGGCCGATCCGCGCTTTGAACCCCTGAACCCAACGGCGAATCAGGACTATCAGCGTGATGGTAAGAGCTACAAAATCGTCCAGGACCCTTCCCGCTTTAGCCAGGCAGGGCTTGCCGCTATCTATGATGCGGAACCCGGAAGCAACTTAACCGCGTCTGGTGAAGCGTTCGACCCGATGCAACTGACCGCAGCGCATCCGACGCTGCCAGTCCCAAGCTATGCCAGAGTAACTAACCTGGCAAACGGCAGGATGATTGTCGTGCGCATAAACGATCGCGGCCCTTATGGCAACGATCGCGTGATTTCACTTTCACGTGCAGCAGCAGACCGTCTGAATACCTCCAACAACACCAAAGTGCGTATCGACCCGATCATCGTCGCCCAGGATGGTTCATTGTCCGGTCCGGGTATGGCGTGTACGACAGTCGCAAAGCAAACCTATGCCCTGCCCGCGCGTCCTGATTTAAGCGGTGGCGGTAATATGGGAAGTATGCCTTCGCCATCGGATGCGGGTCAGCCGCAAGGCGATATTCGTCCGATCAGCAATTCCACGCTGAAAAGCGATGATCCAACCGGTGCGCCAGTGAACAGCGGTGGATTCCTCGGTGCGCCAACCACCCTCGCCGCAGGCGTGCTGGAAGGTAGCGAGCCGACTCCGGCTCCGCAACCGACCATCACCGCACCGGCAACACCAACCGCACCAGCAGCAACACCAGCCGCCGTCGCGGCACCAGCTCCAGCGGCAGTAGCCAACGGACGTTACGTGGTTCAGGTTGGCGCAGTCAGCGAGCAGTCGCGTGCGCAGCAGTATCAAAAACGTTTAAGCCAGCAGTTTGGCGTTCCAGGTCGGGTGGTACAAAATGGCGCAGTCTGGCGTATCCAGATGGGGCCGTTCGCCAGCAAAGCTGAAGCCTCCACATTGCAGCAGCGTCTTCAATCCGAGGCGCAATTACAGTCCTTCATCACCGGCGTGTAATAACGTAAATCAGGTATCTGAATTGTCAGTTTCTGTAAATGACATTAACAAAGTCACGCGGAAAGTCAGATGCCTGCCCGTTTTGCATTTGCTATAGTAGGGCACTTTTTTTAATTTCATCACGGACGTCGTAGTTCAGACCATGAAGACCACTTTTTCCGCTCGTTTCGTGCAGCGTATGGCGCTCACCGCGGCTCTCTGCGCAGCTTCTCTCTCTGCTGCCCATGCCGATGACCTGAATATTAAAACCATGATCCCGGGTGTTCCGCAGATCGATGCGGAGTCATATATCCTGATTGATTACAATTCAGGCAAAGTTCTGGCAGAACAGAACGCAGACACTCGCCGCGACCCCGCCAGTCTGACCAAAATGATGACCAGCTACGTCATCGGCCAGGCGATGAAAGCCGGCAAGTTCAAAGAAACCGATCTGGTCACTGTCGGCAATGACGCCTGGGCTACAGGTAACCCGGTCTTTAAAGGTTCATCGTTGATGTTCCTGAAACCTGGAATGCAGGTTCCTGTTTCCCAGTTGATCCGTGGCATCAACCTACAATCCGGGAATGACGCGTGTGTGGCAATGGCGGACTTCGCAGCCGGTAGCCAGGATGCTTTCGTCGGTCTGATGAACAGCTATGTGAACGCGCTGGGCCTGAAAAACACCCACTTCCAGACCGTTCATGGTCTCGATGCTGACGGTCAGTACAGCTCGGCTCGCGACATGGCGATGATTGGCCAGGCCCTGATTCGTGACGTGCCTAACGAATACTCTATCTATAAAGAAAAAGAGTTCACCTTTAACGGTATTCGTCAGTTAAACCGTAACGGCCTGCTGTGGGATAACAGCCTGAATGTCGACGGTATCAAAACCGGTCATACCGACAAAGCTGGCTATAACCTCGTTGCATCCGCAACCGAAGGTCAGATGCGTCTGATCTCTGCCGTCATGGGTGGCCGCACCTATAAAGGTCGCGAAACCGAAAGTAAAAAACTGCTGACCTGGGGCTTCCGTTTCTTTGAAACCGTGAATCCACTGAAAGTCGGTAAAGAGTTTGCTTCAGAACCGGCCTGGTTTGGTAACACAGATCGTGCATCGTTAGGCGTAGATAAAGATGTCTACCTGACCATTCCGCGCGGCCGCATGAAAGATCTGAAAGCAAGCTATGTGCTGAACACCACAGAACTGCATGCACCGCTGCGGAAAAACCAGGTTGTCGGCACCATCAACTTCCAGTTGGATGGCAAAACCATCGAACAGCGCCCGCTGGTAGTCCTGCAGGAAATCCCTGAAGGCAACTTCTTTGGGAAAATCATTGATTACATTAAATTAATGTTCCATCACTGGTTTGGCTAAAAATCGAACACTTGAAAGTGTGATTTACGTCCCCATATACTAGGTATCCAGATAACTCCCACACGCTGTGGGAGTTATTATTTATTGATGTAACGCCGGAGCTGACATGAAAACCAAACTTAACGAACTGCTTGAATTCCCTACTCCATTTACTTACAAAGTAATGGGGCAGGCGTTGCCTGAGCTGGTTGATCAGGTGGTTGAAGTGGTACAGCGCCATGCGCCAGGTGATTACTCTCCGACGGTAAAACCGAGCAGCAAAGGCAACTACCACTCGGTCTCAATCACTATTACTGCTACACACATTGAGCAGGTTGAAACGCTGTACGAAGAATTAGGCAATATCGATATCGTACGCATGGTATTGTAAAATCCTGTTGGTTACCCGCTGCATCCCCGCTCGGGTAACCCCTCCCTCCTGTGATATACTTTTCCCCTCTTTTATATTCTCTACTCTATGTGAGTATCTACGGAGATGCCGTTTTGTATCAGGATAAAATTCTGGTCCGCCAGCTCGGTCTTCAACCTTACGAGCCAGTTTCTCTGGCCATGCACGAATTCACCGATACCCGCGATGAAAACAGTTATGACGAAATCTGGCTGGTAGAGCATTATCCTGTTTTTACCCAGGGTCAGGCAGGTAAAGCAGAGCACGTACTGATGCCGGGCGATATTCCGGTGATCCAGAGCGATCGTGGCGGCCAGGTGACCTACCACGGGCCGGGCCAGCAGGTCATGTATGTGCTGTTGAACTTGAAGCGTCGCAAACTTGGCGTTCGTGAACTGGTTACGCTGCTGGAACAAACCGTCGTCAATACACTTGCGGAAATCGGCATTGATGCCCACCCGCGAGCCGATGCGCCTGGCGTATACGTCGGGGAGAAGAAAATCTGCTCTTTGGGATTACGTATTCGTAGAGGATGTTCGTTTCACGGCTTAGCGCTCAACGTGGATATGGATTTGTCGCCTTTCCTGCGTATCAATCCTTGTGGTTACGCCGGAATGGAGATGGCGAAAGTATCGCAGTGGGATAGCGCAGCCACGACCGAGAGCGTTCGCCCACGCCTGCTGGCCAACATATTAGCGCTGTTGGGTAACCCACCGCACGAGTACGTTGCAGACTGAAAATACGGTCATACTTTGCCACGGCAAATGTTGTGGCAAATGGCACAAAACAACAACTATTTTACATTTTGCCAGCCTGTCAGGCTGCTTTCTGGCCCGTTTCAATGATATACTGCGTATCACTAATTCAAAAATAGTTGATAAATGCAACATTCCCTTGAATTGAAACGCTTTCCTTCGTAATTCGCAACTGGAACACGCAAGCTATGAGTAAACCCATTGTGATGGAACGCGGTGTTAAATACCGCGATGCCGATAAGATGGCTCTTATCCCGGTAAAAAATGTGGCAACAGAGCGTGAAGCCCTGCTGCGTAAACCGGAATGGATGAAAATAAAACTGCCAGCGGACTCCACTCGCATCCAGGGCATCAAAGCGGCAATGCGCAAAAATGGCCTGCACTCTGTCTGCGAAGAAGCTTCCTGCCCTAACCTGGCTGAATGTTTCAATCACGGAACCGCAACCTTTATGATCCTCGGCGCAATCTGTACCCGCCGTTGCCCATTCTGTGACGTTGCCCATGGTCGTCCGGTTGCTCCGGATGCTAACGAGCCGTTAAAACTTGCTCAGACGATTGCTGACATGGCGCTGCGCTATGTCGTCATTACCTCCGTTGACCGCGACGATCTGCGTGACGGCGGCGCTCAGCACTTTGCTGACTGTATCACCGCTATTCGTGAGAAAAGCCCGTCGATTAAAATCGAAACGCTGGTGCCTGACTTCCGTGGTCGTATGGATCGCGCGTTGGATATCCTCACCGCCACGCCGCCAGACGTGTTTAACCACAACCTCGAAAACGTACCGCGTATTTATCGCAATGTACGTCCGGGGGCGGACTACAACTGGTCGCTGAAGCTTCTGGAACGTTTCAAGGAAGCGCACCCGGAGATTCCGACTAAATCAGGTCTGATGGTTGGTCTGGGCGAAACCAATGCAGAAATCATTGAGGTCATGCGTGACCTGCGCAGTCATGGCGTGACCATGCTGACGCTGGGGCAGTATTTACAGCCAAGCCGTCACCACCTGCCGGTTCAACGTTATGTAAGCCCGGATGAGTTCGATGAGATGAAAGCCGAAGCTATGGCCATGGGCTTTACCCATGCAGCCTGCGGTCCATTCGTTCGCTCTTCATACCATGCTGACATGCAGGCCAAAGGGCTGGAAGTGAAGTAATCGTGTAATACTCACTTACATATCAGCAATAAAAAAACCGGCAAATTGCCGGTTTTTTTTCATGCAGAGTATGCAGTATGAGCATCATGCTCCTGACATTACTCTTTATGAGAAAGCTTCTCAGCCTGAACGCTACCATCAGCATCTTTCTTAGCATCGGCATTATCGTCGTTCATTGCTTTCTTGAAGCCCTTGATTGCCGTTCCCAGGTCTCCACCCAGTGTACGTAACTTCTTGGTACCAAACAGCAGAACAACCAGTGCGGCAACCACCAGCAGTTTGGTAATACTAATCTCACCCATAGATACCTTCTTCACTTAAACCAGGCTGCATAAAGCGCCATATTAACCTGAGAATATTAACGGCCTTTCGACGCGCGCACACAATAGCAATCTGTAACAAGGTGAATCAAGCCTTGTTTAAAAAAACGTCATAATAATTGCGGTGGCGCAAAACGTCGGTTACTTAACACCGGAAGTTGTGCTCTGACCTGCCTTACCCGCTCTGCAGAAACCTCGGCCATAATTAGCGCAGGCGTTTCCGCCGCAGCAGCAATGGTCACACCAAAAGGGTCGATGACCCGGCTTTGGCCGATATTCTTATTACCACACTCTCCCGCCGCAATCAGGTAACACGTTGCATCTAACGCTCTTGCAGCTAAAAGCGTAGACCAGTGATGCTCTTTAAGCGATCCCCGTACCCAGGCTGCGGGTAATACGAGAATTTCCGCTCCCTGCAATGCGTGCGCCAGCGCCAGCTCTGGGAAGCGCAGATCATAACAGGTCATTAACCCTACTTTTAACCCGTCTACGTCCAGCAGCGGCGCTATGACGTCCCCTGCATCCACATTTCGTGACTCCTGAATCGAAAAGGCGTCGTAGAGATGTAATTTAGCGTAATGGGCAACTACCTGACCAGCCCGTAGCGCCACCAGCATGTTATACGCCCGTCCAGGCACAGAGGGAACATGAATCGTCAGGATTGTCGTCATCTCATTTTGCGCGCTTTCTCGCAACAAGCGCGTCAAAAATCCACCTTCCAGCAATTGAGCTGATTTCACTGACAGGTCTGGGTCAAGATCGTCACGGGCCAGAAGCGCTTCCGGTAATACCAGTAACGATGCCCCCTCTCCCGCAGCCTGAGACATCAGTAAAACGCAGGTTTCTGCATTTTTTTCCCATGAAGGTCCCACGGCAAATTGCCCTGCTGCAACGAACATATTCCCTCCAGAAAACGTTGTTAGGCTCGCCAACCACGATTATTCAGCGTTACACTCATCCTATATACAATCAAATAGCAGGATTACGCAGTGTTACAACTCCTTTTAGCGGTTTTTATCGGTGGTGGTACAGGTAGTGTAGCAAGATGGATGTTGAGCATGAGGTTTAACCCGCTACATCAGGCCATTCCATTCGGTACGCTGGCAGCAAACTTACTTGGCGCATTTATCATTGGTATGGGTCTGGCATGGTTTAATCGCATGACAAACATTGATCCAATGTGGAAGGTACTGATTACAACTGGCTTTTGCGGGGGACTAACAACATTTTCCACTTTCTCGGCTGAGGTGGTGTTTTTGCTACAGGAAGGACGCTTTGGTTGGGCTATGTTGAATGTGCTGGCGAATCTGCTGGGATCATTTGCGATGACCGCCCTGGCATTCTGGCTGGTTTCGGCCTCTCCCGCACACTGAGGCGAAAAAAAACCCGCAATTAAGCGGGTTTTGAATGCTTGCTGTCGTATGCTTACAGAGCGATTACGTTTGCAGCAGAAGGGCCTTTGGCACCGTTAGTGATTTCGAACTCTACACGCTGACCTTCAGCCAGAGTTTTAAAACCATTGGTCTGGATTGCAGAGAAGTGTACGAACACGTCTTTGCTGCCATCTTCCGGAGTAATGAAACCGAATCCTTTGGACTCATTAAACCACTTAACGTTACCTTTAATCTTAGACATCAAAATTACCTTTACATGAAAAATAGACACAAATGCTGTGTCGGGTATCAGTACAACAATTGTGGTGCACTTTGTCCAGTCGAACTTTATCAAAAAGTGATAAATGTCGCGTTATTTTTCAGTTAACGTTGATATCACACTGTTTTAAAAAGATTTTTTAATAATCCACCTGACAATACAGGTAGTCTATCAAAACTGGAAACGCATCCACGCAAAGTAGACGTTACCGTTGTTGTACGTTCCCGGAATGTAGGTCATCTGGAACGTTGCCGGACCATACCCTATCGATGCCAGCGGTAACAGCACGGGTACCGGAATGTAGTTCCAGTTATCACGCGCGGTAAAACCGGCGGTAAAACCGAGACCTGTATGGAAATTTTCATCGGCCAGCGGTCGCCAGGTTTTTTCCCAGCCATAACCACCAATAGGTTCCCATTTATTGTAGGAATCCTTAAAGGCCATTATATAAAGTCCGTGCCAGTTACCTTTATCATCCCAACGGGATTGACCAAATCCTGCCCCCCACGGGCGTTCATTGTAGCGATCCGTTTTTTCTTTATCGTAGGCAAAGCGTGCATGCCAGGTAATAGCCGGTATATACAAATCATAATGTTCCGGCTGCAGCCAGGTTTCACTGACGTTGTCTTTAAAAGTAGCGAACCAGCCTTTATCTTCAGCAGCGCTCTGGGGAATGAAAGCTAACTGAATAAAAAGAAATGAAAAAATGAGAAAATATCGTTTAGCGACAATCACAACTTAATTACCATCCTGGGATTTATTATTAATTGTAGCAAACCCAACCTTAATGTTAGCTTAACAAAAATGCGCAGCTAAAAAATCAGAATATTCCTCAGCATGAAATTTTTAAGATAATTAGCCCTTAATTTATTGAGCCATTTCATAGGAACTATTTTCTCTTTATTGCCAATAAATTGTTCTTTACTCCGAGAAAAGTTAAATAACATTACAATAAATTAACAATTAAGAATCAATATCACCACAAAACACACACACCGGCGCTGCACTTCACAGTTTTTTATTGTGAGATTCTTTTTTTAACCACGATGCTGAAAAAACGGCTAAGCCATCGCTTGAATCCGTATTTTTATTGATTTTAATCAGCAAGAGTTATCGGTTTATTAGGCACATTCTGTCACCACTTTTTACTTTTTTTAGTTTTTTTACTTTCTGGGCAGCAATGCGACAGGGGAAACGATGTTGACATTTATTGAACTCCTTATTGGGGTTGTGGTTATTGTAGGTGTAGCGCGCTACATCATTAAAGGTTATTCCGCGACAGGCGTACTGTTTGTTGGCGGTCTGGTTTTGTTGATTATCAGTGCGCTGATGGGGCATAAAGTGTTGCCATCCAGCGCGGCATCGACGGGCTATACGGCAACAGACATTGTTGAATATATTAAAATTTTGCTGATGAGCCGTGGTGGCGATCTCGGCATGATGATCATGATGCTGTGTGGTTTTGCCGCCTATATGACCCATATTGGCGCGAACGATATGGTCGTTAAGCTGGCCTCCAAGCCCCTGCAATACATCAACTCTCCTTACCTGCTAATGATTGCCGCCTATTTTGTCGCCTGCCTGATGTCACTGGCGGTTTCTTCAGCAACCGGTCTGGGCGTATTGCTGATGGCAACACTGTTCCCGGTCATGGTTAACGTTGGAATCAGCCGTGGCGCTGCAGCGGCTATTTGTGCCTCCCCTGCTGCAATTATTCTTTCACCAACATCCGGTGATGTGGTGCTGGCGGCAAAAGCTGCGGAAATGCCGCTGATCGATTTCGCCTTTAAAACCACGCTGCCAATTTCTATTGCCGCCATCATTGCTATGGCGATTGCCCACTTTTTCTGGCAGCGTTTTCTGGATAAAAAAGAGAACATTTCTCATGAAATGTTAGATGTGGCTGAAATCACCACGACTGCCCCGTCATTTTACGCCATTCTGCCGTTTACCCCGATCGTTGGCGTCCTGATTTTTGATGGTAAATGGGGCCCGCAGCTGCATATCATTACGATTCTGGTTCTGTGCATGCTCATCGCGGCTATTCTGGAGTTCGTACGTGGGTTCAACACCCAAAAGGTTTTCTCTGGTCTGGAAGTCGCTTACCGTGGCATGGCGGATGCCTTTGCTAACGTGGTGATGTTGTTAGTCGCTGCGGGTGTTTTTGCCCAGGGTCTGAGCACAATCGGCTTTATTCAGAGTCTGATTTCTATCGCCACCTCGTTTGGTTCAGCGAGCATTATCTTGATGATGGTGCTGGTGATCCTGACTATGTTGGCGGCAATGACTACGGGTTCCGGTAACGCCCCGTTCTACGCCTTCGTTGAGATGATCCCTAAGCTGGCGCATTCTTCCGGCATTAACCCGGCTTACCTTGTTATCCCGATGCTGCAGGCGTCAAACCTTGGGCGCACCATCTCCCCGGTCTCCGGCGTGGTTGTCGCTGTCGCAGGTATGGCAAAGATTTCTCCGTTCGAAGTGGTGAAACGTACTTCGGTTCCGGTTCTGGTTGGACTGCTGGTGGTGATTATCGCAACTGAAGTGATGGTACCAGGTTCTTCTTCAGCCGTCGTTGGCGGCTGATACTCAGTGAAATGTAGGCCGGATTAGGCATCTACGCCGCATCCGGCATTTAAACCGCACCATTGCCGGATGTCGATGCTAAAACATCTTATCCGGCCTACGTCAGAAATCAGCATTTAGCCGCCATGATAAATACGCTGCGGCCTACCCACCTTACCGTGAATAATCTCCGCAATAATCAAATGACGGCTGGCACAGTACTCCAGGTAGCGTCTAGAAGTCGTTCGGCTGATGGTAAGCGCCTGGGCGATCGTTTCCGCAGTATGGTGTACCGTCGGGTCGGCGAATAATTTCAACACTGCATTTAGTGTTAACGCATCAATCCCGGTCGGTAAATCCCCTTTCGGTTCGCCCCGCGCGTAGGCATTAAACATTTCATCAATCTGCTTTTGGCTGGCGCTGTCATTCCCCGCCAACATGCGTCGACGTTGCTGATAACGCGTCAGGGTCTGCCCCAGCCGCTCGTAGGCAATGGGTTTGACCAGGTAATCAAACGCACCGCTGCGCACGGCCTCGGAGACCGTTTCCATATCGCTAGCCGCCGTGGTAAACACTACGCCGCCCGGATAGCGCGCCTGGGTCAGCTCATGCAGCAACGTAATTCCCTTGCCGTCCGGCAAGTAGTTATCGAGCAGTATCAGACCGGGCTTAAAACGCTCAATCATCATCCTCGCCTGCTCAAGATTACCCGCCAGCCATATCTGGCTGAAACCGGGTATATGGCGGATATATTCAGCATGCATTTCCGCCAGTAGCGTTTCATCCTCAACGATCAACAGCGTTAATGGTTCCGTCATTATTTTTTTTCACTTTCGGAAGAAATAAAGAAAATAAGGTACCGCAAGGGGAGTTATCTTCGAGCGTAATCACCCCGTCACAGCGCCTCACATAACTTGCAATCAGATACAAACCGATGCCATGTTCACCTGGTTCATCGGTACGGGTGCTCACACCCTGTTCAAATATTTTCTCACGCAATGCTTCCGGCACACCGCATCCCTGATCGGCAACTTCGATGATCACGTCATCCCCTTCATCGCTCAAATAGAGCTCTACGACCTTGTTGCCTTGCTGGGTGCGTAAGCTCGCTTCAAATGCATTATCAAGCAGATTGCCAACAATTGCTGCAAACTCTGTGCTATCCAGCCCCTCGGGGAGTTGATGCAATTGGCTCCCCGGAACGATAGTCATGGTGAGGCCCAGTTCCCGCGCGCGCTGCACCTTGCCAAACAACAGACCGGCGACCTGACGATCGGCAAACGCGCCACGCAGGCTGTCAATCAGTTGCTGTTGCGCCTGGGATTCTCCCTGCACCATGGCCAGAACCTTGTCATACTCTTTCATTTGCAGCAGGCCATTGATGGTCGACATCCAGTTCAGGTGCTCATGACGCAGCGTTCTCAGGCTCTCTACATACTGTTTGATCTGCGTTAATTGCGCATTAAGGGTAGCAATTTCATCTTTACTACGAAAACTGATGATTGCCCCAAGCAGTTCGTCACCGGAGCGAATCGCTTCACGGTTGGCGATAACGCTCAGGCCATTAAAGTTTACCATCGCATCCTGTCGTTTTTCCGCAATCTGTTGGGTGAAAAAGTCCGCTGGCTGAACCACCTCACTCACCGGTTTTCCAAGCCACTTTCGCCCAGGTGAAGACAGCCCCAGCATTTTCCTCGCACTGCGGTTTATTGCGGTGATATAACCATCAGGATCCACGGCAATCAATCCTTCATATACCGAGCTGAACAACGCTTCCTGCTGACGTACCACCCGCGCAATTTGTTTCGGTTCCATACCCAACATCTGCCGACGAATATGGGCAGCGAAAAACCAGGATAGCAGCATAAGTACCAGCAACAGCAAGATAAACACACCGGCCATCGGGAGTAAGAAATCCGATCTCCAGCTATCGATTTTGCTGATCAGATAACCAATTGAGACTACGCCAATGATTTTGCCATCGTCATCAAAGATGGGCGTTTTAGCGCGCATTGCCATCCCGATGGACCCTTTACCGGTAATAAAGTAGCTCTCTCCTTTTTCCAGCGCACCGGGTTTGGTGAACTGCATCGGGTAGCCAATCTTTTCCGGGTTCGGATGATATAGACGAATGGAGTTGGTATCCCCGATAACCACATAGTCGAAGTCAGTTCCGCTCTGCAGTTTGTCGGCAATCGTCGCCAAACGCTTGTAATCACGATGTTTAACTGCCGTGATGATACTGTCGTTAGAGGCGATGATTTTGGCCTGGTTCATTGCCATATCGCGGACATGCGTGGCCAGATAATCTTCAAAGCTGGCGGTAAAGTATTGTGCCAGGGCGGCGATGATAAAAACAGAAACGACCAAAATAAGCAGAAAGATGCGTAAAGGAAACGCCAGGCTGCGGAAAAAAGGAAACCGTGTTTTATTTTTCTGCTCAGCCATATATCTTCCTCATCCACGTTGCCCGAAACTTATTTCTCATTGTAGTTGTAATAGAAATGTTTTATTTACACGTTACGGTATAAAACAAGATCGTTGCAGATTCCCCACTTTAAATCAATTAAACAAATTAAAACCACACGCTATTTCGAGGTTAAATTAATTAAAAAACTTAAAACCATAAAACACATTAAAACCTTCTAACTTATTGTGAAATAAATCAAAAATTACCTCCGAAATACCCCTTACGATGTATGCAGCAGGGAAAAAAAGAAATACTCCGTAATAAAAAATCATTCCCTTCAATTGCAAACGAAACGTTATCAGGTTGCTAAGTAGAGCAACAAAAACAGAAACCCAGTAACAAATATAGCATCGGGGCTCTATTCACTATGTTCGGTAATAATATATTCACGCAAGTTAAACGCTCAGAAAATAAAAAGATGGCGGCTATCACGCAATTTCTGAAAGAGAATGATTTGAGCGTTGACACCACCGTCGAAGTATTTATCACCGTCACCCGTGACGACCGCCTGATTGCCTGCGGCGGTATCGCTGGGAATATTATTAAATGTGTCGCCATCTGCGAATCCGTACGGGGCGAAGGCTTAGCGCTGACGCTGGCGACCGAGTTAATCAACCTCGCCTATGAGCGCCACTGTACGCACCTCTTCATCTATACCAAAACCGAGTACGAATCGCTGTTTAAACAGTGTGGCTTTTCTACGCTGACCAGCGTTCCCGGCATTATGGTGCTGATGGAAAACAGCACCACGCGTCTGAAACGTTACGCTGAATCTCTGGCAAAACAGCGTCGTGAAGGGAAAAAAATTGGTTGCATCGTCATGAACGCCAACCCCTTCACCAACGGACATCGTTTTCTGATCCAACAGGCGGCCGCACAATGTGACTGGCTGCATCTGTTTTTGGTCAAAGAGGATACCTCACGGTTTCCGTATGAAGACCGGTTGGATCTGGTGCTTAAAGGGACAAAAGATATTCCACGTTTAACCGTGCATCGCGGTTCGGAATACATCATTTCCCGCGCCACGTTCCCGTGCTACTTCATCAAAGAGCAGAGCGTTATTAACCACTGCTACACCGAAATAGACCTGAAAATCTTCCGCCAGTACCTGGCACCGGCTCTCGGCGTTACACATCGTTTCGTCGGTACCGAGCCGTATTGCTCCGTCACCTCCCAGTACAACAACGATATGCGCTACTGGCTGGAGACCCCAACGCTTCCCGCCCCACCGATTGAACTGGTGGAAATTGAGCGGCTGTGCTTCCAGGAGATGCCGATTTCCGCCTCCTGGGTGCGCAAGCTGCTGGTTAAAAAAGATCTCACGGCTATCGCATCCCTGGTCCCTGACGCCACGCTGCACTATCTGCAAAGCATGGTTGAACGAGCCTCATCGGGTGCGGCAGTCCGCCAAAATACCCCCGCATTAGCAACAGGTGAAAAATGAAAATAAACCAGGCAGCCGTCGCAGGCACACTCGAGTCCGGTGATGTGATGATTCGCATCGCCCCACTCGATTCGCAGGATATTGACCTGCAGGTTAACAGTAGCGTCGAAAAACAGTTCGGTGATGCCATCCGCACCACCATCCTGGACGTTCTGTCCCGCTACAACGTACGCGGCGTGCAATTAAATGTTGATGATAAAGGCGCACTGGACTGCATTTTACGTGCGCGACTGGAAGCACTACTGGCCCGCGCTGGCGGTATTCCGGCACTGCCATGGGAGGATTGCCAGTGATTTCCGCATCTTTGCAACAACGTAAAACCCGTACTCGCCGCAGCATGTTGTTCGTACCGGGTGCCAATGCCGCCATGGTCAGCAACTCGTTCATCTACCCGGCAGATGCACTGATGTTCGACCTGGAAGACTCCGTCGCGTTGCGTGAAAAAGATACCGCTCGCCGCATGGTGTACCACGCGCTGCAGCATCCGCTGTATCACGACGTTGAAACCATCGTGCGTGTAAACGCCCTCGACTCCGAATGGGGCATCAACGACCTTGAAGCCGTGGTACGCGGCGGTGCTGACATCGTACGTTTACCGAAGACCGATACCGCGCAGGATGTCATCGACATCGAAAGTGAAATTCTGCGCATCGAGAACGCCTGTGGCCGTGAACCCGGCAGCACCGGCCTGTTAGCCGCCATTGAGTCGCCGTTAGGCATTACCCGTGCGGTAGAAATTGCCCACGCTTCCGAGCGCCTGATCGGTATTGCTCTGGGTGCTGAAGATTATGTGCGTAACCTGCGCACTGAACGCTCGCCGGAGGGTACTGAACTGCTGTTTGCCCGCTGCTCTATTTTGCAGGCTGCACGTTCTGCCGGTATTCAGGCGTTCGACACCGTGTATTCCGATGCCAACAACGAAGCAGGTTTCCTGCACGAAGCCGCACACATCAAGCAGTTGGGTTTTGACGGCAAGTCGCTCATCAACCCGCGCCAGATCGAACTCCTGCATAACCTGTACGCTCCGACGCGCAAAGAGCTGGCTCACGCCCGTTTGGTCGTAGAAGCCGCTGAAGCCGCTGCCCGCGAAGGTCGTGGAGTGGTTTCCCTGAACGGCAAAATGGTCGACAGCCCGGTTATCGAGCGCGCCCTTCTGGTTATCTCCCGTGCAGAACTTTCCGGCATTCGCGAAGAATAAGGCAAAAAAATGACGCAGAAAATCGAACAGTCTCAACGCCAGGATCGCGTGGCGACCTGGAGCCGTCATGCAGAAAGTGAGCTTTCCGCTTATCAGAGCACCGCAAAAGTAGAACTACAGGCGCAAAAACAGCGCGACAAAAAGCTGTGCGCTAACCTGGAAGACGCCATTCGTCGTTCGGGTTTACAGGATGGCATGACCATCTCTTTCCACCACGCTTTTCGCGGTGGCGATCTGACGATTAACCTGGTGATGGACGCCATCGCCAGTATGGGCTTTAAAAATCTGACGCTGGCCTCCAGCTCTCTGAGCGATTGCCATGCTCCGCTGGTTGAGCACATCCGTCAGGGTGTGGTCAGCCGTATTTATACCTCCGGGTTGCGTGGCCCGCTGGCGGAAGAGATCTCCCGTGGCCTGCTGGCCGAACCGGTACAGATTCACTCCCACGGTGGACGTGTACACTTGGTACAAAGCGGCGAACTCAGCATTGATGTGGCGTTTCTCGGCGTACCGTCCTGCGACCAGTTTGGTAACGCCAACGGTTATACCGGTAAAGCATGCTGCGGTTCACTGGGCTATGCCCGCGTAGACGCCGAAAACGCGAAACAGGTTGTCCTGCTGACTGAACAACTGCTGACCTATCCACATAACCCGGCCAGCATTACACAGGATCAGGTAGATCTGATCGTGCAGATCGATCAGGTCGGCGATGCGGACAAAATCGGTGCTGATGCGACCCGCATGACCACTAACCCGCGTGAACTGTTAATCGCCCGTAGCGCGGCAGAGGTCATTGCTAACTCCGGCTACTTCAATGAAGGCTTCTCACTGCAGACAGGCACCGGCGGCGCTTCTCTGGCCGTGACACGTTTCCTGGAAGACAAAATGCGCAGCCGCGATATCCGTGCTGACTTCGCGCTGGGCGGCATCACCGCCACCATCGTGGATCTGCATGAAAAAGGCCTGATTCGCAAACTGCTGGACGTGCAGAGCTTCGACCGTAACGCGGCTGAGTCCTTGGCCCGCAACCCAAACCACATTGAAATCAGTGCAAACCAGTATGCCAACTGGGGTTCAAAAGGCGCATCCGTTGACCGTCTGGATGTGGTGGTACTGAGCGCATTAGAAGTAGACACCAACTTCAATGTGAACGTACTGACCGGTTCTGACGGCGTACTGCGAGGCGCATCCGGCGGACACTGTGATACGGCTGTGGCCGCAGCGCTTTCCATCATCGTCGCACCGCTGGTTCGCGGACGCATCCCGACGCTGGTTGATAACGTGCTGACCTGCGTAACCCCTGGCTCCAGCGTTGATATTCTGGTCACTGACCACGGTATCGCCGTCAACCCTGCACGTCCGGAACTGGCAGAACGACTGAAAGAAGCCGGTATGAAAGTGGTGTCCATTGAATGGCTGCGCGAACGTGCACAGCAACTCACCGGTCAGCCACGCGCTATCGAATTCACTGACCGCGTGATTGCCGTTGTGCGTTATCGCGACGGTTCAGTGATTGACGTTGTGCATCAGGTGAAGGAATAAGCCATGCACCTGCTCCCTGAACTCGCCACCCAACACGCGGTTTCGATTCCCGAGCTGCTCGCCAGCCGCGATAAGAGACAAGCAAGGCAACAGGACTGGCTGACACGCCACTCTGCGCCACTGGTCTCGTTCACCGTGGTTGCACCGGGTCCGATTAAAGACAGCGCATTAACCCGTCGCATCTTTAATCACGGCGTAACCGCCTTGCTCGCGCTGGCGGAACAATCTGCCTGGATTGTCAGGGAGCAAACAGCGCTGGTTTCTGCCAGCGGTCCAGAAGGTCTTTTGTCTATTGAGGCTCCGGCCCACGACCTCAAGCTCGCCACGATTGAACTTGAGCATTCACACCCGCTGGGACGGCTATGGGACATCGATGTCCTGACCCCTGAAGGGGAAATTCTGTCCCGGCGTCATTTCGCACTCCCTGCCCGCCGCTGTCTGCTGTGCGAGCAAAGTGCTGCCGACTGTGCGCGGGGTAAAACCCACGCACTTTCCGACTTACTCACTCAGATGGAGGCACTGCTGCATGATGCCGATTCCCGCAACATCAACCAATAATGCAGTCCTTCCTCTGGATCTGCCTGATGCTTACGCAGCGCTCGCGTGGCGCGCCATGCTGACTGAAGTCAACCTGTCACCCAAACCCGGTCTGGTAGATCGTATTAACAACGGCGCGCATAAAGATATGGCGCTGGAAGATTTTCATCGCAGCGCCGAGGCTATTCAGGCCTGGCTGCCACGTTTTATTGAATATGGGGCGTTTAGCGCACAGCTGTCGCCTGAGGATGTATTGAAAGGACTGCGCCCGCTGGGCATGGCCTGCGAAGCTGATATGTTTCGCGCCACCGCAGGGGTGAATACCCACAAAGGCAGCATCTTTTCTCTGGGCCTGCTGTGCGCCGCCATTGGCCGCCTGCACCAGCTCCAACTAACTGTTACCGCTGAAACCATTTGCTCTACGGCAGCAACATTTTGCCGTGGTCTGACCGAGCGCGAACTGCGCCAGAACAATCAACAACTCACGGCAGGCCAACGTCTTTATCAGCAACTGGGATTAACCGGCGCACGGGGCGAAGCCGAAGCGGGATACCCGCTAGTCATCCGGCATGCCCTGCCGCACTACCGCGCACTGCTGACTCAGGGCCGCGACCCTGAACTGGCGTTACTCGACACTTTATTGCTGCTGATGTCTATCAACGGCGACACCAACGTGGCTTCACGTGGCGGCGCAGAAGGTCTGCGTTGGCTACAGCAGCAGGCCACCGCCCTGATGCAGCAAGGGGGGATTCGTACCCCTGCCGATCTCGAATACCTACACCAGTTCGACCAACAGTGCATTGAACGCAACCTCAGTCCCGGAGGCTGCGCCGATCTGCTGATCGTCACCTGGTTCTTAGCTCAGATTTCACAAGTTCATCATTATCACAATTAAAGATCCTTTCCGGAGAATCACACACATGTCTTTAGCAAAAGATAAAATATGGAAGTTACTGGCCCCATTGGTCGTAATGGGCGTCATGTTTCTTATCCCCGTCCCTGATGGAATGCCTCCACAGGCCTGGCACTACTTTGCCGTGTTTGTGGCGATGATCGTCGGTATGATCCTGGAGCCAATTCCGGCAACAGCGATCAGCTTTATCGCCGTAACGATCTGCGTTATCGGCAGCAACTATCTGCTGTTTGATGCTTCAGAACTGGCCGACCCGGCATTTAAAGCGGGTAAGCAAGCGCTGAAATGGGGTCTGGCGGGCTTCTCCAGCACCACCGTGTGGTTGGTGTTTGGTGCGTTTATCTTCGCACTGGGTTATGAAGTCACCGGTCTGGGTCGTCGTATCGCGCTGTTCCTGGTGAAATTCATGGGTAAACGCACCCTGACGCTGGGCTATGCGATTGTTATCATCGACATTCTGCTGGCGCCGTTTACACCGTCTAACACAGCGCGTACCGGCGGTACCGTATTCCCGGTTATCAAAAACCTGCCACCGCTGTTTAAATCATTCCCGAACGATCCTTCCGCGCGCCGTATCGGCGGATATCTGATGTGGATGATGGTAATCAGTACCAGCCTGAGCTCCTCTATGTTCGTGACCGGTGCTGCGCCAAACGTACTGGGTCTGGAATTCGTCAACAAAATTGCCGGTATTCAAATCAGCTGGCTGCAATGGTTCCTCAGCTTCCTGCCGGTTGGTATTATTTTGCTGATCGTTGCTCCGTGGTTGTCATACGTTCTGTACAAACCAGAGGTCACTCACAGTGCTGAAGTTGCCGCATGGGCCGGTGATGAACTGAAAGGCATGGGTAAACTGACCCGTAAAGAGATAACGCTGATCGGTCTGGTTCTGCTCAGCCTGGGCTTGTGGGTCTTCGGTGGTAAACTGATTGATGCAACCGCAGTGGGTTTGCTGGCTGTCTCCCTGATGCTGGCGCTGCACGTGGTACCGTGGAAAGACATTACCCGCTATAACAGCGCATGGAACACCCTGGTTAACCTCGCCACGCTGGTCGTTATGGCGAATGGTTTAACCCGTTCAGGCTTCATCGACTGGTTCGCCAACACCATGAGCACACACCTGGAAGGCTTCTCGCCTAACGCGACCGTAATCGTGCTGGTGCTGGTGTTCTACTTTGCTCACTACCTGTTTGCCAGCCTTTCTGCACACACTGCCACCATGCTGCCGGTTATTCTGGCTGTCGGTAAAGGTATCCCGGGCGTGCCAATGGAACACCTGTGTATCCTGCTGGTACTGTCCATCGGTATCATGGGCTGTCTGACTCCATATGCAACAGGCCCTGGCGTTATCATCTACGGCTGTGGTTATGTGAAGTCCAAAGACTACTGGCGTCTGGGTGCTATCTTCGGCGTTATCTACATCTCTATGCTTCTGCTGGTCGGCTGGCCGATTCTGGCGATGTGGAGCTAATCATTTCGGTTCACACCTGATGAAAATGATGCCAGTCAGCTAAACCTGACTGGCATTTTTTATGATTAAATAGATGATATTCAGAATTTATATAAGTATCCGAAATCATCATGACATCAACATGGCGTTATTCTTCATTACTGGCAGCGCTTCTGCTGCCAGTTTCTGCAGCTCAGGCCGATGAACTTCAGGCAAAACAATACACTGATTTTGACAGCTACGTGCTGGCCCTCTCCTGGCAAACCGGATTTTGTCAGAGCCAACACGAGCGTAATCGTCAGGAGCCTGACGAATGTCGTTTACAAAAAGAGAGCGCAGACAAAGCGGATTTCCTGACCGTTCACGGTTTATGGCCCAGCCTGCCTAAATCCATTGCCGCCCGTGGAGTCGACAACCGCCGCTGGATGCGTTTTGGCTGCGCGACTCGCCCTATTCCCAACCTGCCTGAAGCACGTGCCAGCCGTAAATGCGCGGCCCCCGAAACCGGGCTGTCGCTGGAAAGCGCAGCAAAACTCAGCGCCGTAATGCCCGGCGCTGGAGGGAGATCCTGTCTGGAACGTTACGAGTATGCCAAACATGGCGCGTGTTTCGGTTTTGATCCCGACGCGTACTTTGGCACGATGGTACGGCTGAATAATGAGGTTAAGAACAGCGAGGTGGGCAAATTCCTGGCGGAAAACTACGGCAAAACCGTCAGCCGTAACGCATTTGACGCCGTAGTTGCCAAAAGCTGGGGTAAAGAGAACGTCAAAGCTGTGAAGCTAAGCTGCCACGGCAATCCGGCGTATCTCACTGAGATCCAGTTATCCCTGAAAGCCGACAACATCAACCAGACGTTATCTGCACAGTCATTCTTACCGCAACCGCATCCAGGTAGCTGCGGTAAACAGTTTATTATCGACAAAGTGGGATATTGAAACTTGCGACCGACGCTGCAAGCTGGCGTCGGTCCGTAAGCTTAGCGTTTTGCTCGGGCGTCCGGGCGAACTAAATCAAAACGGTGTGTTTCACTGATCGAATAATATGCCGTTGGCCCACCTGCGCGCAGTACCGGCTTCGCTTTCGCCGTCTGATAGATGCCGTCCTCCAGGAGCGTTTCATCGATGTGGATGCCCACCACTTCCCCCAATACCAGCCAGGTATCAACCGGTGAGCCATCAGCGGTAGTCAGTTGCAGGCTTTGCGATAAGCGACACTCAAAATTGACCGGGCTTTGCGCCACGCGCGGCACGTTGACTATCCGGCTATCTGCCTTGCTAAGCCCGGCGGCAAAAAACTCGTCCTCACCGTGCGGCAAGCTGGCTGACGTTTCGTTCATCGCAGTGGCCAGCTCAAGAGTCGTCAGGTTCCAGACAAATTCACCGGTTTCAATAATATTCTGCACGCTGTCTTTCCAGCCGCTGCTGGCGAAACCGATAATCGGCGGATGATAGTTAAAACAGTTAAAGAAACTGTATGGTGCCAGATTGTGCCGACCATTGCCGTCACGTGACGCAATCCAGCCAATCGGGCGCGGTCCAATGATGGCATTTAGCGGGTCATGCGGTAAGCCGTGTCCCTGTGACGGTTGATAGAAATACATAGCGTTCCCTGTTGAAGTTAACGTCAGCGCAGCACAAATTATGCTTCGCTCATCCCCCTGGAAAAAGAAGATCAGCGTAGAACAATCTGCCAACGATTACGACTGAATAAAGTTGAGCAGGTCACCGTTGATCTGTTGTTTATGGGTGGTGCAAATGCCATGCGAGCCGCCGACATATACCTTCAACTGCGAATCAGGCAGTATTTCCGCCGCGACCTTTCCGCAGGTTTCAAACGGGACAATCTGATCGTCATCACCGTGGATCACCAGCGTCGGGATGGTCATCTTTTTGAGGTCCTCACGCAGATCTGTTTCCGAAAACGCGTGGATACAGTCGTACAACGCTTTGATGGAACCCTGTAAACCCTGTTCAACAAAACTTTCCCTGACGGCTTTCGACTCTTTTGCGCCAGGACGGTTGTAGCCATAGAATGCAGCGGTTAATTCATAGAAAAAGGCGGCGCGATCGTTCACAACCCCTTCACGGATGCCATCGAATACCTCTTTCGGCACGCCATTTGGATTAAAGTCGGTCTTGATCATAATGGGCGTCACCGCGCCAATTAACACCGCTTTTGCGACCCGCTGCGTTCCATGGCGGCCAATATACCGCGCCACTTCCCCGCCGCCGGTAGAGTGTCCGACATGGACGGCATCTTTAAGATTGAGATGCGCGGTAAGTTCAGCCAGATCGTCAGCATACTGATCCATATTGTGACCATCCCAGGGTTGGGCCGAACGCCCATGCCCACGCCTGTCATGGGCGATCACACGAAATCCTTTCGACCCGAGGAATAACATCTGATCCTCAAACGCATCTGCCGTCAGCGGCCAACCATGACTGAAGACAATGGGCTGTCCACTTCCCCAATCTTTAAAATGCAAATAGCTGCCGTCTTTCAAGGTAAGTTTGTCGTACTGGCTCATGAGATCTCCTGTCGCGGAACACTGAGTTGTTTGACGCGCCCGCAGCGAGCGCTTAAAAAGCATAATGCAAATTGGAGAACGATCACGTTTTTCGGCTAAAATCACACCATACGCGTAATGCTTGTCAGTTAAGCATTATAGGGAACATGTGATCCCGGCTCAGGGTTCCGTTCACCTCAGCGGTATCACTTCTCTGAAGCACTGATACCCGTGAACGAGCAAGGGAGGCTCACCGCCGCCTCCCTTGCAACCCAGGCTCCCGGCGGGATTGTTAAGGGTACGGCGATAGTACCCTTAACACGTTCACAGGTAGGATGGTTTCAGAGAAGTGAATAACATAAGGTGAACGTAGCAATGCGACGGAGGCAACAGATTTATTACCTTAGGTTCGTTAACTGACTGACATTACACCATACGCGACAATATTGATGATTTGCCTGAATGTGAACTAAATCACTTCAAACATGGGGTAAGTCTCAGTATCATCATAAAAGCTAAACCCTTGCCGCCTGACGGTGAGGGTTTTCTTTTGGGATTATTTACCTGCGCACCCGCAGTATCGACGACATGGAGTAATAAATGTCCAGACCAACTATCATCATTAACGACCTCGATGCGGAACGCATTGACCGCCTGTTGGAGCAACCTGCGTTTGCTGGTTTACCGATTGCCGACGCCCTTAACGCCGAGCTGGATCGTGCCCAAATGTGTTCTCCAGAAACCATGCCGCACGATGTCGTGACCATGAACAGCCGCGTGAAATTCCGCAATCTGAGTGATGGCGAAGTCCGTGTGCGTACCCTGGTGTATCCGGCCACTATGACTGACAGCAGCACACAGCTTTCGGTAATGGCACCTGTCGGCGCTGCACTTTTGGGGCTGCGCGTTGGTGATACCATTCACTGGGAACTGCCAGGCGGGACCTCAACGCACCTCGAAGTCATTGAGCTTGAATACCAGCCTGAAGCTGCAGGCGACTACCTGCGCTAACTCTGTCTTATCAAAGCCACTCGCTTTATCTTACAGAGGATGCATCCGCATCCTCTTTCCGGTTAGATCTCCCTGCTCCTCGCTTTCTTTCCTGTTCGCAAAACATAAATCTGTGTCGTGACTGACAGAATCATTTTTAATACTATGCTGTTATGTGTTCATGTAATGACAAGGAGAATGTTTATGTACAACACAATCATAATGCCTGTTGATGTATTCGAAATGGAACTGAGCGACAAGGCTATTCGCCATGCAGAATTTCTGGCCCAGGATAAAGGGGTTATCCATCTGCTGCATGTGCTGCCAGGCTCAGCGAGCTTAAGCCTGCACCGCTTTGCGGCCGATGTCCGTCGTTTTGAAGAGCATCTGCAACACGAAGCGGAAACCCGTCTGCAAACGATGGTCGGTCACTTCAGCATCGATCCTTCCCGTATTAAGCAACACGTCCGCTTTGGCAGTGTCCGTGATGTGGTCAACGAGTTGGGTGAAGAGTTGAATGCAGATGTCGTTGTCATTGGGTCGCGTAACCCATCAATCAGCACCCATCTGCTCGGCTCAAACGCTTCCAGCGTTGTCCGCCACGCGACTTTGCCAGTGCTGGTTGTTCGTTAACAGCCACTGATTCGCTAAAGAAAACCCCTGCCAGGTTAACGCCTGACAGGGGTTTTTATTACCTCACGATCAATACAAATGACCGATATTCACGATGGTGCTGATCGTATCGCCAAAGAACGTCAGACGACTCAGGAATATGCCAACAAACAGCAGGACAAAAAGCGCTTTTGCGCGACGCTCTCCCTGACGGCTTAGCACAAAGGCCACCGCCAGACACACCAGACTCGCCAGATAAAGCGGCGACGTCAGCCAGGCATGCGCCGTCATCTGCATGATGGTGCCGCCGCTTAGCCAGATAATGGGCGCGGCGATCATGACCGCCATACACACAACAATCCCCTGGCGCAATGCGGCAACGGCAGGTGCAAGTTTAAGCAGTGGAATCGCCGCACACCCCATCACCCACACCGTGATAAAGAACAACAGCATTGTCAGACCGTTGGCGATCGCCACCATTGCCGGGGCAGCATAGGTCATCCCCTGCACCACCACCAGCGCGATACCGAGAACAGAGGCCAGAACAGCTGGCGCTTTGTGCCCTTTTGCCAAAAACGTCACCCCGACCGCCGCACCGTATAAGGTGGCGCCAAGAATTTCACGGCTCAGCCAGGCGTGCTGCAGGTTAATCAGGGCATCGTAGGCGCGATCCGGATGCGCAAGGTGCAGGATCGCTGCCACGGACGCCGCCGCCAGAACCAGCCCACTTACCAGCCAGTACAGGCGCTTGCTTTCCAGTTTTCCTTGCAGCGTGCGTAGCGTCAGAATGAGCGTGATCCCAACCGACATCTGGCTCAATACGGTAAAAATGACCAGCGGAAGTTCATACTTTTCCATTACTTACCCTCCGGCTGCTTCGGCTGACGCGCAAGGATAAAACGCGTGCCAGGATTAAGCTGCGGCATACGCGGGAATCCTGGCGGATACTGTACAGCATTGTCAGGTATAGGATCGGCATCCAGATCGATAAGCGTCAGCGCACCTACCGGACAGGCATTTACACACGCCGGTTGCATACCAACGTCAAGGCGCTCGTAGCACATGCTGCATTTTTCCGCCTTTTTCGTCTCTTCATTAAAGCGCGGCGCACCGTATGGACAGTTGCGGATACAGTTTTTGCATCCAATACAGCGCTCCGGGTTATGCACAACGACACCATCTTCACGTTTGGTGTACGCCTCTACCGGACACGCCGCCAGACAGGCCGGGTTTTCGCAGTGGTTACAGGCCAGCGAATAGAACGCCCGCTCTTCATGCGGATAAATTTCTTTATCCAGCGGGTAGACATAGCGCCAGAAACGTTCAGGTTCCAACTGGTTAAAACTCTTACACGCCATTGCACAGCCACGGCAGCCGATGCATTTATCGCTATTAACTAAAAACGCGCGTCTCATGCCGCTGCTCCTTCATTTCCTGACAAAGTAATATCTACAAATTGACTGTGAATAGCCGCGCCTGGCGCGCCGGTTGCCATTTTCCCCATATCGGCTGGCGTATCTTTCACCACATTCTGTACGTTGTAACTAAGCTTATTAAACCAGGATTCATACATCACCAGGAAATCTTCCGGCACATTGGTGGTGATTTTGGCACGCAGCTCAACATGACCCGCCTCGTTGAAGACTTTGACATGAGCTCCCTCAGTGATCCCCTTTTTCTGTGCGGCAGACGGGTGGATGTAAACAAAGGGTTCTGGCCAGAAAACCTGCATCCAGTCCAGATTGACAAACTGCGAGTGCAGGCCGTACTGAAGATGAGGTGTGAACAGATGGAACGGTAACGCCCCCTGCGCACCCGCTTTGTATTCCGGCAATGCCGTATGCCCATTTTCTGCACAGCGTTCTGATTTGAATTCGTACTTGCCCGATGGCGTTTTGAATTTACGATCGTACCAGGCTGCGGTACTGACCATTTTTGCTTTGCGCGGTCCTTCCAGCAGGTCATCCCAACCCGCAATGCCAAACTGTTTGCCCATCCCCTCGTTGAATTCCTGATCCAACCAGCGTTTGGCATCAAACTCCTGCGGGAAAGTACATGAACCAGCTTCCAGTTTATTGATGGTTTTGGACAGCAGCGCCGCTATTTCCGGATCGCTCTTGCACTCATACAGCGGTTTAATAGCCGGCTCATTGACGGACAACCAGTAGTGCCAATAGGACGAAGAGACATCCCATTGTTCAAAGGTTGTCGTGACAGGCAGCACGATATCCGCATGCTGGACGGTTTCGTTGAAGAACTGGTCGACACAAACCACCATTTCCAGTTTCTCAAACGCTTTAATCATCTTGTTGCGGTCAAAATCCTGAGCAAACGGATTTTTAGAGGCTACCCACAGCATTCTTACCGGCGGCTCACTGGCGTCGAGGATCCCTTGCGCCGTCTGGTTGATATTCAGCGCACGATCGGAAAATTCGCTCTTCTCTCCGCTATCGCTGACAAACTCGCCTACCGGACCACCTGCACCTTTCATGCCGACAGAACCGGCAGGCGGCTTTTGCATCATTCCATGGTAGTTATAGCCCCATGTCTGCAAATGGCCGTAGCGAGCGCCACCGCCTTCAATGCCGATATTGCCGGTCATTGCCACAAAAGCATCGATCGCACGGACGTTCGCGCCGCCGTTGACATGGCGCTGCATACCGTAGCCAATCCACACGGTGGCAGGATTAACGGCGGTAAATTCTTCCGCCAATTGACGAATAACATCAGCGGAAAGACCACAGATCTCAGCGGCCCACTCAACGGTCACACTGTTGCGCAGATAGGCTTCGAATTCCGGGTATCCGTGGGAATAGTTATTGACGAAATCCTGATCAACCAGACCTTTATCCACCAGATGACGCGCCATACCCAGCGCCAGAGCGCCATCTGAGCCTGGACGGACACGCAAGTAGAGATCGGCTTTCGCGGCAGTCTGGGTTAACAGCGGATCGATAACGACCACTTTTGCGCCTTTTTCCCGTGCCTGATAAACATATTTCATGGTGTGCATTGAACACCAGGCAGGGTTAGCCCCCCAGATAATGATGTATTTGGCTTTCACCATATCTTCCGGGTCGTTACACCACATGTCGCCCATGTCGTAGTTTTGCGCGTCAATACCGGCTGGCCAGCAAGGTGTTCCGGCAAAACGCGTGGTGTAACCCAGCGAAGACATCATCCCTTCAACGGCATAACCCATCACGCCGAGGTTGCCTGAGTATTTTGACAGCGCCAGACCCAGCATTGAGCCGTCTTTCTTTTTGATTTCCAGCATCTTGGTCGCAATACGCTGCATGGCGTCTTCCCAAGATATACGACGCCAGTTCCCGCTGCCGCGAACATCCTGAACCATCGGATATTTAATGCGGTCCGGGCTATATACCCGACGCGGGTAGCTCAGTCCCTTCACACACGGCGTGCCATGCGTAAACGTTGACTCAGGCGCACCCTCCACAAAGGTGATGACGTCATCCTTCACCCAGGTTTTCAGGCTACAAGTGTCATAGCAGTTACGCGGACAGGCGTTACGATAGATTTTGTAGGTTTTGGGGTTAAATGGAATGGGCGGTTGCGCCAATGCACAGCGTGAAGTCAGCAATCCCCCAGGCAGGGCTGCGACCGTGCCAAGGGCAATCAACCCTTTCAAAAATGAACGTCTGTTCAGAACTCCCGGTTCATTACTCATACTGATACTCTCGTTTTTAATTCATCAAGCCAAGAAGACAATCTTCCAGCTACGTTTTTCAACGTGGCGGTTTGTGCATTTATATTTATTTTTTCTATATACTCGGGCACCCACACCGCGACATACTCAGATGCATATCGAGTAAGGGTCACCTGGTATTCTGACGATGCTCTGGAATTAGCTGATAATAAAACCGCCAATTCCAATACACAGGAAATATGATCATCCGGAATATTATTCCCGACATTTATAGATAACCCTATATTTGCCATGAATTCCCGAATGCTAAGGGTTGATTTACCCATTACAAGGGCATCTTCTTCAAGATAAACCGAAGCAAACGGCGCGGCCTTTAGCTTCTGCGGTCCGACAAACAGCGCATTGAAGTCGTACTCCGCTTCCAGCCACTCCTGCTCTGTTAGCGCCGAGGCATTTGTATCTAAAGCTGAATAAGCCGCTTTCAGCGTGCAACTATCGTGAGAGATAAAAAAATCACGTAACAATAACCCTGTCGATTCAAAGATCGTCAGGGTTTCATATATTTCACCCATGAATTAACCAACCATTTATTCACACAACAAATGAAAAAATAATGCAGGTTAATATAATAAAGATAACGCCCTCTCTTTCTTTGATAAAAATAATGATCAGGCTAATTAAGTGAATGTTTTATACGGTTTATTGTTTCAAGAATTGACAATTTGAGTATATGGAAATAAAAAACCGCCAGCGGATGACTGGCGGTTTTGACATTGCAGGTGAGTCTTACTTTTTTATGCTACTGTCGTGCGAATCAGATAATCAAACGAACTCAACGAGGCCTTCGCGCCTTCACCGGTCGCGATGATAATCTGTTTATACGGTACGGTGGTGCAGTCACCGGCAGCGAAAACACCTTTCACGCTGGTTTCGCACTTGGCATCGATGATGATTTCACCCATGCGATTACGTTCAACGGCGCCTTCCAGCCAGTTGGTGTTCGGCAGCAGACCAATCTGCACAAAGATACCGGCCAGTTCCACATTGTGAACATCCCCGCTCACGCGGTCACGATACTCCAGGCCAGTGACCTTGCTGCCATCGCCTTTCACTTCTGTCGTTTGCGCATTCAGAATGATGTCGACATTTTTCAGGCTGCGAAGCTTATTCTGCAGCACCTGGTCTGCCTTCATTTCAGGAGCAAACTCCAGCAACGTCACATGTTCAACAATACCTGCCAGGTCGATAGCCGCTTCAACGCCGGAGTTACCGCCGCCAATTACCGCAACACGCTTACCTTTAAACAGCGGACCATCACAGTGCGGGCAATAGGTTACACCTTTGGTGCGATACTGATCTTCGCCCGGAACGTTCATGTTGCGCCATTTCGCGCCGGTGGCGATGATAATGCTACGTGCTTTCAGCACCGCGCCGGAGGCTGTTTCAATCTGATGCAAACCGCCTTCCTGCGCTGCCGGGATCAGTTTGCTTGCGCTCTGGCTGTCGATCACATCGACATTATAATCATCAACGTGTGCTTTCAGCGCACCTGCCAGTTTCTGACCTTCAGTTTTCGGTACTGAGATGTAGTTTTCAATATCAACGGTATCAAGAACCTGACCGCCAAAACGTTCGCCCATCAGACCGGTGCGAATGCCTTTACGTGCAGAGTACACCGCTGCCGCCGCTCCCGCAGGACCAGAACCGACAATCAACACGTCATAAGCATCTCGCTTATTCAGTTCTTCAGCTGCACGTTTTTCTGCGCCGGTATCCACTTTCGCCACGATCTCAGTCAGCGTCATACGACCCTGGCCGAACTCTTGGCCGTTCATAAATACCGCCGGAACGCCCATCACGTTACGATCGGTGATTTCGTTCTGGAATGTACCACCGTCAATCGCCGTATGTTTGATACGTGGGTTCAGTACCGACATCAGGTTCAACGCCTGCACCACGTCCGGGCAGTTGTGGCAGGAAAGCGAATAATAGGTTTCAAATTCAAAATCACCGTCGAGATCGCGGATCTGCTCCAGCAACGCCTGCGCCTCTTTTGACGGATGACCGCCGGTCCACAGCAGAGCCAGCACCAGAGAGGTAAACTCATGACCCAGCGGAGAACCGGCAAAACGCGGTCCCTGGTGAGAACCGGGATTGGTAATCAGGAACGATGGCTTACGCACCGCCAGAGTATTGTCTTCTTTAAAGGTGACTTTTTCTGACAGTTCAGCAATTTCAGTCAGCAGTTCCTTGATTTCTGCCGATTTAGCGCTGTCATCCAGCGTAGCAATCAGCTCAACAGGTTTGGTCAGTTTCTCAAGATAAGCCCTGAGCTGGGTTTTCATATTTGTGTCGAGCATTCTTCTTCCCTCTCTGAAAACATCATCATGCAAGCCGATTTTGCGGGACTGCATTAATGCAACTTGCGTCATGGTGCTGGAATAAAACAGGCGCAGATTTGCGCCTGTGGAATGCCGGATGCACTACGTTTATCCGGCCTACAAATTATGCGACTTAAATCTTACCAACCAGGTCCAGAGATGGAGCTAAGGTTGCTTCACCTTCTTTCCATTTCGCCGGGCAAACTTCACCTGGGTGAGAAGCGACATACTGTGCAGCTTTAATTTTACGCAGCAGGTCAGATGCATCACGGCCGATACCTTCAGCAGTAACTTCGATTGCCTGGATGATACCCTGCGGGTCAACAACGAAGGTTGCGCGGTCAGCCAGACCTTCATCTTCACGCATGTTGTCGAAGTTACGGGTCAGGGCGCCAGTCGGGTCGCCGATCATCGCGTATTTGATTTTCGCGATGGTCTCAGAGCTGCTGTGCCATGCTTTGTGGGTGAAGTGGGTATCAGTAGATACGGAATACACATCTACGCCCAGTTTCTGCAGTTCTTCGTAATGGTCTGCAACGTCACCCAGTTCGGTCGGGCATACGAAAGTAAAGTCAGCCGGGTAGAAGAAGAAGACGCTCCAGCGACCTTCGGTATCTTTCTCGGTTACTTCGATGAACTCACCGTTTTTGAACGCCTGGTTTTTGAAAGGTTTAATTTTGGTATTAATCAAAGACATCTGTACTTCCTCCGTGTTTTCGTTGAGAGATAAGTTAACGAAAATCTCTTAGCAGGGCTAATGCGTTTCCTTTATCAAATCAATAAGCGTTAACTAACAACTTACTCAATCGAACCTAAAAGACAAAGTAAAAAAGGCCCCCTATGCAGGGAGCCTCATTACCCGAGCTACCCGCAGGTAACGTCAGTGCCAGCAGGGCTGGCTATGTGTTGCGCTCTACATTACCTTAACAAAGGTCGTAACAGCGATGGGGATTACATCACCCAACTCAAGAAAGGGCAATCGACTGATGGTCGATCTTACCTATGGCTGCGATAGGTTTTGCAATTAAGCCCCCTTTCCTGCTGATTTTATAAGGAAAATCAATGTTTAAACGTACCTTACTTTTAACCCTGCTCCCTGCCGTGGTGCATGCCGAAGAACTGCCTGCTCCCGTTAAAGCTATTGAGAAACAGGGCATTACCATCCTGAAGCCCTTCGATGCACCGGGTGGAATGAAAGGCTATCTGGGAAAATACCAGGACATGGGGGTCACTATCTATGTCACGCCTGACGGTAAACATGCCATCTCCGGCTACATGTATAATGAAAAAGGCGAAAACCTCAGTAATGCGCTCATAGAAAAAGAGATCTATGCCCCTGCCGGACGTGAGATGTGGCAGCGAATGGAAAAAGCGTCATGGATTCTGGACGGGAAAAAAGAGGCACCGGTTATTGTGTACGTGTTTGCCGATCCCTTCTGTCCCTATTGTAAACAGTTCTGGCAGCAGGCGCGTCCGTGGGTAGAATCCGGTAAAGTTCAGTTGCGTACATTATTGGTTGGCGTAATTAAACCTGAAAGTCCGGCCACCGCCGCTGCAATTCTGGCAGCCAAAGATCCGGCCAAAACCTGGCATGACTATGAGGCATCCGGCGGGAAAATGAAGCTGGAAATCCCGGTTTCGGTCCCTGCAGAGAAAATGAAGTTACTGAATATCAACCAAAAGTTGATGGATGATTTGGGGGCCAATGTAACGCCGGCTATCTATTACATGAGTAAAGACGATACGTTACAACAGGAAGTAGGCTTACCGGATAAAGAAAAATTAAACATTATCATGGGAAATAAATAAAAGTAACAAGATGAGTGATTGTTATCGTTCTCATATCAATCACTCATTTAAATTAACTTTACTGCTGAAAATTACGCAACTTGTGCTATTTTAGCTAAAGTTAATTATTCATTAAGCACACAAACATAAATTTAAAGAATAACTACCCTTTAAACTATTCTACAATTGAATTTTTCAATACATTACCATCACAGGAAGGTACGCATGGCTAACCTCTATGACCTCAAAAAGTTCGATCTCAACCTGTTGATTATATTTGAATGCATATATCAACATTTGAGCATCAGTAAAGCGGCGGAAACACTGTATATTACGCCCTCTGCTGTCAGTCAGTCATTGCAGAGACTACGTACACAGTTTAATGACCCGCTGTTTATTCGCTCAGGTAAAGGAATCACCCCAACGACGGCTGGAATTAACCTACATCAGCATCTTGAGAAAAATCTCAACAACCTGGAGCAGACAATCAACATTATGCATAACTCCAGCCTGAAGAAAAAATTTATTATTTACTGCCCACAACTAACAACAACTATTAATATCGCGGAAGTTATTCATTTTCTCAGAGAAGACTCACATGTCGAAATTGAGCACCATGACATACTCATCACTGCTGAAAGTGCGGAAAACCTGTTGGCTTACAGAAAGGCAGATTTAGTCATTACTACCGCTCCAGTGAGTAATCGCTCGATCATATGCTCGCCATTTAAAACCATCGAAACAGTATTAGTCTGTAACAAAAACCACCCCAGAATTAATGAGAAAACCACGTTTGAAAATATATTAAAAGAACAGTTTACGCAGCTTCTTTCTGAAGACCCGGGCATTAAAGAATATAGGCAACAAACCAAATTCTTTCTGGAAAATCGTGACATTGGTTTCCGTAGCGACTCATTAATAACGATTGCTAACATCATTTCAAATACAGATATCATTGGTTTACTACCAACAGCAATTTATGAGCAATATGCCGGCACATTTAATTTAAAAGAAATTAACACCGAGTTCCCACTACCTAAAATAAATTTATTTTTGATGTATAACAGAGCGTCACTCAATAATACTGGGTTTGACGATTTCATTAAAAAAATAGACGGCAAGCACAGCCTAAAAACTAACAAGTAGACCTTTATCAATTCATTTTGAATTTGTATGAATAAATGCGATTCAAAATAATTATGAATACATTAAAAAAGTTGCACCCAATAAAAATTAGCATATCTTATTGTCAGCATTTGTTATTATTTTGAATAATAATTCTGATATGAGTTCAATATGTCTATTTATAAAATCCCGCTTGGTCAAAACGTGCTGGAAGCCGCTCTGGAGCGCATAACCTGGACACTTGAAACCCTACCTCGTGTTTGTGTCTCCTTTTCCGGCGGGAAGGATTCAGGGCTAATGCTACATCTGACAGCCATGCTTGCACGCCAACTGCATAAAAAAATAAATGTGCTGTTTATCGATTGGGAAGCACAATTCTCCTGCACTATCGACTATGTAGGAGCTCTACGTGAACATTATGCCGATGTCATCGAACAATTTTATTGGGTGGCCTTACCGCTCACTACCCAAAATTCACTGTCACAATTTCAACCCGAATGGCAGTGTTGGGAGCCGGTTACACAATGGGTTCGCCAGCCGCCCGCAGATGCCATAACCGATCCTGAATATTTCTCCTTCTATCAACCCGGCATGACTTTTGAACAATTTGTTCGTGAGTTCGCTGACTGGTTTTCAGAGAAACGTCCAGCCGCGATGATGGTGGGCATCCGCGCCGATGAGTCATATAACCGCTTTGTTGCCATTGCCAACTCGCAAAAACAGCGCTTTGCCGATGATAAACCCTGGACTACAAGCGCCCCCGGCGGACACACCTGGTATATTTATCCTCTCTATGACTGGAAAACCGCCGATATATGGACCTGGTTTGCAAAAACCAGAATGCCGTGTAATCCATTATACAATCTAATGTATCAGGCTGGTGTTCCCACGCGCTACATGCGTATTTGTGAGCCCTTTGGCCCAGAACAGCGTCAGGGATTATGGCTATATCATGTCATTGAACCCGAGCGCTGGGCGGCTATGTGCACCCGCGTCAGCGGTGTTAAAAGCGGGGGTATTTATGCCGGTCATGACAACCATTTTTACGGTCATCGGAAAATACTTAAACCAGAACATTTAAGCTGGCAGGAATATGCCATGCTGCTATTGAACAGCATGCCGGAGACTACCGCAGAGCATTACCGCAATAAAATCGCCGTCTATTTGCAGTGGTATAAGAAAAAAGGCATGGATAATATCCCGCAAACTCAAGAAGGCGATATTGGTTCGAAAGATATTCCTTCATGGCGACGTATCTGCAAAGTCCTGTTGAATAATGACTACTGGTGTCGGGCACTTTCATTCAGTCCAACGAAACCCAAAAACTACCAACGCTATAACGAACGTATGAAAACAAAACGCCAGGAATGGGGAATCTTATGCAACACCGACTAACTCAGGAACTCCTCGGCTTTCTTTCTGGCCTGTCAGAAGAAGAACGAATTGAAGCCATCAATGAATTCAGACGGGCGATACACAGCGTCAGTCCCTTTCGCGAGGAACCCGTAGATTGCGTACTTTGGGTTAAAAATGATCACATTTCACCCAATGACTACAACCCCAATAACGTTGCGCCGCCGGAGAAAAAGCTGCTGCTGAAGTCCCTTGAAGCAGACGGGTTTACACAGCCCATTGTGGTGGTTCACTCAACGGCAGAGGAATACGAAATTGTCGATGGTTTCCACCGCCACGAGTTAGGTAAAGCCAAAGCCTCACTGAGGCCCAGGCTTAAAGGATATCTGCCGGTTGCCTGTTTAGAACGAGAACGCCATGAGCGTATGGCGGCGACCATTCGCCACAACCGCGCCCGTGGGCGTCATCAAATCCACGCCATGTCCGAGATTGTCCGCGAGCTATCGCAACTGGGATGGAGTGAAGAAAGAATTGGCAAGGATCTCGGCATGGACAACGACGAGGTGTTACGCCTGAAGCAAATCAACGGTCTGCAAGAGTTGTTCGCCGACCGTCGATTCTCCAAAGCCTGGACGGTGAAATAGCTACAGCGACACCAGACGTTCAGCTGCTGTTAACAGCGTCGATTCTTGCTTGGCAAAACAGAGACGAATCAGTTTATGCGGGAAAGGATCGGCGCAGAACACCGACAGCGGTATCGCCGCAACGCCCACTTCAGTGGTCAGCCACTGGCAAAATTCCACGTCGTTAAGCGTGGAAACGGCGCTGTAATCGACCAGCAGAAAATACGTGCCTTCACACGGCAGAATTTCCAGTCGGCTGTCACGCAGCGCGTTCACCAACACGTCGCGTTTTTTCTGATAAAACGCAGGCAGCTCGCGATAGTGTGCAGGATCTTCTCGTAGCATATCCGCCAGGGCCAACTGAGCCGGCGTGTTGACGGAAAACGTCAGATACTGGTGTACCTTGCGCAACTCAGCGCTAATGGCGGCTGGCGCAACGCAGTAGCCAATCTTCCAGCCGGTCATATGGTAGGTCTTACCAAACGATGAAACAGCAACAGCGCGTTCCCGCAGGTCTGAATGTGCCAGCACACTGGCATGCCCTTGCCTGGCGAAACAGATATGCTCATAAACTTCGTCGCTGATGACAAAAATCTCGCGTTCTTTAATTGCTTGCCACAGCGCGTCAAAATCGGCGTGATGCCACACGGTGGCAGAAGGATTATGTGGCGTGTTCAGGATAACCAATCGGGTACGGTCGCTGAGTAAGGCACTAAAAGCCTGCCAGTCGACGCGAAAAGACGGTGGTTGCAGTGCGATACGTTTAACCACCCCGCCGGATAATTCAACCGCAGGCGCATAGCTGTCGTAGCTCGGGTCAAAACAAATCACCTCATCACCTGGGCGCACCAGCGCAGTGATCGCGGCATACAGCGCTTCTGTGGCCCCCGCCGTGATGGTCACTTCACTATTCGCGTCGGGTTTGTAGCCGTACAGGTCTGCCGTTTTATCCGCGATGGCTTCGCGCAGCGCCTGCACGCCCGTCATCGGTGCATACTGGTTTGCACCGTGCGCGACGTGATACGCCAGACGCTCCTGCAAAAAGAGCGGACCGTCAAAATCAGGAAATCCCTGCGAGAGATTAATGGCCTGATGCTGCTGCGCCAGCGCACTCATTTGCGTGAAGATAGTAGTGCCCAGGTTAGGCAGTTTGCTTTGCGGAATCAGCGGGTTATTACTCATTATTGTTATCCCAGCGTGTGATGTTGTGGTTGAAGCCACTATAACACGATGCTAGTATTTGGCAATCAAGACGTTCAGACGTCTATATAAAAATAACCTGCCTGGACAGGACAGCCAAAGGACAACACAACATGAGTAATACCGAGATTCGCGTCGTCACCGGCCCGGCCAACTATTTTTCCCATCCCGGCAGCCTGTCGAGACTCAACGACTTTTTCACTGCCGACCAACTTTCACGCGCCGTGTGGGTTTATGGTGAGCGCGCTATCGATGCGGCCCGCCCTTATCTGCCAGAGACATTTCATCTCGCCGAGGCTAAGCGCCTGCTGTTTACGGGACATTGCAGCGAAACCGATGTTGCTCAACTGGCAAAAGAGTCGGGAGAGAATCGCAGCGTGGTGATTGGCGTGGGCGGAGGAACATTGCTCGACACCGCTAAAGCGTTGGCCCGTCGTCTGGATCTGCCGTTTGTCGGTATTCCTACGATTGCGGCGACCTGCGCTGCCTGGACGCCGCTCTCCGTCTGGTATAACGATGCAGGCCAGGCGCTGCATTTTGAAATTTTCCCTGATGCCAATTTCCTCGTTCTGGTCGAACCCGAGATCGTTCTCAATGCGCCAGAGGAATATCTACTGGCGGGGATCGGCGACACGCTGGCGAAGTGGTACGAGGCCGTCGTGCTTGCGCCTCAGCCAGAAAACCTGCCATTAACTGTTCGTCTGGGTATCGATGCCGCGCAGACGATCCGCGACGTCCTGCTGGAAAGCAGCGAGCAGGCGCTGACAGACAAACAACAAGGCTCGTTAAGCCGCGCGTTTTGCGATGTAGTGGATGCGATTATTGCCGGAGGCGGCATGGTTGGTGGTCTGGGCGAGCGCTACACCCGCGTGGCGGCGGCACATTCTGTTCACAATGGCCTGACCGTCCTCCCACAAACAGAGAAGTTTTTACATGGCACTAAAGTGGCGTACGGCATCCTGGTGCAGAGTGCGTTGTTGGGACAAGATGACGTGCTGGCGCAGTTAATTACCGCCTATCAGCGCTTCAACCTGCCAACCCGATTAGCTCAACTGGACGTGGACATCAATAATCGCGCAGAAATCGACAAAGTGATTACGCACACCCTGCGCCCGGTGGAGTCCATTCACGCCCTGCCGGTAACGTTAACGCCGGAGACACTGCGCGCAGCATTCGAAAAGGTAGAGTCGTTTACGGTATGATTAGGGTATGGGATGCCTGATAGCGGCTTCGCCTTATCAGGCCTACGACGACTAATTATAACGGCAAATGCGATGTTGTAGGCCGGATAAGCGTCAGCGCCATCCGGCAAAAAATCAACAGCACTTCGCGCCGCCTTTCCCCCCATATCGCGCATCCTGGCGCTCGCGGAAAAATTCTTCGTAGGTCATTGGCGTTTGGTCCGGATGCGTGACGCGCATATGCTCAACATAGTTGTCGTAATCCGGCACACCTATCATTAATCGGGCGGTTTGACCTAAATACTTCCCGGCTTTGGCGAGTGTTTCAAACATAGTGATTCCCTGTCGTACAAACGCCCTCCCCATTCAGGAGAGGGCTCATTGGTTAAGAGAATATTAGTGCGCGCCTTTCGCCTGCGCCACGATCTCTTCGACATTCTCTGGCATCGGCTCGTACGGCGTCTCTTTCGAAGTTGGTTTGTCCTCTTTCAATGCTGCCAGCGCAGTTTTGATGGAGAACAGACCCAGCACCACAACAACTACCATGAAGAAGATGGTGAGACCCGCATCCAGGCGGTTGTTAAACACCAGCTGCGTCAGCTGCGACTGGGTGTACTGCGCCGGAATGTTACCGCTGTCGATCATCGCCTGGAATTTGTTGGCGATAGCCAGGAAGCCGATTTTTGCATCCGGGCTAAACGCTTTCTGCCAGCCAGCGGTCAGGGTACAAATCAGCAGCCAGGCGGTTGGGACCAGTGCCACCCACGCGTAGCGCTGGCGTTTCATCTTGAACAGCACCACAGCACAGAGCATCAACGCCATACCGGCCAGCATCTGGTTAGCAATACCAAACAGCGGCCACAGGGTATTAATACCACCCAGAGGATCCACCACACCCTGGTGTAAGAAGTAACCCCAGGCCAGCACGCACAGCGCCGTCGCCAGCAGGTTCGCTGGCAGCGAATCGGTACGTTTCAGGCCCGGTGACACCACGCCCAGCAAGTCCTGCAGCATAAAGCGCGCAGCGCGTGTACCGGCATCAACCGCCGTCAAAATAAACAAAGCTTCAAACAGAATGGCGAAGTGATACCAGAACGCCACATCCATCATGCCACCCAGTGCGCCATGCAGAATGTACGCCATCCCGACGGCCAGCGTCGGCGCACCACCTGCGCGGGAGATAATGGATTGCTCACCCACTTCATTGGCGATTTGGTGCAGAGTATCTGGCGTAATAGCAAAGCCCCAACTACTGACTACCTGTGCCGCAGAAGCCACTACATCAACCGTGCCCGCAGGAGCCAGCACCGCCATCGGGCTGTTCATCGCAAAGTACACGCCCGGATCGATGATGCACGCGGAAACCAGCGCCATAATGGCGACAAAGGATTCCATCAGCATTCCACCGTAGCCGATAAAGCAAGCCTGCCCTTCATTCGCCAGCATCTTCGGCGTGGTACCGGAGGAGATCAGCGCATGGAAGCCAGATACCGCACCACATGCAATGGTGATAAACAGGAACGGGAATAAGTTACCGGTCCAGACCGGGCCAGTACCGTCAACAAACTTGGTCAGAGCTGGCATGGTCAGCGTCGGACGCATGATCAGAATCCCTACCGCCAGACCAACAATGGTGCCGATTTTCAGGAAGGTAGAGAGATAATCACGCGGGGCCAGCAGCAGCCACACCGGCAGCACGGCGGCGACAAAGCCGTAGCCCACCAGCATCCAGGTCAGCTGTACGCCGGTAAAGTCAAAGTACGGTGCCCAGGTCGGGCTTTCCGCTACCCAGCCGCCGGAAATAATGGCAAACACCAGGAATACCAGACCGATGACCGACACTTCACCAATGCGGCCCGGGCGCAGATAGCGCAGGTAAATCCCCATAAAAATCGCCAGCGGGATAGTGAACGCTACGGTGTAAGTTCCCCACGGGCTGTGGGTCAGCGCTTTCACGACAATCATCGCCAGTACCGCGAGGATAATCACCATGATCATAAAACAGGCCACCAGCGCAATAACACCCGCCGTAGGGCCCATCTCTTCTTTCACCAGTTCGCCAAGGGAACGACCATCGCGACGGGTAGAAACAAACAGCACCATGAAGTCCTGCACCGCCCCTGCCAGTACCACCCCGGCGAGCAGCCAGATCATACCCGGCAGATAGCCCATTTGCGCCGCCAGCACCGGTCCAACTAACGGACCCGCTCCGGCAATCGCCGCAAAATGGTGACCAAACAGTACTTTTTTATCGGTGGGAACATAATCCAGACCATCGTTATGACGCACGGCTGGCGTCATACGCGTCGGGTCCAGCGCCAGTACATTTTTCGCGATGTACAGGCCGTAGAAACGGTAAGCGATAAGGTAGACACAGACTGACGCCACGACTATCCACAACGCGTTGATCTGTTCACCACGATTTAACGCAATATATCCCAGGGCAAATGCTCCGATAACGGAGAGCAATGTCCAGAGGAGGTATTTCCCTGATTTATTCATAGTTGTTGTCCGTTTGCGTGATCCAGAAAGATGTTACATTTTGTTTCTATAACATCTTTCCTGATTTTAACAACCTGACAACCACATAAACCTGAGACATCACTGACTATTTACATTGCATTGTTAACTGGATCACCTTTGCTACAACTATAGCTGAAACAATTACGTTACTTATGCGGCTGGGCCAGCGTTTTGCTTGCCCAGGAGGCCAATTACAGAATTCATCATCAACATAGATACATTTACAGTAAATTATAATTATTTAGCATTTCATCACTCTGGCGATGTGCCCTTATTTTAAAACCATAAGTAGCAACATCCTTAATTATAAAACCATTAATGTTCTTAGGATATTCTCATTTTTTATACATGGAATGCTTTTATTAATCCTGATAAATAATCAGACATCAAAAGCTACCTTTAGCGATACCCCCTACCTATAATCCAATGCAATATTGATTAAGTGAAATTACATAAAAATATCACCACCACCTTCTAACATATATTTAAAAAGCATACATAGAAACATCCAAAATCATTTTACGCAGAATGTTATTCATTAATAGCGGCATAATTTTATAAGGATATAAATAATGAATAAATGCTATCGCATTGTCTGGAATATCGCGCGAAACATGTTCATCGTCGTGTCAGAACGCTCTCGTGGCGATAACCGGGTACGAACCACCGTTGCCGGGGTGCTTTTATCAACCGTCGGCATCATGACCAGCGCCGCCCTTGCCGCAGATAAAGGCCCACAGAGCGGAGAAACCATCATCCTGAACAATGGTGACACTATAACATCATTATCAGGAGGGACGGGTATCGATAGCACCGTGACCGGTGGTCAAGGAGTGCAAATTGAGGGTAAGGCATCAATTAACGTTACGGGGGATAGCGGTTCAATCGGCGTTAAACTCGATAACGGTGTGATAAATGATTTAGGAAACGATACACAGATTAACGTAACCGATACCGGTTCAACCACTACAAACTCAACAAATGGTGTTTACATTAATAAAGTAAATCCAGGTACTCGCATCGATGCCAACAACCTATTAATTAACGTTGCCAGTAACAACACCGCCTATGGTGTTTATATTCACGGTATGGATTCATCTCTCGACTTCGGGCAAGGAAGCAAAATCAACGTTGAATCCCAGAACGGAAATAGTACCGGTGTCTTTTTCTATGATGGCGGTAATACATTCACCATGGATGGCGGCTCCATTCATGTCACCTCCCACTCCGCCGGTAAAACGACGGGTATCGATACCTCCAGGGCAGAGAAAACCACGCTCAATCTGGGAGACAACACCCACATAGAAATCAACAGTGGTACCGAGAGAGGCAGTGGTCTCTATTTCGGCAAAGATACAACGCTCAATGCGAACGGCCTGGTTATCGATGTCACAACGGCAGACTCAGCAAATACCGTGATGATTTATGGAATCCAGACAGGGTCAAACAACCATATTAATCTGGGTGAAGGCAGTAAGATAACGCTCTCCACTCCAGGTGGAACGGCCTATGGATTGACGTCAGGAAGGGGAAGTCAGATCGCTGCTAATAACCTGACGATCGATGTATCCACTACCTCTACAGAACACACAAGTGGCCGCGGCGCAGACATCTCAGGCAACATCGACTTTGGCCACGACTCGACCATAACCGTGGCAGGCTTTTCCGAAGGATATGGTCTGTTTGTCGGAGATTATTCGGCGACAAAAAAAGAAGACGTCACTGCCGCTGCACATGCCGAAAACCTGACAATTGAAGTGACCGGCGGCAAAACCGAAGGTATCCGTATAGAGGGAGGTCTGGTAGATCTCGGTTCCTGCAGTTCCATCAGCGCCACCGGAACGGCATCAACTATTTACCTCACTGGCCGAGGATACGGGGAACTTGACGCGGATAACCTGACGGTAAAAACAGCGCAAGGAACAGCGATAACAGCCCAAAGTAGCATGTATGCCACCGTCGTTAATATTGGTGAAGGCAGTACGATCGACGGACGAAGCGACACCGCCAAAACGTACGGGCTGATAGCCAATACATCTTTTTCTGACCCATCAACGATCAATTTCAACGGTTCTCAGGATAATCGAAACACAATTTATGCCTCGGGAGGCTATGGCGCATCAGCACAATTTAGTGGTTCAACTATTAATATCTCCAATACCGACATCATTATGAACGGAGCCAATTCCTACGGGCTTTCGGCTATAGGCGATAACAGTTTTACCCGCGCAGGCATTATTAATGCCAGCAACATGAACATCGACATGACAGGAGCCATCAACGCTTCTGGCGTTATGGTTCAACAGGGCGGCATCGTCAATCTGAGTGGTGACACAACGATTAAAACCAACGACGATGGAATCGCTATCTGGGTACCTAAAGTGTCGTCCGGCAGCAATATATTGCCCGGTGGCACCATCAACGGTACGGGAAAAAAGACGATTATCGGCGACATCGTTAACAGCGGCTGGGGATATATCAATCTGACAATGGATGCGGGATCTTATTTTGAGGGCGCAACATCCATCAATCACGACTTTAACACCCGCGGCCTGGACTCTGAGCTTAGCCTTACGCTCGCCGATCAAGGAAAATGGCTCGTTACTAACAGTTCAACCCTGACATCGCTGGACAATGCGGGTACCGTAGAACTGGCAGCCGACAGCACATTACATGCTAATAGCCTGACGTTGCTGGAAAGTAGCATCCTGAATGTTGATCTTAGCGCAGCAGCCCTGGCCAGCGCCAATAGCGCACCATTGATTACCGGGGGTGAGATTGCGTTAGGCGGTGATTTACATATCAGTAATAGCGGCAATGCGCTGGATATCGGCACATTCACCTCTGACGCTCAATTACAAGACATTGAAACTATTACGTTGATTGATACAGACACTGCAATCACCGAAGATTTTGCCAGCTTATCAACGGATACTGACTCAATACCGGATTACCTGTCAGTATTCGGACAAATCAGCGCCACAGATAACACCCAATACCAATTGGGTGTTGGCCTGAGCTGGTATGCCGGACAGTCTGGCTCCGTCGCCACCCCTGCTCACGGCACATTCACCCTCGATGGCGGCAAGCAGTTTACTGTCAATAGCCAACTGGAAGACGTCGCATCAGACACGCGCAGCGGTTGGGACGGTAAGAGCCTGACCAAAAAAGGAGAAGGCACACTCACTCTGACGTCGAATAACACCTATAGCGGTACCACCGCCGTGCAGGAGGGGACGTTATGGCTAACAGAGACAGGCGTTATTGGTGCCGCAGGCAGTCAGCAGTATGTCACCGTCGGGCAAGGTTCAACCTTAGGTGGCAATGGCGCCGTTAACAGCAACGTGGACAACGCTGGAACATTACGCTTTGGCGATAATACTGCCGCCCAAAGCGGTTTTATCATAAACGGTAATGTCACCAACAAGGGCAGTATCGCAAGCTCCGGGACGACGCCGGGCAATACATTGACTATTAACGGCAACTACACTGGCACTGGCGGTAACCTGACACTCAATACTTATTTAGGCGACGATAGCTCGCCGACCGATGAACTGATTGTAGCGGGTGACGTGGACGGTAAAACCACGCTGTACATCAACCAGGCTGGAGGGGAAGGCGCATTCACCGACCAGGGTATTGAAATTGTGAATGTTGGCGGTACATCAACAGATGATGCTTTCTCGCTGGGCAATCGGGTCCTGATTGGGCCGTACGAATATCGCTTATACGAAGATAATGAAAATTGGTATTTACGCTCACAGGCGGAGACACCCGATGACGGGGGAGATATTACTCCTGTCGATCCTGACGACGATGGCAGTGACGTCACCCCTGTCGACCCCGACGACGGCGGCAGCGACGTAACCCCTGTCGACCCCGACGACGGCGGCAGCGACGTAACCCCTGTCGACCCCGACGACGGCGGCAGCGACGTAACCCCTGTCGACCCCGACGACGGCGGCAGCGACGGTAAACCATCAAATCCACAATACCGTGCCGATATCGGCGCTTATCTGGGGAATCAGTGGCTGGCTCGCGAGCTACAAATGCAAACGCTTTTCGACCGTGAAGATAGCCAGTATCGTTCACATGAAGGCGACTTATGGCTACGTGTAAAAGGCGGAAACACGGACTCTACTGCTGCGGATGGAAATGTCGACATGGACAGCGATTCCGTCCAGTTCCAACTTGGCCGGGATATCGCCACCTGGAACAACGGTCAGCAAAGTCTGACGCTGGGACTCATGGGAAGCTATATCAATGGCAGTACAGATAGCACAGGAAACCGCGGCGCAGATGGCAGCCAGTTTTCAGCCACCGGAGATATCGACGGCTACAATTTGGGCGTTTACGCAACCTGGTATGCTGATGCTATGCGTCATCGTGGCTGGTATGTCGACAGTTGGTATCAATATGGTTTCTACGATAATAGCGTTGAAAACGGTGATGCAGGAACAACACATTACGACTCAACCGCCAACGCGCTCTCTCTGGAAAGCGGCTATCGATATACGATGGACTTCGCCAGTAACCAATCGTTAAGTCTGATACCGCAATTACAGGTTGTCTGGCAAAGCTACAAAGCGGACAGCGTGCAAGCACACAATACGCGTATTGACGGTCAAAATAGCGAAAACTGGACCACTCGCCTCGGTCTTCGCGTCGAGGGTTCGTCACCGACAACCAATGCGGTTCTTCAGCCATTCGCCGAAGTCAACTGGCTACATATGACCGATGATATGGCGGTATCCTTTGATAACTCAGCGGTAAACCTGGATCTTCCCGCCGATCGCGCTGAAATAAAACTCGGGATCCAGGCCGCTATCAACAATCAATGGAACATTAGCGCGCAGGCAACAGGGCAGAAAGGAAACAACGATTTCAGCGATCTCAGTGGCAGCGTTAACCTGCACTATAGCTGGTAATCTACACAAAAACGCGTCTGGTATGCTCAGACGCGTTTTATCTTTCACCCCATCACCGCCGTGCCTAAACGGCAGGTGCAACAGCGTCGTCCCTGCTCATCAAAGATGACGATTTCCCAGCTTTGATTTTGACGCCCAAGATGCAACGGCTGACAAACGCCGCGTACTTTCCCCTGCGATACCGCCCGATGATGCGTGGCGTTTAGTTCCGTCCCCACCACACACTGCCCGTCACGCGTCATCAGATAACCCGCCATCGAACCTAACGTTTCCGCCAGGGCCGCCGACGCGCCGCCATGCAGCAGGCCAAACGGCTGATGCGTTCGGCTATCCACCGGCATTTCGGCTTCCAGCACATCATCACCCAGTCGGGTATAGACCATTCCCAGATGCGCCACCATCGTGTTCTGACTGGTGGCATTGAGTTCATCCAGCGTCAAATGACGTTTCCAGATCATCGTCATGCCCCCAGCGTGGAACCGCCGTCCACCACGATATCCTGTAATGTAATGTGGCTGGCCAGATCGGAAGCGAGGAATAAAATAGTGTTGGTGATCTCTTGCGGCCGGGCGATTTTCCCCAGCGGAATCCCAAGCTTAAACTGCTCGCCAAATCCACGAATGCGCTGTTGCTCCGCGTCATCGCTGACCCACAGCGTACGCTGCATGTCGGTATCGGTCGAACCCGGAGAAACCACGTTACAACGCACACCGCTGCCTGCCAGTTCAAGTCCGACGGTCAGCGCCAGGCTTTTCAACGCGGCCTTTGAGGCACCGTAAGCACTCATGCCGATACGCGGCGTGTGCGCCGCATCCGACGCGACGGTCACGATCGCCCCGCCCTGCTGGCGACGAAACTGCGCCATCGTCTGCTGAAACAGATTGAACGCCCCGCCAACGTTAACCGCAAACGTCTGCTGCCACTCCTCAGCGCTTAGCGCATCGGTGGCACCCATACGCAAAATACCTGCGGCATTGACCAACACATCCAAACGCTCGCGCGCTTTGAGGACGCGCTGGCACACCTCAGCTACCTGTCCGGCATTCGCCACATCCAGCACTTCGGTCGTAAACGGGTAGTTATCCTGAGGAAATTCGCGATCGAATCCAGTCACCTCAGCACCTGCATTCGCAAACGCCAGCGCCGTGGTGTAGCCAATCCCTTTTCCCGCCCCGGTTACCCAGACGGTTTTCCCGGCAAAATCAAATCCGGCCATTACTTCACCTCGCGGGAGAGCAGAGCCCACCATGCGTCAATGGTCGGTTTTTTCGCCAGCATCACGAAATCAATGTCACCATGAACCTTACGCCAGCGCGCCGCCAGCGCCATCATGCGCACGGAATCCAGCCCATAGTCGATCAGGTTTTCGTCATCCATCGGCTCTTCGGACTCATCCAGCAGCGGCAGAATAACGCTGCGCAACGCATCTTTACTGGCCGGAACCGGCGTCGGTAATAATTCCTGGGTCATAACCACACGCCCGGAACGTCCCGCCACGTATTTCAGCGACATCAAGTGTTCATCACGGCTAAAGTCCGCCAGCGCATCGGCAACCATAAACGGCTTGATGTCACGCATGAAAGCGTCCGTTGCGGTGGTCATACAGCCAATATGCGCATACACCCCGGTGATGATCAGTTGATTACGCCCGGTTTCCTTGAGCATCTGTTCAAGCGGGGAGCGATGAAATGCGCTATAACGCCATTTCACCAGAATGGTATCCGCTTCATCCGGCGCCAGCGCCTCAACGATCTTTTGTTGTTCCGGCGAACGCGTCAGGCCCGGTCCCCACATATCATTGAGCAGAGCGCGGTCTTCATCACTCTGCTCTTTCGGTTGAGCGGTGTAATAAACCGGAATATTATGCTCTTTGCAGTACTGGCGCAGAGCGGCGATGTTCGCGACGACCTGCTCCATCATCGGACAGTTATCGCCCCAAAAGCCGATAAAATAATCCTGCATGTCGTGGATCAGCAGCGCGGCGCGTTCAGGGTCAAATGCCCAGTCGACTTTGTTCACCGGAACATCGAGCGCCGTTGGTAGCGCATAAGCCTGCAGTTTAGGAATTGCCATTTCTATTTCTCCTTCAGGCCAGTGAACGTGATGCCAGCCACTGACGTAATTGTTTTTTATCTACCTTCCCCACTGGAGTCAGCGGTAATGACTCAACGCACTCAACACGATCGGGTAATTTGAATTCCGCCACACCCTGTTCGCGCAGAAAACGGCGCACCTGAACCGCGCGCAGCGGCTCTTTTACCACTAGCCAGGCACAGCTTTTCTCGCCCATCAGTTCGTCATCCATACTGACCAGCGCTGCATGGATAACCATTGGATGGCGCAGCAGCAGGTTTTCAATCTCTTCAGCAGCGATCTTCTCCCCGCCGCGGTTGATCTGATCCTTTTCGCGTCCCTGAACGGTGATGTAGCCATCCGGGTCGATAGCGATCAGATCGCCGGAACAGTAAAAGCCGTTGGCGTCAAAGGCGCTGGCATTATGCTCAGGGCTTTTGAAATAACCACGGAAGGTGTACGGACCACGTGTCATCAGGCGTCCGGTCTCTCCCTGGGCTAAGGGGTTGCCGTCAGCGTCTGCTACCCAGACTTCATCATCAGGACACATCGGGCGACCCTGGGTATTGATGATGCGCTCAGGACTGTCGTCCAGACGGGTGTAGTTCACCAGCCCTTCAGCCATGCCGAAGACCTGCTGCAACTGGCAGCCAATCTCAGCCGGAATACGCGCCGCAAGCGTGGCGGAAAGTCTCGCTCCACCGACCTGTAGCAGTTTCAGCGAAGCCAATTGCGCATTACTGCCCCACTCCGCAATCGCCTGCAACCACAGGCTCACCGCAGGTGGCACCAGCGCAGTGACGTTAACCTGATGCTGTTCAATCAGCGGGAAACACAGGGTAGCGCTCGGGTCGGCCGCCAGCACGACGGTTCCACCCGCAAGGAACACGCCCAGCGCGCCTGGCGAACTCATGGCGTAGTTATGCGCCGCCGGGATTGCGCATAAATAACGCGTTTCCCCGGTGAAGCGGCAAATCTCATTGCTGCGACGCACGCTGTAGTAGTAATCGTTATGAGTGCGAGGAATCAGCTTTGGCGTCCCGGTCGTCCCGCCGGAAAGCTGGAAGTACGCCACCTCATCAGCGGGCGATGGTGTAGCAGTAAAATCAGTCGCAGGTTGGCTTATCGCCGTTTGCAGATTGTGTTCACCTTCGTCGTTGTGCAGTTGCACCACGCGCACTGAATTGTGTTCGGCCACAAAAGCGTTTAGAAAATCGTCCCCGCTAAACAGCGTATGCTGGCGATCGGCAATCAGCAGCGCCGGTTCAATCTGTTTGGCATAGGCGTTGAGTTCGTTACGCTGATGGCTGAACAGGGCCAGCACCGGAGCTACGCCCAGCTTGAGTAACGCAAAGAAGGTGATATATAGCTCAGCCACATTGCCCAGTTGTACCAGCGCGGTTTCACCGGGTTTAATCCCTTGGCGACGCAAACTGCAGGCTAGATTGTCAGCGGCATGATTCAGCTGGCGATAGCTCAGATGGCGTTCACCATCAATAACCGCCGTATGGTCGCTGTCGGCGTGACGGGTCAGAATGTCGGTCAGCGGCAAATCCTGCCAGTAACCTTTTTCACGATACCTGCGGGCAAACTCTTCCGGCCAGCGGGTGAATGGAATACTCATTATTGCTCCTTAAAACCAGTCCACAAGGCTCTTAATGCAGTCCAAAAACATTCAACATCGTGGAGAGCTTGGCCCCCGTTTCACGCCATTCCGCAACCGGGGAAGAGGCTGGAACAATTCCTGCTCCGGCAAAGAAACGCACCTGATTGCGCAACAGCTTCGCACAGCGGATCGTCACCACCCACTCACCGTTACCTTCGGCATCACACCAGCCGACAATACCGCCGAACAGTTCGCGATCGAACGGCTCCAGCTCGGCGATAAGCTTGCGCGCAACCTGATGTGGGAAGCCACTCAGCGCAGGCGTCGGGTGCAACAGGCACGCCAGCGTCAGGGCGTTTTCCTGCGCGTTGGCTTTACCTTCAAACGGCGTGCCGAGGTGCCAGAGCGTCGGCGTAGTAACCAGCTGCGGAGAAGAAGGCAGTTGCAGTTCACGGCTGCGATCGCGCAATACCGTTTTCATCGCTTGCGTCACCAGTTCGTGCTCATGGCGGTCCTTCTCAGATGCCAGCAGGCGGATCCCTGCTTCGCGATCCAGCACATCATCAGGCTGACGACGTGCAGAGCCCGCCAGCGGCAGAGAACTGAAACGCTCGCCTTCTTTGCGCAGAAGCAATTCCGGGCTGGCACCAATCAATACGCCGCCGTCTTCAATCGGCACATGGAAGTTGTAGCTCGCTGGATTTTGCGCCACCAGACGCTCCAGCAGCGCACCACTGTCAATGTTGGCATCGGTGGTGATATCGATCAGGCGTGACAACACCACTTTGTCGACTTCCGGAGTAGACGTCAGCGCAGCCGCCCGGGCGACCATATCTTCAAAAAAGTCCTGTTCCGGGATCGATTTACGTTCCACGACGTTCAGCGACTGATGCGCGGTAAAGTAACGTGATGATTGCTGCTTCTCCGTACGAGAAAAGCTCTGCCACGATTGGGGAATAAACAGCGATGATGGCTGGCGGGTGTCAAAAGGGATCGCCCCGACCATGACAGGGTTCGCGATACCCTGCGATTTGGCATCAGCAAACAGTGCGTTCATTTTTTGTTGGAAAGGGCTGTCTGGCGAATCGCCATCAATTGCCGGTTCCGCATAGCGGGCGAAGCATCCTGACGTCGTAAAACTACGGTACGGCGACATAAAGAAAAAACTGTCGGGAGCGAGCGTCGGCATAGTCTGCGTTTTTTCCTCGGCCAGTGACGTATCCATATCATCCTCCAAAAATGATAAAGGCTCTAATAATGATTATCATTTATATTTTCGGTCGCTAACCTAAAAGTAAAGCGGCGGTATGTCAACTCTTGTGGTAGCACAATGTGCGACTTTGGCTTGCATCCTTGCTCACTAACAATGAAAATGAGAAGCATTACTTATATTGATAACAGGAAGCCGATTCGTGAGTCTCCCCTCTTTTTGCCGCACCGTGCTCTTACTGGCAGGTTTATCTCTTTCAGGAATTTCTTCAGGTCACGCCGCCGACTGGCCGCGTCAGGTTACTGACAGCCGCGGCACGCATACGCTGGAACATAAACCGCAGCGAATTGTCTCCACCAGCGTGACCCTCACCGGTTCGCTGCTGGCGATTGATGCCCCGGTCATCGCCAGCGGTGCCACTACGCCGAACAATCGCATCGGCGATGCGCAGGGCTTTTTACGCCAGTGGAGCGAAGTGGCAAAAGAACGCAAACTGAGCCGCCTGTATATCGGCGAACCGAGCGCGGAGGCCGTTGCGGCGCAAATGCCGGATCTGATTCTGATAAGCGCCACCGGGGGCGATTCTGCCCTCGCGCTGTACGATCAGCTGTCCACCATTGCGCCAACGCTCATCATTAATTACGACGATAAAAGCTGGCAGTCACTGCTGACCCAGTTAGGTGAAATTACCGGTCAGGAGCAACAGGCTGCTGCGCGTATTGCCGAGTTTGATAAGCAACTACAGGCAGTTAAGCAACGTATTACTCTGCCACCACAGCCGGTCAGCGCGCTGGTATATACCGCCGCGGCGCACAGCGCCAACCTGTGGACGCCTGAGTCAGCGCAAGGCAAGCTGATGGAGCAGTTAGGGTTCACGCTGGCAACGCTGCCTGCCAACTTGCATACCAGCCAGAGTCAGGGCAAACGCCACGATATCATCCAGCTTGGCGGTGAGAACCTGGCGGCAGGCCTGAACGGCGAAGCGCTGTTCCTGTTTGCTGGCGACAGCAAAGATGCCGATGCTATTTACGCTAATCCGCTTCTGGCGCATCTGCCAGCCGTGCAAAATAAACGTGTTTACGCCCTGGGTACGGAAACCTTCCGTCTCGACTACTACAGCGCAATGCTGCTGCTGCAACGTCTGTCGGCTCTGTTTTAATTGCCAGCGCCGGATGCGGCTAACGCCTTATCCGGCCTACAATCCGTAGAGCACAACGCGATCAGACATTCACGGGGACTTGCCGGAATCGGCGCACTTCTCCCAACAACAGCAGCAGTAAAAGACCGACAATCACCAGCCCAAACCCACTCACGCTTGCCGAAGCAACTGGCGTCATCATCGCGCCCAGACCACCTAACAACGCCGCGCCAATCGCATCGCCGGTGACGTTCTGTGCGGTCCACAAACCATTAATTCGCCCGAGCATCGCTTCCGGCGTCTGCGTCTGTAACAGGGTGTACTGCAACAACGAACTGACCGCACTTAGCCAGCCAAACAGCGCCAGGCAAATAACCCCAAGCTGCCAAACGGGCATCAAGCCAAACAGACCGATAGCCAGAAATGAAGCCACGGTCGATGCCAGCATGATCAGTCCCGGACGAAGACTGTGCGCCAGTTGTCCGCTGGTCAATGCACCCACGGCTGCCCCCAGCGGAATAGCCGCATACAGCAGGCCAATTTGCGCACTCGACATGTGCCAGTTAATCGCCAACGCCGGATACAGCACGCGGACGGCGCTCGCCATGGTTAACAGACCACCGAGCAGTGCAATACCGCCAATCAGCGGGCTGGCAAGCAGAAAGCGGAATGCTGCCAGCAGCGATTTCAGCGGATGCTCACGCGGCTGCGGCGGAGGCGGCAACGCGGGAAGACTCAGCAACGGTAGTAAGGTAATGAAGGTCCCCGCCGCCGCCAGTCCGTAGTTCCAGGCCACACCGCCGGTCGCGAGCAACACCCCGCCAAGCATCGGCGAAATTACCGATCCCAGACGCACCGTCAGCATGGTAATCGCCCCGGCCTGCATCAGATTCTCCCGCCCGACCAGCGCTGGCGTCGCTGCCAGCAAAGCAGTCACACCCAGCGAAGCAAAGAAACCGTCCCATAAGCCAAGCAGATAAATTGCCAGTAACGACGGTTCGGGAAGTAACGCATTCAAACACAGGCCAATAAAGCCAATGCCACAGGTACCACGCGCCAGCAGGATCACTTTTTTACGCTCATAGCGGTCGGCCAGCACACCGCCCACCATCAGACCAATAAACATTGCACTGCCGGTCAGCGTCACCGACAAACCGACCTGCCAGGTCGACTGGGTCATTATCTGGATTTGTACCGGAACCGCTACGCCGAGTAGCCCCAGAGAGACAATGGAAATAAAACGGGCGAGGAAGACTGCACGAAATGCAGGGTGGGTCTTTAACAGGCTGAGATTGAGCAGCCATGATTGTCGATTCATTACAGAGCCTTACCAGGTACTTTTTCAATATCCATTCGATGGCTGCACATGCTAACATATCCAAATAAGATCGATAACGATAATTACTATCATTATCAGGGAAGTTGATATGTCATGCTCTGTTTCCGCGACACGCGCCTTCGCCGTGCCCGGACTATTGTTATTACTTGTTCTGACCACGGTATTAAGTCTGGTTATTGGCGCCAAGTCGCTACCTGCCTCCGTGGTGCTGGATGCGCTCACCGGCAGTTGTCAAAGCGCTGATTGCACCATCGTGCTTGACGCGCGACTCCCACGCACGCTGGCGGGGCTGCTCGCCGGTGGTGCGCTGGGCCTGGCTGGCGCATTAATGCAAACGCTCACGCGTAACCCTCTCGCCGATCCCGGCATTCTGGGTGTCAACTCCGGTGCCAGCTTCGCTATTGTGCTGGGCGCCGCGCTGTTCGGCTTTTCCTCTGCGCAAGAGCAACTGCTGATGGCCTTTTGCGGTGCTCTGGCTGCGTCGCTGATCGTAGCTTTTACCGGTAGTCAGGGCGGTGGGCAGTTAAGCCCGGTACGTCTGACGCTGGCGGGCGTTGCCCTGGGCGCGGTGCTGGAAGGATTATCCACCGGCATCGCACTGCTCAACCCGGACGTTTACGATCAGTTGCGTTTCTGGCAAGCTGGCTCACTGGATATCCGCAGCCTGCAAACGCTGAAGGTGGTATTGGTACCAGTACTGATTGCCGCGGCTGTCGCACTGTTCCTCAGTCGCGCCCTGAATAGCCTGAGCCTCGGGAGCGACACAGCTACCGCGCTTGGTAGTAAAGTCGCTCGCACACAGTTTATTGGCCTGCTGGTTATTACCGTACTGTGCGGCAGCGCGACCGCGATTGTCGGTCCAATCGCCTTTATCGGCCTGATGATACCTCACATGGCGCGCTGGCTGGTGGGGGCGGATCACCGCTGGTCACTGCCCGTCACCCTGCTGGCAACCCCTTCTCTGTTACTGATTGCCGATATCATCGGTCGCCTGATTGTTCCCGGCGAGCTGCGCGTGTCGGTGGTCAGCGCTTTCATCGGAGCGCCGGTGCTTATCTTTCTGGTACGCCGTAAATCGCGCGGGGGTGGCGCATGATGCACCTCTCCCGCCGCCTGATAATCAGCAGCCTGCTGCTGGTTGCAGGTTGTCTCGTCATTGGTTTATGGAGCCTGCGTAGCGGCGTTGTTACGCTGGAAACCCAGCAAATTATTGCCGCCCTGCTCGGCGATGCGCCGCGCAGTATTACCCTGGTGGTGACCGAATGGCGTTTGCCACGCGTGCTCATGGCGCTATTGATTGGCGCAGCGCTCGGCGTGAGCGGCGCAATATTCCAGTCGCTGATGCGTAACCCGCTGGGTAGCCCGGATGTGATGGGCTTTAATACCGGTGCCTGGAGCGGTGTGCTGGTGGCAATGGTGCTGTTCGGACAGCATCTTACCGCGATCGCGCTGGCGGCCATGCTCGGTGGGATCCTGACTTCTCTGGTGGTCTGGGCGCTCGCCTGGCGCAATGGGATCGACACCTTCCGGCTAATTATTATTGGTATCGGCATACGCGCCATGCTGGTGGCGTTCAACACCTGGCTACTGCTGAAAGCATCATTAGAAACCGCGCTAACGGCCGGACTGTGGAACGCTGGATCGCTCAATGGCCTGACCTGGGCCAAAACCTGGCCGTCTGCCCCGCTGATTATCATCATGCTGGTATGCGCCACATTGCTGGTACGCCGGATGCGCTTACTGGAAATGGGTGATGACAGCGCCTGTGCGCTTGGTGTCAGCGTTGAGCGCTCGCGTCTGATGATGATGCTGGTTGCGGTTGTACTGACCGCTGCCGCCACCGCGCTGGCGGGTCCTATCTCGTTTATTGCCCTTGTCGCGCCGCATATCGCACGACGTATAAGCGGCACATCGCGCTGGGGATTAACCCTGTCAGCGCTGTGCGGCGCGTTGCTGCTGCTGATGGCGGATTTATGCGCCCAACAGCTGTTTATGCCTTATCAGCTTCCGGTGGGCGTTGTCACCGTAAGCCTCGGCGGTATTTATCTTATCGTCTTGTTAATTCAGGAGTCCCGCAAAAAATGACCGAATCAGTAGCCCGTTTGCGTGGCGACCAGTTAACGCTGGGTTATGGCAAGTTTACCGTGGCGGAAAACCTCAATGTGTCGATTCCCGACGGTCACTTCACCGCGATTATCGGGCCAAATGGCTGCGGGAAATCGACATTGCTGCGCACGCTTAGTCGCCTGATGACGCCCGCGAACGGCAAGGTCTGGCTCGACGGCGAACATATTCAACACTATGCCAGCAAGGAAGTCGCCCGAAGAATAGGTTTGCTGGCGCAAAACGCCACCACGCCGGGAGATATTACGGTACAGGAGCTGGTTGCCCGCGGGCGCTATCCGCACCAGCCACTGTTTACCCGCTGGCGGCAAGAGGATGAAATTGCGGTCTCAAACGCCATGCAGGCGACGGGTATCACCCACCTGGCATCACAAAGTGTGGATACCCTTTCCGGCGGACAACGTCAACGCGCATGGATTGCGATGGTGCTGGCGCAGGAAACGTCGATTATGCTGCTTGATGAACCCACCACCTGGCTGGATATCAGTCATCAGATCGATCTGCTGGAACTGCTGAGTGAGTTAAACCGGGAAAAAGGCTACACGCTGGCCGCCGTTTTGCACGACCTGAATCAGGCCTGTCGCTATGCGACGCATCTGATTGCGCTGCGAGATGGAAAAATTATTGCCGAGGGTGCACCGAAGGAGATCGTCACCGCGCAGCTTATTGAAAAAATCTATGGACTGCGCTGTATGATTATCGACGATCCAGTTGCCGGAACGCCGTTAGTAGTGCCGCTTGGACGCAGCAAATAACACGCGTTATCGTAAGGCGGCTGGCTTGCCGCCATACGATAATTCATCACACCAGTTGCTGATCAATAAACGTCATTTTTTGCTTACGCGACACCATGGCATAGTTCAGCAGAACGCCACCACACGCCACCATTCCACCCAGTAATGCGGCCAGAATAACGATCATTGACTTAGCCGGGCCATCTTTTTTCACCGGCAGCGAAGGCGTAAGTTGATATTTAAACGGTGCGAATTTTACGTCGCTCACATTCATCGCTAACAGTTGCTCAACGTGATACTGCCGATTACGTAATTCACCGTTAATTTCAGCAACATCCGTTACTGATTTTTCTATTTCTAATTTACGTTCGATGCCGTCAGCACCCAGTGAAATAGAGAAATCGGGGTCATCCTTCACCGCCTGACCATTACTGTAGACCGGCTTTTTAATCCCGGCGGCATTGGCAATCTCCAGCGAGTAGTTCAGTCGTTGGATATTTGCTTCCAGTTGATTCTTGAGCCTGACGCGATCCATCTCCAGCCTTTCTTTCTCGAAGCTGGTTTTGATGGACAGTTTATTGCGAATATCTTCCAGCGTTTCTTTCACTACAATATCAGAAATATACTGGATATATCCCTTCAGCACAGACTGAGCTTCTTCGGCCTGAGGTGCGGTAAAACTCAGCGTCCATGCGGTATACAGCGAAGTTTCGTTCTTCTTACCCAGGTTAGTATCAACCGCTTTCATTTTCTCACTAAGCCTGACAATTGCCTGATGCAACTCCATTTCGTCGATATCAGCGCCTTTCAATTGATCCATCACGTAAGGTGAAGAGCGCAGATACTCTTCTAACAATGAAGGCGACTGGAATTTTTTGATAAACAGGTTAAACACATCACCACGGCTAACGCTAATATCCATATCCAGCACGCGCAATTTGGTCAACATATTCTCGAGACTCTGCCACTGAACCGGTTCTGCGGGGGTCACGATTGCCTGACTGGTCCATTTTTGCGGAAGCAGGAAAGATACCAGAATACCCGCACAAGCAAAGGCGAAAACGGTCGCTATAATTTTCGTTCTTGCTCGCCATAAGATTTCGATTAGGTTCACTAAATCGATTTCATTTGCGTTTGCCGCTGGCTGAGGATAGCCAGTAAATTCCGAAACGTTATCTTGCTTAATATTTAATGATGACATGTTGCGTGACCTGAAAACTTTCCTAAAAGAAAAACATTCCTGTGGGAGAAGTCTACCAGCTAGTCAGAATTATCCGAAACACTCTTTGCGCTTGTCGCCCTACCAAAAATTATATTCGGAATTTATTCACCCCTTTCATCACCTTGCACCGCACAAAAACAACAACTCCACAACATATTCTTTACATTGTAGAGCTGTTCGATCACCGCGATTGCAATATTCGTCTTGTTACACAGATTTATTAATCAGCGTATTTATTACAGGTCCTATCGCCTCAAACGCGGTGGGGGAAATAATATCAACATGCGCGCAGTCGTGGCGGTAAACATCCAGACTGGATATCCACGGGGCCCAGCTACGTTCAGGGCTGACACCCGGCACTAAGGTACGCTCAGCAACGAACAGCGTGGCGTGACCTGCAAACGGCACGCTGTGCGCCGTGGTGAGCAGGCGAACCGCATCGGCGTAGTTGCCTTCGATCGCGTTAAATAAGGCCTCTGACGCATTCCCCTGCTGCGCCGCCAGAAAGGCTTCGCGTTCACGCTCGATCTCCGCCAGCACCGCTGGATCCAGCCCATTGGCCTCTTTTTCTTGCCAGTTTTGCGTCTCTGGCGGCCAGGTATCCAACAGACCGAGGAATGCAACCGACTCTCCTCTGGCATGTAAGCGCGCGGCGATCCCCTGTGCCAGCGTGCCACCCAGCGAATAACCTAATAAATAGTAAGGTCCGTGAGGTTGTTGACTGAGCAGCGTTGCCAGGTGATGTTCGCATACCGAGTCGAGATTTTCCGCCGTTTGCATCGGGCCATCCGGTCGTGGCGACTGAATACCCATAATCGACCACTGAGGGCTGAGATAACGCGACAGCACGCTAAACTGCCAGGCAAAACCCGACGCCGGATGGAAGCAGAACAACGTTGGGCCGTGACTTTCACGCAGTGGCAATAGCGTCTCGAATCCCAGACGCTGCGACTGTTCATCATCATTGCTCTCCAGCAATGCGCTCAGTTGTTCCACGGTGGAAGCCACCATAATCTGCCCGGGCGTCACCTGACGCTCAAAAATGCGGCTCAACTGCGCTGCCAGCTTCATCGCCAGCAGCGAATGCCCACCAAGCGCAAAGAAATCAGCCTCTACATCATTCACCTCACAATCCAGCAAGGCCGCAAAAGACTGCGCGATGGTGGTCTCAGTCCCTGCTCGCGGTGCGCGCCCGGAAACACGCGACGTCAACTGCGGCATCGGTAGCGCTTTACGATCCAGTTTACCGTTCGCGCTAAGCGGCAACTCCGCCAGTTGTAACAATACCGTCGGTACCATGTGCGCAGGCAGTTTTTCGCGCAGACGTTCCCGCAACACAGCCGTATCCAGCGGCAAACCCGATTGCGACACCAGATACCCCACAAGTTGACGCGCATCGCCGCCTGTCGCCGCAGCCTGGTTGAATACGCAGGCATGGGCAACGGCATGCTCGACATCAGGCAACTGCTGCATCACCCGGTCAATCTCGCCGAGCTCAATGCGCTGTCCACGAATTTTAAGCTGGTCATCGCTGCGCCCGAGGTATTCCACCGCGCCATTTTCCAGCCAGCGCGCCACATCTCCGGTACGGTACATACGTTCACCGACGTTAAACGGATCGGCGATAAAGCGGCTCGCCGTCAGATCCGGACGCCCCAGATAGCCTTGCGCCAGTTGGATCCCCGTCAGATACAGGTCACCCGCTACGCCGAAAGGCACCGGGCGCATCATGGCATCCAGAATGCGTAAACCGGTATTCCATACCGGATAGCCAATCGGTACGCTGTTGCCGGTTACGGCAGCGAGATCTTCTCCCCAGGCCGGATACCAGCTCACATCGACCGCAGCTTCCGTTGGTCCGTACAAATTGTGCAGTGGCGCATGAGTCAACTGCTCCCACTCACGGCATAAATCGGCTGGCAAGGCTTCGCCGCTGCAAAATACCCGTTTCAGAGAGGTACAACTCTCCCGCGCGGTTTCCGGCGTCAGTGAAGCGACAAAAGCGGCCAACATAGAGGGGACAAAGTGCGTGGTCGTCACCCCATAACGGGCAAAGAACTGTTGCATCGCCAGCGGATCGCGGTGCGCTTCAGGTTCTGCCATGACCAGTTTTGCCCCGGCAATAAACGGCCAGAAAAACTCCCATACCGAGACGTCAAAACTGCATGGCGTTTTTTGCGCCACCACATCATCTGCGGTCAGCGGATAGTGATTTTGCATCCACAGCAGACGGTTAACGATGGCGGTTTGCCCAACCATCACCCCTTTTGGTCTACCGGTAGAACCGGAAGTAAAAATGATATAGGCCGTATGATTGGGTTGAGATAGCACCAACGGAGCAGCATCTTCTGCTGGCAGCGGCGAGTCATAGCAGAGACTTTCCAGCCCTGGGATATCGCTAAAACGCGCCAGTTGCTCTTCAGTCGCTATCAACAATTTTGGCTTCGCGTCTTCGAGCATCATCCGCAGGCGATCGTCCGGGTATCCGGTATCCAACGGCAGCCAGGCAGCTCCGGCTTCCACAATACCGTGCAGCGCCAGCGTCAGGAACACAGAACGCGGTAATGCCACAGCTACGCTGTCGCCAGGACGGACGCCGCGTTCGCGCAGAAGGCTCGCCAGCGCCACGACCTGCTGGCGCATTTCGCGATAGCTAAACTGATAACGGGCATCGGCCAGCGCCGGGGCATCCGGCGTTTTATCGGCCTGCTGTGTCACCAGTGCGCTAAGCGTAGTGAACGGGATCTCCACGGTCGTGTCGTTAATCTTCGCCAGCCGCTCATGTTCTGTAGGCAACAGCATCCCGGCGTCGCCGCAGCATAGCGACGGATTGTCAGCAAACTGCTCGATAAGCCCGATTAAACGCGAGGCATGCTGCGCCAGCGTTTCTGCATCGTAGCGCTGTTTATTGGCCAGGATTTCAATACTCAGCCCGCCGTTTTCATCCGGGAACAACGCCAGTTCAAGATCGTTCACCGGTCCTGTCGCCAGCGTATGAGTTTGCGCCTGAACACCGGGAATATTCAGATGATAGTCGAATATTTTCACGTTCAGCACCGGGCCAAACAGCGGCTCTGCACCGGCTGCACGCCCGCTGTCGCGAACGATTTGTTCGGCATCATAACGTTGATGCCGACGCATTTTCTTCAACTGTCCGGCCAGTCGTTGTGCAAGCGCAGGCAAGTTTTCTGCCGCATCCAGCCTCACACCAAATGGCAGAACGTTTAAAACCGGTCCAGTGGACGTCAACGCCGCCGAGCCCATGCGCCGCATAAAGATAAACCCGGCGGCATAATCCATTCGGCTGCATAAACGTCCCAGCCACAACGCCACCAGCGCCAGAGCCAGATCCGCACGCTGAACGTCAGGCATGCGTGCCGCAAGTCGGCGAAACGCTCCTTCAGGCGCGGTTAACTTCATGCGAATAATATCCGCGCTGGCCGAGCGTCCCGGCAACGGATTGTTCGACAGCGAAGCAGGAGGTGGGAGTTGCTTTCGCTGCTCGCGCCAGAAGGCGCCGTCCCGTTGCCAGGCATCACTTTGACGGTACTGTTGATACTCTTCCACCACCTCGGCGAACGGCGTAAAAGGCGAGTCTGGCGTAGACTCGCCATGTAGCCATGCGCGATAGATTGCGGCTATCTGGCGGGTAATGGCCGGGAAGCTGAAGCCATCGACCAGCAAATGATGGTAACGCTGATACCAATACCAACGTTTATCTCCCACCTGTATAAGCTGGTGAAAAACCAGCGGCTTATTGCCGTCAGCACGTATGTCCTGCTGCAGGTCTGCCTGCATCAACGCACGCGCCGCCTCATGTGGGTTGGATTTTTCGCGCAGATCGATGATTTCGGGTTGCGCAAAAGTGAGCGCAGGATCCACCCATTGCCAGACCTCGCCGTTATCTTCGCTAAACTGCATTCGCAAGGTATCGGCCTGCTCCAGGCCCGCCACAACCGCTTTCGCCAGCAACAACGCGTCCAGTTCGCCGGTTAATTCTACGTAGTGCGCCACGCTCCACGCCGAGGGCAATGTGGAGAGTTTTTCCGCCATCCAGATCCCCGGCTGAGCCGCCACTAACGGTAAACGCTGAGTCATGGAGCCTCCTGCATATCGACATAGTTCGCGGGCGTCAGCGTGGTCCAGTTTGCATCCAGCCATTGCTGGCAGGCTTCCTGGGATTGGGGTTCGCAAGCAATTTGCCAACCAGCAGGAAGTGAACACTGCTGCGGCCAAAGGCTAAACTGACGTTGGGGATTTTGCAGAATGTAAAACTGGCCCTGCGGATTATCGAAGGGGTTACTGAATTCCATACTCAACTCCTGTCGTGGAACGTCGTCCGGTTAAATCGTGTCGGTAAGCGGTTGCCAGAGCGTCATTAGCCCTTGCATCAGACCGCCGCGCCAGCAAAGCGCATCGTGTCCACCATCAACCTGACGCCAGAAAATAGACTGTGGTGCAGAAGGTAACTGGGCATATAACGCCTGATTAGCGCGATAAATAATGGGCTCGCGGATCCCCGCTTCCAGGACAATACGCAACCCCTGAGCGCTGATGGTCCCGGTCTTCAGTTGCTCGACGATCGCTCCGTCCTGATGACCACCACGATGCGGCCACCAGTAAGAGCCCGACTGGCTAAGAACACAGCCAAAGCGCGCGGGCCAGTTCAGCCCGGCATACAGAGATGACAACCCGCCAAAACTTTGTCCGGCGACCACAGTACGCTGTGGATCGTCACTGAACGCGGTCGTCGTCTTCACCAGTGGTAATAGCTCCTCTTGTACCGCCAACCAAAAATCCGCGTTACACGGCAGTTCGCGGCTACGGTGAGCCGTGTCAATGGCATCAATCAGGAGATAAACGGCAGGAGGAAGGTGTCCACGATGCGTAAGTGAAGTTAGCGCAGGCCAGACCGGCATACTCTGTGCCCAAAACTGCCCATCCAGCAGGATAGCCAGCGGACGAGATTCCACTTGGGCCTCACCGGTGGTAAATACCCATACGCGACGCGTATTACCAAGCCTGGCGCTACGCCATTGCAGACAAACTGCGGGTGAATCGGGGTTTTCAGGTCGATCCCATCCGGGCTGTACGGGCGCCTCCGGCATTTCCAGCGCAGACACCGCATGACCGCGACCGCCCTGCCAGCTCTGCGGATTAAGGGGATCGGCAATGGCCTGCGGCAGCAATTGCCGCCAGCCTTCACGCAGTTCGCTTCGGTCAGGCGCTGCGCCCACCGCCAGCGAGGAAAAGATATCGTTTCGTGTTGTCGGGATAAAACAGTAGCTGCCGCGCCAGTTGGCGCTGAGAGAAACACGCCAGCACCAAACATTTGTTCCATCAATGCGTTGCATCGACTGAGGGGTAGCGTTTTGATGATGATCGGTGACGCCAGTGATATAGACCCACACGCGATGAATAGCTGACTCTTTCTCCGTTCCCTGCGGGTCACGCCACCAGAAGGTTACCCGATAATTTCCGTTGTCTTCACGCTCCCACTCCGGGCCTTTTTTTGACTGCCACCACGCCTCGCTTCCCATCTTTAACGTCGTCACCGCCATAACCCCATGTTTATTGTGAAATTTTATGATCTAGCGTGAAATATATTGATAATATTATTGATAACTATTTGCATTTGCAATAGCGTATTGTCGCGCTGTGGGAAGCGCGCACAGTTTTTCACCACTTATAAACCGACCTGGCGCTGCGTACTTTTTCTGGAATGGATAGTTTACGCAGATGCGGGCGACATCAGACCAAATGCCGCACCGAGGCACATTGGTACTCGTGGCTAAAAGAACAGCAGGACATACAATGAACAACAAGATTCATTCACTGGCCTTATTGGTCAATTTAGGGATTTACGGGGTAGCCCTGCCAGCAATGGCAGAAGATCAAACCGATAGCGTAGCTGTCTCTCATGAAGACACCATCGTCGTTACCGCCGCCCAGCAGAACCTACAGGCGCCGGGCGTTTCAACCATTACCGCTGATGAAATTCGTAAGAACCCTCCCGCTCGCGATGTGTCGGAAATCATCCGTACCATGCCTGGCGTTAACCTGACCGGTAACTCAACCAGCGGTCAGCGCGGCAACAACCGCCAGATCGATATTCGCGGCATGGGGCCAGAAAACACCCTGATTTTGATCGACGGTAAACCGGTTACCAGCCGTAACTCCGTACGCCAGGGCTGGCGCGGCGAGCGTGATACCCGCGGCGATACCGCCTGGGTTCCACCGGAAATGATTGAGCGTATTGAAGTGCTGCGCGGTCCTGCCGCGGCACGCTATGGCAATGGCGCAGCTGGCGGCGTGGTGAATATCATCACCAAAAAAGGCAGCAATGAATGGCACGGTTCCTGGGATACCTATTTCAACGCCCCGGAACACAAAGACGAAGGATCGACCAAGCGCACCAACTTTAGCCTGAATGGTCCAATGGGTGGGGATTTCAGCTTCCGCCTGTACGGTAATCTCGATAAAACCCAGGCCGACGCATGGGACATCAACCAGGGTCATCAGTCAGAACGTACCGGCACATATTCAAATACCTTACCAGCCGGTCGTGAAGGGGTGATCAACAAAGACATTAACGGTGTGGTTCGCTGGGATTTCGCCCCACTCCAGTCACTGGAATTGGAAGCCGGTTATAGCCGTCAGGGTAACCTGTATGCGGGCGACACTCAAAACACTAACACCAACCAACTGGTGAAAGATAACTACGGGAAAGAGACCAACCGTCTTTACCGCCAGAACTACTCTCTGACCTGGAATGGCGGCTGGGATAACGGCGTCACCACCAGCAACTGGGTGCAGTACGAACATACACGTAACTCCCGTACGCCTGAAGGTCTGGCGGGCGGTACTGAGGGTATCTTCGACCCGAATGCGTCACAAAAATACCTCGACGCCGACCTGAGTGACGTCATGCTGCACAGTGAAGTCAGCATTCCGTTAGATCTGCTGGTCAACCAAAATCTGACGCTCGGTACTGAGTGGAACCAGCAACGCATGAAGGACATGTTGTCCAATTCACAGACCTTTATGGGCGGTGATATTCCAGGTTCGAGCAGTACCAACCGTAGCCCATACTCAGACGCAGAGATTTTCTCTCTGTTTGCTGAAAACAACATGGAACTGACCGACAGCACTATGTTGACGCCGGGTCTGCGTTTCGACCACCACAGCATCGTTGGCGACAACTGGAGCCCATCTCTGAACCTGTCCCAGGGTCTGGGTGATGACTTCACGCTGAAGATGGGGATTGCGCGAGCCTATAAAGCACCAAGCCTGTACCAGCTCAACCCGAACTACATTCTGTACAGCAAAGGCCAGGGTTGCTACGCCACCGGTTCCGCGACGGGCATTGGTTGCTACATGATGGGCAACGATGACCTGAAGGCCGAAACCAGTATCAACAAAGAGATTGGTCTTGAGTTCAAACGTGACGGCTGGCTGGCCGGGGTAACCTGGTTCCGTAACGATTACCGCAACAAGATTGAAGCGGGTACGGTACCGTTTGACAGAACGTCTATCACCAGCAAAGGGAAGACGACTTACACTGATATCTATCAGTGGGAAAACATTCCTAAAGCAGTGGTTGAGGGTCTGGAAGGTACGTTGAACGTACCGGTTAGCGAAACCGTTAACTGGACCAACAACATTACCTACATGCTGCAAAGTAAGAATAAAGAGACCGGCGAGCGCTTGTCGATTATTCCTGAATACACGCTGAACTCAACGCTGAGCTGGCAGGCGCGTGAAGATTTATCGCTGCAGTCAACCTTCACCTGGTACGGTAAACAGCAGCCGAAGAAATACGATTACCAGGGTAAACCGGTAACCGGTAGTTCGGCGAGTGAAGTCAGCCCGTACAGCATCGTCGGCCTGAGCGCGACCTGGGATGTGACGAAAAATGTCAGCCTGACTGGCGGCGTGGATAACGTCTTCGACAAACGTCTGTGGCGTGAAGGCAATGCCCAGACCACGGGCGATATTGTAACCGGGAACTATATGGCGGGCGCTGGCGCGCACACCTATAACGAACCGGGCCGGACGTGGTTCATGAGCGTTAACACGCACTTCTGATAACGTTTCTCCCTCTCCTCGCTACGGGGAGAGGGAAACAATAACGACGATGCACACAACGCACACAACGCTCACTTTCGCAGACCACACGCTGCACATTGTCGAGTTCGATCCCGACACCTTCCAAGAGCACGACCTGTTCTGGCTCCCCCACCATACTCAGCTTCAATCCTGTGGGCGTAAGCGTAAAGCTGAGCACTTAGCGGGGCGTATTGCCGCAGTACATGCATTACGTGAATACGGTATCAAAACTGTGCCTGGCATCGGCGGGCAGCGACAACCGCTGTGGCCACAAAAGTTGTTTGGCAGCATCAGCCACAGTACGTCAACTGCGCTGGCGGTGGTATCGACGCATCCCGTCGGACTGGATATAGAAGCTATTTTTACGCCACAAACCGCAGTTGAGCTGACTGGCGGTATTATCGATAACTGTGAACAACGGCTTTTACAGTTCAGTTTGGTTCCCTTTCCGCTCGCCTTAACCTTGGCGTTTTCCGCCAAAGAGAGCGTGTATAAAACATTTTCCGCGCAGGCATCGGAGCTGCCGGGATTTGCCAGCGCCAAAATAGTTGCACTCACAGCGACACACTTAACGGTGCAAATCACCCCGTCATTTTCGCAAAACCTCGCCGGGCAGGAAGTTAATGTTCGCTGGTTTCAGCATGATGAAAACATCATTACTCTGTGTGAAGCGACTTTGTAACAAAGTCAGCCATTGACCGGCGTTGCCGCCCGTGTTCATCAAAGTTCTCCGCAGCCAGCCAGCGCTGTAACACGGCGTCACACTGGGGCCATTCGCCGTCAATCATCGATAACCAGTCGCTGTCGCGATTGCGGCCCTTACGCACAATCTTCTGGCGAAAGCGTCCTTCGAAGATAAACCCAAGGCGCTCCGCCGCTCGTCGAGAAGCGGTGTTCAGAGAATCGCATTTCCACTCCACGCGACGATAACCCAACGCAAACGCCTGGCGCAGCAGCAGCCAGATGCTTTCGGTGCCAAGTACCGTATTTTTCATGCGCGGTGACCAGGTCACATGACCAATTTCGACCGAACCGTGCTCTCGTTCGATCGCCATAAAACACACCAGTCCGACGGCTCGTCCGAAACGCTGATCAATGACGGCATAGGGAACCAGAGAGGCATCAGTGGATTTCCCCTCAACCCAACAAGCTGCAGCCTCAACGCTTGTGGGGCGAGAGCTTGCAAGCCAGGTCCAGTCGCGATCGTCCGGTGCCTGCGCGTAGGCATCAAACAGATCGGCGGCATGGCTGTCGGCATCCAGAGGAACCAATCGACAATATTGACCGACAAGCGTTTCCCGTGGCAGTACGGCAGCGCCATTCCAGTCCGGCACAACATCGCCGACGGTCTGCCCATAAAGATTTATTTCCGGCACGATTCAACCCCTGTTGCGAAGTAAAAAATAGTTATAACACCAGCTATTTCACCTTCAAAGCGTCACCAGGGAATATCTGACAACGAACAGAAAATCAGCCGCCCTTCTATACTGATTAAAAATCAACGCTGAAGAGAGTCTTATGCCACTTCCCGATTTTCATGTTTCTGACCCTTTCACGTTAGGCATTGAACTGGAAATGCAGGTGGTCAATCCTCCGGGCTACGACCTGAGTCAGGATTCTTCCCGGCTGATTGACGCCGTAAAGCCACTGCTTACCGCCGGAGAAGTGAAGCACGATATCACGGAAAGTATGCTGGAGATGGCGACCGGAGTTTGTCGCAATATCGACCAGGCGAGTGCTGAATTATCCGCTATGCAGCAGATAATCACGCGGGTTGCTGCAGAGCAGCACCTCGCCATTTGTGGCGGTGGTACGCATCCATTTCAAAAATGGCAACGTCAGGAAGTCTGCGATGACGAACGCTATCGGCGTAACCTGGAAAATTTCGGTTATCTTATTCAGCAGGCGACGGTATTTGGCCAGCATGTGCATATCGGCTGCGCAAACGGCGACGATGCCATATACCTTCTGCACGGCCTGTCGCGATTTGTTCCGCATTTTATTGCGCTCTCTGCCGCTTCACCTTATATGCAGACGTCCGACACGCGGTTTGCCTGCGCGCGACTGAATATATTCTCCGGATTTCCCGATAATGGCCCGATGCCATGGGTGAATAACTGGCAGGAATTCGAGGGGCTATTCCGTCGACTGGCTTACACCAGCATGATTGATAGTATTAAAGATTTACACTGGGATATCCGTCCCAGCCCGCACTTTGGCACGGTAGAGGTTCGGGTAATGGATACGCCACTGACCCTTGATCATGCGGTCAATATGGCAGGGCTTATTCAGGCTACCGCCCACTGGTTACTCACCAAACGGCCGTTCAAGCACCAGGAGCGTGATTACCTGTTGTATAAATTCAATCGTTTTCAGGCCTGTCGCTTTGGTATGGCGGGAATCATCACCGACGTCAATACCGGCGACGGTTGTCGCCTGTCAGATGACACATTGCGACTACTGGAGAATGTTGCGGTCCCTGCGGATAAAGTGGGCGCGGCCAGCGCGATTGAAGCTATACACCTGCAGGTTAAAAATGATCATGATGAAGCACAAAACATGCGTGACTTCGTCGCCGAAGGCGGGTCACTGAGTGGTCTGGTGAAAAAACATTGTGAGATTTGGGCCGGGCTTTGAGCGTGGGAATTTGCGTTGCCCGCAGAGATCCCGGACAATGGCTTTTTAACTCAAGTTTAACAATGTTATGAAACACCCGCTTGAATCACTGATGACCGTAGCAGGGATCCTGCTGCTGGCTTTTTTGTCTTGCCTGCTGCTGCCCGCCCCCTCGCTTGGCCTGGTGCTGGCGCAAAAACTCGTCGCCATTTTTCATCTGATGGATCTCAATCAGTTTTATACTTTGCTGTTTTGTCTGTGGTTTTTACTGCTGGGTGTGATTGAATATTTGGTGCTGCGCTTCATCTGGCGGCGCTGGTTCTCGCTGGCGGATTAGACCCGCGAGAACCCTTTGCTGTTAATGCGTTCGGCTATGATTTTCTTTGCGATAAGCTCCCGGCGGCTGGCTGAACGTACGGGTGAAAATACGCGTAAAGGTCTGCTGCGAATCGAATCCATATTTCAAACAGATGTCGTACACTTTCTGGTCGGTATCGCGTAGATCGCGCGCGGCCAGTAGCAGCTTACGTTCCCGAATGTAACGCCCGAGGCTTTCGCCTTTATACTGCATAAAAAGACGCTGCAGGTGCCATTTTGAATATCCCGCATGGCGTGCAATATCATCAATGCGCAATGGTTGATTCAAATTATCATCAATCCATTCAACAATCGTATCAATTACCTGAGCAGAAATCGTCATCATGCTCTCCCCTGTATTCATTGAGTCACCTGTTGCCACCAGGCCGTAAACAGTTGGTCCGGTTCGGACAGTATTACCGGTTCACCCAGCATTGGCGTCAGCAATCGGTAATTGTAACGACGGCTGGCAAGCGCCAGTCGTTTGTAAGGATCATCCCAGGTATGTTTCGCCAGAACGAAACGACCTGCATGCCCTGGTAGAACGGCTTTCGCATGCAGATCGACCGCAGCCTGTGCCGTTTCTTCCGGCATCATGTGAATAAACTTCCAGTCATGGTCATACTGGCCGTTCTCCATAATCGCCAAATCAACCGAGCCAAACTGCTCGCCGATGGCTTTAAAATGCGGTCCATAGCCGGAATCGCCGCTGTAATAAACGTTCTGCTCCGGCGTTTCAAACATGAAACTCGCCCATAGCGTCTGATTGCGCTTGATGCCTCTCCCCGAAAAATGACGGGCTGGCAACGCATGAACGATCAGCGAATCCGTTACTCTGATGGATTGATTCCAGTCCATCTCGTCGATTATCTCGCCGCGCATTCCCCAATAACGCAGATGTGACCCTACGCCAAGCGGCGTAATCACCCGCTTAATTTTCGGCATTAACGCCTTGATCGTGGCGAGATCCAGATGGTCATAGTGATCGTGCGAGATAATAAGCAGATCGATCTCCGGCATCGTCTGTGCGGACCACGGATAATCACCGGCAAAGGCTTTGTTCAGGAATGAAAGCGGTGCGGCATAGTTGCTAAACACGGGATCGATCAGGATACGTTGACCCGCCAGCTGCAAATACCACGAAGAGTGACCCAGCCAGACAAGCGTGTCCTGCTCTGGAGATAACCCGGCGAGATCGGTCGCCACCAATGGCAACGGATGTGCTGGCCGCGCATTTTCGCGCTTAGCGACCAAAAACTCCCACCAGGCAGCCAGCATACTTTTGTTGCCGGTATAGCCCGGTGTTGGCACCTGGTTATGAAACTGTCCATCACGATAGTGCGGTGACTGTTCAACCTGACTCAGCTGTGCCCCTTTCGGTGCCTGACCAAACCCGGCATTGAGTAAAAACGGTAAACTTGCAGCTGCGCCAATGAGCATAATAACAACCACACAAACTGTGAGACGCTTCATATCCTGACCTTAAACACGCCCCCTTTCCGCTGGTTTGCGTGACTGACCCTTGATTATGAGTGAGTAAGCACTCATTATAGAAATCGAAAGTTCGCCGTCAAGATGATTTTCAATCTTTGACATTCACCGTTGCGGTGCTGCAAAGGCCGTGATTCAATCATGCTTTTTACAACTTAAGGGTAAAGTGTAGTGGCTCGTCCGAAGAGTGAAGACAAAAAATTGGCATTACTGGAAGCTGCAACCACAGCATTTGCACAATCAGGTATTGCGGCGTCTACCGCCGTAATTGCCCGCAATGCAGGTGTTGCGGAGGGAACGTTGTTTCGCTATTTCGCGACCAAAGATGATTTGATCAACGAGCTTTACCTCTTTTTAAAGCACGATCTCTGTCAGTCGATGATGGCAAATCTGGATCGCTCAGTGACCGATGCCAAAACCATGACTCACTATATCTGGAACAGCTACATTAGCTGGGGCCTGAACCACACCTGTGGGCATCGCACGATTCGCCAGTTAGCCGTTAGCGAGAAAATCAGCAAAGAAACAGAACAGCAGGCTGACGATATGTTCCCCGAACTGCGCGATCTTTGTCATCGTTACGTACGACCTGAGTTTATGTCTGACGAATATCGCGCCTTTGGCGATGGCCTTTTTCTCTCTTTGGCGGAAACCACCATGGAGTTCGCTGCCCGAGACTCTGCCCGGGCCAAGGAATACATATCGATGGGATTTGAAGCGATGTGGCGCGCTCTAACCCGCGAGGAACAATAATGGACGGCCAAACCCTGCCTACCTGTGCGAAACGCCTTGCGCTCGAACTGCCTTTTACCGAACACTGCTGGCCATTCGGCCCGGAATACGATGTCTTCAAGGTTGGCGGTAAAATTTTTATGCTGGTCACGGAGCTTCGCGGACGTCCGCTTATTAACCTGAAATCCGATCCGCAAAAATCACTGTTAAACCAGCAGATCTACCCCAGCATTAAACCCGGCTATCACATGAATAAAAAGCACTGGATCTCGGTCTATCCGGGCGACGACATTACCGAGTCATTACTGGCAGAGCTGGTGAATGATTCCTGGCACCGCGTCGTTGACGGCTTGCCGAAGCGGGATCAAAAACGCCTGCGTCCAGATTGATTTATCGTTAACCCCGATAAGTGTTTTTGCATTTTCCTGTCTTATCTTTTTCCTGCTAACCCTGTACCCTGCTGAAACAAAACGTACCCGCAGGGTATAAAAAACCACCAGGAGTAGTTATGGATATTGTTTCTGTCGCCTTAAAACGTTACTCCACTAAGGCATTCGATCCGACTAAAAAACTGACCGCTGAGCAGGCCGAAAAATTAAAAACGCTGCTGCAGTTTAGCCCATCCAGCACCAACTCTCAGCCATGGCATTTTATCGTTGCCAGCACTGATGAAGGTAAAGCGCGTGTGGCCAAATCCGCAGCCGGCGGCTTTGTGTTCAACGAACGTAAAATGCTGGATGCTTCCCACGTAGTAGTGTTCTGCGCCAAAACGGCGATGGACGACGCGTGGCTGGAGCGCGTGGTGGATCAGGAAGAGAGCGATGGCCGCTTCGCCACCCCTGAAGCTAAAGCTGCAAACCACAAAGGTCGTACCTTCTTTGCTGATATGCATCGCAGAGAACTGAAAGATGACAACCACTGGATGGCAAAACAGGTGTATCTGAACGTTGGTAACTTCCTGCTGGGCGTTGCAGCAATGGGTCTGGATGCAGTGCCGATCGAAGGCTTTGATGCGGCGGTGATGGATGCAGAGTTTGGTCTGAAAGAAAAAGGTTTCACCAGCGTAGTGGTGGTCCCGGTGGGTCATCACAGCGTAGAAGATTTCAACGCCGCGCTGCCGAAATCCCGTCTGCCGCTGGAAACAACGCTGACAGAAGTCTAGTCCCCACATTTGCATAAGCTCCACACAGCGGTCATCATAGACCGCTGTTTATTAAGGAGACGTTATGCAGGAATTGATATCTCAGGTAGAAGAACTCGGCATTGAAATAAATCACACCACTTCGCTGGTGATGATTTTTGGCATTATTTTTATCACCGCCATTATTGTTCACGTTATTTTGCACTGGGTGGTATTACGCGCATTTGAAAAACGCGCCAGCACCAGTTCCCGTCTGTGGTTGCAAATTATCACGCAGAACAAATTATTCCACCGCCTGGCGTTTACGCTGCAAGGTATCATCGTCAATATACAGGCCACACTCTGGCTACAAAAAGGCAGTGAAGCGGCAGATATATTAGTGACTTGCGCACAGCTGTGGATCATGATGTACGCCCTGCTGTCCCTGTTTTCTCTGCTGGACGTTATTCTCAACCTGTCACAAAAGCTCCCAGCCGCATCCCAATTACCCTTAAAAGGTATATTTCAGGGTATCAAACTGATCGCCGCCATCCTGGTCGGGATCCTGATGATTTCCCTGCTGATAGGTCAATCGCCGGCAATACTGATAAGCGGTCTGGGTGCCATGGCAGCCGTGCTAATGCTGGTATTTAAAGACCCGATTCTCGGTCTGGTGGCCGGAATACAGCTCTCGGCCAACGACATGCTTAAGCTTGGCGACTGGCTGGAAATGCCGAAATACGGTGCAGACGGTGCTGTTATCGATATTGGTTTAACCACCGTCAAAGTGCGCAACTGGGATAACACCATCACCACGATCCCCACCTGGTCACTGGTATCAGACTCTTTTAAAAACTGGAGCGGAATGTCGGCTTCAGGTGGTCGGAGAATTAAACGCAGCATCAGCATTGATGCCACCAGTATCCATTTTCTTGATGAGGATGAGCGTCAGCGACTGCATAAAGCACACCTGCTGAAACCGTATTTGACCACGCGTCACCAGGAAATCAACGAGTGGAATCAGCAATTAGATGCGCCTGAATCGGTATTGAATCACCGCCAAATGACCAATATTGGTACCTTCCGCGCTTATCTGAACGAATATTTGCGTCATCACCCGCGTATTCGCAAAGATATGACGTTAATGGTGCGCCAGCTTGCGCCAGACGATCACGGATTACCAATCGAAATTTATGCTTTTACCAATACGGTGGTCTGGCTGGAATATGAAAGTATTCAGGCTGATATCTTCGACCATATCTTTGCCGTGGTCGAAGAGTTTGGCCTGCGCATTCATCAGTCGCCTACCGGAAACGATATTCGCGCACTGTCTGGCGCGTTTCAGCGTTAATCTGCAGAATAGATAAATCACCGATCTCATCACCAGGATGAGATCGGTAGAAACTTAGCGGGACTTACGACGCAGCAGTTTAAAGGCCACAAACAAGAAAATGATCCACACTGGCAGCAGGATAGCTGACAGGCGCATCTCATCCATCGTACACATCAGCACCAGGATCATGCCAAGGAAAGCAATACACAGGTAGTTCCCTGCTGGATACAGCAGCGCTTTAAACTGTGTGTCACGTCCTTTGCGACGCATCGCCGCCCGGAATCGCAGATGTGCCAGGCAGATCATAATCCAGTTCAGCAGCAGCGTCGCCACCACCAGCGCCATCAGCAGGCTAAAGGCCTTTTGCGGCAGCACATAGTTGATCAGTACCACCAGCGACGTAATAGCACCGGAAAGGATCAGTGAATTCACCGGTACGCCGCGACGGCTGACGCGGGTTAAGAACTTCGGTGCGTTCCCCTGAACCGAGAGACCAAATAGCATACGACTGTTAGAGTAGACGCCACTGTTATACACCGACAGCGAAGCCACCAGGATGACAAAGTTCAGCGCAGAAGCCACCACGTTGCTATCAAGATTATGGAAAATCATCACAAACGGGCTGCTGTTGGATTTCACTTCCACCCACGGGTATAGCGCCAACAGCACCACCAGAGAACCGATGTAAAACAGCAGAATACGGTACACCACCTGGTTTACCGCCTTTGGAATGCTTTTCTGCGGATCCTGCGCTTCCGCGGCGGTAATCCCGATAAGCTCCAGCCCGCCAAAGGAGAACATAATCACTGCCAGCGACAGAATTAATCCGTTCCAGCCGGTAGCAAAAAAGCCGTTGTAACGCCATAGGTTATCGATGCTTGCATGTTCCCCGCCGTTACCGGAAAACAGCATCCACACGCCAAAACCTATCATGCCGATAATGGCCAGCACTTTAATCAGTGCGAACCAGAATTCCGTTTCGCCATACAGACGTACGTTGACCAGATTGACGGCGTTGATGATCACGAAGAATGCCGCGGCCCAAATCCAGGTCGGGACATCGGGCAGCCAGTACTGCATGTAGATCCCGGCCGCTGTCAGTTCCGCCATACCGACCAGCACAAACATCACCCAGTAGTTCCAACCGGACAGAAAACCCGCGAACGGTCCCCAGTATTTATAGGCAAAGTGGGCAAAGGATCCGGAAACGGGTTCTTCCACTACCATTTCGCCCAGTTGACGCATAATCAAAAAAGCGATGATCCCGGCCACACCGTAACCCAGTAACACCGCAGGTCCCGCCATCTGAATAGCCGGGCCAATGCCTAAAAACAGGCCCGTACCAATTGCACCGCCCAGTGCAATTAACTGAATATGGCGGTTTTGCAACCCTCGTTGAAGCGTCGGCTCATTTGTTGACGCGGCATCAGACACGCTGGTGTCAGATGCAGTTGACGCGTTTTTCACGCCCTTCCCCTGTGTCGTTTTTATTGAAGGGGCTTCTTTTAACATTTCAACCTGGTTGTCGCAAGGCGCAATCGATTGGATACGCCGGGCTTCCTTGCCCAACGCACCGAGGCTCTGCAGAAAAACAATAGAAAGAAGGCGAGTTGTTATTGTTTATTCAGGTCAATACGTACCACGTTATCTGGCGCAGAGGTGGAGTGGTCTTTATTAAATTTCTGTTTCACGGTGACAAACAGGGTTTGCCCATCTGCCGAGAGCAGCAGGCTGTTGGGGTTAGGCGGTAAGTCCCAGCTTTTCTTCACACTGTAGTCGGTCGCATTCAGGCTGAGTAATTTCCCTGAATCACGCTGGGTAATATAGATTTCGTTGCGTTTTGCGTTGAATTTCACCGCCAGCGAATCACCCACATCCAATTTTTTCAGCAGCTTACCGGTATGGATATCCAGCACCAGGGTGGTCTTCGCTTTCGAGTTGTCGGTAACAAACAAGCGACCCGTTTGCGCGTCCTCTGCCATATTCAGCAGCAGCGCAGGTTGTTCCCCCAGCGGCTGCCAGCGTTTCTCAACACGCTGATTACGCGGGTTGATGACAAGAATTTCACCGCCGCCGTTAGCCGCATAAATTCGCTGCGTCACGTCGGAATAATGCAGTCCGGTCATCCATTTACCCGTATTTTTAATGCGGGTTTTCAGTGTCAGGGTTTCAGCGTCAACCACCCAAATCACCGCCGGATCCGCCACGGCGCCAATATAGAGCAAGCCGTTATGCAACAGAACCTGACGTGCACCGTACGGGAACCCTTCTGGGTTACGTTCCGGGAACAATACGCGATTTTTCACTTTACCGTCAGCGGTATTCAGCGCGCTCAGGCCGCCATCCAGTGAGTTGGTGACATACACCGTTTTACCGTCCGGCGAGATAGCCATACCAAAGTTTTTCATATCTGTATGACTCAAACCGAGCGTTTTAAGCGTTTTCGGATCCAGCTTGTAAACCACACCGCCCTGCACATCTTTAAATCCTTCGGCGCTGGCAACGTACAACGCATCCCCTGCCGGGCTAAGCGCCATTTCATATAACCCAGCCGCCAGCGCGCGTTGCTGTACATCGGTGACGGCAGGTTGCGTTGTTTTTTCCGTAACGCTGGCGTTGCTGGCTGGCGTGGTATGCGGCGCACAACCGCTTAACGCCGCAACAATCAGCAATGCCAGCGCGGATGTTGTTTTTTTCATTGTAGGGATCCTTACCAGAAGTAATACAGAGAGCTAATAACAAAGGAGAATGAGAACTATACGCATTATCTTTACTGAATCAAGAATAATTACCCGAGAGTAAAAAACATGAAACAGAGGTTTGAAGATGCAGACAGGTGCGCGCGACTTCCGGTTTTTCATAATTACAGTGAATTATTCTGGACGAAAAGGCATCGCAGGCCACAGAATGCGCTTTACTGTTTTTCTAACATTTTCAAACGGGTGAACCTGTTGTACTTCAGCCACTCGTTTTTTAGCCAGGCCAGGCAACGACTGTCATGAATAAGATCATCAAACGACTGGAAATCGTCAAAAGCGCTATTGAACTGGAAGATGAGGAGATTATTTTCCAGCAGGTGGCGCATCTTAAAAATGAACCTTTGTCAGTCGTACCTGGCACCATTGTGCAGGCGATCGAAGAACGACGTTTTAGTGATGCCCTGCGTGAAATCTCGGCCTGGCTGCAATCTCAACGGGCAGTCTCTACGTGGCAGGATCCAGCCATTGCCGCCAGTAAGCTGGAACTCAAAGCGCTCGAAACACAGCTGCGTGACCTGATCGATAAGCGCAACACGCGCATTCAAATCCTCGATGATTTCAACGATCTGTATCACCTTCGTCTTGGACCGCTGATGAGCCGCATTCTCGAACTACGTAAACAGCTCGCCGCCAGCGCCCAGCGCAAACAGGAAGCGGAGCGAAAACGTCGGGAAAAAGACTATCAATCCTGCCAGCACTATATTTCCCAGGCTGTTGATCAACTGGCCAGGCTCAAGCAGCACTGGATGAATCAGAATTCAGATTCGCGCGAATCGGTGGAAACACGCCAACGTATTCAGCAACAAATGGAACTGATTACCGCCCTGCTGGCGGAGATTCGTGAGTTGGAAAACGACTTTTCTCGCCAGGACGACAGCGCAACCCGTCAGGCACAGGAAGAGGCCAGCCATGAATATGATGAATATCAGGAGCAGCAGCAGGATGCGCAGCATCGTTTTAGCCGTGACCAGCGGCTTTCCTCTGATGAACGTAATGAGCTAAAACGCCTGTGGCGTCAGGCCAGCCGTCTTTGCCACCCGGACGTGGTAGCCGATGATCTGAAAGAGAAAGCGCATCAGATGATGGTGCAGCTTAACCAGGCACGTCAAAATGCCGATCTTGCCGCCGTCCGGGCGCTACTGACTCAATTGCAAAGCGGCCTCGAACCGATGATGGCGAGTGACCGATTGAACGATTTGCAGCATTTACGCAGCAAAATACAACAGCTCAGAGAACACATTAACGCGCTGCTGAAAGAGATTACCGAACTGGAAGCGGAGAACGCCTGGCGGCTTGCCACCTCCGTGACAGATAAAGAGGCCTACTTCTCCGATCAACAACGGGCGCTTACGGAAATCCGCAATACGCTGGAACAACAGGTGCAACAGGTTGAGCAGGAGCTGTTGGCGGGCTAAGCGCTATCGCTAGCGCATTAAGACAAAATGACACCTGCAAGCCAGATTTCAACATTAGGCACAAAAAGACCAAAAAAGGATAAAGCACTAATAAATTGCTTTAACGTAGAAATATCATCTGGGATAATCCTATTTTTAGCCGATAGGTGTAAATTCGGCAATATTTCCCTCTTCTCCTAACCTTCCACCTCCTACGTCCTGGCCAGGATTAAGAATTCTCCTATCCTCAATTAATCCCATGAAGAAAAATGAGTATCTTATTGAAATTAAAGCCATTACATATAAATACCTTTCTTTAACCCTAGGAATACCCTGCCTTTATACAAACCTCCTTCTTATTATTATCCCGATCCATAAGCGAAATCTATCAATCATTTACTCAGAGCTGAAATAAACGATTTATCTTAAATTTTAACAAAGTGTAATATCCACTTTAAGGATAGTTAATGATTCTAATTAATACAGAGAATTTCTGTTTGATCTGGAATTAATAAGGATACGTTCACAGCACAGAACGTTATACGAGATTTAATTAACATTTCACGCGTCGCAAGAAACTCTTTTTTAACCTAAAAAAAGAGGCGACTGCTTGCACCAAAATTTCAAGGAGATCGTTATGTCAAAAGCTATTTTTTTGGGTGACTCAATTTACCCTTGGCTAGGCATGCGAGAAATCCTACGTGGCTCATCATTATTTATTGATATCACGTACTACTCCTCCCAGACACTTTCTGCTGTCAAAATGCTCCCTTATGAAACGGATTGCATCATCATTAATCCTGACAAATCAGATTTTTTAAAATATGCCAGGATTATCCGCAACATGGCTTTACGACCTGTCACCAAAATTATTGTTTTGGCAGATGAAGCTACCTTTGCCATTTTTCAAACCGTTTGCGGGAAGAACATGCAATTTCTCGATCAAGACACCAGCCTTGATCAGCTATTACAGACCGTCACACGTATCACGCAAAACAAAAAACAACAAAGTATCAAAGAACTACACACAAAAATTACAGCTAACGAATTTAACGTAATGATGATGCTTGCCCGAGGATGGTCACTGACACAAATCGCCGGGGCATCACAAAAAAGTGAAAAAACCATCGGGGCGTACAAAAGCAATATTGCCAGAAAACTCGGCAAAAATAACACCCGGCTCAAGTACACCATTTCCCACTATAGCCAGCCGTAACTGACTTATTTAAGGACAATTATCACGGTTATTATTTAAAGAGGTTTTCTTTCGACTCGCTTTTTTAATTCCGCATCGCACGGAAGGGAACCCTATTTCCAAAATCCATTACCGGGTAGCACATCCGCGTGCCAACCATAGCCAACAACTCAACGTATTAACACATACATAACAGGAATGTAGACAAGGGTTATATATGAACAAAGTTTACAGCATTATTTGGAACGCGGCGCTCGGTATCTGGGTGGTCGTTTCTGAATTAACGAAAGGAAAGAAAAAAAGCAGCTCGCGTAAAACTGTCGCCGTACTGGCAGCTGGCGCATTAAGCGGTGCTTCATTGCTGGCTTCTGCAGCCCAGATTACCGCAACGGGTGAACACGATATTCATGAAGACTTCAAGACAGGTATTTCCGCTGGGGTTTATGAGGGTATCCACGACTACGGCTTCTTATATGAAGATAACACCACCGGTCAGGCACTGAATATCAGTGGTGCAATCCCAACATTTAGCCCGGGTCAAAGCGGCGTTGTTGAATCAACCACCATCAAGGAGTTGCTGCAATCAAAAAAAATCATCCTGAAAGCGACCAGCCCTGACCAGAGTGTAAAAACAATCACCACCACTGAAGAACTGGCGGAATACCTGACTTACAACCAGTCGTCGACGCCTTCGCAGAGCACAGAATTTGATATCAACGATCCGGCGTTTCCCGGTGAAAAAACAACCATCAAAGTCTTTGATACCACTGACTTAAAGGGCTTTCTTACCGAAGCGAAAATCGGCGATGCGGTATTAAACACCTTTGATGCTCAGAAATCAGAAATCTATAAGCAATTTGGTATCGCCCTGGCGACAAATGGCTCCATTGCGAATCTGAATATTGGCGACGACACCCTCAATGTGCGTGACAAAGCCAATACCATCGAATTGCTGGCAAAAGATTCCTCGCTGCTGGAAGCGCAAGGTACTGCAAGCCAGGTGAACTGGCAGTCAGATAACTATATAAAATTTAACGCAGCCCCGGTGATCCCTGAAAAAACGTTCACCGGTTCAGCGCAAACCTCCGTGTTTGGCGATGAATTTTCGCTGATGACCTATGGCTATGACGAGGATGGCAAGGTCGTCAAAACCGGGGAGCGTACATTTACCATTACCAACACACAAGAACTGGCCGAATTCAATGACTGGCTGTTGGGCAAAAGCGACGACGCGGCACTCAACCCTGATGGTGAAAAAGTCAGCCAAATCCAGCTGTGGATAGATGCGGAGGAAGTCACAACCGTCACCGCAGCACAAACAAAGTACGCCGAGCTGATTGAAAATCTGCTCACCTCCGGTAAGCCAGCTGACATACTCAGCTGGGATTACGACGTCTGGACCGACGGTTTGTCACATACCAACAACGCGACCGCTGGCCGTGGTGAGTTACATGCCATCTACGCCAACGGCGCAGGCACCTCCGGCACCTTGAACAAAGACGCGATTATTGCCGTGGACGGCAGTATTAATGGCGTGATGAAAGCCATTAATGGTGGGGTTATCACTAACCTTGGCGAGCTGAACGCATTACGCACGTCTACCGGGCAAAGCCTGGCGATTGGCATGCTGGCAAAAGACGCGACGGCAACCAACAACGGGATCATCAACTCCGGGCTGTTTATTGATAAAGACGGCAACCAAAACGTCAACAGCTATGGCGCATTTGGTATGCAGGGGCAAGGCGCCAGTCAAATCACCAACGAAGGTACCATCAACCAGGCGATCACCACCGATAACTTCGGTACCGCTTCTGCCGCCGATCCCTGGAGCAAGGACAAACCCACTGACTCGCTGACGCTGGCCATTGGTATGCAACTGTCTGACAATGCGCAAGGGGTCAACAACGGCGATATCAACGTCGTGGACGGGCGCAAAAACGGTGCATCCTACGGCAGCGGCATCGCCTATGGCGTAGAAGTCGCCGACAACGCCACCTTTACCAACAGCGCAGGTGCCTCTATTTATCTTGGCCGTAACGCAAGTGATCCGTCTAAAGATGTCACCATGTCAGGCGGTTCAAGTCTGAGCGCCGGGATAATGACCAAGAGCGCCAAAGAGGTGATTAACAACGGCCTTATCACGCTGGGAACCGGCGTACGTAACGCCGCGGGTATGCTGATTGGTAACGCGACCGGCAACGTCATCAATACCGGTAATATCGTGATCAATGGCGATTCCAGCGCGGGGAGTAGCAGGAACTACGGTATCACCGTGCGTGACAGCGGCGCGGAAAATAATCAGGAAATTCGCAACGACGGCAAGATTAACGTCAACGGCACCAACAACGTCGGCATCCACGTCAGCGCAACTAACAAAAATGCCGAAGCCACGACCAGCGCTTCAGGCTCTATCGTAGTTGATGGTGAAGGTAGTGTCGGTAACCGTAACTATGCCGTCTGGGCTGAAGGTGGCAAAGATGGAAAGGCAGTGGTCAACGTCTATTCCAACATCACGCTAAACAAAGCCGGGAACATCGGCGTACACGTGCGTGATAACGCCGTCGCTAACGTCGACAGTCTGAGTAGCCCGGCATTCAACAGCACCGATCAGATTGGCTATTACCTGTATGGTAAAGGCGCAACTGCGAATATTGGTCAGGCGGTAATGAATGACAACGGGCAAGATCGCACCACCATTTTCCGTATTGCCAATGGTGCAATGCTGGCCGGTAACACCACCACTCCTGACGGTCAGCCCAGCTCAAACCTTGACCTGACCTTAAGCGGCGAACAGTCCGTTGGCGTATTAGCGACGGGCACAGGCAGTAGTGTGGATACCGGCGAAGCCACGTTCACCGTGCAGGGCACCGACTCCGCCGCACTGCTGATTGAAGGCGGTGCCACAGGTAACATCAGCGATAAAACCACCATCAATTTAACCGGTGAAAGAACCATTGCCGGGGTAGTGGACGGTCAGGCTCATCAGTTGAATGGCAACGCAGAAGGTAGCTCCACTCCGACCATCCTCACTTCAAACGCAAAAATCACTTCAGAAGCCAGCGGCAACAAGGTTATTGCCTATGTGGCAAGGAACCAGGGCAGCCTGATCCTCGATACCCAGGCAATTATCGATCTTGCCAGCACCGACAGCATTGGTGTTAACGTGCAACAAGGCGGGAGTTTAACCAATAACGCGACCGCTGCCTTACATGTGAGTAACGGCATTGGCGTACAAGCTTCGGGTTCGAACGCACAGATTAAAAAATTGGGTCAGATTCAAGTTGATGATGGAACCGCAGGGGTTCTGCTGACCAACGGTGCCAGCCTGAGTATTACCGGTAATGCCGGTGATGCCATCACGACTAATGGTTCGGCCGATGGTATTCGTCTTGATACAGGAGCCGGTAAGCTGGCTGCCAAAGGGGTGATTATTAGCGCCGAAGGTACTGGTGCTGGCATTCAAAACGACGCCAACAATACCGATATCACACTCAACGATGTCACTATCAATGCCAACGACGGTCCGGGGATCCGTACCAGCGTCGCGTTAAACATGAAAGATGGCCTGAATAACATTCTGAACGTTAACGGTAAAGGTACCGGCTTCGCCTTTGAGCAGCGCAATGGTGACGCAGTGACAGGCAATCTGACCATCGGCAAAGGCTATACCGTTGAGGTGCATAACAGCGAAGGCAGCGGTATCCGCGCCAATACGGACGGTAAGGTCACCACCAATGCCGATATCAACGTCTACGACAGCGCAGGTGGTTCTGCAATCATCGCTAAAAATGTTAGCGCAATAGCCAATAGCGGAAAAATTATCTCTGCCAGCACCACCGCACCCGTTATTGATGCCAGCGGTGACAGCAATAAAAAAATCACCAATACCGGTACCCTTCAGGCTATCAACGATACGGCAGTGGCGATTCAATCTGGCAAGGGCAATGACACCATTGATATCAGCCAGGGTATCACCAGTGGCGTGATCAACACCGGTGAAGGCAAGGACACCTTTAACTGGCAAAGCGGAACCTTTGCCGGCGAGGTGAATTTCGCCGGAACCGGCGGCAACAATAAAGCCAACATCGGCAATGTGACGCTGGATAAAACGCGCCATATCACTACCGAAGCCGGCAGTGGCAACGCCCTCACCTTCACCAATACACACGGTAACAGTGCGAAAATTGGCAGTCTGAGCAGCGATAACCTGACCACCGGTACCAACATCGGCACGGGTTGGGACTCACTGACCATTAGCGGTTCAAGTGCAGATATGCGCATCGTCGATCGTCTGCAACTGGCAAGTAAAACCATTGCGGTTACCAATGGCGCAACGCTGCGTACCGGCGATCACGGCGAGTCCACCAGCACTGCCGCGACCATCGCTGACTACAATGTGACGACTCAGGGTGCAGGCAGCCGAGTCATCTTTGACACGCAGGGCGACACGACGGCGGCACAGATCTATAACGGCGTCATCAGCGGTGATGGGAAGTTTGAACGCGCGGCGGACGGCACCACCGTCTTTACCGCCAACAACACCTATACCGGCTCTACCACTATTGATCAAACCGGTACGCTGCAGTTGGGTGACGGCGGAAATACAGGCGGAGTCAACGCCGTGTCTGACATCATCGACAATGGCGTACTGGCGATTAATCGGGCCAATGATGTGCTGCTTGGCGGCGTAATCTCCGGGATCGGTGCGTTACAGCAGATTGGTAACGGTATTACTCGCCTGACGGGCAATAACACCTATACCGGCGACACGACCGTCACCAGCGGTACGCTACTGGTGAAAGGGAATCAGAGTGCCGCGACGGGTGTGACCAAAGTAAGCGGTACGGCGACGCTGGGGGGTAACGGGGTGATCGGCGGCGACGTGCTGATGAACGATGCCTCTACCCTCAGCGCCGGTGACGGCGGTGCGGGTACGTTATCCATTAACGGTAATCTGCAGCTTGGCAGCAAAACGACCTCCGCTTTCGAACTGGGTCAAGCCTATACGCCAGGCGGCGCGCTAAACGATCTGATTAACGTCGCAGGCGATCTGCAACTGGACGGGACTCTGGACGTCACCACTTCACAGGGTGGTAACTTCGGACCGGGCGTGTACCGTATCTATAACTACGGTGGCACGCTGGATAACCAGACGCTGGAATTAGGCGCGATACCGAATAGCCAGGATAAGAGCAATATTTTTGTTCAAACCTCCATCGACAAACAGGTCAACCTGGTGAATGCCAACGGCGTTACCCTGCAGTTCTGGGACGGCGCAACCGTTAATCAGAGCCACGGCGCGTCGGGCATTGAAGGCGACAGCAAAATTGACGGTGGCGATGGCAAATGGATGGCAATCGGCAGTCAGGGTGATAACAACTGGACCACCGCAACCGGTGAGGGTAACGCCCCTTGGGCACAGAAGTCCTTCGCCGTCTTCACCACCAAAGGCGGTACCGTTACCGTGGATAACGCCGCGGGAGAAGTTAACTTCTCCGGAGCACAGTTTGATGCCGATGGCTATGTCGTTAAAGGCGATGCGCTTAACGCGTATGCCACCACGGAAAACGCGGCCCACGCAGGCCAGACGCCGGGGACTGGCGAACTGCTGGTGCGCGTTGGCGCTGGTGGCGCGGGGCAAAACTATACCGCGACCATTGAGTCCGTTATCCGCGAGGCCAGTACTGCTGACAAGCTGACGCTGGTGAAAACCGACCTTGGCCGTCTGATCCTCAGCGGTGACAACGAATATCGCGGCGGCACGCGCATTGATGGCGGCACGTTGCAGATCTCCTCCGACAGCAATCTCGGCCAGAGCGGAACTGACCTGGCCATCAATAACGGTTCAACGCTGCAACTGGGCGCGGACCTGACCAGCAATCGCACCATTGATCTGGGAGCGAATGAGAATGCTGCGGTGTTTGACCTTAATTCGCACCACTTCACGCCAACCGGTGAGATTACCGGCGAGGGTAAACTGAAAGTCACCAGCAGCTCAAGCGATGCGGGCAGCACCTTGTCGCTCGACCGCGCCAACAGCTACAAAGGTGAAACAGAAATTGCCGGTACCGGAAACGCCAACAATGTGACGGTCAACGTCAGCAAAACCGGAGCCTTTGGCAGTAATGAAAGCAGCACCGTGAACGTCAATAAGGGTGCGACGCTCAATGTCAGCGGGACAGATACCAGCCTGAAATCCCTGACTATGAACATCGCCGACAGCCTGTTAACGCTGGCGGATAACGTCACCGCCGCAAGCGCAATGCTGAACCTGACGGGCACGGCGAAAGCGGTGTTAACCAACAACGCCAGCGCGGGCAACGCGACGGTTAACGTGTCAAGAGACAGTACCCTGGCGCTGGAAGAAAATGCCAGCGGGGGCAATGCTACCGTGAATAACAGCGGACTGATGACCTTTGCTGACTATGCGATGGCAGAGAACACCGTCGTTAAAAACCTGGTGGACGGTAAGGTCGATATCAGCGCAGTCGACAGCGCAACGTCTATCGGCTCGTTGTCCGGCGCGGGTAATGTCGAACTGGGCAATAAAGAACTGTCGCTGGGTAATCTGCATCTTGATGACACCATCAGCGGTATTATCAGCGGCAACGACGGCAGCCTGGTGAAAATCGGTGACGGAACGTTGACGCTGACCGGCGATAACACTTACACCGGCACCACGGACGTCAATGAAGGCGTGCTGCTGGTCAACGGTAATCAGTCTGCGGCTACCGGCCAGGTGACGGTGAAATCCGGGGCAACGCTCGGCGGTAACGGTATTATCGGCGGCGCGGTTGATGTGCTGGACGACGCGCATATTACCGCGGGTGCAGCTATCAACAGTGTGGGTAAACTGACTACCGGTTCTCTGACGCTCAGTGATAACGCCCAACTGGATTATCAGTTTGGTCAGGCTTATACCCCGGGCGGTGCCTTCAACGACTTGATTGATGTAAATGGCGATCTGACGCTCGACGGTAAGCTCAACATTGAAACCTCACCAGGCGGTAGCTTTGATGTGGGCGTTTACCGCGTCATCAACTACACCGGCACATTGACCAACAATGTAATGGATATTGCTAACGCACCGGAAGCAGCTGACAGCCTGTACGTGCAGACATCGGTGAAAAATCAGGTCAACCTGGTCAACCACGCCGGACTGACGCTGCGCTTCTGGGACGGCACCGGCGGTGAGAATGGCGAGCTGAAAAATAACGGCGTCATCAACGGCGGCGACGGTATCTGGCAATCCAGCCAGGGTAACGACAACTGGACCACCGATGAATCGACGCCAGAAGGCGCGTTGAACGCACCGTTTACCGATGCTGCATTCGCTGTCTTCCAGGGTGAAGCGGGCAACGTAACCGTCGATAACAGCAAAGGCGATGTCATCATCAGCGGCGCGCAGTTCGCCACCGATGGTTATCGTGTGGGCGGCGAAGCCATTACCACCGACACGGCAAACACCCTGATTCGTGTCGGCGATGGCACAGTAGACGGCGCTAGTTATACCGCCACTATCGACAGCGTTATCCGCGGTACCGGCGGCCTGAATAAAGGCGATCTCGGTACGCTGATTCTCACCGGCGACAATACTTACAGCGGTGGCACCACCATCACCTCAGGGACGCTGCAGGTGGCGGGTGATACCAACCTGGGTGCGGCAGATACGGGAATTACCTTTAATGGCGGTACGCTGAAGTATGGCGAAGCGTTTGATACTGCCCGTCAGGTGACGCTGGAATCCGGCGGCGGGACATTCGACACCAACGGTCATGACGTTTCTCTGCTGACGGAAGTCGAAGGTAACGGTCAACTGACCAAAACCGGTAAAGGCTCCCTCACCCTGACGCTGGATAACACCTACACCGGTGGCACCACCATCGAACAAGGCGTTTTACAACTGGGTAACGGCGGTGATATTGGCAGCATTCAGGGGGATGTCGTTGATAACGGCGTACTCAACGTCAATCGTGGCGATACCCTGGCGCTGACCGGCAATATCAGTGGTAAAGGCCAGTTGCATCAGACCGGTAGCGGCATTACCGAGCTGCAAGGTGAAAACAGCTACAGCGGCGCTACGTTGATCGCCAACGGCGTGCTGCAAGCGGGTAATACCAACACCCTGAGTAGCGCATCACACCACTATGTAGTCGCAGACACCACGTTGAACACGCAGGGCTATAACCAGACGGTAGCGGGCCTGAGCAACGGTGGCGATGTCTCGCTCATCGGTCAGCAGACTGGCACAACCTTAACCGTCAAAGGGGATTACACCGGCGAAAAAGGGACTATCAACATGGCAGCTATCCAGAATGGTAGCGGAGCAGGCATTGCCGACCGTCTGATTATCGATGGCGGTAAAGCCAGCGGTAGCACACTGCTGGATGTCGATGGTTCTGGTCTTGGCGCGCCGACCATTGGGGATGGTATCGAAGTGGTGACTGCGCTCAATGGCGCAACCACAACCGCGCAAACCTCACGGGATGCCTTCCATCTTGCCGCCGATCGTATGGCTGCAGGTGCGTTTGAGTACCAACTACATGCGGGTAATGCTCAGGGCCAGGGTGAAAACTGGTATCTGAGAAGTGAATACCGTCCAGAAACCATGCTGTATTCTGGCCTCGCCAGCGTAGTACGTCAGGGTGATATTAGCCTGTTAGGTAACATGCACCAACGTATGGGGGACGAGGTTAAACCGGGCATTGATGAAGACAATCGCGCCTGGGCAAGAATGATTGGCTACTCCGGTAAAACCAAACTGGATGATGCTGCCGGTACGCAAACCAGCTCCCATACCATGGGTATCCAGGTCGGCGTTGATATGTATGCTAACGAAAGCTGGAAAGCCGGGATGTATACCAGCATCCTTGATATCGACAGCAACGTGAAAGGCACGAAGACAGGCAGCGATGGCAAAGGCGGTAACATCGACGACAACGCATTTTACGTCGGTGGCTATGCGACCTGGTTCTCGGGTGACGGTATGTATGTTGATAACGTCCTGCAGTACGGTAACCATAAATCCCGCCTGGCGGCGACCGGTAACAATGGCTCGTATACCGTCAGAGGCAACACGCTGACGGCGTCGACAGAGGTGGGTAAATCGTTCCGTTTAGGCGCCAGCGCATGGAGTCTGGAGCCTCAGGCTCAGTTGATCTACCAGTACAGCGACTTTGATAACAGCACGCTGGATGGTGTGACCCCAACGAAAGTGAAAATGGATACCGCAGACTCCTTTACCGCGCGTCTGGGCGTGCGTCTGGTCGCTGACTATGACACCAACCATGGCAAATTCCAGCCGTACGGCAGGGTTAACGTCTGGCAGGGTCTGGGTTCAAAAGACAAAACGCACTTTAGCAATGCGGTAGCCACCACTACGCTGGAATCTTCACAGCAGTACTCCAGCACTGAAGTTGCAGCCGGCCTGTCATGGTCTATCGACAGAAACCTGCAGGTCTACGGTGAGCTGGGTACGCAATTCAGCAACGGCGGCAGTAAGTCGCAGGTCGAAGCGCCGGTCAATGCCTCTATCGGCTTTAAGAAATCGTTCTAAGCTAACATAAACTCGCCAGCCTCCTGTTCAGCAGGGGGCTTTTTTTTGCTTATAGTATTACAGGGGTGGCTGATGCGCGACGCGTATCAGGCCTACAGACTTACCAGCAACGTGGAACAATCAAGGGATTGGAAAACGTAAATACGGAGGGATTAACGATTATATTGCGCTAAGAGTGAAGGGATCTCTTGTGCCTGCACCGGGGGAGAAATGAAAAAGCCTTGAATTTTGTCACAACCAATCTGCATCAACCGGTCCAGCTGGGACTGGGTTTCCACCCCTTCGGCAAGAACTTCGATACCAAAATTATGCGCCAGTGAAATAATACCCTCAACAATCTTTGTCGATCGGGTGTCGGGTTCAATGCCAGTGACAAATTCTTTATCAATTTTTAAGGTATCAAAAGGATATTTCAACAGGTAATTAAGATTAGCATGACCGGTTCCAAAATCATCAAGCGCAAGCTTGACCCCTATCGCCTTTAATTCCGTCATATTTTTAGCCGCAATCTGACTGTCGTACAGCGGTGACGTTTCGGTGACCTCTATTTGGCATCGATGGACCGGCAATCCGGAGGTGGCAAGATTTTGTCTGACGCGTTGGGGTAACAGAGGATCGCAGAATTCGAGCGCGGAAATATTGACGGATAATACAATGGGGTCAGGCCAGGAAGTTGCAACATCCCACGGAGAGTGAGTAACCATATCTTCAATTGAAATAATATTACCGCTATCTTCCAGTAACGTAATAAAAACATCGGGAGAGATCATACCCATCTGAGGACTATTCCAACGCATTAATGCTTCAAATCCGCTTATACACTGGGCATGTAAATTGAAAATAGGCTGATAAACCATATAAAGTTGACTGGTATTCAAAGCCTTTTCAAGCGCAGTTAGCACCTCATTGGAATTAAACATTCCCCTCTCCCTCTACAAATCATAACATTAAAAACCAGTCAAAATCACTCCCGAATTGTATCTACTATTAGGTGTATTACATCAGAAAAGAATGGTCAGGTTAGGGTAAAAAAGACATACGATGGGTAAATCTGACAATTAACTTATTTAAATCAGAGGTATTGGTCAGGCCAAGCTTGGCGACGACTCTCATCTTATGTGCCTGAATCGTTTTATAGTTCAGGCTAACTAACTCAGAAATTTCTTTGGCTGTATAACCACTTACCAGTAAGTTCAGGATCTGCTGCTCTCTTTCGGTTAATCTTTTCTGCGAACGATACAGTCGGGGGTTCCATTTCCCGACTGATAATGTCGCCAATTGACCAAAATCACGCAATGAAGATTTTTCAGTCAAAACTATTATTTTTTCGACATATAATAACTCTACGCATAATTTCGCCACCAAACTATCAGCAACAATCACCACGACGTTATTATAAAATTTGAATCGGTTTTTATTCAAAAACTGAACAATGTCCGAACACGCATGTTCATTATCGATGATATTAAAAACCATGGTTTGATGCTGGCATAATGATGACTGATGCAACATATCCTCAAACTGGAATGTTTGTATCGGTACATGTTTGCTGGTGAGGTAGGCAAACATACCATTGCCCACAAAATTATCACTGCCACACATCAACATCCTGTTCACCGTTCCTTATAAGCTTCTAATCTTGTTACTCATTAAAAATTTAATAATAATTTTCTCGACTTCAGTCTCTTCACGACGATTTTTAAAATCAAACTCACACGAAATCTGATGACAGGAATACAACTGGTTATCCTCATCAAATTCATTGATCAGGACGACATCGATCACTTTTAAGTCCAGTTGTAAACTGCCAAATGTATCGAAATCCAGAGATGCATTTTTAATCACCGCATCTTTATAAAGAAAACGGGCGTTTACATCTTTAACGATTAACGCACAACCACCCTGCGAGATATTTTTAATCTTGAAAGAGTAGTTTTCTCCATTTTTGTAACGACCAAAACAGAAAAAGTCATACCCCTTCATGAAGGAAAAACGCTGATTTTGTCTCTGCTGGGCAAAGAAAATCAAATCCGGTATGAGGTAGGATAATCCTACTTCTGCACCTGCTGATGGGGTTTGCTCGAATCTGGCACTAAATTTCACAATCCCGCTTGCGCTGTGCAGGATAAAGTATTGGACCTTTTCAGGAACAATGTCTTCGTGCCAGGAGATAACAAACCGCTCGAAATCAACCTTCTCTAACTGCGTGATAACGCTACTGTTTTCACATAACACTTCCAGTTTCGTTTTCTTATGCAGCTCTTCACGAAGGGTAGCTATGATTTCAAACTTATCTTCCTTTGCTAATCCAAAGCTCATTCTAAAACCCTTATTTCCATATTTAAGATATGTCTCGCGTTTGGTGACTCACAAAACGCGAGATCAGCATCCACCCCTGGTGCTTAATTACCATAGTGGATTCCATGTCGAACAGTTGATTAAAAATTAAGTTTTTAACTATCTTTAGCCATTTATTGATACGTAAAAACATTTAATCAAAGTTAATTCTAGCTGAAGTCATGCCTAAAACCATGCGAACGTGTTGTTTAATTATAACAAAAGTGAATAACAATCTTTTTTAAAGTGTCATTTTGAGATAACAAATAGCAAGAATTGTACAGAAAAAAACAGAGAAAAATGAATGGGTTTTGATGGAGGAACTACGCAATATGCGAACTGGTGCGCTATCGAAAGAAGAAAGAAGATGCTTACGTCACTATATTATTAATCAGTAATATAAGTCCGACTGGTTATTGTGGCAAAGCGAATCATTGTATTTCATGTATAACATAAATTTCCCTTAGGGCAGAAAAAAGGCCAGCGTCCTGCTGGCCCGGTAATTACCGAATCGAACTATAGTGGCTTACTGTCTTGCAGAGGGTACAACGTTAAAAATTCAATACTTTTGCTTAATAATTGATCGGGAAGAATCCGCGATGATCATCACCGCTCCCGCCAACATTAACGTATCTTTTAACACCAACCGTCCAGCGCCTGACAAGTACGGAAATCCGTGGTGTAAATCACCCAGCGGCATCACCCATGCTTCTGGTGTGGTTATTAAAAATGATAAAGTTACAATTGGTGTGGCAAATGCCAGAACGCCGCCAATTAATCCCAGCCAACGGCTAACAGGATTAGCCAGCACCAGCAAAGCGATAAGAACTTCGACTACGCCCAGGCCATTTGAGAACGTATACGTGTTATTCGCCGTCTGCCATTCACGAGCCTGCGGTTTGAATTCACCTTCGTGGGTTAAATGTTGTTTGTATTCTTCTGGATGCTCATAAAAAAATGACATTACCGGACTATTGGCGACAAACGGCGTAATGCTGTCGGCTTCGTAAGGTACAAATTTTAATAACCCAATCCAGATAAAAACAATCGCGATACTCAGGCGAATCAAGGTTAATCCAACCCTATCACCTTTGCCCAATATACGAAGATATTTTTCCATTCCGGCTCTCCTCACTTGTACAAAATTGCCGTTGCGTGAGTGCTGCTATCAATGCGCATTGAGGTAATTTTCCAGGAAGTCGCTTTCTTTTCCTGTGCCAGTTTCGCAATGGCATCTTCCACCACGGAAGGAGTGCCAGACACAGTCGATACGCTCACGTGGGCAACCTCGGTTTGCGCTAACACGGAAAATGTCACCGGAGCAGTCAGTAATGCAGTCATTAGTAACGTAGTTTTAAACATGTTCATTTCTATTCCCATTAACAAGTTATTTCAGTGGGAATATAATAAAACATGTCACTTTATTTTATTTCATCCGTAACGCCAAAATAACTGTCAATTAGTATCAGGAAATATAAAAACAAATAAAAAAGCCCCACACGGGTGGGGCAAATATGTAGACTACGCTATTATTATTTAATGAGAGAAAAGAGATCGTTTAGTGATTCGCTCATGCTTGGATGGGTAAATATTTGGTCACGCAATGTGGTATAAGGTAACCCCGCATCCATAACCGTCTTGATGATATTAATCATTTCATGAGAATCCACGCACAGCAGCGACACACCTAATATTTGTTTCGTTTCGCTATCCACCACCGCTTTAAGTACGCCACGGGTATCATTCATCACCCGCGCACGCGGGATAGCCGCTACCGGCAACGTCACGACCTGCACCGCCGCACCGCTGGCGCGGGCCTGTTCTTCAGTCATTCCGACGCGGGAAAGCGGCGGCGTCATAAAGACGGAATATGGTACATTTTGACGATCGCCCGTGTTACGTACCCCCTCGCCTAGCAGGTTGTCGCGCACAATACGGAAGTCATCCAGCGAGATATAGGTAAATTGTAATCCACCAGTGACATCGCCCATTGCCCATATGTTATCTGCCGAGGTACGTAGATATTTATTTACAATAATGGCACCGCGGTCGTTTACATCCACACCCGCATTCTGCAGCTGCAGATTTTCAGTCGCCGGTTTGCGACCCGATGCCACCAGCAGCACATCCACCGTCTGGGTACCTTCCGGCATGTGCAGCTGTACTGCACTATCGTGAGAGGAGACCGACTGCACGTTGGCATTGAGGATCAGCTCAACGCCTTGGTCGCGTAAAATGTTGGCGATAGTATCAGCAATATCCCGGTCTTCACGAGGCAAAAACTGCGGAGATGCTTCATAAATAGTGACTTTGCTACCAAAGTTGGCAAACATCGATGCGAATTCAACGCCGATATACCCACCGCCTAAAATGCCCAGACGCTCGGGACGTTGCGTCAAATTCAACAACCCAGTGCTGTCAAATACGCCAGGCGTCGAGGTTAATCCCTCAACGTTCGGAATCGTTGACTGGGCGCCAGTATTAATAAAGATTTTCTCGCCGCTCAGTTCAACCTCACCTGTTGGCTGCACGACCCGCACTGTATGGTTATCAATGAATTCAGCACGACCTTCAATCACATCCACGTTCTCCAGATCGGCAAGATTGTGGAAGTTTTTATCGCGCAGAAAACTGACAACGGAGGTCTTGCGCTGCATCGCTGCGGCAAAGTCATGCTGAAGTTCAGCATCGTGTACCAGGGTTTTGGTGGGAATGCAGCCGATATTGATGCATGTCCCACCATACATGGTGTTTGACTGTTCAATAATCGCTACCCGCCAACCCGTTTTGGCCAGTGTTGCCGCCAGCGTTTTACCCGCTTTACCAAATCCGATAATAATCGCCTGATACTGATTCATGCTGTCTCTCCGCCATGTCACTGTTCGTTTGTTGAACTGAATTATAGGTTTAGAGATGCACGAACAATGTATCCATAACGCGCCAATTACTGTCAGATCGTCTAAAAAGCCACTCTTTCCCTTCCACTCAACCTATTGAGTAATTAAACTAACACCATAAAATTATTAATAAAGCTATGTGTTATAGCGTTGTTTTCATCTCAATTAGCATTAGCAAAAACTGCCCAGGAGTCTTCATGGACGCACTTAGCCGATTACTTATGCTTAACGACCCGCAGGGCTCGATTGATCAAAACTGCCTGTTGAGCAGGGACTGGCAACTGCCGCATGCGGCGGGTGAACTGTCCGTTATTCGCTGGCATACGGTAACCCAGGGATTCGCTCAACTGGATATGCCTGACGGAACATCTTCCACATTACGCCCTGGAACAATAGTCATTCTGCCGCAAAACTCCGCGCATCGTCTGTGCCAGACAGGGGAAGAACAAACGCATATTGTCTGCGGGAGCCTGCGATTACAGGCATCTTCACGCTATTTTTTAACCGCGCTTCCGGAAGTATTATTACTGGCGCCTGAGGAGAACAGCCCCGTCAGCCATTGGCTGAAGGCCATGATTGCGCTAATGCAGGAGGAATACATCAACGACCTGCCTGGCTCCAGTATCGTTTGCAGCCAGCAATGCGCTACGCTGTTCGCGTTAACCGTTCGCGAGTGGCTCGCCCAGTCGACACCCGCTAAAAATGTGCTGAATTTACTGCTGCACCCCAGGCTTGGATCCGTTGTATTCATGATGCTGGAGTCACCGGCTTTTGCCTGGACCGTCGAAGAACTGGCAAAACGAGCACATATGTCGCGGGCCAGTTTCGCACAGCTATTCCGTGAAGTATCAAACTCCACGCCGCTGGCGGTGTTAACCGCGCTGCGCCTGCAGTTCGCAGCCCAGATGCTATCGCGCGGTACACAGCCGTTAATCGTTATTGCCGAGTCGGTGGGTTACGCCAGCGAATCGTCGTTTCATAAAGTCTTTTTACGAGAATTTGGCTGCACGCCGGGCGAGTACCGCAAACGCGTGAAAGCGTTGGCGGTATAACGCAACGCCTGCTTCGGCAGTAAAACCGAGGCAGACGAGCGCTTCAGGGCATTACTTTTGGTGGCGATGCCTGTGCAGCCACATCAGCTTATAAGCGGCCGGAATAATGAACAGAGAGAGCAATGGTGCGGTGATCATGCCGCCAATCATCGGCGCGGCTATGCGGCTCATGACTTCTGAGCCAGCTCCCGTCCCCCACAATATAGGTAACAGACCTGCAATAATCACCGCCACGGTCATCGCTTTCGGGCGCACGCGCAGCACAGCACCGTGATATAACGCTTCATCCAGCTTATCCGCCGTAAAGGTTTGCGGATTTTCCAGCGCGGGTTCGGCTTCAATAGCGTGGCGCAAGTACATCAGCATCACCACGCCAAACTCCGCAGCAACACCGGCCAGGGCGATAAATCCGGTTCCGGTTGCAACCGACATATGGAACCCCATCCAGTAAAGGAACCAGATGCCGCCCACCAGCGCAAAAGGCACACTGGTGATAATCAGCAGCGCTTCACCAAAGCGACGGAAGGCCAGATAAAGCAGAACGAAGATTATCATCAGCGTCATCGGCACCATCAGTTTGAGCTTATGACTGGCGCGCTCAAGCAGCTCGAACTGCCCGGAAAACGCCACGCTGGTCCCCGGCTTTAACTGTACGTTTTCAGCGATCGCTTTTTTCAGATCGTCCACCACTGAGACCATGTCACGATCGCGGGCGTCGATGTAAATCCAGCTGGTTGGTCGCGCATCTTCGGTTTTCAGCATCGAAGGCCCCGAAACCACCGTCACATCGGCGACATCCGCCAGCGTGATTTGCTGTTTCATGGGCGTCAGAATGGGCAGATTACGCAGCGCTTCCGGGCTATCACGATAGCTCTGCGCATAGCGAAGGTTAATCGGATAACGTGCAATCCCTTCCACCGTTTCGCCGACCATTGCGCCTCCGACCGCAGAGGTGACAAACAGTTGCACCGCGCCGACGGTCATTCCGTACCGGGCCGCTTTCTCCCGATTAATATCCACATTGATATAGCGCCCCCCGACCAGGCGTTCAGCCAGCGCCGAAGAGACGCCCGGCACGGTTCTGGCCACCTCTTCAATTTGCTCCGCCGTGGCGTCGATATCTGCCAGAACGTTACCTGACACCTTAATGCCAATTGGGCTTTTGATCCCCGTAGAGAGCATGTCGATACGGTTACGAATCGGCGGAACCCACAGATTCGCCAGTCCCGGCAAGCGTACGGTTTTATCCAGCTCGGCAATGATTTTGTCCATCGTCATCCCCGGACGCCACTGGTCCTGCGGCTTCAGTTGGATCGTCGTTTCAACCATTTCCAGCGGTGCTGAGTCTGTTGCGGTTTCTGCCTTACCTGTTTTACCAAACACGCGCGCCACTTCCGGAACGGTCATGATCAGCTTGTCGGTTTTTTGCAGCATGTCCGCTGCCTGCGCCGCTGAGATCCCCGGCAATGTCGAAGGCATATACAGCAGGTCGCCTTCGTTAATCTGCGGCAGGAATTCGCCACCGACTTTATTCAGCGGGTAGATAACCGTCAGTATTGAAAGCACCGCCACCAGAATGGTGGTCTTGGGCCAGTGCAATACCTTCAGCAATAGCGGATGGTAAATACGGATCAGGAAACGGTTAAGCGGGTTGCTGCTTTCTGCAGGTATTTTTCCGCGGATCCAGAATCCCATCAGGATCGGAATAACCACGATGGCCAGAAACGCCGCACCTGCCATGGCATACGTTTTGGTGAACGCCAGCGGCCCGAACAGTCGCCCCTCTTGACCCTCAAGCGTGAAAATAGGGATAAACGACAATGTGATAATCAGCAAGCTGATGAACAATGCCGGGCCGACTTCTACCGAGGCGTCAGTAATGACCTTCCAGCGCGTTGCGTTATCCAGCTTTTCATGCGGATGCTGATGCCCCCACTCTTCCAGCCGCTTATGGGCGTTTTCAATCATCACGATGGCGGCATCGACCATCGCCCCGACAGCAATGGCAATGCCCCCCAGCGACATGATATTGGCGTTCAGCCCCTGGAAATGCATCACGATAAACGCGATACACAGCCCCAGCGGCAGGGAAATAATCGCCACCAGCGCAGAACGCAGATGCCACAGGAACAATGCACACACCAGCGCAACAACGATAAACTCTTCCAGCAGCTTGTAGCTCAGGTTATCAATGGCGCGGTCAATGAGCTGACTGCGATCGTATGTTGTAACTATTTCTACGCCTTCCGGCAGGCTACTTTTCAGCGTATCGAGCTTGGCTTTAACCGCGGAGATCACCTCACGCGCATTTTTACCGGACCGCAGAATAACCACCCCGCCCGCCACTTCGCCTTCGCCATTCAGTTCGGCGATCCCACGGCGCATTTCCGGCCCAATCTGTACGCGCGCCACATCGCGCAGGTAAACAGGTACACCGTCAGCCCCTGTTTTCAGGACTATATTATTGAAATCATCGAGCGTTTGCAGATATCCACTGGCGCGGACCATATATTCCGCTTCAGCCATCTCAACAGATGAGCCGCCCGCTTCCTGATTCGACGTATCCAGCGCCGATTTCACGTCCGCCAGACTGATGCCATATTGCGTCAGCTTCATTGGATCAATAACGACCTGATACTGTTTAACCACGCCGCCTACCGAGGCGACTTCCGCCACGTTGGGAATCGTTTTTAACTCATACTTTAAAAACCAGTCCTGAAGAGAACGTAATTCCGCCAGATCGTGTTTCCCGCTGCGATCCACCAGCGCGTACTCAAATATCCAGCCGACACCCGTGGCGTCCGGTCCCATTTCCGCGCTAACGCCAGCCGGCAATTTTCCCTGAACCTGGTTGAGGTACTCCAGTACGCGCGAGCGCGCCCAGTAAGGATCGGTACCATCTTCGAAAATGACGTACACGTAGGAATCGCCAAACTGCGAGAAACCGCGCACAGTTTTCGCGCCCGGTACCGACAGCATGGTGGTGGTCAGCGGATAGGTCACCTGATTTTCAACAATTTGCGGCGCCTGACCCGGATAGCTGGTTTTGACGATCACCTGAACATCAGAGAGATCGGGCAGCGCATCAACCGGGGTATTGATGATGGTCCAGGTTCCCCAAATACTGAGAAACAGCGCCCCCATCATCACCAGAAAACGGTTTGCCACCGAGCGGCGGATAATCCATTCAATCATTTATCATATCCTCAGTGTGAATGGGTAGCCTGGGCTGGCATGGCGGCTGCGTCTTGCGTCTTACTGTTCTGGGCGCGCATACGGTCCAGTGCGCCAGAGATATTCGCTTCGGAATCAATCAGGAACAGACCGCTGGAAACCACTTTTTCGCCTTCGGTCAGGCCGGAGCGGATAGCCGTCAGCCCTTGAGATTCATGGAATACCGCAACCTGTTTCGGCACAAATCGGCCTTCGTTATCAACGGTGATTACCCGCTGCTCGGTACCCGTATCAATTAGCGCTTTAGACGGGATCAGCAGCATTGGCTCGCTTTGTGTTTTCAGTTGCAGGTAAGCATTCATCCCGGGCTTGAGCGCCTCGTCAGGATTATCGACCTGTAAACGGAGCTGGAGCGTACGCGTGGTAGCATCAACGCTGGGTAAGATACTCCACTTGCTGATGGTGAAAGGCTTATCCGGCCAGGCGGGCACGGTGATGGTAAATTGGGAGGCGTCTTTAATCAGCCAGGCGATAGATTCCGGGACCGACGCGCTGACCCATACCGGGTCCATACCCTGAATTTTCGCGACCACATTGTCTTTGGAAATGTTCATACCCGTACGCAAATCGAATGCGGTGATCACCCCATCAATAGGCGCTTTCAGGGTAAAGCGGGTCTGAATTTTACGCGTCGATTTTAAGCGCTGAATATCCGCTTCAGGCATTCCAGCCAGACGTAATCTTTCCAGAATTCCTTCCACCTGCGTCGCGCTGCCGCCAGTTTCTCGCAGCAATAAATATTCGCTCTGCGCCTCAACCCAATCAGGAATAGTCAGGTCGATCAGCGGCGCGCCTTGTTTAATTTTGTCCCCCACGGTCAGTGGGTAAACCTTCTCGATAAAGCCCGCTGAGCGTGCCTGGACAATAACAAACTGGTATTCGTTATAACTAACGTTGGCCGGAAAAGTTTGCGCGTAGTGCAATGGTCCACGACGCACTGGCTCTGTTTTCAGCCCCAGGTTCTGGGTCTGTGTAGGATCGATGCGCACGCCTGGTGATGACGCGTTCGCGGTCTCTTCATCGGCATATTTCGGGATCAGATCCATATCCATAAATGGCGATTTACCCGGTTTATCAAAACGCGTGTTTGGGTACATGGGGTCGTACCAAAACAACACTTTTCTGGCTTCTTTTGGCGAAGCCTGCCCGGTTTCAGCCGTTGCTTTTGCGGATGAATAATAAGTATAAATACCGACAGAAATAACCCCACCGACAATCATGCCAGCGAGAATAAGCGCGGTATTTTTAATATTTAAAGACGCCATAGTGATTTCCATTGCGCGATAGTCTCACCCGCGTTCGCAAAAACCCGGGCAAGAATAAAAGAGACCAACGAGAACGTTATTTACTGATGTGAATATCGCGTAACACAGAGAGATTTCCCTGCTGAACAAACGTAAACGCGACCTTATCGCCAGGCTTAATATCATCAGCCTTCGTATCGGCAACCAGTGTAAAACGCATCGTCATGGCTGGCCAGTTCACCGCAGGAATAGGATCATGCTTGATCGTAATCTTTTTACTTTCCATATCAACAGCTTCAATCACCCCGGTAGCGCTAATGAGTTGTTCCTGTTGAGCCGCTGGCTGCATATTCATCATCTCACCATGCTGATGCTCATTGGCCTGAGCGTTAAACATGATCATAGAGAAAAGACTAAACAGCACAGCTTTGGTGGTAGTATTCATAATTGATGCTCCTGAAAGGTTAATATTAAGGATTACTCCACCCAACCGCCGCCTAAGGCAGCAAACAGCTTAATTTCATTAACCTGTTGGGCGTAATTAAGATCGAGCAGCGATTGCCGCGTAGCGAATAAAGAACGTTCTGCGTCTAATACTTCGATATAGCTAACTGCACCATTCTGATAAAGCGCTCTGGCGCGTTGTAGTGTGATTTGCAATGAATCCAGATAACGCTGCTGCCCGCTAATTTGATCGGCAATGCTTTGGCGCGACACCAGTGCATCCGCCACTTCTTTAAACGCGTTCTGAATTTTTTGTTCGTAATTCACTACCGACTGTTGCTGGCGAATTTCTGCCAGGTCGAGATTGGACTGATTACGTCCAGCGTTGAATATTGGAATATCTATTTTGGGGACAAAATTCCACATGCCGCTGGCGGCATTAAATAAACTGGAAAGATCGCTGCTGCTACTGGACACGGAACTGGTCAACGTTATAGACGGAAAAAATGCCGCTCGCGCAGCACCGATATTGGCATTTGCCGCCAATAATCCGTGCTCAGCTTCCATAATATCCGGGCGCTGCAACAGTATTTGCGACGAGAGCGATGGCGGCAGCGTTACCGGTTTAATATCCCCACGGCTGCGCGCGTGGACATCAGGTAATTTCCCGTATGTACCCAGCAACAGCTGCAGCGCGTTATTGGCCTGCGCCAGATCACCTTTACGCTTGGCAATTTCGCTACGCGTACTTTCGATCACACCGCGCGCTTGTTCCAACGCCAGTACGTTGGTGCTACCGGTTACCAGTTGCTTCTCTACAAAAGCGTAAGAGCGCTGGTAGTTTTGCAGCGTTTCTTCAGCAACTTGCAACTGCGCGTAAGCCAGACGCTGATTAAAATAACTTTGCGACACGTTGGAGATTAATGAGATATGCACCGCCCGACGCGCTTCTTCGCTGGCAAAGAAATTCTGTCGCTCAGCTTCACTCATATTTTTTAGCCGCCCAAAGAAATCCAGGTCGAAACTAAGATTGAGTCCAGCTTCGAATTCACGATCGGTGCTGCTATCACCTTTTAATTTACCGCTGTAAGTACCACTGGAGCCTGCCGTGAGCTGCGGGTAGCGGTCAGCGTCCGTGACGCCATATTGCGCTCTCGCTTCCTGAACTTTTAGCACAGCCATACGTAAATCGCGGTTATTAACCAACGCCTCGCCAATCAGCGCCTTTACCTGGGAGTCAACGAAGAAGGTCCGCCAGCCCGTGTCCTGATATTCACCTTGAGCCGATACCAGGGCATTCTGGCTTAAAGAAAATTGCTGCGGCACCGGCAAAGCCGGGCGCTGATAGTCCGGCGCCAATGAACAACCGGCGAGCACGAATATAGCGCTGAGAGTAAGAAGCTTAAATTTGCTCATAGTTCTTCTCGTCCTGACCGGACTGATGTCCCTAAAATGTGTAGGAATTTATAGTGCTGTACTTTAACCAAGTGACTCTGTTTAACCGGTGACAGGAAAATGACAAAACTGTCATTTTCCCAATAACCGATTGCTATCCGATCCCGCTTCCCTAGAATTGAAAGTCCGCACAACCAGTGCGAGAAGGAGAATGCGATGAAGGTTTTGATAGTCGAAGATGAGAAAAAAACCGGTGAATACCTGACAAAAGGCCTGACGGAAGCGGGTTTTGTCGTGGATTTAGCGGATAACGGCCTGAACGGGTATCACCTGGCGATGACCGGCGATTACGACCTGCTCATACTCGACATCATGCTGCCGGATGTAAACGGCTGGGATATCGTGCGGATGCTGCGTTCCGCCAACAAAGGAATGCCCATTCTTCTTCTCACCGCACTGGGTACCATTGAACATCGGGTTAAAGGTCTGGAATTGGGTGCTGATGATTACCTGGTTAAACCGTTTGCTTTCGCCGAACTGCTGGCACGTGTCAGAACGCTGTTGCGTCGAGGCGCGGCGGTGATTGTCGAAAGCCAGTTTCAGGTCGCGGATTTAATGGTCGATCTGGTCAGCAGAAAAGTTACCCGCAGCGGTACGCGCATCACTCTGACCAGCAAAGAGTTTACGCTGCTTGAGTTTTTCCTGCGCCATCAGGGGGAAGTTTTACCCCGCTCGCTGATCGCCTCCCAGGTCTGGGATATGAATTTTGACAGCGATACTAATGCCATCGACGTCGCCGTTAAGCGTCTGCGCGCCAAAATTGATAACGATTATGAGCCGAAACTGATTCAGACCGTGCGCGGCGTGGGATATATGCTTGAGGTTCCTGATGGCCAGTAAACGATGGCGGCGCCCTTTTTCACTGGCGACACGACTAACCTTTTTTATCAGCCTGGTGACAATTGCTTCATTTTTCGCCTTTGCATGGATAATGATCCACTCCGTGAAAGTCCACTTCGCCGAGCAGGACATCAATGATTTACAAGAGATTAGCACCACGCTGGAGCGGATTATTAACCAGCCTAACGAGCCAGAATCACGCCGACTGGAAACGCTAAAAAATGTGGTGGCGGGTTACTCGAACGTCATTATTTCTCTGGTAGATAGCAACCAGAAGGCCATTTTTCATTCGCCCAATGCGCCGGATCTCCGGCAATTTATCGCCAACGCAAGGCCGGATAAAAATGCTCATGCCAGCGACGTTTTTATTATCTCAGGTCCTACACTGCAAATCTCCAGACATATCCACGGACAGAAAACATCGTCTAACTGGCGAATGATTCGCCTGCCGGTAGGAAAGCTTGCCGATGGAAAACCAGCGTATACGCTGTATCTGGCGTTATCGATCGATTTTCACCTGCACTATATTAACGATCTGAAAAACAAGTTAATTATGACGGCTTCGCTGATTAGCATCATGATTGTTTTTATCGTGCTGTTCGCCGTATACAAAGGCCATGAACCGATCCGTAATGTTAGTCGTCGCATCCAAAATATCACCTCGAAAGATCTCGATGTCCGTCTAGATCCGCAGGCTGTGCCTATTGAACTGGAACAACTGGTTAGTTCGTTTAATCACATGCTCGAACGCATCGAGGACGTATTTAAACGTCAGTCGAACTTCTCGGCGGATATTGCCCATGAGATCCGCACGCCAATAACTAACCTCGTCACCCAAACGGAAATTGCGCTCAGCCAGACCCGCAGCCAAAAAGAACTGGAAGATGTGCTGTATTCCAATCTCGAAGAGTTTGGCCGTATGTCGAAAATGGTGAGTGATATGCTGTTTCTGGCGCAGGCAGATAACAATCAGCTGATCCCAGAAAAAAAAGCGCTCAATCTGGCTGATGAGGTCGGTAAAGTGTTCGACTTTTTCGAAGCCTGGGCAGAGGAGCGTGAGGTTGGTTTACGGTTTGAAGGACGCGCATGCTGGGTTTCAGGCGATCCATTAATGTTACGCCGGGCAATGAGTAACCTGCTGTCAAATGCCATGCGCTATACGCCAAAAGGTGAGTCGGTAACCGTGCGGGTGAAAGAGGCGGATGACCTGGTCCAGATAGTCGTTGAGAATCCCGGAACCCCCATTCCCCCGCAACATCTTCCGCGACTCTTTGACCGCTTTTATCGAGTGGACCCTTCACGGCAGCGTAAAGGCGAAGGCAGCGGTATTGGTCTGGCGATTGTGAAATCGATTGTGATTGCCCATCACGGAAAAGTCTCGGTAACTTCCGATCCTTATGTCACTCGCTTTATTCTGACGCTTCCCAAGCACGCGATGTAATTTATGGTGATGACGCTTATACCTGTCATCACCTATTCTCTGACACAACCGTCATAATCCTGTCACGCCATTGACAGTCCCCATTAATTATACTTTCTTCCGTAAACCCAAACAGGAGAAATATGATGAATAAGATGTCCTCTTTTTTAGCTATCGCGTTTTTTATTTCAGCTGGCGTTAATGCGGCAGAAACACCTAAAGTGCATCAACAGGCCGCAATGGCTCATGAAATGATGAATAACAGTGATGCCTCTGCACATCAACAAATGGCGCAGGCACATGCCTCGCAGGCAAATAATTCATCGTCAACACCAACCAATTCGCAATCATTTTCACAAATGAATGAACATGAAAAAGCAATGGTTGTTCACCAATCAGTAAATAACGGCCATTCATTTGCCCATGAGATACAGGCCGAGCAGCACCGCGCACAGATCTCCACTCAAGGGTAAAGACGAACTGTATTGACGACAATATCCATAAATACGCTAAGTTTGAATATTGTGGACTACTCTCCCCGTGCAGGCCTGTTTATATACAGGCCTGCATCCTTGTTCATCGTTAATGTCAATATTAATAATTCATTAAATCTTCTATTAAAAAGTAAAAACCTTTTAACCCTCCATTCAGATTGTATAAAAATCGTAAATCAACTACTCATTATGTTGCGTATCACAACATTTATCACCTCACCCTAATTATAAATTAGGATTTCCCCTGGTATGCGTCGTTAATATTTAATGGGAGACTGCCGTCGTCGTAAAAATGACAGCCAAAAAGTTCGTATTCCTATAAATAAACTTAATGATGATAGTGAGTGAAAAATGAATAAACGTCTGCTGACCCTCCTGGTCCTTGGCCTGACAACGGCCACAACGGCATGTGCAATTACCCCGGCAATGCAGAAAAAGTATGAACGTTCAGGTTGTACGCAAATGAGCGAACTCAATGGTTGTGATGTGAACAAATCCTATCAGTGGAACCACGATCATGGCTTTATCGAGAACGATAACAGCCAGCAGAATCGTCATCATCGCCATGGTGAAGAGCAGCAAAATACCACAGGCCGGGATAACCACGATAATGCGGGTATTGATGGCAAATTCAGCGGAAATTACGTGGCCAAATTTGCTAATGGTCAACGCAGCGTTGATATTCACGTCGAAGATTCCGGCGTTTACGTCAACGGTAAGGAAGTGCGTGACGTAAATACCTATAAGGATACGATGACCTTCCGCGTCGGTTATGCCACTTACACCATTAAAACAAATGGTCGCGGTAGCTGGAATGACAGCGATGCAGGAAACGCTGGCAAAATTGTGCGTGAATAACAGATATCGCTAAAGAGCGCTGCGATCACAGCACCCTCAAAAGCCATGCATTACAGTATGCCGTTTTAATACTGGAGTCAGACATGGCTTTGACCCTCACGGTGCTGCTTGAAAACCGACGTGCTGCTGGCGCTGGAAAAACATTACTGGCAAAGCCTGGATTAAGTCTGTTAGTTCAGGATGAAACGACCACAATATTGTTTGATACCGGGCCGGATGGCAGCTTCATGCATAACGCTGCACAAATGGGCGTGGACCTGACGCACTTAACCGCCGTGGTGCTGTCGCACGGCCATTACGATCACTGCGGCGGCGTGCCGTGGCTTGCGGATAACAGCCGTATCATTTGCCATCCCCAAATAGCCTGTGAACGATACGCCTCAGTTACGGTTGCGGGAACACCACGAAAAATTAAAAAACTCTCGCGTGATAACAACTACTCTCGATTCATCATGGAATACACCCGCGAGCCGCTGGCTATCAGCGATCGCTTTTTGTGGTCCGGGGAAATTAGCGTCCCCACGCCACAATCCTATGGTGTGATTAGCGAAAAAACACTCCAACCAGATTACATCAGTGACGAAGGCGTGTTGATCTATAAATCTGAACGCGGGTTAGTCATCATTACTGGTTGCGGGCATCGGGGAATAGAGAACATCGTACGCCATTGCCAGAAAATCACAGGGGTTAACCAAATTTATGCCCTGGTCGGTGGGTTTCATTTACGTGCTGCCTCCCCCGCTAAGCTATGGCGGACCCGACAATTTATTAAGCAACAGCAACCCGAAAAACTGCTCGGCTGTCATTGTACCGGTTCGTGGGGGCGATTGTGGCTTCCGGGAACTGACGCACCGGCAACGGGAGATGTGATTGAGCTGGCTGAGTAACAACAGTAAAACGTTGCCCAAACAGTAATAAAAAACGGGAGCCTTACGGCCCCCGTTTATCAGCCATCATCATTACATGGTGACAATTGCTGGCTCATCAAAGACGGTGAGTTTTGGCGCTTCACCGGTGAATTTTTCTGCATATACCAGGCTGGTATTCCCCGCACAGCCATTCGCCAGCCGTGAGGTTGGGATATCCGCCGTCAGCACGTTCGCGCCGCCATTTTTACAGATACCGTTTTCAATATCCGGCCATGCGCCTTCATGGATACAGATGATTCCCGGTTTGATACCGTCGCTGACGTGCGCCCCCACCAGAACCTGTCCGCGAGCATTCCATACACGAACCAGATCGCCCTCGACAATCCCTCTGGCTTTCGCGTCATCCGGATGAATCGTCACCGGTTCACGATTGGCAATCGCGTATTCTTTACGCAGCGACGCGTAGTTCAGCTGACTATGCAGACGATGTGCCGGGTGCGCCGTCAGTAGCTGCAGCTGATCTTTATCCGCAGTTCCTTTCCATTCATCCGGTTCAATCCAGGACGCATGCGGCGGACAGTCTTTATACTGATAGCCTTCAATCGTTTTCGAGTAGATTTCTATCTTGCCGCTCGGCGTTCCCAGCGCATTCATCACCGGATCGCTGCGGAAATCCGCGTAGCGCACATATTTGTTATTCTTTTCATTCTCACGCATTTCGATCAGTTTATTCTGCTGCCAGAACGCGTTGAACTGAGGCATGGCGACACGCTGGGCGCGGGCGGCTTTTTGCGCAACGTCATAGAACTGCTTCAGCCACGCCATTTCGTCTTTGCCTTCGGTGTAGACCGCCTTACCACCCGGCTTGAGCATCTCAGCCAGATCGGCAAATACGTCAAAATCACTACGCGCTTCAAACTGCGGCGCGATGACCTGCTTCATAGGCACCAGATGCTGGTTACTGTAATCACCGGTCATGGTCAGATCGTTACGCTCAAACGAGGTGGTGATTGGCAGAACAATATCGGCGTGTTTGGCCGCTGCGGTCCAGTAACACTCAGAGATGACAACCAGTTCAGGCTTCTGCCAGGCTTTGATTAAGCGGTTGGTATCCTGATGATGGGTAAAGTTAGCGCCACCCGCCCACCAGACCATTTTGATATCCGGGAAGGTTTGCTCTTTACCGTTATGCTGATATTTGCCGCCTGGGTTTTCCAGCGCCTCGACAATTCGCGCTACCGGCAGGCTGGTCACCGCATCAGAAACCGCCCAGTCGTTGCCCGCAGATGATCCCCCCTCAATTTTGGCGGATATTGCTGGCAATACCCCACCGGTGCGTGTTGGGTTACCGCCGTTAGAATAGTGATAAGAGAACCCGAAACCACCGCCTTCGGTACCAATTTGCCCCAGCATCGCCGCCAGAGTTACCAGCATCCAGTGTTTTTGCTCACCGTATTGCTGACGCTGAATCCCCCAGCCTGCCATGAGCATGGTTTTGTTGCTGGAGAAAATTTCCGCCAGCTTTTCCAGTTGCTCAGCAGGCACGCCACACACGCCAGATGCCCACTCGGCGGTTTTCTCAATTTTGTCGCTCTTGCCGAGCAGGTACTCTTCAAACTGCGGATATCCGGTGGTGTATTTTTCCAGGAAGGCTTTGTCGTGAAGATTTTTCTTCACCAGCGTGTGGGCGATCCCTAACATCATCGCCACATCGGTCCCCATATGTGGCGCAATCCAGGTCGCATTATCACCAAAGAACTCGATGGTTTCAGAACGCATCGGGTCGATGGCGATGACGCTTTTCCCTGATTTTTTCAGCAGATTAAAGTATTCAATCCCCTGTTCATCCGTGCTGCTCCAGGCAATTTTGAGGGTATTGAGCGGGTTCATCCCCCACAGCACCACGACCTGACTGTGCTCTAGCACCATCGGCCAGGTGGTTTGCTGCTCATAGACTTCAACCGATCCCACAACGTAAGGCATGATCACCTGCGCGGCCCCGGTTGAATAATCTCCGGTATGACCGGCATAGCCACCGGCCATGCTCATATAGCGTTGCAGTAGGGTTTGCGCCTTATGCAGAACACCGCTAGAGCGCCAGCCATAGGAACCGGCAAATATTGAGGACGGGCCATAGCTGCTACGGATCCGGCTATGCTGCTCGTGAATGAGCTTCAGCGCTTGTTCCCAACTCACACGCACGAAAGGATCGTTACCACGTTTACCATCCGCTTTACCCGGGTTTTCCAGATAGCTTTTGCGCACCATCGGATACTTAACGCGGATATTGGTATGAACCTGATCCGGCGCGGTTTGCTGTAATGAGTTCGGCACCGTTTTCGGCAACGCACCTTTTGAGGAAACCACTTTGCCGTCTTTGACTTCCACGTATACCGCACCCCAACGTGCTGCCGTCAGGATTGCCCCACCATTCTGGCCTTCGGCCCAGGCCGGCATTGGGATCACCGAAGAAATCGCCATTGTCCCGGTTGCCGCGCCAGCCGTCTTGATAAAGTCACGTCTTGTGAGTTTCATGATTTCTCCTGATTTATCGCTTATTTGTTCATGTCTTTCGCGTTGTACTGGAAGTAACGGCTCAGGATATCCAGTTCGTTTTCACTGATATTGGTACGAGCACCCATCCCTTTCGCCACAGAAGGCCAGGCGTTGAGCGTGAAATGATTCGCCGGAATTGGCGCATGACAACCCGCGCAGTACACATTGTCGAGTTTGCGTGCGTAATCCCACATGGGTTCGCGGCTGGCGAGAGCGGAACCGCTCCATTCGCCCTGCAGCACGACATCTCGCCACGCATTGCCGTAGTCATCTTTTTTCCAGTCGGAGAGGATCTTCAGCGACTGCTGACCTTTTTCACTCAGGCTGGCAAGAATCAAACGCTGCCCTGCTGCGTAGTAAATAACCTGTTCACTTCCTTGCATCTGGCTACCGCGAATCTCGACCAGTCGCGCGTTGTCCGTTGTTTTCAGAACCTGCATTTTTGTTGCCGGGTAAACAGTTCCCAGATCGCCAAGCGCGGTATTGCTTACGGCATAAAGCTCAGTTGCCGAGGCTGGAGTGGAGGCTGACTGCGCTTCAAGCCCTTTAAGCGCACTGTCATCCATTTTTATTTCAGGTGGGAAATGGGCGACGCCTTTATGGCAATCAATACAGGTTTGCTTTTCCGCGATGCCCATTTTGTGCATCTTCTGGGCATCCGCGCTTTGTGCAGCAAGATCCATGGCGTCCATACTGTGGCAGCTACGGCAGGTCGCAGAATCACTCGCCTTGAGCTGTGCCCAGACGGTTTGCGCCATCTCCAGACGATGTTCTTCAAATTTTTCCGGGGTATCGATTTTTTTGGTTATGAACTGGTGATAAACATCTTTTGAGGCCCGCAGCTTAGCCACCAGATAATCCAGCCCGCCCTCCGGGATATGACAGTCCGCGCACTCTGCGCGAATGCCTTTCTGATTCTGGAAGTGAACCGAGCCGGTATATTCCTCGTAAGGTGCCTGCATCGTATGGCACGACAAACAAAATTCCGTGCTCGAGGTTTTGTGCAATGTCCATTGCCCTGCCAAAACAATAACTGCACCAAGAACAATGCACAGCAGCATCGTCCATATGATAGTTTTATTTATTTTTCTCATCTTATATTTCCATCAGACGAATACCCTTTTAGGGGTAGGCAATAAATATACTAAAGCAGCTACTTATTGATATTCATCAAGCGAAGAGAGAAATAAGAATCAGCCAACGGGTAAGTTTGAAGGGGCTCGCATAATTAATGAGAACGAAATGTAAATATCAAATTTCGTTTAAAATTAGAATTTTAAACCAAACATAAAGTTTGATTAACTATTAATCACACAAACATCAGAATAAAAGTTTGATAAAGATTAAAAGCTGCTGAAATTAATCCTTTGGTGACAATCGTTATATAATTAAATATATAATGAAAACACATAAAAAAGAACCCTTTTCTGTTTTTTGATTACACGTATTAATGAAGATACCTGTCTTACAGTTTTGCTCACATATACATATACGGCCAGACATGCGACATACACATTTCATTGACGCACATTTATGCACGTAACCTTGATCTGGTCACTTATTATACAAAGACAACTTTCGCTACACTCAGAGTAGAGGTAAACAAACAGGAGGTAGTGAATATGTATCGCTCAATTCTGGTGCCCATTGATATCTCTGAAACCGATTTAACTCGCCATGTTGTTCCACAGGTTCAGGCGCATGCCAAAACCGCGAAGGTTCACTTTTTAGCCGTTATTCCTACCGTTCCGTTCTATGCCTCGCTGGGGCTAGCCTACTCTACCGAATTCCCGGACAGGAGTGGTCTGCAGGCCAAGGCCAGCGAAAAACTCGAAGAGATTATTAAGCAGTTCAATATTCCTGCAGGCAGGAGTCAAACTCATGTCGTTTACGGCCCGCCGAAGGATCAGATCCTCAAGTTGGCAGAGGCGGTGGACGCCGAGCTTATCGTCATCGCCTCACATAAACCCGGTTTTAGCACTTATCTGCTGGGTTCAACGGCAGCAGCCGTGGTACGCCACGCGAAATGTCCGGTGCTGGTTGTACGGTGAGAGGATTAAAACGGGAGCGAATGTGCTAATGCCATTCAGTTCACGAAGATGAATGACCATGGAAATAACTGAGAGTGGAACAGCCATAACGAGGTCATCGCTTCAACGCCCTGATTTCCAGTTAAATCTGTTTTGCTGTTCAGCGATTTTCAAATAAAAGCGCAAGAGGTCAAGTGTGGACTGGTCCGGCTGAAAATTGCCGACGTGTTTCCGTAAGGCCGGGAGAACCCGCAGGGATGCGGGTTCAGGGCGCGTTTTACAGGGATGTTGCCTCGCGCCCGGCCCGGTAGCCTGAAGGAATAAGCGGAGGGTATTGCGCAGCAACAATTTTCCCGCCGGGAGCCGGGATTGTTAAGGGTACGGCGATAGTACCCTTAACACGTTCACAGGCAGTATCGTTTCAGAGAAGTGAAAAACATAAGGTGAACGTAGCAATACGACGGAGGCAACAGATTCATTACCGCCGGATGTGCTGCTCTCAGCTCTGATTATCCAGTCTGACCAAAGCCAGCAACAGCTGACTTAGCGCGCCGTAAAAACCAAAGTCATCATACCGACAGCATTTAGTGGTGAACTCCGGTAACCAGCGTAACAGCCCTGCCAGCGTTTCTCTGCGCAACGCATCAACCTGCTGATGACGCGGTCCTGCCTCTGCCAGGGAAAAATGCAGATGGCTCAGCAGTTCGATAAAAATCGCCAGATGATCGGCTGACTCGCTAAACGTATCGCTTACCTGCATGCCCGCATCAGATAATAGTTGTTTAATGACCCCATAGTTTGGCCCTCCTTCAAGATGAGCCGACGCATAGGGTAACGCCGCGTGTTTATCCGACATCAGGAACAGGCTGCAAAAATCAGCTGCCAGTTCCAGAGTAGCGTCTTCACGCGCCTTCAGCGCAGCAATTTTTTCCTCCAGCAAAAGGACCTGCGCCTCAAGCAGCGGCTCACCTTTGAGCACCGCGAACCACTCAGCCATTTCGCTGGACTGTAAAAGCGCCAGGCTTTCATCGTCACGCTCCCGGGAAAACAACTGCGCCAGCCAGGCGTACACGCAGGCCATTTGTTCTGTTGTCATGGAAAAGTGTTTCGTCATGACGTCACCTGCTCAGCCGGGACATATTCACACTGCGCCACCATTTTTATCGGGCCACTGAACGCCGTCACGTTATCCACCTTGCCGGTATACTTCTCAATTTCCACCAGCGTAGTATGGGCGCTGGTCGCCTGCGCCAGCTGAGACGTGCCGATATCTATCGTTAACACGTTCGGATTGCCGTATTTACACAGCGCTCCGATTTCTCCACCGTTATCAGGATCGTACCAGGCACCTTCATGGATGCGCGCCACGCCCGGCGAGTAGAGATCGGAGACAACCGCCCCGGCCAGCACTTGTCCACGCGCGTTAAATACACGAACTATATCGCCGTTGCGGATCCCCCTGACGCTGGCATCCTGCGGGTTGATAAACACCGGCTCTTTGCCACTTACCGCATAATGCTTACGCAACGCTTCGGACTCGCAGAGCTGTGAATGCAGACGGAAATCCGGGTGCACGGATTGCAAATGTAGCGGCCAACGCTGCGATCCGGGTCCTCCGTGTGAGCGTTCGATTTTCTCAAACCACATCGGATGCCCCTGGCAATCGTCATATTGCATATCGGCAATGGTTTTCGAATATATCTCGATCAAACCGCTCGGCGTGCCCAGCGGTTCAAGGTCGGGATCTTCACGGAAGGCCTGATGACGAACAAACATCTGCGGATGTTCGAATTCAACGTACTCTTGCTGATTCCAGAAAACGTCGAAGGCCGGAAGATGAACGCCGCGTCCCTTCCCTTGCTGACTTCCTTCCTGCCAGATGCGCTTCAACCAGCCCATCTCATCCAGCCCTTCAGTGAACGCTTCTTCACGGTTAAAGCGGCGGCAAAGATCGCGGAAAATATCGAAATCATTACGCGCTTCAAACTGCGGCTGCACCAACTGCTTCATGGCGATAATTCCGCGGTTGGAGTGGTTGCCATATTGGTCAAGATCGTTACGTTCAAACTGGGTCGTCGCCGGCAATACGATGTCGGCGAATCGACAGGTCGACGTCCACTGATTATCGATGGCGATGACGGTTTCCAGCTTACGCCATCCCTCAATAATGCGATTAATCTGCTGGTGACGATGGAAAGGGTTGGTCCCGGCAAAAACGCACATCTTCAGCGGCGGTAACTTAACGGTTTTGCCGTTCCAGTTAATGTTTTTGCCCGGCTCCAGAATCGCATCGATAAAACGCGCGATCGGAATAGTACTGCTGTAGCCCTTATAATCGGTGCTGTCATGCACAGGAGGCACGGTGGTGGAGCCAGAAAAACCGCTCAGGATAATCCCTTTACGCCCCGGGGTGCCCGCACCGTTGTAATGCCAGCCAAAGCCAAAGCCGCCGCCGGGTAAACCGATTTGTCCGAGCATCGAGGCTAGCACCACGATCATCCACGCCCACTGTTCCCCATGCTGCATACGCTGCACGCACCAGCCGGCAATAATTTGCGTTCTGCCGCCCGCCATCTGCCGCGCCAGTTCACGAATCGTATCTGCATCAATTCCGCAGATTTTTTCCGCCCACTGGGCATCTTTAGGCTGTCCGTCACTTTCGCCCAGCAGATAAGGCAGAAATTGCTCAAACCCAACGCAGTAGTTATCGAGGAAATGCTTATCGTAGAGCTTCTCGGTATACAGCGTGTGTGCCAACGCCAGCTGTAGCGGCACATCAGCCTGCGGGTTCACGGCGATGTGCTTAACCTTGTCGCGGCCCAGATAGTCATGCGTTGAGGTGACGACCGGGTCAACGCTGATGACCGAAATCTCACCCCGCGCCACTTTATCCTTCAGTTGCTCGTAGTATTCGTAGACATCATGATCCGGACACCACCAGTTCGCCTGCTGGTTTTTAATGAGATCGGAACCCCACAGCACAATGGTTTTGCTGTTTTCTAGTACCAGCGGCCAGGAGGTCTGCTGCTCATATACCTCCATTGACCCTACCACGCGCGGCAGAATGACCTGAGCGGCGCCGGTGGAATAGTCTCCCCCGGTACTCACGCTGTTGCCATGCAGCGCAATGGCACGTGCCAGCATCCCGGAAGCATTGTGGAACATCCCGGTCGATTGCCAGCCGCTGGCAGTCAGCAGCGCGCTCGGACCATAGGTCTTCTGAATGCGTTCCAGCTCCTGGTAGAAGAAGTCCAGCGCTTCATCCCACGAAACGCGTACAAAGCGGTTATCTCCGCGCTGAGTGGTATCGCTCTGATGGCGCTTACGCAACCAGTCCACGCGGACCATCGGGTAGCGAATACGCGCTCCACCGTGTACGTGATCCGGGAGTCCGGCGATCATTTTTGACGGGTATTTATCATGCTCAAACGGTTTGGCCTCAATAAAACGACCATCAACCACGGTGGCACGGATAGCCCCCCAGTGAGAACCGGTCAGAATCCCCTCTTTGACGCCAGTGCCCTGGACTTCTGCGGCGTTGGCGCTACGCGGCGTGAGCAGCGAAGGCCCTAACATACCAGCTACGGTCAAGCCCCCCAGCTGCATTAGAAAACGTCGGCGAGATGCCTGAAAGAGATCGTTATTTTTCATTGCTTTCTCCCTTATCGCCATGCGGCTTATCCGTAGTGTCAGAGGCATTCATCTGCAAATATTTCAGTAAGGTACGTTCTTCACGTTTATCCAGACTGGTAAAGCCAATCATGCCGTTCAACGTGCCAATCCAACCGTTAGCATCAAAGTGTTCTTTCTCTGGCGCGCCGTGGCATTGGTTACAGGTTCCGTTATAGAGCGAGTCGGCATAAGCCCAGATAGGTTTGATGTCGTTGACCATATCGCCCTTCTGCATCCAGGCGGTGGCCTGCAATTTACTCCATGGCGTATTCGTTTCCGCAACGGTGGTTTGCTCCAGCGTCTTCACGTGCTGCTGGATGTCGCCACGAATGGAAGCCACAAAAATGCGCTTGCCCGGCAATTGCGCCAACACGCGCTGACGCCCATTACTCTCGGTCCAGCCCACAATTTCAATTTGCAGCCAGTCACCGTCACGCTTTAACACTTTCACTTCAGAAGCGGGTAGCAGTGATCCTGCAGGTTCTTTATCACCTTTGGCGGCATAAATAGGTTTGATGTCCAGAGAGTAGAGCGTCTCGCCATCGTCGTTTGCATTGGCGCGTAACTGATCAAACTGCTTACGGAAACCGCTACTCATATCGGGAAGCTGATGCGCAATACCTTTATGGCAGTCGATACAGGATTGGTTGTCCTTGGCCGCAATCTTCATCTGGCGCGCAGCTTCAGGATGTTGTTTAGCGTGGTCCATCGCATCATAGTCATGACAAGAACGACAGGTCGCGGAGTTGTTCTCCTTCATTCGCGCCCATTCGCGCTCCGCCAGCTCAGCGCGCTTGGCTTCGAATTTCTCTGGAGTATCAATAGAGTGGGCAACAAAGGTTTGGTAAATATCGTTGCTGGCCTCCAGCTTACGTTTCACCATGCCTGGAATATCGGATGGAATGTGGCAGTCATGACATTCTGCGCGTACCCCGGAGGCATTCTGAAAATGCGCAGACTGTTTATATTCTTCGTAAACCGGCTGCATACTGTGGCAGCTCACGCAAAACTCGGTAGAACTGGTTAATTTAATACCAACGTGCGGCAAGACGATCAGCGCAATACCGACCACAATCCCGATAACGACCAGCGCCAACACTGACCAACGTGCGCTCGGTCTGAGCAGCGCCCTCCATAGTTTCCGCATAATAGCCCCTGTAATCTTATGGTTTAGTTACAGAGGATCTTATTTCTCAAATGTGAACAGCAACACTGGTCAGGATGAATGACTTACGGCACAATGTGAACAGATATGAACAGAAAGAGCACGCCATCAGGATGTCGCATCACATTGTAATTGTTGAAGATGAACCCGTCACCCAGGCGAGGTTACAGGCATACTTTGAACAGGAGGGTTACCACGTCTCGGTCACCGCCAGCGCTACAGGCCTACGTGAAATCATGTCACAACATCCTGTCGATCTTATTCTGTTGGATATCAACCTCCCGGACGAAAATGGCTTAATGCTGACCCGTGCCCTGCGCGAACGCTCAACGGTAGGGATCATTCTGGTGACGGGTCGTAGCGATCAAATTGACCGGATCGTTGGCCTGGAAATGGGTGCTGATGATTATGTCACCAAGCCGCTGGAGCTACGTGAACTGGTGGTTCGGGTTAAAAATTTGCTCTGGCGTATCGATCTTGCCCGCCAGGCACAGCCGGAGACCAAAGATAACTGCTATCAGTTTGCCGGATACTGTCTGAATGTCTCCCGGCATACCCTGGAACTGGGCGATGAGGCGATCAAACTCACCCGCGCAGAGTATGAAATGCTGGTCGCCTTTGTCACCAATCCGGGGGAAATTCTCAGCCGCGAACGTTTACTGCGTATGCTTTCGGCACGACGGGTAGACAATCCAGACTTACGCACCGTGGATGTATTGATCCGCCGTTTGCGCCATAAGCTACGGGCTGATTTACTGGTGACGCAGCACGGCGAAGGTTATTTTTTAGCGGCCGACGTGTACTGATACAGATAAACCGGACGGAACCCGCCAGGAGAAAGTGAGCGCTGAACATGCTGGCTGTCGGCATTTTTCGGGGTGAGCACCAGGATCGGCGGACTGATATTTTCCGGCACCGATTGCCCTTGTAATACTCTGATAGCCTGTTGAATCGCCAGTTCACCTTGCCAGACCATTTGATCGCTGGCAGCCATAATGATTCTTTCGCGTTTAAGTCCGCGATACACCTGATGCGACAGATAAAAAGAGACAACGGTTAGCGGCGTCCCCTGATTCCGCTTCTCTCCCATCGCTGCTTCCGCTGCAATTGCTGTACCGGCAACCACATCGACATCCGGGTGACGTTCAAGCATTTCTTGTAACAGGTTGCGCTGAACTTCAATATCATTATCCCCCAACGCCACATCCACGATGTGCACCTGACTACCGGCAATCGCCTGACGGAATCCTGCCACCATTTCGCGGCTGCCTCCGGCGTCATCAGGTCCGGGCAATAATAAGACCTTTAACGGTTTTCCCGCGCTCCACTTAACCAGATAGCGGCCTGGCTGGTAACCCATCTGGAACCATGGAACTCCAACCCGTGCTTTCACCGTCGGATCGTGTATCGCATTAACTACCTCAATGACCGGCAACGTACCAACCTGCGCCTGCAAATCCGGAAAAGTCGTTGTGCTGCTGCCCAATAAAATGGCATCCGCGCCCCACTGCTGGCACTGAGCGATTTGTGTTTTTTGCGTGGTGAACTGACGATACCCTCCCGCCTCAAACACCTTCAGGCTTACTCCATATTTTTTTGCCGCCTCAAGCATGCCGTAATTAACTGAAAGCCAGTAGGCATCCTTCAGGCTGGGATACAACGCGCACAGTTTCCAGACTTTGCTTGCAGTAACGTCCGTCTGCGGTACCGAGACTGACTGCCGGGTATCCTGCCAGCGCAGCAGTGCAGACCCGGCCGCGTGACTTAAGCCGGGAAAAAGTGTGATAAGCAGGAAAACCAATACGCGCATGATAGCCTCAACATTGATAAGGCTTTATCCTAGTTGCTTTCCTCTTTTGGACTCAACCTTTTTAATCTGTGGCGACCAGACAGTGAATTTATCTCTGACCAAACGACTGTGGATAGGCTTTGCGCTGATGGCGGCACTGACTCTTATCAGTACGCTGACAGGCTGGTATAACCTGCGTTTTGTCAGCCAGGTTGAGCAGGCCAATACCCAGGCGCTAATTCCAACCATGGATATGGCGCGCCAGCTCAGCGAGGCCAGTGCCTGGGAACTGTTTTCCGCACAAAATCTAACCACCGCAGACAATGAAAATATGTGGCTGGCTCAGGGGAGAATGCTAACCGCCCAGAGTCTGAAAATAACCACATTACTCAAAACTCTTCGTGAACAGGGCTTTGATACCTCGGCCATTGAACAACAGGAAAAAGAGATCGCCCAGTCGTTAAGCCATCAGGGGGAGATGGTTGGCGAACGCCTGAGATTACGCGCTCAACAGCAACAACTTAGCCAGACAATTATTGAGGCCACCGCTGACGTTGCCGAAATGGCGCGAGGCCAGGCCAGCAATGCAGCTACTTCGGCGGGCGCCACGCAGGCAAGCATTTATGATTTAATTGAGAGTCATCAGGGGCAAGCGGCTGAACACGCGTTGGACAGGCTCATCGATATCGATCTGGAATATTATAACCAGATGAATGAGCTGCGCCTGAGCGCGCTACGCGTGCAGCAAATGGTGATGAATCTGGGGAATAACCAGGCGCAGAATAACCTGGCTGCGCTGGAAAGCCAGTTGAATGCCGCCGTCAGAGTGCTTCACCGCCGACAAATACGTATTGAAGATCCAGTGGTGCGCACTCAGGTGGCCGACACCATCAATACGATTAGCCGTTATATTGAGCTGCTGTCCCTGTATCGCCAGGATAATGACATCACGACCCAATTGCAGATCTTATCGCAGAATAATATCGAACAATTTACCCGTTTCAGTAGCGAAGTCAGTCAGTTGGTGGAAATCATCGGCCAACGCAATCAAAGCGGACTGGCGCATCTCAAACAGGCCAGCCAGCGCGGGCAAAACTTGCTGCTGCTGTTAGGTGGCGTGTCATTATGTTTGCTGATTCTTATACTTTGGCGTGTGGTTTATCGTTCAGTCACACGCCCACTGGCACAGCAAACCCAGGCGTTGCAGCGTCTACTTGAGGGGGATATTGACTCCCCCTTTCCGGAAACCGCAGGCGTTCGCGAGCTGGATACCATCGGGCGGTTGATGGATGCCTTTCGCAGTAGCGTTCACGCCCTCAATAACCATCGCAAACATCTGGCCGCACAGGTTAAAGCTCGCACCGCCGAGCTGCATTCTATGGTATCTGAACACCGGCAGGCCCGTGCAGAAGCTGAAAAAGCTAACCAGGCAAAATCGGCGTTTCTTGCCGCTATGAGTCATGAAATACGCACTCCGTTGTATGGTATCCTGGGCACTGCGCAGTTGCTCTCAGACAATCCAGCCCTGGCACAGCATCGGGAAAATCTACGCGCAATCACCGACTCGGGCGAGTCTCTGCTGACCATCCTCAACGACATCCTCGACTATTCCGCCATCGAAGCCGGTGGAAAGAATGTGGCGATAGGCGATGAGCCTTTTGAACCCAAACCCTTGCTGGAAAGTACGCTTCAACTCATGAACAGCCGCGTTGCCGGTCGCCCGGTCGTGCTGGTTGCGGATTTTGCCGATGACGTTCCCGCTTCCCTGCGTGGCGATCCGCGCCGTATCCGGCAAATCATTACTAACTTACTAAACAACGCACTACGCTTTACCGATCGAGGACACATAATCCTGCGTAGTCGGCGTGAAGATCAGGACTGGTATGTTGAGGTTGAGGATACGGGATGCGGAATTGACCCTGCCCGTCAGCACGATATTTTTCAGCCGTTCGTTCAGGTAAGCGGTAAACGCGGAGGAACCGGGCTCGGACTCACCATCAGCGCCAGTCTCGCCAAGGCAATGCAGGGAGAGCTAAGCGTTACCAGCACACCCGGCGTCGGGAGTTGTTTTCAGCTGCGTCTGCCATTGCGGGCAACCACGATGCCCGTCATTAAACCCGCACAACGCTCCATATCGTTACAGGGCTTACGCTTATTGCTTATCGAGGATAATCCTCTTACGCAGCGAATCAGCACAGAAATGCTCACTCTCAATGGCGCACAGGTCACCGCTGTCGACTGTGCCGAGGAGGCGTTAAGCCTGTTGCGGGAAGATGCCAGCTTTAATGCTGCTCTGGTTGATTTCGATCTTCCGGATATCGACGGGATCACGCTGGCACAGCAGTTAGCCCACGACTATCCGGCACTTAACCTGATCGGCTTTAGCGCACACGTCATCGACGAAACGCTAAACCAAAGAACCAGTACCCTGTTTCTCGGCATTATTCAAAAACCGGTTCCCCGGGATGAACTCAGTCGACTTATTACGCATTATCTGCACGCCAACGAGTCTCTCCCGCTTGCATCAGACAATGACAACAAACGGTTAGATTTTCAGCAATTGGCTGGGGATATCCAGGTCATGGGATGGCAAAAGGTGCACGAATGGTTAGCGCTCTTTAAGCAACACACCCTTCCTTTATTAGATGAAATTGACACGGCGCGAGATTTAAATGAGCGCGAGCAGATAAAACGTCTGGCACATCAGCTCAAAAGCAGCTGCGCCAGCATGGGAATGCGCTCAGCCAGCACGATGTGTGCAGCACTTGAACAGCAGCCGTTGGGTGATTTTTCACTCAGAGAGGAGATCCAACAAAGTCTTTATGAGGTAGAACATTGGCTGGAAGCAGAAAAACCGTCCCGCGCGTAACGGTGCGTTGAAGCTGAGCATAGGGACTAACTTTGAATGGTACGCCCTGTAGGATTCGAACCTACGACCTACGGCTTAGAAGGCCGTTGCTCTATCCAACTGAGCTAAGGGCGCATTGCGAAGTGATTACTTCATGCAGATGAAACGCGTGAATTATACGGTCAGCGCCTGCTGAGTCAATGCCTTTTATTTCAGTTGCTGGCGAAGTGTACGAATGTTGATTTTTTCTGCTTGTTCAAGGGTATCCAGGAAATCACCTGGTAACAACTCAGCCCACGAAACGCCAGATTTAAGGATACATGTATTTAGAATATTTATGATTTTGCTTAACATTCCCTTACCCCTCCAGTGGTTCAGGAACTCTTTAATGTTAAGTATCGCCATCAAGGAAGAAAACAGTCACTTCGAACATGGACTGAAAATCATCATCTCCCATCTGGCAAATCAGTGGCATCAGGAGATCTGCTTTTTACCTGTCGAGAATATCGATCGCGCTGACATCGCGTTTATCTCCCTGGATGAAGATTGGCTCAGCGCCGATTGCTATCAGATTCCGATCCATACCCGCCGCCAACACCGGGTTGTCATCTGCAACAGAAATGATAAAGATAAGCTGATGTTCCGGCCCTGCCTGTACATGTTGCCGCTGATCTATCGAGAAGATGACGTTGAGGAAATGACTAAAAAATTAGTCCCCATCCTGCAAAAACGTGCGCTGCGCAGCAACGTGCCTGCAACTATCTGCCATTACTGCACTACCCGCAACTTTTCTGTCGACGAACGCAAGTTCTTAATGTTTCTCGCCAGCGGATATACCTTAGCCGAAACGGCTCACTTACTCTCAATAAGCGATCTTCAGGCCAAAGCGACCCGCCGCGGCATAATGAAAAAGCTGCATGTGAAAAACGATCAGCAATTCTTAAGATACATCCGCGCCCATCTGAATTTTCTACAAAATTAGACGGGGTATCTCTGCCTAATTTTTATTGAGAAATATCTCATCCTCGATTAAGTATCGACTCCTACTGTACCTATCCTCTGACTGCCAGAATAATCCAGCCATACTATTTCCGGGGTAACAGAAAGACACACCCGGTAATATTTTATCTAATATCAGAGAGAGGTTGAACTGGATAAAACGATCTTTTGGGCATTGAGTAAGACATCAGAAAACTTCCGGCAGATTATTCTGATGGGATACGCAATTGCCAGTCTGATGATTGTTGAAGTACTGAAACCCAACGGCACAAGGACATTGACCTTTACGCTGGCAAAAATTTGGGTCAGGGATGTTTATAGTCAGCAATTTATCCAGACCTGCCGCAACAGAAATGGAATGGAAAAGGATGCACAGCGCAAAACGCCGGGACCGCTATCGCCGCATACGAAACACTAACTGTACCTGGCAATATCCCCACTGTACCTCACAAGTATTTGACCGGCTCGAGTATCTGGCGCAAAAACTCGAATACACATTACCGGACGACACTATATCTCAGGCGATAATTACAACAGACTACTACCTGGCCTACGCGTTAAGTCGACATTTATTCTCAGGCACACGTACGGCGGTCTTCCAGAGCGTTGAGTCGGCCTTACCCAGCATGCAAGAACCAGTAATTAGCCAGTTAGTGATTGACATAGAAAGCTTAACACTCCCCTATTTCGATATACTTGAACGTTTGCGCCAGCTAATTAAGCAGCGTAATGACATCCAGATCTTCATAATGCTTTCAAGTCGTGATGAAGACCTGACTACCTTTATTTCACTATCCGGTCCATTTTATATCCTATCACGCAATTCACGCCTTCCGGAGGTGCGTCACGCCTTATTATCGCCGGTTCCTGACTATATTCATTCCAGGCGCATAAATCAGCTCGATTGGGAGATGATTGCCTTACTTTTACAAGGTAACTCCTTAAAAAAGATTGCATTGTTACAAACACAACCCTACCACCGTATCATCTATCGACTGAACCAATTGATTACGCGCCTGGGGTTACCCAGCAGACAACGCTTTTTGCATCTGATACACCGCCTCAACGTTACCTCTCTTCATTTAATTTAACACCATAACCCTATGTGCGATAAGATTTTTTAGGAAACTACTTATTCTTGAATAAGAAAAAAGATCTAATTTTTACAAATATTTAATATTTACAACTATTCCTGGTATTATGCCTGGTGCCACTGTCACACTTAACCTTACTGATTCTGTGCATTTCAATATAAAAAAGCCTAATTGCAGTCTTAACAAAACCTAAACAATTGGTTTATTGTATCGTTTTTACTATTTAAAAAAAATTTTCAATCTGCCATAATTCGAACTGCAGATAAATAATACCAATAGTCATTAACGCATCTGGGTCTTTCAGAATATCCTAACTGACATTAACAACCGGGATGTTGTAAGTCTTTTCCGAAAGAACAGAGCAGGTATAATCCCCACAGTTTCCTGATTAATTGTTAGTTTTCCCGGTGTGAAATGGATTTTCCACAAATTCATTGTTCTGCAGAAGAACAACCGAATAAACAAGGATGAAATAATATTTATTCGGTTTTCCCGCAGAACAATTCTTGGCTATTTGACAATATTATAACGCCTGATGTTTTATCAAATTCGCAAGATACGCAAACAGTTTGAGGCATACAACAATGAAACCAGCATCCGTTATCATTATGGACGAACACCCTATTGTCAGAATGTCGATAGAAGTACTACTCGAGAAAAACAGTAATATTCAGGTAGTATTGAAAACCGACGACAGCCGTACGGCAATAGAACACCTGCGCACATACCCGGTCGATCTTGTCATCCTGGATATTGAACTACCTGGTTCGGATGGATTTACATTACTCAAGAGAATAAAGTCTCTGCAGGAGAAAACTCGGGTGCTGTTTCTCTCTTCTAAATCGGAGTCTTTTTATGCCGGGCGTGCTATCCGGGCCGGTGCAAATGGTTTTGTCAGTAAACGAAAGGATCTCAATGATATCTACAATGCGGTAAAAATGATTTTATCGGGATATTCTTTTTTCCCGTCGGATACCCTTAATTTCATTAACAATATAAACGCACAAAAAGGTGTGCTGAATGACATGCCGCTCTCTAACCGCGAGGTTACGGTTTTGCGTTATCTGGCAAACGGTCTGTCCAATAAGGAAATTGCTGAACAGTTGTTACTCAGCAATAAAACGATTAGCGCTCACAAGGCGAATATCTACTCCAAGCTCGGGTTGCACACCATCGTTGAGCTGATCGATTATGCAAAAATGCATGAGTTAATGTAATAACACTCCCGGCGAGATGTCGTTCGGGAGCGTTTTGTCAGCTTATTGATTAGTTATAGTTAATCATAAACGTGGCATCAGCCCTGGCGACGCTAGGCTGAACTCCATCGGCTAACGCGATATAGTTGGCGAAAAAGGTCAGCGTGGCATTGCCGTTCTCATCAATCCCCACGGCCTGGCTCGCCTGTTCGAGCGGTAATCGCGTACGATCGCTGTCGTGCAGTTCAATCGCCACCTTTTGCGCCATGACCGCATCATCAAGCGCCAACAGCGTCGTGCCCGGAGCCGGAGTACCGGAAAACGTTATCGATGCGGATCCCGGCGGGCAACCTTCAAGCTTCAGCGTAAACGCGACCGGTTGAGTGGTATCTCCGCTGGTCTGAAGCTGCTTTGTCGGCCAGGTCCCCAACTCCACTGACTTATTGCTGTCGCTGGCAATCACCGCACAGGTAAAGTCCACCACGTTGCCACGCAGCTCAATATTGATTTCCCCCAGCGACGAGGCGGCATGGCCCAACGAACTGAATGTTAGCAGGGACACCATCGCCAGAAGCGCCCCTGCGAATGGTGTTTGCTTGTTAGTCATAATCCACTCGCAGATAGCCACGAGCCGTAAAAGGCCCTTCGGTAGGTTTATTCCCCGTCACGCTGACCGGCCATGCCCGAATACCGACCCTGGCTGCGGCGTTATCATCCAATTGAAATGGGATATTGCTGGACAAATTGTTAGGCGTCAGCGGGTTACCACTGCTATCGGCGACGATAAAACCTAAATCCGGGTTGTCAGAAACCATCATTTGTCCGGTGGCTTTCTCAGCCTCTACACGCATGGTCAAGTAGGCCTGTGCGGCGACGTTGGTGCATTTTATCGCCACGGTTTTGGTCTGCGGATTAATGCCTTCGGGCCGGTTTCCTGCCCCCGCCTTACTAAACAACGATGCGCCAATATCGCCAAAATCAAACTCAACAATCTGCCCGGCGTTCACCTCACAGTTTTGTGGAACCTCCACCTTACCGCTGTAGCTGATAGTATACACCGGCGTGCTTAGTGCATCTCCGGAACTGGTCGTGACATAGACGCTGAACATCGTCTGACGCGGAATCGGAACCATGTTAATAAACGAGCGGATCACTTTGAGTTTAAACACCAGGTTTGAATCCTGTACGCCAAAAGGCTTCTGCTTCGAAACGTTCGAGTCAACGCCCATACGGATATAATTTCTTGGAGGATAAAACAGCCCGGCGTAGCTGTCGGTGATGCTCATGGCACCCAGCAGGTAGTCATTGAGCTTCAGATACTGAAAACCACCCTCGGTACTTTGAACAGGAAGTTCAGTGACATAGCTTCGATAGGTGTAATTCACCGACGTTCCGGCCGGACAGGTGGCATTCACGCCAATCCAGCCCGATTTTTCCGGTAACGTTACCACCTGTCCCGGCTGGTTGTTGCTGCTGTTAAAGACATTCGACAAATCGTAAAAAACATCCGTTGGCGTGCCATTCGAGTTATGGCAGACCGTCGCCCATGACGAATGGGCCATCAGCAGTAAAGCGCTTCCCAGTAACAAACCCGTTTGTCTTTTCATCGTATTATTCCTGTCGTGCCGTTGGAGATTCGCACGTCACGTTCGTGAGCGTCACCGCCTGTTTCAGACTCTCCTCAGGCAAGGCATAGCGCGCCACGCAGCGAGCGTTTGCGCCTTCCCCCCATTGGATCAGCAACTCGCCTTTTAGCGGCAGACCACTGAGATAAATTTGCCCGTCTTCGCCCACCATACTGGTCACGCCGCTGGTGTTTTCCCGCACAATAGAGCCAAACGGCACGGGTTTACCGGCATATTTGGCGGTAATCAGCGCCCGCACACCGATTCGTGTATCAAACGCCGCTCGCACCAGCGCCCCTTGCGTTGGTACTACGCTGCTGACGTTATTTTCCACATCGGTATTGTTGTTCATGGAATTGGTGTCTAACGCGACGCGGTTATAGCGATAGACGGTGGCATACGGCATCACCGCGTATCCACGCCAGTCGGTTTGAACGCCGGTCTGGTTTTCTATCCGCACACCCTGTGCGCCAGGCGCTTTAATCAGCACGTTGGTATCACCCAGAGGCTGACTGAGAGTAATGCCATCCGCATGCCCCACCACGCCGCCAGAGAGTTGCCAGTTGTAGTCATGCTGATCGCGATCGTAGTTGTATCCCACGCCCAGCGTGCCATAGGCCGCCTGCCAGTTGGCACTGGCGTTTCCGCTGTAGCCATTGGTGCTGCTGTGCCCCTGATTCACGCTGTAGCTCAGGTTGCGTCCATCCAGCAACGTACCGCCGATCCCGCTCTGCCAGCTGTTTTGTCCATTGCTATTACGGTTAGCATTAAAGGTGGCGTAGGTGCGATCGAAGGCGCTATCTCGCGAGTAGCGCCGTCCGCTCAGCAGGCTGAACGGTATTGACATATTGAACGCGACAATACGGTCGGTGTCGGAGATGCCAACCGATTCATTCCACGACCAGGAGAGTGAATAGCTAATACCTTGCCAGCCGCTGGCATAGCCCAGTTGATACCAGGTATTGGTGTCTGAGGTATTCCAGTACGTTTGCTGACTACCCGAGACATACAGCGATCCGTAATCCCCCAGATTCTGCGAAATGTTTATCTGGAAACGGCCCTTTTTGCTGTAGCTCAGGTTGTGGTAACTCTTCACATCGGGCACATCGTGGCGATTGCCCTCGCTGTCGTATTCGTACTCATAGCCTTCCATACTGCGATACGCCACATCGTCGAGGGTATAGAAACCACGCGTAGAGTAGCGATATCCCAACAACTGAAAGTTGGTGCCAAAATTGTTCAGCGATTTCGCATATAGAAAACGCAATGACTGCCCCTGATGCGTACTGTCATCCGCCAGTTGGCTGCGGGCATGGGTCAGATCGACAGAAACCGCCCCCCAGTCCCCCAGGTTTCGGCCGGTGCCTAAAACCACCGCCGTGTAGCGGGAGGCCAACTGCGTACCGCCGTAAGCGGTGTAGCCTTCTGGTAACCCAGCAATTAATGTTCCCTGGAAAAAGAATGGAGAAGATTGTTGGCTATTGCCGCTGCGAAAATCCCCTGCGACCACGTCATATTTGAAACGCCCTTCTCGTTGTAACAAGGGAACCGTGGAGTACGGCACCGTATAGCGCTGTTGGCTGCCGTCCTTTTCGTCCACCGTCACCTCAAGGTCACCGCTGGATGACGTCGGGTTGAGATCGGTTATCGAGAAAGCGCCCGGTGAAACATAGCTTTGATAAATCACATAGCCATTCTGACGAATGGTTAGCTTTGCCGCTGTTCGCGCAATACCGCGAACGGTAGGCGCGTAACCCTGTAAGCTGTCGGGATACATACTGTCTGAGGAATAGAGCCGCGCCCCGCGAAATCCGACGCTGTCAAAAACGTCGTTGCCGGTGTTGCTGTCACCCATCACCAGCTCGCCCTTCAGCGGGATAATCGCGCGCTGAAGCCATGTGCCGATGTTTTTCCAGCTTTGTGAGTGATATCCGTCACCTTTGGAATAGCTCCATGCGCCGTTATTTCTCAAGCGCCAGGGGCCATAGTTCAGGCCACTGAGCATACTTAAGAAATAGCTGTCCGTATCACTCCCGCGACTGCCGGTGAAACTGTAGTTAACCAGCGCGGCCGGGATGCCTTCATCCCACTCTTCCGGTGGAATATAGCCACGCGCGCTGTTTAACATCGACGCCTGCGGCAGGCTGACGTTTAGTCGCAGGGTAGAAAAATCAAACGCAATCTCGCTACCTGGAATCGCCTCAGGTAGATTGATGCAGGTATCGTTCGCATCCTTATTGAGTGCCGGAAACGCGGCGATATTGACACCAAGGCGCTTTACCCAGTCGAGCCCAAAGCACGGCATCAGCCCACCGGACTTCTCCCCGGCTTTTCCCGCGCTGGTCGTAAAACGAATATCCTGAGTAGCCACAAACTCATCGTTGCGCCAGATATCCACGCGATAAACACCTTCAGGCTGGTGATTACCTTTTTCAAAACGTGATAAATCCGCCACGGTTGCCGTATCCGCAGATAAAAAGGCCGGATTAAAATAGCTTTCACCATGGCTTAAAGAGGGAAAGAGCGCCGCCAGCGTGGACAACGCCACCCCCGCCAGCGGTGGCGTAACCCCCGGAAACAGGCCAGGAAAATACGTTGTCTTATTCATCGTTATCTCAACGCACGCTAACCGTTTGGGCCGGGGTCACAGCGCCATAATCATTGACCGTCTGGAACGTAACGTTGCCCTGCACGCCTGTTGGCAACAGAACCTGCGCATCGCTTTTCGGTGCAACCATCACGTTATCGACCTTCGTTTTCCCCACGTTGAGATTGACCAACGTGACGTAATACGCTGACGGATTGTTAATTTTCAGGTGGTTGCCGGAACGGGAGAATTTCAGCATCCCGGGCGCATCTTCCGGAATTTGCGGCAAATTATTCGGGCGCACAAAAAGCTTGATGCGGGACAGAATCGCCAGTTGCAGAACGTTTTTGCCCTCAAGGCTGTTTTTATTGACTGACGGAATGGCTTTTACGTTCATCCAGAACAGCGACTCACGATCTTTGGGCAACGGAACACCTGCATAGATAATACGCAACGTGTTTTCGCTTTTGGGCTCGCTGACAAACAACGGAGGCGTAACCACAAACGATGTTTCTTTAACACCTGCGCTATTCTCAATCCATGAATTGACCAGGTAACGTTCTTTGGTATCACTATTGCTAATAGACAGTGACGTTTGTTTGGCATCGGCTGGATAAATAACACGGGTAGCGCCTAATGCAATGCCTCCGGCAGCCTGAACACTGGCAACAGGAAATAAGAATAGTAAAAGGATAAAACCTGATTTTAGATAATTAAACATAGCTACAAATACCTTTGGTGTGATTATCGTTGGGAAATAAATCAGGGATAAACCAACGTAAACCACACGTCTGAACGAAGCGTTCCCGGCGTTATATTTTCCGAGACAGCCCGATAACGAGCAGTGAAATGAAACGTCATCTCTTGCGTTATAATCGGCGCATAATGAAGCGGCAGCGCATTCGGAATAATTTGCCGTTGGCGCTGGTCAAATAACGCCAGGCCGATCCCCGAAGCCGCAGACGCATCTCCACTGGCAAGGAAAACCTGCGGATCTTCCGCTGGCGTCACGCCTGCAAACGCAATCCCAACGTGGTCATAAACATCGGAGCTGCATGACGTTAAGCGCAGTGAAAACGGCACGCTGGTAGAGGCAAAGCTCCCCGTCCCGGAGAAAGCATTGGTGCGATACTGCCCCATTTGCACCCGCAAATTTTGGCTGTCAGTAGCGACCGTACAGGCACCATTGACGAGCTGCCCCCGTAAGTGAAGGCGGCCACTTTCCAGTATTACCGTATGTGCAAACACAGGCAGTACGCACAGCATTCCCGCCAGCGCCACGCCTTTCCCTATCATCTGCCACATCCTTCATCATCCCCGGAAATTGCCTCATCCAGTGAGGCGAACGTCATCCTTGCGCAAATCAAAACGGCTTATTCGTACTTCATGATGAACGTCGCGTCGGCATTTGCCTGACCCGGCGTAGCGCTGGTGGCAGTGGCTTTGTAACGCGCAGAGAAACGCAGGGTGTTGGTTCCTTCTACCAGCGCCTGAGCGGTAGAGAAGGTGGCTCCATCCGGCTTCAGCGCGGTGGACGTGTTGTCCAGAATTTCGATACCTACACCGCCAGCAGTAGTGGTGTTATTCCCTGAAGAAACAGCCAACAGAGCCGAGTTGGTGGCATCTGCCTGACCAGAGAAAGCAACGGCTGCGGTTGCAGCAACTTTCGGATCACAATCGTTCAGCACGATGGAGAACGGAATTTGTGCCGTTGTATCACCTACTGCGGCAAAACTGGCAGTACGATACTGGCCTAAGGTGACAACCTGATCGGATGACTGAGTACTGACTGCACAGGCTGCATTGACCAGTTCACCTTCAAAATGCACAGTACCGCCGCTCACACTTACCGGATCGGCTGCAACCGCAGCACCTGCGACTAACATCAGGCTGGCAATAACAGAAGAGGTCATTAATTTACGTTTCATGGATTTCCCTTGAATTACACACATCCGGCTCCAGCATCCTGCGGGATCCGTTTTCATTATCGACATTAAATGTCAGGCTAATTATCTCTGCATCCTGTAAAGATATATATCGCAAGAGAATTAGCTAACCTTTTACCCCGACTCTCCTGAGTATTTGATTTACTAATTATCCTTCGCGAATATGACTATTCGTCACAGCGATAAATTAAACATTTCAATTAATGAAAAATACCTGCAAATCCTTTTAATAGCCCTGGCTAATTCTTAATGGGATCTAAGAAAAGTCTTGGTTAATATTACCTAAATGCCGCCGTAATAGTACGTAACAGTCTGGTTTATGAAGCATTACCCATAAAGAACCCAGGGTGATGAGATGTTTCATTCACGTTAATTTTAATTAGCATGCTTATTATTTATTCGTAAGGCTTCAGCCTTTGTGCCGACACCATTTGCAGCCCGTGACGGCCCTGGCGCACATAAAAACGCAAACGAAAACTGACAGCACGTCCCGCTTCTGACAAAATAGTGGCATCCCCTTCGATTTAACGTAACAGACGGAATCCTCTCTCTGATGGCAGCAAAGATTATTGACGGTAAAACGATTGCGCAGCAGGTGCGCTCTGAGGTTGCTCAAAAAGTTCAGGCGCGTTTAGCGGCTGGATTACGCGCCCCAGGCCTGGCTGTTGTGCTGGTAGGCAGCAATCCGGCTTCGCAAATTTACGTCGCGAGTAAACGCAAAGCCTGCGACGAAGTGGGGTTCGTCTCCCGCTCCTATGACCTGCCCGAAACCACCAGCGAGGCGGAGCTTCTTGAGCTGATCGATACGCTCAATGCAGATACCACCATCGACGGTATTCTGGTACAACTGCCGTTACCTGCCGGTATCGACAACGTTAAAGTGCTGGAGCGTATTGCACCAGATAAAGACGTTGACGGTTTTCATCCGTATAACGTCGGTCGCCTGTGCCAGCGTGCGCCGCGCCTGCGTCCTTGTACCCCGCGCGGTATTGTGACTCTGCTTGAGCGTTACAACATCGACACCTACGGCCTTAATGCGGTCGTCATTGGCGCTTCAAACATCGTCGGTCGCCCAATGAGCATGGAACTGCTGCTGGCTGGCTGCACCACCACCGTCACCCATCGCTTCACCAAAGATCTGCGTCGCCACGTTGAGCATGCTGACCTGCTAATTGTTGCCGTCGGTAAACCGGGCTTTATTCCTGGCGAGTGGATTAAAGAAGGTGCGATTGTGATTGATGTCGGCATCAACCGTCTGGAGAATGGTAAGGTTGTTGGCGATGTGGTCTTTGAAGATGCTGCCGCACGCGCATCATATATCACGCCAGTGCCGGGCGGCGTTGGCCCCATGACCGTAGCCACACTTATCGAAAACACGCTGCAGGCGTGTGTTGAATATCATGATGTAAAGGACGTTTAAGATGGCCACATTTTCACTGGGTAAACACCCACATGTTGAACTCTGCGATCTGCTGAAGCTGGAAGGCTGGAGCGAAAGCGGCGCCCAGGCAAAAATTGCTATTGGCGAAGGGTTAGTTAAGGTCGATGGCGTTGTTGAAACGCGTAAACGATGCAAAATCGTTGCCGGACAGACCGTGAGCTTTGAAGGTCACAGCATTAGCGTCGTGGCGTGACCCTAAGTGCCGGATGAGGTAAACACCGTATCCGGCCACTTCTCCCTCTCGTTTTCAGATAATGACTTCATCCCCGCTTCACAGTGAACTGTTAGCATGCTGTTTTTCCACACGAAGCGATCATCATGCCCACTATTGTTACCCACGCAGCCGTTCCGCTCTGTTTAGGGTTAGGTCTCGGACTTAAAGTCATACCCCCACGATTACTGTTTGCTGGCGTCGTTCTGGCTATGCTGCCAGATGCCGATGTGTTGTCATTTAAGTTCGGTGTCGCCTATGGCAATGTGTTTGGCCACCGGGGATTTACCCACTCACTGCTGTTCGCCTTCGCGGTACCTCTGCTCTGCGTGTTGATTGGCCGACGATGGTTTAAGGCGGGATTGATTCGCTGCTGGCTATTCCTGACGGTTTCACTGCTGTCACACAGTCTGCTGGATTCCGTTACGACAGGCGGCAAAGGCGTCGGCTGGCTGTGGCCGTGGTCGGATGAACGCTTCTTTGCACCGTGGCAGGTGATTAAAGTCGCCCCGTTTGCGCTATCACGCTACGCCACACCGTATGGGCATCAGGTAATAACTTCGGAGTTGATGTGGGTATGGCTGCCGGGCGTTATGATGATGGGTGTGCTGTGGTGGTACAAACGTCATTAATAGTGCCTGATGGCGCTACGCTTATCAGGCCTACCGATCATTCCATCGTAGGCCGGATAAGACGTAAGCCGCCATCCGGCAATATAGAGCGTTACTTACGACGCCAGGTGGTGCCCTGCGGGCCGTCTTCCAGCACGATGCCCATCTCATTGAGACGGTCACGCGCGGCATCAGCTGCCGCCCAGTCTTTCGCTTTACGCGCATCTAAGCGCTGTTGGATTAACGCTTCAATTTCAGCAACTTCACCGTCATCCGCCTGCGCCCCGCTTTGCAGGAACGCTTCCGGATCCTGTTCCAGCAGTCCCAGCACGCTGGAGAGCTTGCGCAGATGCGCAGCCATACCGTTAGCCGCCGCCATATCTTCACCCTTCAGGCGGTTAACTTCACGCGCCATATCAAACAGCACGGAGTAAGCTTCCGGCGTGTTGAAGTCATCGTCCATCGCTTCAATGAAACGTGCTTCAAAGGCCTCGCCACCCGCAGGGGCAACGGATTTGTCGGTACCGCGCAGTGCAGTGTACAGACGCTCCAGCGCAGAACGCGCCTGTTTCAGGTTCTCTTCGCTGTAGTTGAGCTGGCTACGATAGTGACCCGACATCAGGAAGTAGCGAATGGTTTCGGCGTCGTAGTATTTCAGCACATCGCGCACGGTAAAGAAGTTGCCCAGCGATTTAGACATTTTCTCGCGGTCAACCATCACCATCCCGGAGTGCATCCAGTAATTAACGTACTCACCGTCATGCGCACAGGTGGACTGCGCGATTTCGTTTTCATGGTGCGGGAACATCAGGTCCGAACCGCCGCCGTGAATATCGAAATGGTTACCCAGTTGTTTGCAGTTCATCGCCGAACATTCGATGTGCCAACCCGGACGACCTGCGCCCCATGGAGACGGCCAGCTCGGCTCGCCTTCTTTGGACATTTTCCACAGCACGAAGTCCATCGGGTTACGCTTCACATCAACCACGTCAACGCGAGCACCCGCCTGCAGCTGATCCAGATCCTGGCGTGACAGCTGACCGTAGTTCGGGTCAGTCGGCACGTCGAACATCACGTCGCCGTTATCAGCAACGTAAGCGTGACCTTTGGCAATCAGCTGCTCAGTGATTTCGATAATTTCAGCGATATGGTGCGTAGCGCGCGGCTCCAGATCCGGGCGCAGAATATTCAGCGCATCGAAATCGCTATGCATTTCCGCGATCATTCTGTCGACCAATGCGACAAAGCTTTCACCGTTTTCATTCGCGCGCTTGATGATTTTGTCATCAATATCGGTAATGTTGCGTACATACTTCAGCTTATAGCCGAGGAAGCGCAGGTAGCGCGCGACGACGTCGAAAGAAACAAAGGTACGTCCGTGGCCAATATGACAGAGATCGTAAACGGTAATACCACACACGTACATGCCGACTTCCCCGGCATGAATAGGTTTGAATTCCTCTTTTTGGCGCGTCAGTGTATTAAAGATTTTTAACATCGAAGATTCCGTGTAGACGTGTGTGGATAGTAAAGTCTGTATAATACCCATAATTTAGACCGGAAGCAGCACACTTTGCGAGGTGATCACAGCTTGCGGTTATGCTATAACACACCCCTAACTCTGACCCCTGACGGGGTCGAAGCACCAATCTATCGGAACAGGATGCAAAAATGGTTACTTTCCACACTAATCACGGCGATATCGTAATCAAAACGTTTGATGATAAAGCGCCTGAAACAGTTAAAAACTTCCTGGACTACTGCCGCGAAGGTTTTTACAACAACACCATTTTCCACCGTGTTATTAACGGTTTCATGATCCAGGGCGGCGGTTTCGAGCCAGGAATGAAGCAAAAAGCCACGAAAGAAGCGATCAAAAACGAAGCGAACAACGGTCTGAAAAACACCCGTGGTACGCTGGCAATGGCGCGTACTCAGGCTCCGCACTCCGCAACCGCACAGTTCTTCATCAACGTTGCTGACAACGACTTCCTGAACTTCTCCGGTGAAAGCATGCAGGGTTGGGGTTACTGCGTGTTCGCTGAAGTTGTTGAAGGCATGGACGTGGTTGATAAAATCAAAGGCGTTTCCACCGGTCGCAGCGGTATGCACCAGGATGTGCCAAAAGAAGACGTTATCATCGAAAACGTGACCGTCAGCGAGTAATCGTGGCGACACTGTTTATTGCAGATCTTCATCTCTGCACAGAAGAACCGGCGATCACCGCCGGTTTTCTGCGTTTTTTAGCCGGCGATGCGCGCAAGGCCGATGCGCTATACATTCTCGGCGACCTGTTTGAAGCCTGGATTGGCGATGACGACCCGAATCCGCTGCATCATGAAATGGCCGCAGCGATAAAAACGCTGGCAGATTCCGGCGTCCCCTGCTTTTTTATTCACGGCAACCGTGATTTTCTGCTCGGCAAACGTTTTGCCCGTGCGAGCGGCATGACCTTGCTTCCCGAAGAAAAAGTGCTCGATCTGTATGGCCGCAAGGTGCTGATCATGCATGGCGACACCTTATGCACCGACGACGCAGGCTATCAGGCGTTTCGCGCCAAAGTGCATCAACCCTGGCTACAGAAGCTGTTTCTCGCCCTGCCCCTGTTTGTTCGCCAGCGCATTGCCGCAAAAATGCGCGCCAACAGTAAAGCCGCCAACAGCAGTAAATCGCTGGAAATCATGGATGTGAATCCGCAGGCCGTGATTAACGAGATGGAAAAACATCAGGTCCAGTGGTTAATTCACGGACATACACACCGTCCGGCTGTCCACGAACTCACGGCCAATGAGCAACCCGCTTTCCGCGTGGTATTAGGCGCATGGCATACCGAAGGCTCAATGGTGAAAGTCACGCCCAGCGACGTTGAGCTAGTCGCGTTTCCGTTTTAATTCTGCAGATATCCAGTTCCTCTTTACACAAAACTATTCGAGTTGCATCGAGGCGGCAAATCTGTGAGTCCCCGGGAGCTTACAAAAGTAAGTGACTGGGGTGAGCAGATGCAGCCAACAAAGAGGCAGCTTGAAGAGTGAAGTGTAAAGCGCGCAATCGTTTTCCTTGAAGGTTAATTATGCTATTCTCTGTGGCCTCAAAAGTCGAGTGTAGTGCACCACAGGAGTTTTCAGACGCATGTCTTCCCGCAATAATCCGGCGCGTGTCGCCATCGTGATGGGGTCCAAAAGCGACTGGGCTACCATGCAGTTCGCCGCCGAAATCTTCGAAATCCTGGACGTTCCGCATCATGTTGAAGTCGTCTCCGCCCACCGCACCCCAGACAAATTGTTCAGCTTCGCCGAAAGCGCTGAAGAGAACGGTTTTCAGGTGATTATTGCCGGAGCCGGTGGCGCAGCGCATTTGCCAGGCATGATTGCGGCGAAAACGCTGGTGCCAGTTCTCGGCGTTCCGGTGCAAAGCGCAGCGTTGAGCGGCGTAGATAGCCTCTACTCCATCGTTCAAATGCCGCGCGGTATTCCGGTCGGCACGCTGGCGATCGGCAAAGCGGGTGCGGCCAATGCGGCCCTACTGGCAGCGCAAATTCTGGCTACACACGACAACGCATTACACCAGCGTCTGGACGACTGGCGCAAAGCACAAACCGATGAGGTACTGGAGAATCCGGACCCGCGAGGTGCGGCATGAAGCAGGTCTGCGTACTCGGTAACGGTCAGCTAGGACGCATGCTGCGCCAGGCCGGCGAGCCGCTGGGCATTGCGGTCTGGCCCGTCGGGCTGGACGCTGAACCGGCTGCTGTCCCTTTTCAGCAAAGCGTGATCACCGCAGAGATTGAGCGCTGGCCGGAAACGGCGCTCACTCGCGAACTGGCGCGCCACCCGGCGTTTGTTAACCGCGACGTCTTCCCGATTATTGCCGACCGTCTGACGCAAAAGCAGCTTTTTGACAAGCTCGGTCTGGCGACCGCGCCGTGGCAACTGCTGGCAGATAAAAGCGAATGGTCTGCGGTATTCGACAAACTCGGCGAGCTGGCGATCGTCAAGCGTCGCGTCGGCGGCTATGACGGTCGTGGACAGTGGCGTTTGCGCGCAAATGAAACCGCACAACTGCCGGATGATTGCTATGGCGAGTGCATCGTCGAGCGGGGAATCAACTTCTCTGGCGAAGTCTCACTGGTTGGCGCTCGGGCGCATGACGGCAGCACCGTTTTCTATCCCCTGACCCATAACCTGCATCAGGACGGTATTCTGCGCACCAGCGTGGTGTTCCCGCAGGCTAACGCCAGACAGCAGGCACAGGCTGAAGCGATGCTCTCTGCCATCATGCAGGAGCTGGGCTATGTCGGCGTGATGGCGATGGAGTGTTTCATCACCCCGGAAGGTCTGCTGATCAACGAACTGGCTCCGCGCGTGCACAACAGCGGGCACTGGACGCAAAACGGCGCCAGCATTAGCCAGTTTGAGCTGCACCTGCGTGCCATTACCAACCTGCCGTTACCGACGCCGGTGGTGAACCATCCTTCGGTGATGGTAAACCTGATTGGTAGCGACCTGAACTACGACTGGCTGAAGCTGCCGCTGGTACACCTGCACTGGTATGACAAAGAAGTGCGTGAAGGGCGTAAGGTGGGTCACCTGAACCTGAGCGACAGCGATACCGCGCGCCTTAGCGCGACACTGGAAGCGCTTATCCCCCTGCTGCCGCTGGAATATGCCAGCGGTATTATCTGGGCGCAGTCAAAGCTGAAATAAGCCATTAATGCCGGGGAATGGATTTTATCCTTCCCCGGCCCCTCCCCTGGCGCGTAAAATCCCCTCCATTGCTGTTTTGTATTTTCAGGATCAAACATGAACGATGGAACGGACTATCGCGCAATTCTGCTCGCTGGTACGCCTTTAATCGATGTACGCGCCCCCGTCGAATTTCAGCAGGGCGCCATGCCGGGCGCAATAAACCTTCCCTTAATGAACGATGACGAACGTGCTGCCGTGGGTACCTGTTACAAACGTCAGGGGCCTGAGGCCGCCCTCGCGCTCGGCCATCAACTGGTCTGTGGCGAGACTCGCCAGCAACGCATGAAGGCCTGGCTGAATGCCTGTCGTCAAAATCCTGCGGGCTACTTATGCTGCGCGCGCGGCGGCCAGCGTTCGCACATTGTGCAGCAATGGCTGCACGAGTCCGGTACTGACTACCCGCTAATACAAGGCGGTTATAAAGCATTGCGTCAGGCGGCGATTCAACTGACTGAAGAGCTGGTACAAAAACCGATCGTCTTAATAGGCGGCTGTACCGGGAACGGTAAAACGCAGCTAGTGCAACAGCAGCCAAACGGTGTGGATCTCGAAGGTCTGGCGCACCATCGCGGTTCCTCGTTTGGTCGCACCGTTGAGCCGCAGCTGAGCCAGGCAAGCTTTGAAAACCTGCTGGCGGTCGAAATGCTGAAAACCGACAGCCGTCAGGATCTGCGTCTGTGGGTACTTGAAGACGAAGGCCGCATGATCGGCGCTAATCATCTGCCCGAATGTTTGCGCGAACGCATGAGCCAGGCTGCTATTGCGGTGGTGGACGATCCTTTTGAGCTACGGCTGGAGCGACTGCGCGAAGAGTATTTTGTGCGCATGCACCACGATTTCACTCACGCTTATGGCGAGAGTCAGGGCTGGCAGGAGTACAGCGAGTATCTGCACCACGGTCTGTTTGCTATCCGCCGTCGTCTGGGTTTGCAACGTTTTGCCGAGCTGACCACCCTGCTCGACGTGGCTCTGCGCGAACAGCAGGCAACGGGCAGCACCGACGCGCATATGGGCTGGCTGGTGCCGTTGCTCAACGAGTATTACGACCCGATGTATCGCTATCAGCTGGAAAAGAAAGCCGCGAAAATCGTCTTTCACGGCTCATGGCAGGAGGTGGCTGACTGGCTTAGCGTACAGTAATCAATGTCTGTCGCGCTTGTCTGCGCGTTTCGCCAACCAGTCGCCCAGCACCTGAACGACTTGCACTAGAATAATCAGCGCCACCACGGTGACGATCATGACCTGGGTTTCGTAGCGGTAATAACCAAAGCGAATCGCCAGGTCGCCGACTCCACCGCCGCCAACGATACCGGCCATTGCGGAGTAACCGATCAGACTCACCAGCGTTATCGTCAGCCCACGCAGCAGACCCGCGCTCGCCTCCGGTAACAGAACGGTGCAGATGATGCGCATCGGGCTGGCGCCAAACGCTTCCGCCGCCTCGATAATGCCTTTATCGACTTCACGTAGCGCGCTATCAACCAGACGGGCATAGAAAGCAATTGCAGCTACCGAAAGTGGGACCGATGCCGCGATGGGTCCAATGGTATTGCCGAGCAAAAACTGGGTTAGCGGCAACAACAGAACCAGCAGGATCACAAACGGCACCGAGCGGATAATATTCACCAGCACGGAGCTGAGCAGATACACAAAACGGTTCTGCCAGAATAAATGCCGGTCGGTAACGAAAATAAGAAAACCGAGCGGCAGACCGCCAATAATCGCCAACAGCGTAGAGATGCTCAGCATCTGGAAGGTTTCATTAAACGCCAGCGTCAAATCAGGCAATAAATCATCCACGAATCACCTCCACCTGTGCAGTACGTTGACGAATATGTTCCACGGCGACATCCACCGCAGAAGGGTTATGCGGCGCGGTCAGTTGCACCACCAGAATCCCCAGCGCACGTTCGCCGATATATTCAATTTTGCCGTGCAGAATGTTCACCGCCACGCCAAATTTAACCGCCACTTCTGACAACACCGGCTGTTCTGCCGAATCGCCGATAAAAAGAATTTTCAGCAACTGGCCGGGCAGATGCTGGCGCAGACGCTCGGGTAGCGTCAGATTGAGGGTATGCGACACCAGTTGCTGAGTGAAAGCGTGCTGCGGGTGAGCAAAAACATCAAACACCTCACCAGACTCCACCACCTTGCCACCGGACATCACCGCCACGCGATCGCAAATCGATTTGATTACGTTCATCTCATGGGTGATCAGCACGATCGTGATCCCCAACTGTTGGTTGATCTGCTTAAGCAACGCCAGAATCGTGGCCGAGGTTTCGAGATCTAACGCGGAAGTGGGTTCATCACACAGCAGCACATCCGGGTGATTGGCAATTGCGCGGGCAATACCCACACGCTGCTTTTGCCCACCGCTGAGCTGAACCGGAAAACGGTTCGCCTTGTCTGATAGCCCCACCAGCGACAGGATTTCGCTCACGCGCGGGCCAATTTTACTGCGTTCCCATCCGGCAGCCTTCAGGCTAAAGGCGACGTTTTGTGCCACGGTACGGGTATGCATCAGATTAAAATGTTGAAAAATCATCCCGATACGCTGACGGGCTTTACGTAGATGCGCGCCTTCCAGTGCGGAAATTTCTACGCCGTTCACCTTAACGCTTCCCTGGCTCGGACGCGTTAAGGCGTTCAGGGTGCGCAGCAGCGTACTTTTTCCCGCGCCGCTGGTCCCGACAATGCCAAATATCTCACCTGCGCCAATGCGCAAGCTAACGTCATCAACCGCCCGGGTTGATGCTCCACGGCCTGCGCTAAAATCTACGCAAACTTTCTCAATCTCAATCATAGCCACCTCAGAAATGCGAAAAGGGCAGTCGTCGCTGCCCCTGTTAACCCTTGTGCGCAGCGATTATTGGGCTGCCGACATCCATTCCGGTTTCTGGAAGGCGCTGTAGATATTTTGCGGATCGTCGATCACCGCACGATACGCCGGAGATTTCACCGCCTCGACAATATCTTTCGCAAATGGTTTATCCGCATCTTCACTGCGTACCGCAATGATATTTTTCAGATTTTCGTCCAGGTGTTCCTGCTTGATGGCGCTGGCGAGATCCAGTTTTGCCGCTACGGCAAAGTTGCCGTTGACCAGCGCACCGGTCACACCGTCCAGCGTACGCGGCAGTTGTGCCGCTTCCAGCGGTTTAAACACCAGCCCTTTCGGGTTGCTGGCAATATCGCGCTCGGAGGCTTTAGTTGGATCGATGTTATCTTTGATGGTGATAAGGCCAATAGACTGCAGAAAACGCAGACCGCGAGCCAGGTTGGTGGGATCGTTGGAAAGCGTGATCACATCCCCTTTTTTCAATTCATCCAGGCTTTTGATTTTATGTGAGTAAAAACCCATCCCGGCCGTCGGGACCACAATCAGCTTGCTCAGTTTCAGGCCTTTATCGGCGGTGAATTTGTCAAAATAGAGTGAATGCTGGAACAGGTTAGCATCGATGCTGCCATTGGAGAGCGCCATGTTAGGCTGCACGTAGTCGCTGAATTCGCGTACTACTACCTTATAGCCTTTCTCTTTCAGCGTAGGGGCAATGGCTTGTTTTACCATATCGCCGTACGGCCCAGGTGCGACGCCAAATACGATGGTGTGCGGATCACTGTTCGCATGAGCAAATTGTAATCCACAGGCCAGTAACAGCGCCCCGGTCGCGACGCGTAAACTCTGACGCAATCCCATAATCTCTCCATTTTAACGTTGTGGTGTCATGTCTCACGCCGTTCTTGCGGCGTTGTTCTTGTTGGCCTGTTAACAGGCTGATTGTTAACATGACACAGATCACAACCTGCTGTCCTTGAAATTATTTCATGATGTTGCAGAGTGTGTTTTTAAATGTGAGAAGGCATGAAAAAGCCGGATGTCGGCACAAGTGCCTTATCCGGCCTACAAATAACGCGATCCCCCTGCTCTCGTAGGCCCGATAAGCGCAAGCGCATCGGGCGGCAGGCGTTCGATTAGAAGTCGTAACGCAGACGCACCAGGTTCATGTCGCCCAGATTGTCGGTGCTGGAGGTGAAGACGTGTTCGTAATCCACACGGAAACCGTAATCCAGCTGGAAGCTGATACCCACACCGTTGTCGGTACGCAGGTAGTTACGGCCATTCACGTATTCAATACGATCGCCCATAAAGTATGGCTGCACGGATTTCAGCGCATACTGGCCAACCGGGAAGGTATATCCCGCAAAGTATTCCAGACCCCAGGCGTCACCGGCAAAATAGTCATTAACAGAGACTTTTTTGGTGGTCATGAAGTTTTGATACCAACCGCCGCCCAGCGAGAAAGTCCAGTTGTCCGGTTTCCAGCTCAGCGCAGTACCGACGATGTTTTGATCGTAGGTTTTGCTGGTGTTGCCACGCATTTCCGCGCGGGTGTAGTTCCACGCCGTACCCCAGGTCAGGTCATCGGTGATGTGATAATCCACACCCAGGGAGCCGCCGCCTTTACGTTTGTAGCGCAAACCGTTGTTCGGGTTGTAGTCATCGCTGAACAGATAAGACGCGTAAAGATCAACATCGCCTACCGTATTTTTATACTTCAGTGACTTACGTGTACGATAGGAACCGTCGTAGTCGCCATTGATACCGTTACCTGGCGCCTGGCCGATCATGTCGTAGTCCCAGATATCCGTTTTCGCGCCCACCACATCATAGTAAATGCTGTTCTGTTGACCGAAGGTCAGCGTACCCCAGGTCGCGCTCTTCAGACCGGTGTACAGCATACGACGCGTAGTATCGTTGGCGCCGTTAGCATAGTGATTGTCCCAGTTGAACATCGCCGGGAAGTTAACGCCCAGCTCGTAATAGCTCACCCAACTGATGTCATCAAACAGATAGTAGTCAGCAGCGAAGCGGAAACGCGTTCCACCGTCGAAGCCATTACGTTTGTAGCCATTCTTACCATCGTCACCGGCCATATTCTGGAACTGCGGACGAATACTCCCGCCGACGGTGAAATTAAGACGGCTCAGCGGGTTGCCCGCCTGCGGATCTTGTTTCAGGACCGTGATTTCCGCCTGGGAGGCGAAAGTCGTTAATGCCACTGCTGCGCCGATCGATACCGCCAGCGCCGTTTTTTTTATAGTCATTATTTGTACCTTGATAGATAGCCTGCCAATTATTCAGCATACAAATATTAACGTTTATTAATACACTCGTGTTGTCGGGTTTTTATTGTTCTGTGCTGTTAAATATCAATGAGTTATCATTTTGTGCTACATAGATAAAAAAAAGCACCGATTTAAAAAAACCGGTGCGTAATCATCACGAATATGAATTAACTGCTGAACTGACGGAACAGCGCTTTGCCTTTAAGAAGACGTGAACCGAGCCATCCGCCACAGAGAGAGAGCAGCAATGCCCCACAAAGCGGCAACACAACCCACAGCCGCCAGTCTGGCTCCCAGGGGAAATCAAACACGCGGGTTTGCAGCACCGCCAGCGCAGTTTCCGCCCCGATGGCCGCCACCAGTCCGGCGACCATCCCGAGCATGGCGAACTCGCACCACAGTGTGGTACGCAGCAGCTTCTTGCCTGCGCCCAACGTGCGCCAGACCACCAGTTCCTGATGACGCTGACGCATCCCGACCTGCACCTGCGCCAATAGCAGCAACATACCGCAAGCGGTGACCAGCACTACCATCACCTCCAGCGCGCGGCTCACCTGCTCCAGCACCTGACTCACCTGTTTGAGAATAGCGCCAATATCCAGCAGGCTGATAGTCGGGAATTCGCGGTTAAGCTGCGTCAGCATGCCGTTGCCGTTCTCCCAGCGAAAGCTGGTTAACCAGCTTTGTGGCTGAGCATCCAGCGCGCCGGAAGGGAAGATAAAGAAAAAGTTTGGTCGCAGGCTTTCCCAGTCCACTTTGCGCAGACTGCTGACCGTGGCGCTGAAATCCTGGGTATCCCCCATAAAGGTCACCCGATCGCCAAGCTTAACGTTCAGCCGTTTCGCCAGCCCCTCTTCCATCGACACTTCGCCCGCTTTTGGCGGCCAGCTCCCGGCAACGATCGGGTTATGATCCGGGCGGGTATCCTGCCAGGTCAGATTAAGCTCGCGGTTCAGCGCTTCATCCTGATTGCCTTCGGTCGATTTCTCATTGATCGCCGTCAGACGCGCCCGCACTATCGGGTAGAACGACTCAGGGATCACCTGATGCTCAGCAAGGAAAACCTTCAGCGGAGCCACCTGCTCGGTGGCAATGTTGATCAGAAAATAGTTTGGACTTTCCGGCGGCATTTGCTGCTGCCAGCGATCGAGGAGATCGCCGCGCAGCACCAGCAACAGCGCCAGCAGCATAAAGGACAGCGAAAATGCCGACAGCTGGCTCAGCGTTGACCACGGCTGGCGCAACAGCCGGCTGACCGCCAAACGCAGCGGCAACGAGGTCAGCGTCAGACCACGCAGCAGGTTAAGCAGCATCCAGCCCAACACGCCGCACAGCAGCGCCAGCACCACCGCCCCGGTCAGTACCGCCCACAGCAGCATACTTCCGCCCATCAATCCGGCCAGCAGCGCAACCACAACTATCGTTGCTACGGGCAGATAGACCTTAAGCGGCCAGACGTTTGCCACCACGTCGCGACGCAGTACCCGCAGCGGCTGCGTCGCCAGCAGCAAGCGATAAGGGCGTAGCCCCACCAACAGAGAAATGACGGTCATCGTACCGAGTGCCCACAGCCACGGCCAAAGGCTGGCGGGCGGTAGCTCACCGGGCAGAACTGGCTTCAGTAATACCACCAGCACCCGCTCAAATAACAGCCCGAACAGCCCGCCGGTCAAGCCAGACAGCGCCAGCACCATCAGCCACTGGCCAATAATCAGCTTGCGCAGCTGCGCCCTGCCCGCACCGAGCGTTTTTAATATCGCCACCAAATCGTAACGACTGCGACAGTAATGATTCATCGCCACGGCAACGGCAGCAACCGCCAGCAGTAGCGTTAACAGTGCCGACAGCAGCAGGAACTGTTGCGAACGCTCCAGTGATTTCCCCAACGCCCCTTCATCCTGCTCCAGCCCATACCAACGCTGTTCCGGCTTTAACTGCGGAAGCAGCCATTTTTCATAGGCTTCCAGTTGCTGTGGCGTACCGCCAAATTTATAGCGCCAGGTCACACGGCTTCCCGGCTGGACCGCCGCCGTTTTTTCGACATCCGCCATGTTCATCATCAGGCGCGGCGCTATCTGGAAGGGATTAAAACCGGAATCCGGTTCCTGCACCACTTCTCCGGCGATGCGCAGGGTGGCATCGCCAACGTCGATGGAATCACCGATTTTTAAGTTGAGTAGCGCCATCAGACGCGGGGCCAACAGCACTGAGCCCGGCTGCGGTTTCAGCCCCGGCGGATTGGTTTGCAGCGTGCCGTACATCGGATACACATCATCCACTGCTTTGACGTTCGCCAGTTGCGGCGTATCCCGGGCAAAGGTCATGGTGGCAAAGGTGAGCTGTTCACCCACCTTCAGACCACGCTGTCGCGCCTCGTCAATCCACGCTTTCGGTACGGCGCGCGAACTTTGCAGCGACCGATCGCCCGCCATAAACTCACGACTTTGCTGGCTCAACCCTTTTTCCATGCGATCGCTGATATTGCCAAGCGCCAGTACACAGGCCACCGCCAGGCTTAACGCCAGCCAGACAATCAGTAATGAAGGCGAGCGCCATTCGCGCCAGAACCAGCGTGCAATCATGCCTCCTCCTGCAACTGTCCGTTCACCAGGCGTAAACGCCTATCGCAACGCGCCGCCAGCTGCGGGTCATGGGTCACCAGAATCAGGGTGGTACCGTGTTCCCGGTTCAGAGAAAACAGCAGGTCGGCGATTTTGTCTCCGGTCTGGCGGTCCAGATTGCCCGTTGGCTCATCGGCAAACAGCACGTCAGGGCGTCCGTTAAACGCCCGTGCCAGCGCTACGCGTTGCTGCTCCCCGCCGGAAAGCTGGGCCGGAAGATGATCAAGACGTTTTCCCAACCCCAGTTGCTCCAGCAGCGTTTTTGCCCCGTCACGACTTTTTCCGCTATTTTCGCCGCGTAGCAGCGCGGGTAGTTCGACGTTTTCCAGCGCGTTGAGGGTTGGAATTAACATGAATGACTGGAAGACAAAACCCACGTGCCGCGCCCGCAGCTGCGCCCGGGCTTCTTCGTCCATAGTGTGCAGCGCCTGCCCCACCAGGCTGACTTCACCGCTGGAGCCATCGTCCAGCCCGGCGAGGATCGCCAGCAGCGTGGATTTCCCCGATCCCGACTCGCCAATCAACGCAATGGTCTCGGCGCGTTTGACAACCAGTTCAACTCCGGTAAGGATGGATAGCTCTTGATCACCCTGACCGACGGATTTCTTAAGATGATGAACTTCAACAATGTTTTCCGCTGGCATTGGCCTTTCCTGTTCCTGGTCCTGTTAACTTTCCGCGCCGCCGCTGCGGACACGTTATTAATTCTGGGTGACAGCCTGAGCGCTGGATACCGTATGTCCGCCAGCGCCGCGTGGCCTGCGCTACTTAATGATAAATGGCAAACCAAAACGCCAGTGGTGAATGCCAGCATTAGCGGCGACACCTCGCAGCAAGGTCTGGCCCGTCTACCTGCATTACTCAAGCAGCACCAGCCGCGCTGGGTGCTGGTCGAACTTGGCGGTAACGATGGCCTGCGCGGCTTTGCGCCTGCGCAAACCGAACAAACCCTGCGCACGATTCTGCAGGATGTCAAAGCGGCAAATGCCGAACCGCTGCTGATGCAAATTCGTCTGCCGGCAAACTATGGCCGCCGTTATAATGAAACCTTTAGCGCGATTTATCCAAAGCTCGCCAAAGAGTTTGATATTCCTCTGCTGCCATTTTTTATGGAAGAGGTTTATCTGAAACCCCAGTGGATGCAGGATGATGGTATTCATCCTAACCGTGACGCTCAGCCGTTTATTGCCGACTGGATGGCGCAACATCTCACTCCTCTAGTAAATCACGACTCATAAAACAACGGAGATCCTGACAGGTAAAGTTATGCAAAAATCGGTCTTAATAACAGGATGTTCCAGCGGAATCGGTCTGGAAAGCGCGCTTGAACTAAAGCGCCAGGGTTTTCAAATTCTGGCAGGCTGTCGCAAACCTGACGATGTCGCGCGTATGAACAGTATGGGATTCGCTGGCGTATTGCTGGATCTGGATTCACCCGAAAGCGTGGATCGTGCCGCCGATGAAGTGATCGCCCTGACCGATAATCGTTTATATGGGATCTTTAACAACGCCGGATACGGTGTCTATGGTCCCCTGCCCACCATCAGCCGTGAACAGATGGAACAGCAATTTTCCGCCAACTTCTTTGGCGCACATCAGCTTACCATGCGCCTGTTGCCCGCTATGCTCCCTCACGGCGAAGGGCGTATCGTGATGACCTCATCGGTGATGGGATTGATCTCAACGCCGGGACGCGGCGCCTATGCCGCCAGTAAATATGCGCTGGAAGCCTGGTCCGACGCGCTGCGTATGGAACTGCGCCACAGCGGCATTAAGGTCAGCCTGATTGAGCCCGGCCCCATCCGTACCCGCTTTACCGAAAACGTCAACCAGACCCAGAGCGATAAGCCCGTCGAGAACCCCGGCATTGCCGCGCGTTTTACGCTGGGACCAGAAGCGGTTGTCGCCAAAGTACGTCATGCATTTGAGAGCGATAAACCAAAGCTACGTTATCCGGTTACGCTGGTGACCTGGGCAGTGATGCTACTTAAACGCCTCTTGCCAGGCCGCATAATGGACAAAATTTTACAGGGTTGAGTTGAAGCACGCGCGTCAGCCCCCATGTAACAAGAAATCGACAAAAGAGAGTAACTCCATGTCCACACAGAATATTGTTAACATTAACGAATCGAACCTGCAGCAGACCCTTGAACAGTCGATGACCACGCCGGTCCTGTTCTATTTTTGGTCTGAGCGCAGCCAGCACTGCCTGCAATTGACGCCGGTACTGGAGAGCCTTGCCGCCCAGTACAACGGTCAGTTTATTCTCGCCAAGCTCGACTGCGACGCCGAGCAGATGATCGCTTCTCAGTTTGGCCTGCGCGCCATCCCTACGGTTTATCTGTTCCAGAACGGTCAGCCAGTAGACGGATTCCAGGGCCCGCAGCCGGAAGAGGTTATCCGCGCACTGCTGGAAAAAGTGTTGCCGAGCGAAGAAGAGCTGAAAGCGCGTCAGGCTATCGAATTCATCGAAGCCGGTAATCACGCGGATGCACTGCCGCTGCTGAAAGAAGCCTGGCAGATCTCCAACCAAAGCAGCGAAATTGGCCTGCTGCTGGCGGAAACGCAAATCGCCCTCAATCGTTCTGACGATGCCGAAGCGGTGCTGAAAACCATTCCGTTGCAGGATCAGGACACCCGCTATCAGGGACTGGTGGCGCAGATAGAACTGCTGAAGCAGGCGGCGGATACGCCGGAAATCCAACAGCTGCAGCAGCAAGTCGCCAGCAATCCGCAGGATGCGGTGCTGGCAACTCAACTAGCCATCCAGTTACATCAGGTCGGACGTAACGAGGAATCACTGGAACTGCTGTTCAGCCACCTGAAGAAAGATCTCACTGCTGCCGACGGTCAGGCACGTAAGACCTTCCAGGAGATCCTTGCCGCACTCGGAACCGGCGATGCGCTGGCCTCAAAATACCGCCGCCAACTGTACGCACTGTTGTACTAATCCGTTTGATTTTGCCCGATGGCGCTTGCGCTTATCGGGCATACAAATTCTACCAATACCGATCCCTCCGGCATCACATCACGTCTTCTTCAAATGCGTTACGACTAATTGGTGGCGCGAATTATAGAACTTCCGATAAGTCAGGTAGCAGGCAATAATGGTCGACAGGCTGGCGGTAGAAAGCAGCATAAACGTCACCATAATCTGATATTTAATCGCTTTTACTGGATCAATACCCGCGAAGATCAACCCGGACATCATCCCCGGTAAACTTACCAGCCCTACCGTTTTTGCAGAGTCGATCGTTGGGATCAGCGAGGCGCGAATGCTGTCGCGAATCAGCGGCGCAGAGGCCACTTTCGGCGTCGCGCCGAGGCTAAGTTTTTCCTGAATTTGCTGCTGTTCGCTGTTAAACCGCTGTCCCAGATTGTTGTAACACAGCCCCACTGCCACCATCGCATTGCCTGCAATCATGCCGGAGATCGGGATGACCTGCATCGGCGTGAACTCGATAGAGCCAGACAAAACCAGCACCGCCAGCGTTAGCCCCGCCCCCACCGTGATAGCGATAAACGACGAGAGGAAAGCTTTATCAATATATTTACTGCGCTTTTGTGCGTTATAAGCCGCGTTAAAGCAGATAAACAGCACCATCAGTAAGGTCAGAATACTGTGGTTAACGCCAAAAATATATTTCAGCACATAGCCGACGATAATCAGCTGAACCACTGCCCGGCAAACGCTCCAGAGAATATCTTTCTCCAGCGCCAGTTTTTCTTTGTGGCTAATCAGGATCGCCACCACCACCAGCATCATCGCTAATGCCAGGGACTCATTGGTAATATTATGCTCGTTCATTGCGTGCTTCCTGCATTTCTCCGGCGTGCGGTTGAAGGGTTATGACATTATCCGCATGCGTAATTTCATCTTTGTCGTGCGTCACCCACAGCACCGCAATATTCTTATCGCGAACATAGTGGTGAATTAATTCGTTCACATTACGTTTATTAGCCTCATCCAGCGCGCTGGTGATTTCATCAAGCAGCAGAATTTTGGGCAGAAACTGCAAATTACGAATTAGCGAGACGCGCTGCTTCTCGCCACCGGACAGCTCATTGATGCTTTTTTTGAGGATCGTCTCGGGGAGATCAAAATGGGCCAGATCGCTCAGAAACGCATCCGGCTCCGGACGTTTGTTACGGATTTGCCAGGGGAAAATGAGGTTGTCGTAAACGGTGTCACCAAATAAAGCAGGCGTTTGCGCACAATAGGAGACCTGCTGGCGATACGTTTCCGGCTTGAGGGTATTTATCTCCTTGCCTTCAAAGAGAATTTCACCGGCAGTCGGACTCATTAATGACGCCACAATCTTGAGTAACGTACTTTTCCCACAGCCGGACTGGCCGGTAATCAGCTTAAATTCTCCGGCGCGGAGATCAAAACTGATGTTATTGAGAACCTGCGTCTCCCCTGCCTGCCATGCGACATTTTTTAACTGAAGCAAAATACTGCTTTCTTCCATTACCCATTCCTTTTTTACATCTTTCGTGCAGACAGTCTATGCCTGTAATTTATTATAAGGGAGCCCACCTTGATAAATCGGGTATAATTTGATTAATGAGGCAGTAAAGGACAGCACAACAGGAGGTTTCATCAATGCTCATTTTTATTCCTATTCTTATTTTTGTCGCGCTGGTGATCGTCGGCGCTGGCGTCAAAATCGTCCCGCAGGGATATCAGTGGACGGTAGAGCGTTTTGGCCGTTACACCAAAACCCTGCAACCGGGTTTAAGCCTTGTTGTGCCGTTCATGGACCGCATTGGTCGTAAGATCAACATGATGGAACAGGTGCTTGATATCCCTTCTCAGGAAGTCATCTCCAAAGATAACGCCAACGTCGCAATTGATGCCGTGTGCTTTATTCAGGTGATCGACGCGCCGAAAGCCGCCTATGAAGTCAGCAACCTGGAACTGGCGATTATCAACCTGACCATGACCAACATTCGTACCGTTCTCGGTTCGATGGAACTCGATGAAATGCTCTCCCAACGCGACAACATCAACACGCGCCTGCTGCATATTGTTGATGAAGCCACGAATCCCTGGGGCATCAAAATCACCCGTATCGAGATCCGCGACGTGCGTCCTCCGGCAGAACTTATCGACGCGATGAACGCGCAGATGAAAGCCGAACGTACCAAGCGCGCCTACATTCTTGAGGCCGAAGGGATCCGTCAGGCAGAAATCGTCAAGGCCGAAGGTGAGAAACAGTCGAAGATCCTTAAAGCGGAAGGTGAACGCCAGTCCGCGTTTTTACAGGCTGAAGCGCGTGAACGTTCAGCAGAAGCCGAAGCTCGCGCAACGCAGATGGTGTCTGAGGCCATTGCTGCTGGGGATATTCAGGCAGTGAACTACTTCGTGGCACAGAAATACACCGAAGCGCTGCAGCATATCGGCTCGTCGAATAACAGCAAAGTGGTGATGATGCCGCTGGATGCCAGCAGCCTGATGGGCTCTATTGCCGGGATCGCCGAACTGGTTAAGGACAGCGCCAGCGAGCGGAAAAAATCATGATAGCGATGATTCTGGTGCACCCGCACATCTTCTGGCTCAGCCTCGGCGGTTTGCTACTCGCCGCCGAGATGCTGGGCGGCAACGGCTATCTGCTGTGGAGCGGCGTGGCAGCGGTGATTACCGGTCTGGTCGTCTGGCTCGTTCCGCTAGACTGGGCGTGGCAGGGGGCAATGTTCGCCGTCCTCACCCTGCTGGCGGCGTGGCTGTGGTGGAAATGGCTGGCAAGGCGCGTTCAGGAGCAGAAACCCGCCGACAGCCATCTTAACCAGCGCGGACAGCAGCTGGTTGGCCGACGATTTATTCTGGAAACCGCCCTGGTCAATGGTCGCGGACACATGCGCGTCGGCGATAGCTCATGGCCCGTTAGCGCCAGCGACGATTTGAGCGCCGGAACGCAGGTTGAAGTCATTGCCGTTGAAGGGATAACCCTGATTATTAAAGCGGTATCACACTAAAAAGACAGGAAATAAGACTATGGTCAGGAAGACACCCCTTGCCTTTGCCCTTTGCACATTACTGACCGCCGCCCCGCAGGCATTCGCCTCTTTCGATATGGAAGACTGCAAATGGAGCGACGACAGCTGCCTGCTGAAAGGCACGCCGACCTTCAACCCTGAAAACGACAGTCGCGACAACCTGCTGCGGCTGCTGAGCCAGGAAAAATCATTTGCTCTGCCGGTACAATCAATGCCAGCAGATATCACCCGCTCCCGGGATTTCTATTTTGCCTATCACCCGCAATGGGATGAGGCAACCTCGCAGCCAGCCGCTGCTCCGGCATCCGCCGCAGACAACCCACTCTCCCGACAGATGGCCGAACTGAACATTAGCGCAGACGAAATAAACGTCAACGACGCTGAGCTTGAGAACCGTCATGTTTCGAATAACACCGAGAGCGTCAGCGCATTTTTTGCCGCACTGCTGGCCGACTCGACGTTAACAGCGGAACAGCGCCAGGCCTTAGCCCAGGCGCGTACGGGGCTGCTATCCGGGGCAACCCGCGAGCAAATTGAGTCTTCACTTGCCACCCTCCCGGCTGATTCACCCGCTCAGTCCTATAAAAATTATCTGGCCGCAGCTGCCAGTTTCTATGCCGGTGATTATGCCAGCGCCGAACGGGATTTCACTCAGCTTGCCAAAAGTGAGCGCCCGTGGCTGGCAGAGACCGCGCAATACATGCTGATGCGTGCGGCCTTGAACAAGAGCAGCCAGAACAGCGTGGGCGAATACGGCGATTTTGATATTGCAAAAATTAACCGCGAGGACGCGACTCAGGCTCAGACGCAGGCACAAGCCTACCTGCAACGCTTCCCGCAAGGCCTGTATGCCGACTCCGCGCGCGGTATGCTGCGTCGCATAAACTGGTATTTACAGGCGTGGCCGCAGCTGGCCGGGTTGTATGAGCAGACGCTCCAGCAGTCGGCTGACGCTCGGCAACTGCGAGAAATAGTCATCGAATACGATAATGTCTACGGTATGGCGTTCTACGAACAGTCCGTGGTGGAAGCATTCCCCGATGCGCCGCTTGTCAGCTATATCGAACTACTGCGCGCGCTGCGTCTGGATAACAACAGTAAACCCACGCTGACCCAGGCGCAGCTCGATGCCAGCAAACCGGTGTTTGAGCAGAGCCAAAAACTGCCGCTATGGCGCGATCTGCAACTGAATCTGTGGCTGGCGACGGAGAACTACGCGGCGATTATTCAGGCAGTTACGCCAGCGCAGAAACTCGCCATTCACGATACCCTCGCCTTCAGCGAACAAGTGCTGTACGGCGAAGCGCTGATGGGCCAGAAGAACTGGCGCGCGGCGAGTGATTTCTGGCTGCAGTTGCTAAAACTCAGCCAGGACAACGAACAGCAGCAGTATGTACAGGCTAAGCTCGCCGCAACGCTGGTTTATAGCGGCGACGTGGCGGCGGTATTTGCCCCAGAAAGCGCAGTAACCAACCTGCGTTTTCGCTCGCAGATACTGAAAACACAGGCCTCGCCTGAACTGCTGCGCCAGCAGGCCGTCCATGGACCTAACAATGAAGAGCGTACCATCGCCCTGCATACGCTGCTGGTACGCGATCTTACCGAAAACCGCTTTGGCGACTGGTTGAATGACAGAAAACTGGCCAGCGCCATTACTCCGCCGGTTATTGGCGACGCGTTTGATGACGTTAATCTGAGTATTTTCGACTGGAACGGCGACGCTGCCGAGCGCGGTTACACCTGTCGCAGCCTTAATGAAACGGTGACGGTATTGAGCAAAAAAGCGGATGATGCCCACGCGCTGAACTGCTTAGGCGAATTCTTCCGCACCACGCAAACCCACGTCGATTTGTGGAAAAACAGTGCTGGCAACGACGTTCTTGAATCAGCAATATCGCGCAAGGAGCCGTTCGGTCAGTTCGACAGGCAACGCTACTATCAGCAGGTGATCACTTCGCCGAAAGCAGAGGTTGAAGACAAGAGCTTCGCGCTGTATCGCGCCATCATGTGCTATGCGCCGTCAGGCTCTAACGAGTGCGGCGGTGAGGAAGTGGATAAACTGCAGCGTAAAGGCTGGTTCACCCAACTGAAAACGCAGTATCCGGGAAGTCCGTGGGCGCAAAAACTCAAATACTACTGGTAACCGCGCTGCTGACAGGCCAGCCGCAGGCGGCAGATATCGTCGCCGCCCGTGAGCATCCGGCCTTCTGGCTGTGGTCCGGCGTGAAGGCCAGTGACGAACTGAAAGACGCACAAACGGTCTATCTGCATCAGGGTGAGGTGCTGGTTCGTTCGGGTAACGTGGTTTTCCAGCGTCTCGGGCTGCCGGCCAGCCGCCTGTCTTTTCCCTCGATCTGGCTGACCGTGCGCTTTACCACGCTCGACGTACCGGAGGCGATCCCGGCTCGCATCATAAGATTGATGCAACGCTGGCAGGCCGCCGGGAATCATGTAGTCGGCCTGCAGGTTGATTTTGACGCGGCGACCCATCAGCTTGCCGATTACGCCCGCTTTCTGCAGCAATTACGCCAACAGTTACCGGCCGAGTTTGCACTTGGCGTGACTGGACTGCTGGATTGGGCAAAAACGGGCGACGTCGCCACGCTGAATGCGCTGGCGGTCGATGAACTGGTGGTCCAGAGCTATCAGGGCCGTCATACGGTAACGAATTATCAGGCGTATCTGCCCGCACTCAGTCGTCTGCGCATTCCGTTTAAGCTGGGGCTGGTGCAAAACGGTAGCCGGGACCCGCAGGCTGAAGCGCAGCTTGAGAAATCCCCGTGGTACCGCGGCACGGTGGTATTTATGCTTAATCCCCCTCGCCGTTAAGCCTTCGCTTTATGGTGGCAGCAGCCGGAGAGGTTATCAATGATCGGGCATTCGGCGCTGTCATCGCCAGGGCAACTCTCCGCCAGTGCCAGCAAATGCAAGCGCATGGCCTGCAGCTCGCTGATATGCCGCTCAATGTCCGCGACCTTTTCTAAGGTACGCTTTTTCACATCTGCGCTATGACGCGCCGGATCGTTAAACAGATTCACCAGTTCGCCGCACTCTTCGAGATTAAAACCCACCTGGCGTGCCTGGCGCAGCAGCGTAAGTTCATTCAGATGCTGTTGGTTGTATGTGCGATAGCCATTTTCGCTACGCAGCGGCGGCGTCACTAAGCCTTTTTCTTCATAAAAGCGTATCGCTTTGCTGGTCAAACCGGTTCTTTTCGCAACATCGCTAATATTCACATTTCCCCCGCGGATCTTGTTGGTACTGAGCCCATTATAGCCCAGATTGTCCTGATGATTTACCCGAGAACCCTGCACATTTCCCACCCTCACCGCGATGCACAAATCCTTTTAATTCACATTGTTATATCCGATTTAGATCACATTTATGCATTTAATGACTGCACGAAATTGACTCAAATCAAAAGATATATTGGTTCTACATCTTTCATCTTGAACAAAGGGAAACAATTTTATATATAAACGCGAATGATAATGATGATCATTTACATTCAATAAAGGTTCTCTTATGTTGCCACGGAATAACCAAAGGCCATTTATTCTTTCAGCCCTGACATTATGCATGTCCGGCGCCGCTTTTGCAGCTACCTCTCCAACACACGCTTCTACGTCCGACGAAGACACGGTTATCGTCACGGCTAACCGCACAGAAAGTAGCCTTTGGGATAGCCCAGCAACCATACAGGTTATCGATCGCCAGACGCTGCAAAACTCCACCAGCGTTTCTATTGCTGATGATTTACAAGATATTCCCGGCGTCGAAGTCACCGATAACGCCCTCGCAGGGCGGAAACAAATTCGTATCCGTGGCGAAGCGTCTTCGCGGGTGCTGATTTTGATCGACGGCCAGGTCGTCAGTTACCAACGTGCCGGACAAAACTACGGAGCCGGTTTGCTGATTGACGAATCCGCGCTGGAACGGATTGAAGTGGTCAAAGGCCCCTATTCTGTCCTCTACGGTTCGCAGGCGATTGGCGGTGTCGTAAACTTTATTACCAAAAAAGGCGGTGATAAGCCTCTCGGCGGCAGCGTTAAGGCTGTTTATAACTCCGCAACGGCAGGATGGGAAGAGTCGGCAGCGGCCTGGGGGAGCATCGGAAACTTTGACTACCGCATCAATGGCAGCTATTCCGACCAGGGGGACCGCGATACGCCTGACGGAAGATTGCCCAACACCAACTTCCGCAATAACGGCCAGGGCGTATGGCTGGGTTACAACTTCGATCGCCACAAAATTGGGCTCTCCCTCGATCGTTACAAACTGTCTACTCAAACCTGGTTTGACGATCCAGAGGGCCAGTTCGACGACTTTAGCGTCAAAATACCTAAGCTGGAACGCGAGAAAATCGGTCTTTTCTACGACTACGCGGCCGATGGGGATTACCTGAAGAACATCCATATTGACGCATACAGCCAGACAATAGAGCGCAAATTTGAAAACCGGGTCAAAACGACCCAAGTTATCCCCAGCCCGATGATTAAAGCGCTGACGGTCAGCAATCAGACCAATACCAACGACAAACAGTATACCCAAGGGGTAACGCTACAGAGCAACTTCTCCCTGCCTGCTAACAACGAGCTGGTGATTGGCACTCAATATCAGCATGACAAAATAAAACAGGACACGGACGGCAGTACGCGCCAGACCGCAGCTACCGGCTTCTTCGATACGCAAACACGTACCCTGTCATACAACGAAGCGGAGCAAAGCAACACCTCATTGTTCGCGCAAAACGACTGGCGCTTTGCCGATGACTGGACGTGGACCGTGGGCGCACGCCAGTACTGGCTGTCTTCGAAGCTCAATCGCAACGATACGCAAACCCTGCAAAGCAGCGGCAGCACCTGGCAATCCACCGGAGGAAATTCCGTTCACGATGATGAACTGGTGACCTCAACCAGCCTACGCTATTCCGGTTTTAAAGATCTTGAACTTCGGGCTGCATATGCCCAAGGCTATGTCTTCCCCACGCTGACTCAGCTGTTTATGCAGACGTCCGCAGGCGGCAGCGTAACCTACGGCAACCCAAACCTGAAGGCGGAACACTCGAATAACTATGAGCTGGGTGCACGGTATAAAGGGAATATGTGGCTGATTGACGGCGCCATTTATTACTCCGAAGCCAAAGACTATATCGCCAGCCTGGCCTGTTCAGGTCAACCCGTATGCAGCGGTAATACCACCTCTTCACGGGGCGGCTATTACTACTACGACAACATCGATCGGGCCAAAACCTGGGGCATGGAACTCACCGCAGAATACAACGGCTGGGCAGTTTCACCTTACCTGAGCGGTAATCTCATTCGCCGTCAGTACGAAGGCAATACCCTTAAAACCTGGGATACCGGCGAACCCACTCTGACCGGGCGCGTCGGCCTGAAACATACCTGGTTGATGAACGCCGCTAACCTGACGTCCGATGTCTTTATCCGCGCGGCGTCCAGCGCCAAAGATAATACCGGCACCACGGAAATCAACTACCCAGGCTGGGCCACGCTTAACCTTGCATTCAACACCGAGTTCGGTCCGCAGGATCAGTATCAGGTCAACCTCGCGCTCAACAACCTGACCGACAAGCGTTACAGAACCGCGCATGAATCTATTCCAGACGCTGGTTTCAATGCCGCCGTTGGCTTTGCGTGGAATTTCTGACGATGAAAAAACTCTTGATTGGCTTACTGAGCCTCGCCTGCGTTTTCAGTGCCCAGTCCGCCGACCGCCTGGTGGTGGCGGGCGGCTCTCTTAGCGAACTGATATACGCCATGGGCATCGGCAACCGGGTGGTCGGCGTTGATGAAACCACCTCGTATCCACCCGAAACTGCCGCACTCCCGCATATCGGCTACTGGAAGCAGTTAAGCAGCGAGGGCATTTTATCGCTGCATCCGGACAGCTTTATCACCTGGCAGGATGCTGGCCCTCAAATCGTGTTGGATCAGTTGCGGGCGCAAAAAGTTAACGTCGTGACGTTGCCGCGCGTACCGGCCACCGTCGTACAGATGTACGCCAACATTCGGGAACTGGCTCAAACCCTGCGCATTCCCGAACAAGGTGAGACGTTGATCGATCGCATACGTCAACGTCTGGATCGCGTTCAGCACAACGTGGCAGCGAAAAACGCGCCGGTCAAAGCCATGTTCATTCTCTCCGCTGGCGGCAGCGCGCCACAGGTCGCCGGAAAAGGCAGCGTTGCCGATGCCATTATGACCCTCGCAGGCGCACAAAATGTCGCCACCCATGCGCAGTATAAAAGCTACAGCGCGGAATCGCTGATCGCCGCCAACCCAGAGGTGATCGTGGTGACGTCGCAAATGGTGGATGGCGGTCTGGCTCGTCTGAGCGCGATTGCCGGTATTACCCACACTGCGGCCTGGAAAAACCAGCGCATTGTGGCGGTTGACCAGGCGCTAATTCTGGGTATGGGGCCGCGCGTCGCCGATGCGGTTGAAGCCCTGCACCAGCAATTCTGGCCTCACTAACTGGATTTATAAAGAACAATGAAAACTGAACACTCGCTGGATCTCACCGCGCATTTTGCGCTCGAGGGAAGTCAGCCATTTAAGGATCGCCGCGCCACGATGCCCTGGCGTGGGGCGATCCCGGTTGCCAAAGAGCTATTGTCACAAACCTGGCAGGAGGTCATCAGCCAGCCAACCCCACCGCGGAAACGGTTGGTGTACTTGCATATCCCTTTCTGTGCAACACATTGTACTTTCTGCGGTTTTTATCAAAACCGCTTTGAAGAGGATCACTGCGCCCGCTACACCAACGCGCTATTACGCGAAATAGAGATGGAAGCCGATAGCGCATTGCATCAGTCGGCCCCGATTCACGCCGTCTATTTTGGCGGCGGTACACCGTCTGCGCTGTCGGCACGGGATCTGGCCAGAATCATCACCGCACTACGTGACAAGCTACCGCTGGCGCCGGACTGCGAAATCACCATTGAGGGGCGGGTACTCAATTTTGACGATGCGCGAATAGATGCCTGCCTTGACGCTGGCACCAATCGATTTTCGATCGGCATTCAGTCATTTAACAGCCGGATCCGCAAGAAAATGGCGCGCACTTCGGACGGCCCGACCGCGATGGCCTTTATGCAGGGGTTGGTAAAACGGGATCGAGCCGCCGTGGTCTGCGATCTGCTGTTTGGTCTGCCAGGACAGGACGCAAAGGTGTGGAGCGAGGATCTGGCGATTGCCCGCGACATCGGCCTCGACGGCGTAGATCTTTATGCGCTGAACCTGCTCCCTAATACACCGCTTGGCAAAGCGGTTGAAACCGGGCGCACAACGGTTCCCTCTCCTGCCGAACGTCGCGACCTCTATCTTCAGGGCTGCGATTTTATGGACAGCGCGGGCTGGCGCTGCATCAGCAACAGCCACTGGGCGCGCACCACACGGGAACGCAATCTGTACAACCTGCTGATTAAACAGGGCGCAGACTGTCTGGCATTCGGCTCTGGCGCAGGAGGGTCAGTCAATGGCTATTCCTGGATGGTCGAGCGCAATCTGACCACATGGCATGAATCCATCGCCGCCGGAAAAAAACCGCTCATGATGATGATGCGCACCGCCGAGCGTGGTTTCCAGTGGCGAAACACCCTCCAGGCCGGTATTGAAACGGCCCGCGTCCCGCTGGATGAACTGACACCTCATGCACAAAAACTGACCCCGCTACTGACCCAGTGGCATCACGCAGGACTGACGCGAGATGCCAGCACCTGTGTACGCCTGACCAATGAAGGGCGTTTTTGGGCGAGCAATATTTTGCAGTCTCTTGATGAACTGATTCAAACACTTAACACGCCGCGTATTGCGGTAGAGCAACCATAAAAGGAGTGAAGTATGAGCCATGTCTCTTTACAGGATTTTTTGAAAACTGAGCCGGACGGTACGCTGGAAGTTATCGCAGCCCAGTACAACACCACGCTGCTGGAGGTGGTGAAAAACCTCCCCTCCCCGACGCTGGTTTCCGGCAGTCAATTTGATACCGTCTGGGAAACCGTCAGCGAATGGGGCAAAGTCACCACCCTGGTCCATACTGCTGATGTCATTCTGGAATTCACCGGTGAATTACCTTCCGGATTCCACCGCCACGGTTACTTCAACCTGCGCGGCAAAAAAGGCATGACCGGTCATATCAAGGCAGAAAACTGCACACATATCGCCCTGATTGAACGCAAATTTATGGGCATGGACACCGCGTCCATTCTCTTCTTTAACCAGGCGGGTAGCGCTATGTTCAAAATTTTCCTCGGTCGGGATGAGCATCGTCAGCTACTGGCCGACCAGGTCAGCGCCTTTCACGCGCTGTCTTCATCCTTAAAGGAACAAGCCTGATGGCTCCATGGCTCATTTTTGGTGCAGGTGGTAGCGGCGTCGGCGCGAAAACACTGGCACTCGCACTGGCGGAACAACGTCCGGTGATTGCCGTCGTTCGCAACGCGCAGGTCGCTGCCGGGTTGCAGGAAAAAGGTGTGCAGGTCTTCATTGGCGACGCCTGCGACAGCCAGGTCACCGCCTGTGCCTGTCGCGCAGCGGGTCAACATGCCACGGTGATCTCCTCCATGGGCGGTGCCCAGGATTATCTGGCGCACAGAACCGTCATTGATGAAGCAGAAAAAGCGGAGATCAAACGCATGATTCTGGTGACTTCGCTTGGCTGTGGCGACAGTTGGCCCTTTTTGTCCCCACGCGCCAGGGCCGCATTTGGTCAGGCGGTACGCGAAAAATCGTTGGCTGAAAGCTGGCTACAAACCAGTCAACTGGACTACGCCATTCTCCGCCCCGGCGGTTTGCTGAACGGTGCAGCCACAGGTCAGGCGCAACGGATACAGGCCGAGGAGTGCCATGGTTTTGTGATGCGTGCAGATGTTGCAAGGCACATTCACGAACTGGCTACAGCCCCGTCACTCAATAACCAGATTTACAGTTTGGTTGAGCCAGGACTGAAACCCGCGTAAACCCCTCGCGGCGCGGGAACTTCGCGCCGCAAAGACGTTATGGAGCGTTGCGTGCTTAAGGACTCGCTTTCTTCCGTCAGCATTCTGACGGGTCTTTCTCTGTTGTTGGTCGCTCTGATGCTCTTCGGAGCCAGCCAGGGGGCGCTGAACATTAGCTTCAGCGCGCTGTTCAACGACGAATACCGTGACATCTGGTTGAACATCCGTTTGCCCCGTGTGTTGCTGGCCGTTCTGGTAGGCGCAGCGCTGGCAACGGCAGGGGTTATAATGCAGGGGCTTTTTCGCAATCCGATGGCCGATCCTGGCCTGCTTGGTGTCAGTAGCGGCTCCGCGCTGATGGTCGGTATCGCGATAGTTATCCCCTTTTCGTTTCCCGTGGTGCTGGTGCTGTATGAGCAGATGATTTTTGCCGTCGCGGGCAGCATGGTGGTCTGCACGATTATTTTCCTGATAAGCCAGCGTCATAGCCACGGCGGAATGATGCAACTGCTGTTAGCCGGTATCGCTATCAATGCTTTGTGCGGTTCGGCTATTGGCGTACTGAGCTATGTGGGCGATGAGCAACAGCTACGTCAACTTACGCTGTGGATGATGGGCAATCTCGGCCAGGCCCAGTGGCCAACGCTGCTGGTTGCCAGTACCTTTGTTCTTCCAGCCATTGCTGTCACCGTCTGTATGGCGGGCACGCTTAATTTGCTGCAATTGGGTGATGAAGAGGCGCATTACCTCGGCGTGAACGTCAAACGTAAGCGCCAGCAGTTACTGTTGCTCAGCTCGCTACTGGTTGGTGCTGCCGTTTCCGTCAGCGGCGTAATTGGTTTTATTGGCCTGGTGATCCCACATCTGATCAGAATGACTACCGGCGCCGATCATCGCTGGTTGATTCCCTGCTCGACGCTGGCGGGCGCCTGTCTACTCCTGATTGCCGATACGCTGGCCCGCACTCTGGTGCAGCCTGCCGAAATGCCCGTTGGTCTGTTAACCAGCCTGATCGGAGGACCGTATTTTCTGTGGTTAATACTGCGTAGCCGGAGGGTGTCATGATCGTTGCTGAAAATCTGGTTTACCACATTCAGGGCAGACGATTGACCGACGATGTTTCCCTGACGCTACCTGAAGGAGAGATTATCGCGATTCTTGGCCCGAATGGCGCCGGGAAATCAACGCTGCTACGCCAGCTCACGGGTTATCTGCAACCTCACAGTGGGCGCTGTAGCTTATTCGGCAAGCCGCTGAACGAATGGTCAATCACCGAGCTGGCAAAAACCCGTGCCGTGATGCGCCAGAACAGTCATATGGCCTTCCCGTTTAGCGTGCAGGAGGTTATTCGCATGGGCAGGCATCCGTATCGCACTCGCAATACGGGCGATGAAACGGAACACATCATGACGTTGTGCGACTGCCAGGCGCTGGCCGCGCGCGATTACCGGCATCTGTCGGGAGGAGAACAACAGCGGGTACAGCTGGCGCGCCTGCTGGTTCAGCTTTGGGAGCCCGTGCCTCGGCCCAAATGGTTATTTCTCGATGAACCTACCTCCGCCCTGGATATTCACCACCAGCAGCACCTTTTTCGTCTGCTGCGTCGCCTGGTGCGTGAACGGCAGTTTAGCGTCTGCTGCGTCCTGCACGATCTCAACCTCGCAGCGCGTTATGCCGACCGCGTGGTATTGATGGAACGCGGCAGGATTGTTGATAACGGGTATCCGCAGGATGTCCTGAAGCAACGGGCGCTGAACGCGCTGTACGGTGCCGATCTCACGGTCATAAATGAACCGGAGCATCGAACGCCGCTTATCGTCCTCAATCAATAACAGACCGGGAACGCTCTGAGGTGACGTTCCCGTTTTTTTCCCCCTTCGCCCCTTTTTTCATCTTTTCTAAAAACACCCTTGACCTTCCCCTTGCTGGAAGGTTTAACCTTTATCACAGTCAGTTAAACCTGCAATGAAGGAGTTGGTTATGTCTCAAACAATCGATCTAACCCTGGACGGTTTGTCCTGTGGTCACTGCGTAAAACGCGTTAAAGAAAGTCTGGAACAACGTCCGGATGTTGAGCAAGCGGATGTTACCGTGACAGAGGCCCATGTTACCGGGAGCGCCAGCGCAGAAGCGCTGATTGAAACCATCAAACAAGCCGGTTACGGCGCGGAGTTAAGCCACCCAAAGGCTAAACCGCTGACGGAGTCATCAATCCCGTCGGAAGCACTGGCAGCGGTCCCTTCCGAGCTTCCGGCAGCTACGGCTGATGATGACAGCCAACAGTTGCTGTTAAACGGCATGAGCTGCGCCAGTTGTGTGACCCGTGTACAAAATGCATTGCAAAGCGTACCGGGTGTCACCCAGGCACGGGTAAACCTGGCGGAACGCACTGCGCTGGTAATGGGCAGTGCCTCCGCCGCAGATTTAGTGCAGGCGGTAGAAAAAGCGGGTTACGGCGCAGAAGCCATTGAAGATGATGCTAAACGCCGCGAGCGTCAGCAAGAAACCGCCGTGGCAACCATGAAACGTTTTCGCTGGCAGGCGGCCGTCGCGCTGCTGCTGGGTATCCCTGTCATGGTATGGGGAATGATTGGCGACAACATGATGGTGAGCGATGACAACCGCAGCCTGTGGCTGACGATTGGTCTGGCAACGCTTGCGGTGATGGTTTTCGCGGGCGGTCACTTTTACCGCAATGCGTGGAAAAGCCTGATGAACGGCACCGCGACTATGGATACGTTGGTCGCGCTGGGTACAGGGGTGGCATGGCTCTATTCCATGAGCGTCAACCTCTGGCCGCAATGGTTCCCGATGGAAGCGCGACACCTCTATTATGAAGCCAGCGCCATGATTATTGGTCTGATTAACCTCGGACACATGCTGGAAGCGCGGGCTCGCCAGCGCTCGTCCAAAGCGCTGGAAAAACTGCTTGATTTGACGCCACCGACCGCACGCGTCGTTACTGACGAAGGTGAAAAGAACGTGCCGCTGGCAGACGTTCAGGCGGGAATGTTGTTGCGCCTGACCACCGGCGACCGCGTGCCGGTCGATGGAGAAATTACGCAGGGCGAAGCCTGGCTGGATGAAGCGATGCTGACCGGTGAGCCGATTCCGCAGCAAAAAGGTGAAGGCGATAGCGTCCACGCCGGTACGGTCGTACAGGACGGCAGCGTGCTGTTCCGCGCCAGCGCCGTTGGCAGTCACACCACGCTGTCACGCATTATTCGTATGGTGCGTCAAGCGCAAAGCAGCAAACCGGAAATTGGCAAACTGGCTGACCGTATCTCCTCGGTGTTCGTTCCGGTCGTGGTCGCCATTGCGCTGGTCAGTGCGGCTATCTGGTATTTCTTTGGACCAGCACCGCAGATTGTCTATACGCTGGTCATTGCCACCACCGTTCTGATTATCGCCTGCCCTTGTGCGTTGGGTCTGGCAACGCCGATGTCGATTATTTCAGGCGTGGGGCGTGCCGCTGAGTTTGGGGTACTGGTACGCGATGCCGATGCGCTGCAGCGCGCCAGCACGCTCGATACTCTAGTCTTTGATAAGACCGGGACGCTGACTGAAGGCAAACCGCAGGTTGTCGCCATCAAAACGTTTGGCAACACCGATGAAGCGCGGGCAATTCGTCTGGCTGCCGCCCTTGAACAGGGTTCCAGCCACCCGCTGGCCAGGGCGATTCTGGACAAAGCTGGCGATGTCTCGCTGCCGCTGGTCAACGGTTTCCGTACCCTGCGCGGGTTAGGCGTCAGCGGCGAGACCGAAGGTCATACGTTGCTGCTGGGAAATCAGGCTCTGCTCAATGAACAGCAGGTTGATACCACTGAAATGGAAGCTGAAATCACCGCTCAGGCTTCCCAGGGTTCAACTCCGGTCCTGTTGGCGATTGATGGTAAAGCGGCGGCGCTGTTAGCGGTTCGTGATCCACTGCGTAGCGACAGCGTGGCAGCGCTCCAGCGCCTGCACCGCGCCGGGTATCGTCTGGTGATGCTGACCGGCGACAACCCAACGACCGCCAACGCCATCGCCAAAGAGGCGGGTATTGACGAGGTGATTGCGGGCGTTCTGCCGGACGGTAAGGCCGAGGCGATCAAGCGTCTGCAGAGCCAGGGGCGTCAGGTCGCCATGGTCGGTGACGGTATCAACGATGCACCTGCGCTGGCTCAGGCCGATGTAGGGATCGCCATGGGTGGCGGCAGCGATGTGGCGATTGAAACAGCCGCGATTACGCTGATGCGTCATAGCCTGATGGGCGTTGCGGATGCGCTGTCTATCTCCCGGGCAACGCTACGCAATATGAAACAGAACCTGCTCGGCGCGTTTATCTACAACAGCATCGGCATCCCGGTTGCCGCTGGGATCCTGTGGCCGTTCACCGGCACGCTGCTCAACCCGGTAGTCGCCGGGGCGGCGATGGCGCTTTCTTCCATTACCGTGGTGAGCAACGCGAACCGACTGCTGCGCTTCAAACCTAAAGAGTAACCCTTTGCCGGATGGCGCTATCAACTGCGCCATCCGGCAATTCACACATTGCGACTTTTCCGGCCACGCGCTAGCATGGTTCTCCACTTAGGGAGGTCGTATGGATTTGTTATACCGGGTAAAAGCATTATGGTCTGCACTGCGCGGCAACCACTATACCTGGCCTGCCATCGACATCTCTTTGCCCGGCAACCGCCATTTTCATCTGATTGGCAGCATTCACATGGGCAGCCGCGATATGGCGCCTCTGCCTGCCAAATTACTCAAAAAACTCAAGCATGCCGATGCGCTGATTGTCGAAGCGGATGTTTCCGGTGACGACACGCCGTTTGCCGACCTGCCGACCTTTGCCGCACTCGAAGAGCGCATCAGCCCGGAGCAGTTAGATAATCTGCATAAGGTCACCGATGAACTGGGCATTTCTCCTTCCCTGCTCTCCACTCAGCCGTTATGGCAAATTGCCATGGTATTACAGGCAACGCAGGCACAGCAGCTAGGGCTGCGGGCGGAATACGGGATTGATTATCAACTGTTGAATGCGGCTAAGCAGGCGCATAAACCGATAATTGAACTGGAAGGCGCATCCAGTCAAATCGAGCTGTTATGTCAGTTGCCTGATAACGGACTGGCCCTGTTGGATGATACTCTGACGCATTGGCATACCAATGCCAGACTGCTACAGCAGATGATGGGCTGGTGGCTTGAAACGCCGCCGCGCAATAGCGAACTGACGCTTCCCAATACCTTTAGCCAGTCGTTGTATGACGTATTGATGCATCAACGCAACACAGCCTGGCGCGATCGGCTCAGAGCGATGCCTGCTGGTCACTACGTCGTGGCCGTTGGCGCGCTGCATTTATACGGAGAAGGAAATTTGCCGGAGATGTTACGGTAAAAAAAATGGCCAATATCTCTATTGGCCCGTCAAAGAGGAATTTCATCATTATTATGATCCCGGCGCTTAAAGCGTCGGTGTAGTTCGATTGTCGCTCAAAGTCATCATCCTGCCAATACTATTGCGCAAGATGGTACTATTTTTTAGACAGACATCAGGCGTATGCTTGAGTCGTATTTTGTCTGGGCCAGGAAAATTGCTATGACACCCGCAGTTAAATTACTCGAAAAAAACAAAATTTCTTTTCAGATCCACACCTACGATCACGATCCGTCCGAGACAAACTTTGGTGATGAAGTGGTGCGAAAGTTAGGTCTGAACGCGGACCAGGTTTACAAAACGCTGCTGGTTGCCGTGAATGGCGACATGAAGCATCTGGCGGTCGCCGTCACACCGGTAGCAGGTCAACTGGATCTCAAAAAGGTTGCCAAAGCATTGGGTGCCAAAAAGGTCGATATGGCCGATCCCATGGTCGCGCAACGCACTACCGGCTATCTGGTAGGCGGTATCAGCCCGCTGGGGCAGAAAAAAAGATTGCCGACGCTTATCGACGCGCCAGCCCAAACGTTTGACACCATTTATGTTTCCGGCGGCAAACGCGGGCTGGATATCGAACTGGCAGCGAGCGATATGGCGAAAATTCTGGATGCGAAATTCGCCGATATCGCCCGCCGGGATTAAGCGGTTATAGAATGAATGCCTGATGGCGCGCAGCTTTAAGGCCTACAAATCGCACTGACCTGTAGGCCGGATAAGGTGCCTGCACCGCCATCCGGCACTCCGCCCTGTTACTGCCAGCTCACCTCACCCTTCGGCTCATACGCACTGGCATCCAGCGGTGAGTTCTTCTGTACGTACTCTTTCAGCACTTCCGCATCAATAAACCCGGTATTCACATAGCCTGGTTTGTTATCAATGCGCGGATAGCCATCACCGCCGGTGGCGTTGAAGCTCAGCGTTGCCATACGATAGGTTTTGGCTGGGTCAACAGGTTCGCCTTTGATTTTCAAATCGTTAAGTTTGCCGTCTTTCGCTACAAAGCTGACGTTGGCAAACTGCGGGTAGGCTCCGGAGTCCGGCTTCATTTGCGCCACCGCGGTCAGATAATCAATCACTTCTTTCCCGCTCATATCGGCGTACACCACGATGTTGCCAAACGGCTGTACCTTCAGCACGCTCTTATAGGTGATATCGCCGCCTTCGATGGAGTCACGGATACCGCCGCCGCTCATCACGCCAAAATCAGCGCTGGTTCGCGCCATTTGCGCAGCCAGCAGCAAGTGCCCCATATTGGTTTGCACGAAACGGACTTTGCTACGGTCGCCTTCGAGGCGCGCATTGACGCTACCGATTTTCACGTCGAGCTGCGCTTTACCTTTATTCTGGAACGGCGTCAGCAGCGAAAGCATTTGCTGATTTTCAACAATCTCCGGGGTGTAGAGTACGCGCTCACTTTTACCGTTGTCCCAGGTCACTTTTTTCTTCAGATTAACGGGAATGAGCTGGTAGTTAACCATTTTCATTTCGCCGTTACGGAACTCAAAGTCCGCCCGGCCCACGTATTTCCCCCACTCGTGGGCCTGTACAATCCAGATCCCATTTTGCTTATCTGGCGCACACGGCGTACCCGGTACGTAATCAACCTGCTTCTTATTTTCCGCAGCCATACACACCGGATCCTGCGAGTGGCCACCGACAATCATCGCCAGCGAACCTGCTGGCAGGCTGCGCGCCATTTCGACATCGCCAGGGGCGTTCGAGCCGTGGTTGCCGTTGTCATAATGTCCCATATGGGTGGTCGCGATAATGATGTCTGGCTTTTCACCCATATGCAGTTCCTGAATAACCAGTTTGGCTTCATCAGCAGGTTTACGGAATTCGATATCGGTAAAGAACTCAGGGTTGCCAATTTTTGCCGTATCGTCAGTGGTTAAACCAAGTACGGCAATTTTTAAATCCTGGCGCTTAAAGATGGCCCACGGCTTAAATAAACGCTCGCCGGTGCTTTTCTGATAAATATTGGCCGAGAGAAACGGAAATTTGGACCATTTTTCCTGCTGGCGCAATACGCTAAGCGGATTATCAAACTCGTGGTTTCCGACCGCCATCGCGTCATAGCCAATCAGGTTCATCCCGCGAAAATCAGGTTCCGCATCCTGCAGATCGGACTCCGGTACGCCGGTATTAATATCACCACCAGAAAGCAGCAGTACGCTGCCCCCTTCCTCAGCCACCTCTTTACGAATACCGTCCACCAGCGTTTTTTGCGCCGCCAGTCCGTATTCCCCATATTCGCTACGCCAGAAGTGACCGTGATGATCATTGGTATGCAGAATGGTAATTTTGTAGGTTTTATCTTTTTCATACGCTTGCGCTGGCTGACCTGCCAGCGTAAATGCGGCTAATAACGCCAGCGCCACGCCCCGTTTTAAAAACTTCATATTTCTCTCCCTGAGCCAAAATCAACGACTGAAATTACAATGATATGAAATAATAGTCGAAAATGTTTTCAGAAATGAGACTTCCTTCAAACACCTTCCGCAGGTATGTTAGTCAGGTAATAATAACAAATTAGATTACCCTCATAATCGCAACCCAAACAGAAGTGACTTTCTATGGCAATAAGTGAACCAACCCAGCCTGTGGCTGGCGCGTCAGCGTCGGTTGCTAAAGCACGCACCTCATTTGGCATTTTAGGAGCGATCAGCCTCTCCCATTTGCTAAACGATATGATTCAGTCGCTGATCCTGGCGATTTATCCGCTATTGCAGTCAGAGTTCTCGCTGACGTTTATGCAGATCGGGATGATCACCCTAACCTTCCAGCTAGCTTCTTCGCTGCTGCAACCGGTGGTGGGTTACTGGACGGACAAATATCCGATGCCATGGTCGCTGCCCATAGGAATGTGCTTCACGCTGAGCGGGCTTGTTTTGCTGGCCATGGCCGGCAGCTTCCATATGGTGCTGCTCGCCGCGGCGCTGGTTGGCACCGGCTCTTCGGTATTTCACCCGGAATCGTCCCGCGTGGCGCGTATGGCCTCTGGTGGTCGCCACGGCCTCGCTCAGTCGATTTTTCAGGTTGGCGGCAACTTCGGCAGCTCACTGGGACCGTTACTGGCGGCTGTCATCATCGCGCCATATGGTAAGGGTAATGTGGCCTGGTTTGTTCTGGCTGCGCTATTAGCGATTGTCGTCCTGGCACAAATCAGCCGTTGGTATGCCGCGCAGCATCGGATGAGTAAAGGAAAGCCGAAGGTCGCTATCGTTAATCCGTTGCCGCGTAATAAAGTGGTGCTGGCTGTAAGCATCCTGCTGGTACTGATTTTCTCCAAATACTTCTATATGGCGAGCATCAGCAGCTATTACACCTTTTATCTGATGCAAAAATTCGGATTATCGGTACAAAACGCCCAGTTTCACCTGTTTGCCTTCCTGTTTGCCGTCGCGGCCGGGACGGTGATTGGCGGACCATTAGGCGATAAAATTGGCAGAAAATATGTTATTTGGGGGTCTATCCTCGGCGTTGCGCCATTTACCCTCGTTTTACCCTACGCAACGCTGGAATGGACCGGGATTTTAACCGTGATCATTGGTTTTATCCTCGCATCGGCGTTTTCTGCCATTCTGGTTTACGCACAGGAGCTGCTTCCTGGGCGTATCGGCATGGTTTCTGGGTTATTTTTCGGTTTTGCCTTCGGCATGGGCGGCTTGGGAGCCGCGGTGCTAGGGCTGATAGCCGACCATACCAGCATCGATTTGGTCTACAAAATATGTGCTTTCCTGCCACTTCTGGGGATACTGACCATATTCTTACCTGATAACCGACACAAAGCCTGATTTTCTGATGGCCAAAAGTAAATTTTGGCCATCATTACTTACAGTAGCCATCAGCCTTTACCTCTCACATATCACCGTACTTTTCCGATCCGTGCTTTTTTACTCTTAAAATCCCGTTTTCTTCAAAATTCAATAATTATTCATAAACATAAACATTAAAATTGTCATAAACTATTACTCGTAGTTTGGGTTTTTAGGATCATCACAGCAACCAAAGGAGACGGAATGCATCACGCCACCCCGCTTATCACCACCATTGTCGGCGGCCTTGTGCTCGCTTTTATATTAGGCATGATTGCCAATAAACTACGTATTTCTCCTCTGGTGGGATATCTGTTAGCGGGCGTTCTGGCCGGTCCATTTACACCTGGTTTTGTTGCTGATACTAAGCTCGCGCCTGAACTGGCCGAGCTTGGCGTTATTCTGCTGATGTTCGGCGTCGGGCTGCACTTTTCCCTGAAGGATTTGATGGCGGTAAAGTCAATCGCCATTCCCGGCGCGATTGCCCAGATAGCAGTGGCAACGCTGCTGGGTATGGCGCTTTCAGCTGTATTAGGCTGGTCGCTGATGGTGGGGATCGTGTTTGGTCTGTGTCTTTCAACCGCCAGCACCGTGGTGCTACTGCGTGCGCTTGAAGAACGACAGCTCATTGACAGCCAGCGCGGGCAAATTGCCATTGGCTGGCTGATTGTCGAAGATCTGATGATGGTGCTGACGCTGGTTCTCCTGCCAGCAGTCGCCGGAATGCTGGAAAAAGAAGATGTCGGCTTCGCTTCGCTGGCCGTCGATATGGGCATTACCATCGGTAAGGTGGTGGCGTTTATCGCGATTATGATGCTGGTGGGGCGTCGCCTGGTACCGTGGATTATGGCCCGCAGCGCCGCAACCGGTTCACGCGAACTGTTTACCCTCTCAGTCCTCGCCCTCGCCTTAGGTATCGCCTTCGGCGCAGTAGAGCTGTTTGATGTCTCCTTTGCGCTGGGCGCATTCTTCGCCGGTATGGTGCTGAATGAATCTGAGCTGAGCCACCGTGCGGCGCATGACACCCTGCCGCTGCGCGATGCGTTCGCCGTGCTGTTCTTCGTTTCCGTCGGAATGCTGTTCGATCCGTTAGTCCTGATCCAGCAGCCGTTGGCAGTACTGGGCACGCTGGCGATTATCATCTTTGGTAAATCCCTTGCCGCCTATTTCCTGGTGCGCCTGTTTGGTCACTCTCAACGCACGGCGCTCACCATTGCCACCAGTCTGGCGCAGATTGGTGAATTTGCCTTTATCCTGGCGGGTCTGGGAATGGCGTTAAACCTGCTGCCGCAGGCCGGACAGAATCTGGTGCTGGCAGGGGCAATCCTGTCCATAATGCTCAACCCGGTGCTGTTCGCGGTGTTAGAAAAATATCTCGCCAAAACAGAAACGCTGGAAGAGCAGACTCTGGAAGAGGCTATCGAAGAAGAGAAGCAAATTCCGGTGGATATCTGCAATCACGCCCTGCTGGTTGGCTTTGGTCGCGTCGGCAGCCTGCTGGGTGAGAAATTGATGGCTGCGGGGATCCCGCTGGTGGTTATCGAAACCTCACGTACCCGGGTGGATGAATTGCGCGAGCGTGGGATCCGCGCGGTGCTAGGAAATGCCGCTAACGAAGAGATTATGAATCTGGCGCATCTGGATTGCGCACGCTGGCTGTTGCTAACCATTCCGAATGGCTATGAAGCGGGTGAAATTGTCGCTTCCGCTCGCGAGAAGTGCCCGTCGATTGAGATTATCGCCCGCGCACATTATGACGATGAGGTGGAATATATTACCGAGCGCGGCGCCAATCAGGTCGTCATGGGCGAGCGTGAAATCGCCCGCACCATGCTGGAGCTAATTGAAACACCGCCTGCCGGTGAAGTTGCTACCGCCAGTTAATGTTACGCGTAGGCCCGATAAGCGTAGCGCCATCGGGCAAGAACTCAGCGATCCCAGTACGACTCTTCAAGACTGTCTTCACGTTCCGGCAAACCGCGCGTCAGGCGCGGTGAATGCTGGTTCAGCACCTGGTAACTCACGCGGTTAGCATATTTACACACCTGGGCTAGCGACGAATAGGTCAGCCAGGTGAACTTGTGCTTGCTGGAGTTAGGCACGTTACTGCGGTGATAGCTGTTGGCGGTAATATCATGCAGCAATGCCGCCAGCGCGCCGTCGCCAGCACCGTTGGTATTCATTATCTTTTCAGGCCCGCCCATATACGGTGCAATGTGCGAATACACACGCAGCGGATTGGTACAGTCTTTATGGCGCATGGCGCGGCTGAATTCGTACTGATTGAATTCGGCAATCGCTCCAGGCAGCAGCGGATGCTGGGTTTTACGTTTGACTTCTTCTTCCGTAAAGCCCGCCATATACAGACCTGCCGGACCCGCAGTGCACAGCACCAGATCCACCCAATCCAGCGCTTTGTCGGACGCCAGTAGCGGATCGTTCTCGCCGGTCAGCGCTTCAGCCTCTTCTTCATTCATCGCCAGAATAGAGACATGCTCTTTGAGGAATGCCTGCCACCACTGCGGGTTATCGGCAATGACGAATTTGGTGCCCAGCGTCAGTACCACCGGCACATTGTGTTTTTTAGCGTATTCAATCGCCTTCATGGTCGCTTCCGGCATCGGCTCACCCGGCTCGCAGCGCACCAGATAGGACGTCAGCACCAACGCGGACGCTCCGGCAATTACCGATTCAGGGATGCTATCCGCCCGTAGCTTATTCATATGCCCAGGGCTAATGGCGAAGGTACGCTCTCCGGATTCACCAATCAGCGTAAAGCAACGACCAATCGGTCCATTAACGCCTTGCAGGTAGTTCAGATCGGTACGGCTGGAGGTATTGCACAAATAACGGTACGCATAGCTGCCAATCTCGATATTGCTGCACATCACGCCCAGCAGCACCGAGCGGTCATCCGCCAGCACGGAGTAGTTGTGCATCGTGTTACCGATCGTACCGCCCGCAAACTGATGGGTGATCAAATTTTCACGCACCAGTTCCTGATAGAGCGCTTCTGCGACATCATCGGCAATCACCAGAGAATGCCCGGCGCTTAATCCATAACGTTTTACAAAGTCATCATCCACTTTGGCTTCAATATCCACCAACGTCTGGTCGATGCCCACCACCCAGGCTGCGCTGGTTTCATTTTCTGGCTGAATTTGTTGCAGCAACGGATCGCGCGCGCTGACGGGAAAATAGTGTTTGGATTTACGTTTACCGGGAAATTTCATGGTCGATTTTACGGGTGGTTAACTGAGCGATGCATGGTAGCACATTCCCTGCAGCGCATGCGATGCGACGCTGAGTTTCAATATCGGACGGTGAGATCGCAGTTTATCCGGGATTAATTTCTACAATAACTCACCTTCACAAGGAGCGTTTTATGAAGCCGGAAAACAAAATCCCCGTACTCGACAAAATTTCGGATGAAATGAAAAGCGTGGTGAATTTTCATCGCGACGATTTGCCGCCGTGGCCCGCTGCCGATGACTTCGTGGCCCAGCGCCAACACTACATTCATGAGCGGCGACTGTGGAATGCCGATGCCCCGCAGATGCATACACGAGAATGCGTGATTTCTACCGCGTGCGGCCCCGTTGCCACACGCATCTACGCTCCGCAGCCCCAAAGCCAGGCCACGCTGTATTACCTGCACGGCGGCGGTTTTATTCTCGGTAATCTGGATACCCATGACCGGATTATGCGTTTACTGGCGCACTACACCCAGTGCACAGTTATTGGCATCGACTATTCGCTGTCGCCGGAAGCGCGCTACCCACAAGCCATCGAAGAGACCGTCGCCGTTTGCCAGTACTATCATCAACATGCTGGCGACTATTCCCTCAATATCAATACGATTGGTTTTGCGGGCGATTCCGCCGGAGCCATGCTGGCGCTTGCCAGCGCGCTGTGGCTGCGGGATAAACGCATTGCCTGCGGCAAGGTGGCTGGCGTGCTGTTGTGGTATGGGCTTTACGGGCTGCAGGATTCACTGAGCCGACGGCTGATGGGCGGAGCGTGGGATGGGTTAACCCGCGAGGACTTGCAGATGTATGAAAACGCGTACCTACGTAGCGCTGACGATCGCGAGTCACCGTACTATTGCCTGTTTAATAACGATCTGACGCGCGACGTACCGCCGTGTTTTATCGCCGGTGCGGAGTTCGATCCACTGATTGACGATAGCCGCTTATTATTCCAGACGTTACAGGCGCATCAGCAGCCCTGCCAGTACAAAATGTATCCCGGTACGCTGCACGCCTTCCTGCACTATTCGCGGGTGATGAAAACCGCCGATGAAGCTCTGCAGGACGGCGCGCGTTTCTTTAAGCAACAGCTTTAGCGGTAGGCGGCGGTCAGTTTAACCATCATTTCGATATGTTCCGGTGTGGCATTCAACGCCGGAATATACTCATATTGCTTACCGCCAGCCTCAAGGAAAATTTCCCGGTTTTGCACCGCTATCTCTTCCAGCGTTTCGAGACAATCAGCCGCGAAGCCCGGACACATAACCTGGATATGCCGAGTTCCTTTCTCCGCCAGCATTTTTAGCGTTTCATCGGTATACGGCGTCAGCCACGGTTCGCGGCCAAAGCGAGACTGGAAGGTCATCATGACTTTTTCCGGCGGCAGACCAAGCGCTGAAACCAGCTCACGCGTCGTATCGCGACAGCGCTGCGGGTAGTCATCGCCTTCATCGGCGTAGCGCTGCGGAATACCGTGGTAGGAGAGCAGCAGTAAATCAGGTTCGCCATGTTGAGCGAATGAATCCCGGGCACTCTTGGCCAGCGCATCAATGTAGCTGCTGTCATCGGCGTAATCACGAATAAAAGAGACGCCGGGAATACCGCGTTTACGCGCTAAGATGCGCGCCAGCTCGTCCCAGACTGCTGCAACCGTCGAACAGGAATATTGCGGGTACAGCGGTAACACCACCATGTGTTCCACTCCGCTTGCCAACAGTTCATCGACCGCGCTTTCGAGCGATGGCGAACCGTAGCTCATCCCCAGCGCGACAGGGGTATCAGGCAGACGTTGTGCCAGCGCCTGCTGTTGCGCCTTGCTGTAGACCATCAGTGGGGAACCGTCTTCCATCCAGATTGACTGGTACAGCTTTGCCACACGCGGCGCTCGCAGCGGCAAAATCACACCACGCAGCAGCGGCCACCACAGCGCAGGGGACGTATCGACTACGCGTGGATCGCTTAAAAACTGGCGCAGGTAGCGCTTAACGGCTTCGGGAGTTGGGGCATCGGGAGTGCCGAGGTTTGCCAGCAGGATACCGGTTTTCGTCTGACGCATTACCGCCTCTTATCGATTCAAATTGTTGATAATTGTAGCGGAAAAGCGATAAAGAAGAACTAATTGCTGTGAGAGGTAAGACGAGAATTTGCCTGATGGCGCTGCGCTTATCAGGCCTACGAGATATTGGCAGACCTGATAAGAGGTTTATTACGCGAAAAAATTAGCCGAGGATTTTTTCCAGCGCTGCGCGCACGTCAGCCACGGCCTGAGTGCCGTCAACTTTCGCGTATTTGGTGTTACCCGCCTGCGCTTCTTTAGAGTAGTAGCCGATCAGCGGTGCGGTCATCTGATGGTATTCCACCAGGCGCTTACGTACGGTCTCTTCCTGATCGTCTTTACGGGTGGTCAGCTCTTCGCCGGTCACGTCGTCTTTGCCTTCAACCTTAGGCGGGTTGAATTTGATGTGGTAAACGCGGCCAGAAGCAGCGTGTACGCGGCGACCGACGATACGGTCAACGATCAGTTCGTCAGGTACGTCAAACTCCAGAACGTAGTCCACGTTGATGCCCGCTTCTTTCATGGCGTCTGCCTGCGGAATAGTACGCGGGAAGCCATCAAGCAGGAAACCATTACGGCAGTCTTCCTGAGCAATACGCTCTTTTACCAGCGCGATCACCAGCTCATCAGTCACCAGCTTACCGGCGTCCATGATGTCTTTCGCTTGTTTGCCCAGCTCGGAGCCAGATTTCACGGCGGCACGCAGCATATCACCGGTGGAGATTTGCGGAATACCATACTTCTCCATGATGAACTGAGCCTGAGTTCCTTTACCCGCGCCCGGAGCGCCAAGCAGAATGATACGCATTACGAAAATCCCCTTAAAGGTTGTCGATATTTTTTAAAAAGCGCTAAACGATACCACCATCACGCAATTGGCTCAAGGAAGGTAGTCTGCGCTGAAACGGTTAATGGCGGGAAAATTGAAAATAAGGAAAGAAATTGCCGGATGGCGGTGTAAACACCTTATCCGGCCTACGATCAAAAAGATGTTGTAGGCCGGATAAGCGTTAGCGCCATCCGGCATTACATTACAGGTATCAGGATACCAGCAACTGGTTCATACGACGAATGAACTGGTTCGGGTCTTCCAGCGTGCCGCGCTCGGCAAACAGCGCCTGATCCAGCAGCAGCTCAACCCACTCTTTGAACTGTGCTTCGTCCTGAGTATCCGCCGTGCGTTTTACTAGCACGTGGTCCGGGTTCAGTTCAAAGATATATTTCACTTCCGGTACGGCCTGGCCCGCAGCGGCAAACAGTTTCGCCATCTGGGTGCTCATTTCATCCGCATCGGTGGTAACGATGGCTGGCGTGTCGGTCAGACGGTGAGTCAGACGCACTTCTTTCACGCGGTCACCCAGCAGGGTTTTCACACGCTCAACGAACGGCGTCAGCGCTTTTTCCGCTTCTTTTGCCGATTCGTCAACTTCATCCGCCAGCTTGTCGATGGACTCGTCAGCTTTAGCAACGGACTGGAATGCCTTACCGTCGAACTCGGTCAGGTAGTTCATCATCCACTCATCGATGCGGTCAGAAAGCAGCAGCACTTCGATGCCTTTCTTACGCAGCAGTTCCAGGTGCGGGCTGCTCTTCGCCGCCGCATAGCTGTCTGCAGTGATGTAGTAGATTTTCTCCTGCCCTTCTTTCATTCGCGACACGTAATCTTCCAGCGACACGGTTTGCGCGGAGGAGTCAGTGTGCGTAGACGCGAAGCGCATCAGTTTAGCGATCGTTTCCTGGTTGGCGTGGTCTTCCGCCGGGCCTTCTTTCAGCACCAGGCCGAACTGCTTCCAGAAGGTCTGGTATTTTTCCGCGTCGTCTTTCGCCAGTTTTTCCAGCATCTGCAGTACGCGTTTGGTCAGCGCGCTGCGCAGGTTACGGGTGACGGTGCTGTCCTGCAGGATCTCGCGAGAAACGTTCAGCGGCAGATCGTTAGAATCTATCAGACCACGGACAAAGCGCAGGTAGTTCGGCATGAACTGCTCGGCATCGTCCATGATGAAGACACGCTGGACGTACAGTTTCAGACCATGCTTGTGATCGCGGTTCCACATATCCCACGGCGCCTGCGACGGGATATACAGCAGGCTGGTGTACTCCTGCTTACCTTCCACACGGTTGTGGCTCCAGGTCAGCGGGTCAGTGAAGTCGTGGGCGATGTGCTTGTAGAATTCGTTGTACTCGTCGTCTTTGATTTCCGACTTGTTACGGGTCCACAGCGCCTGCGCCTTGTTGATTTTTTCCCAGGAAACCACGGTCTCGCCGTCTTTCTCTTCGGATTTTTCGATCTCTACCGGCAGCGCGATATGGTCGGAATATTTGCTGATGATGGAACGTACGCGCCAGTCATCGAGGAACTCGTCTTCGCCTTCACGCAGATGCAGAGTGATTTCGGTACCACGGTCTTCTTTGGTAATATCAGCAACGGTGTACTCGCCTTCGCCCGCAGATTCCCAGAACACGCCGTTTTCCGGTTTATCACCCGCAGCACGGGTACGCACGGTGACTTTGTCCGCCACGATGAAGGCAGAGTAGAAACCAACCCCAAACTGACCGATCAACTGGCTGTCTTTCGCCTGATCGGAGCCCATGGATTCGAGGAAAGATTTGGTGCCGGATTTCGCAATGGTCCCCAGATGATCGATAACGTCATCACGGTTCATCCCCACGCCGTTATCGGCAATGGTCAACGTACGCTTATCTTTATCGAAGGAAACACGCACACGCAGCTCACCGTCACCTTCATACAGGTCCGGGTTAGACAGTGCGCGGAAACGCAGCTTGTCTGCCGCATCCGAGGCGTTAGAGATAAGCTCACGCAGGAAGATTTCTTTATTGGAATACAGAGAATGGATCATCAGGTGCAGAAGCTGTTTTACTTCTGACTGAAAACCACGAGTTTCTTGTCCTTTCATGTAGATCTACCTCAACAATGCCATTTTCAATGGTAAAAACACGTTGAGGGTGAAATGGGGACAAGCGGGAAGGATTTCAAGCGGAAGCCGCCGTCGCGGCCTCCGTTTGTTCAGAATTTAATCTTGTGTCGTCCTGCCAGAGAGTGCGACAGCGTGGTGCCATCGACCATTTCCAGCTCGCCGCCTACCGGAACGCCATGGGCGATACGGCTGGCTTCAACGCCATATTGCATGCAAAGCTCAGCAATATAGTTGGCGGTCGCCTCTCCTTCGACCGTGGGATTGGTCGCCAGAATCAGTTCGTTGATTTGCTCAGACGCCAGTCGCTGTTCAAGACGATCCAGCCCGATATCATCAGGCCCGATACCGTCCAGCGGCGACAGATGTCCCATCAGCACGAAGTAACGTCCGGAAAATTGCCCGGTTTGCTCAATGGCGTAGATGTCCGCCGGACTCTCCACCACGCAAATCTGACCGTTTTCCTGGCGACGCGGGTTCGAACAGATGTTGCAGACGTCTTGCTCTGTGAAGGTGCGGCAATCGGCACAGTGGCCGATTTCCGACATCGCCTTCGTTAACGCCTGCGCCAGACGCATCCCGCCGCTGCGATCGCGCTGAAGCAGCGTGAACGCCATGCGCTGCGCCGACTTCGGGCCAACGCCCGGCAGACAGCGCAGTGCTTCCATAAGCTGAGTTAACAGCGGGCTGGTTTGCATCAGAACGGCATCTTAAAGCCAGGCGGCAGCTGCATTCCGGAAGAAACAGAGGCCATCTTCTCTTTCTGCGTCTCTTCAATGCGACGCGCCGCGTCGTTGAATGCCGCAGCAACCAGGTCTTCCAGCATCTCTTTGTCGTCTTCCAGCAGGCTTGGATCGATCTCCACGCGACGGCAGTTATGCGCGCCGTTGATGGTCACTTTTACCAGACCCGCGCCAGATTCGCCGGTCACTTCCAGCTTGGCGACTTCTTCCTGCATCTGCTGCATTTTTTCTTGCATCTGCTGGGCCTGTTTCATCAGGTTACCCAGACCGCCTTTACCAAACATAGGCTTCTCTCTCAATCACGTTAAGGGATGACGACCGTCAAACCATTAGGCTGACGATCAAATGGGGCGAATACTCTCTTCGTCCAGCTCCGCATCGAAAAAACGACGCAGCGTCTGGATGTTATTATCCGCAATAATCGACTCACGCGCCTGCGCGAGCTTCTCTTCATAAATGGCCTGACGCCACTCCAGCGGCGTGCGCACCGCAGGATTATCATCTTCAACGATGGTCAATTCAACCGTTGACCCCGTTAAGGAACTCAGTGCTTCGGCCAGTTTTTGCTTCGCGCCGCTGGAATTAAGGTGTCGCTGCGTGGAACGCAGGTGCAGGCAAACCACGTTGCCATTCTCTTCTTTCCAGGCATTAAGCGCCACCTGCTCCACCAGTTTAGGCAGCGAGAGCTGGCTCACCTGGGCGGCCCACGGGTCGCGTTCAATGGCTTCAGCCGCAAGCTTTGCCGCCAGTTCCGGCGTTTTTTCATGCTCGAGCGCTTTTTTCAGCGCTTTCGGCGTGGCGACGACTTCTTTGACTTCTGCAACAGGATTGGTCGCTTTCCAGCGATACGCTTCTTTCTTCGCCGGTGCTTTTTCCAGCGCAGAGACTGCCGGACGCGCCTGAACACGTTCCGACACCGAAGCCAGTCTTTCCAGCGCAGCATTATTCACCGGCCGCGCGCGGGAAGCGGCTGCCGGTTCACTCTTTTTTGCTTTGGTTGCTCCCTGAGCACGTTGCAGTTGACTGCGCGCCGCCAGCACCTGACTGGTGGCATCGGAAAGCGGCACATTCTGTTGCTGTTGCGCTGGCGCAGGTTGCTGCTGTGGCACCTGCGTCGGGGTCATCACCGCTGTGGGTGCGACCGGGGCAAACGACTGGCGCGGGACTTCAGGTTCCGGGAGCGGCATGCGCGGATGAAAAGCCAGCGCACGCAGCAGCGTCATTTCGACGCCCATTCGTCTGTCTGGCGCATACGGCAGTTCTTTGCGCCCGATTAACAGGGTCTGGTAGTAAAGCTGCACATCGGTAGGCGGTACAATTCGCGCCAGTTCACGCATACGCAGTTCAATGGCGGCCATATCGCTACCGAGCGCGGCAGGTGAAAGCTGAACCATGGCAATACGATGCAGCAAAGCCGACATCTCAACCAGCAGCGCTTCCCATTCGATACCACGCGCGGCGGCGTCGTTTACCAGCGTCATCACGCGTTCGCCGTCCGCAGCCACAACCGCTTCAACAAGCGAGAGCGCCTGGTCGTCGTCCAGCGTGCCGAGCATGGTGCTGACCGCGTCGGTCGAGACCTGACCATCGCCGCTGGCAATCGCCTGATCGGTCAAACTCAGCGCATCGCGCAGGCTGCCGTCTGCGGCGCGAGCCAGCAGTTGCAGCGCACGTGGCTCATGGGCGATATGCTCTTCTTTGAGAATATGCTCAAGCTGATGGCGAATCTGTTCGACATCCAGCGCTTTAAGATGGAATTGCAGACAGCGCGACAGGATGGTCACCGGCAGCTTCTGCGGATCGGTGGTCGCCAGCAGGAATTTGACGTGCGCGGGCGGCTCTTCGAGCGTTTTCAGCAAGGCGTTAAAACTGTGGCGCGACAGCATGTGCACTTCGTCGATCAAATAGACCTTAAAGCGACCGCGCGCGGGCGCATACTGAACGTTATCCAGCAGATCGCGAGTATCTTCGACTTTGGTGCGTGAGGCGGCATCGATTTCAATCAAATCGACAAAACGCCCCTGCTCAATTTCCCGGCAGTTATCGCACACGCCGCACGGCGTAGCGGTGATGCCAGTTTCACAGTTTAATCCCTTCGCCAGCAAGCGGGCGATAGAGGTTTTTCCGACGCCACGGGTGCCGGAAAACAAATAAGCATGATGAATACGCCCTAACGACAAGCCGTTCGCCAGTGCCGTCAGCACATGTTCCTGGCCGACGACGTCAGCAAAGGTTTGTGGGCGCCATTTTCGGGCTAAGACCTGATAACTCATTGGCAGGCTCTGAAAGGCTGGAGGGTGGATTCACAGGAGGGTAATGCTAACACAACCTCGCAGCAACGGCGAGGTTGTGTGTCTCGGTATTACTTCAACCGGGATAAGATAGCCCGACTTAGTGGCCCGGGAATGGAACCAGGCTATAACAAGTCAGCCCCTGCTTTTCCAGACGCTGCTCGCCGCCCAGATCAAACAAGTTAATGATAAAGGCAGCATCGGTCACTTCGCCACCCAGACGGCGGATCAGCTTCACGGTCGCTTCAATCGTGCCGCCAGTTGCCAGAAGATCGTCCACAACCAGGACTTTATCACCCGGTTTGATGGCATCAACGTGGATTTCCAGCTGATCGGTGCCGTACTCCAGCTCATAGGTCTCAGCAATAACTTCACGCGGAAGCTTACGCGGTTTGCGTACCGGAACAAAGCCGACACCCAGCCCCAACGCTACCGGCGCGCCAAACAGGAAGCCACGCGCTTCGGTGCCAACCACTTTAGTGATCCCCGCATTTTTGTAGCGCTCAACCAGCAATTCAATGCTGAGGGCGTAGGCTTTCGGATCTTCCAGTAAACTGGTGACATCACGGAAAAGAATGCCCGGTTTTGGGTAGTCGTGGATGCTTTTGATGCTATTTTTGAGAAACTCAAGCTGCTGTGCAGTCGCGGTCATAAGTTTGTGCCTGATTAATACAGTATTACTTCACGGCGCACTATACACTTCATCCTCGACGTATCTTGAATGATTTTGTGTCTATATTAGGGCCAAGGTTACACTTGGTTAACCTTTGACCATCTGCGCCTGTGCTCGAAAACGGTCGAATTTACTGGCTGCGAGAGACAATTGCAACAGCGATTATTGCGCTTTACTGCTTTTGTTGTTTTTCATCAATCACCGGGATCCGCCACATAAAAATCAGTAAACAGGCGAGAATAACCAGCAGCAGGCCGCGTACCCACATCATATTGACCAGCCAGAGGGAAATAGCAAACGTCACCAGGATCAACAAAATAGCGCGCGGTTTTGCTCCCGGCGGCATCGCGCGGTGCTTTTGCCAGTGACGCAGATACCCGCCGAACCACGAACGGTAAAGCAACCAGTCGTGAAAACGCGGCGATGAGCGGGCAAAACACCAGGCGGCCAGCAGTATAAACGGCGTCGTCGGCAACAGAGGCAATACTACGCCCAGCGTACCTAGCACTACCGCTATCCAGCCAATGATGATTAGAATAATGCGTTGCATAATATCAGTACTTAACACAGAGAATCGCTACTTTAGCATAACAGTTCTCATTTTCATCGGAGTGTTGTTGTGAAAACCGCCATGCTGTTACAGACGCTCGAAAACCAGCTTAACCGCCTGCGACAGCGTTGTGCTCCGCTGGCGCACCACACAACGCTTAGCGCCCGCTTTGACAGGCATCTGTTTCACACGCGCAGCACATTGCTGCAGGCCTGCCTGGATGAAGCTGACGATAATCTTACTGCCCTACGTCGCGCCGTTGAGCAGCAACAACTACCACAAATCACCTGGCTTGCGGAACACCTTGCCTCACAGTTAGAGGCGATTTCACGTGAAACTGCCAGTTGGTCGCTACGCGAGTGGGACAGTGCATCTCCAGGTCTGGCGCGCTGGCAGCGTAAGCGGGTCCAACATCAGGAGTTTGAACGCCGTCTGGTTGAAATGACGCGTGAACGCAAAGAGCGTCTGGCTCAGGCTACCGGCTTTGCAGAACAGCAAAAACTGCATCGTGAAGTAGAAGCATTCGAGGCGCGACTGGCGCGCTGCCGTCATGCTCTGGCAAGAATAGAAAACGTGCTGGCGCGTTTAACCCGTTAATCCCCGGAGAATTTATGTCATTAGAGAACGCCCCGGACGAGGTCAAACTGGCCGTCGATTTGATTGTTTTACTTGAGGAAAATCAGGTTGCACCTGAAACCGTACTGAAGGCGCTGGAGATTGTTAAACGGGATTACGAAAAGAAACAGCTCTCTTCTTCAAAAAACGCGCTATAGCTGAAATGCCTGATAGCGTTGCACTTATCAGGCCTACGAATGAATCGAAGCTCGCAGGCCTGATGAGCTTTTCTATTAACCTACCGAAGGCGTCGGATCATCACCTTTAATGATGTCACGCTTAACCTCGGTCACGGTGTCGCCCTTCGCGTTGTGCAGGTGCACTTCGAGCTGGTTAAAGGCGATATCAATGTCGTTTTCACGGCACAAACGATCGACCGCACGGTTCAGTTCATCAACCGTGTGGCTACGATCGCGCAGTTCACGCACGTATAAACGCAGCTCATGATCCAGCGTGCTGGCGCCGAAGGCGGTAAAGAACACCGCAGGCTCCGGATCGTGCATCACTTTCGGGTGTTCCATCGCCGCCTGCAACAGCACTTTCTTCACTTTGTCCAGATCCGAACCGTAGGCCACGCCGATGCGGATCACCAGACGCGTGGTGGTATCGGAAAGCGACCAGTTGATCAAACGCTCCGTCACAAAGGCTTTGTTCGGGATGATCACCTCTTTGCGATCGAAGTCGGTAATGGTGGTGGCACGGATACGGATCTTGCTGACTGTTCCTGAAAACGTACCGATAGTCACGGTATCGCCGATGCGGACCGGGCGTTCAAACAGAATAATCAGGCCCGAAACAAAGTTACCGAAGATTTCCTGCAAACCAAAACCAAGACCAACCGACAGGGCTGCTGCCAGCCACTGTAGCTTATCCCACGAAACACCGAGCGATCCGAAGACCGTCATCGCGCCGATGGCGATGATCGCGTAGTTAAGGATCGTGGTGATCGCATACGAAGCGCCCTGACGCATCTTCAGTCGCGAGAGCACCAGCACTTCCAACAGGCCGGGTAAGTTACGGATCAGCGCCCACGCGACCATTGAGGCAATAATCGCAAACAGCAGGCTACCCATGGTGACGTCTTTCACCACTGCCGCACCCGCTTCGGTACCGTTGTAATGCCAGAGCGTAATGCTGTCGAGATAGCTGAACACGGTGATCAAATCAGACCAAATGGCCCAGAACAAGACACCAAACAGGGCAACCATCACCAGCATAGTTATACGCAGCGTTTGCTGGTTAACCTGCTCAAGCGCGATGGTCGGTTCTTCCTGCGGTTCGGCGCCTTCCGCTCCTTCTTTCACCAGGTTCTGACGACGTGCCAGCGCGCGACGCCAGGCGATACGACGTGCCGCGACGCTCAACCCACGCAGCACGGTCTGGTACAGCAGGTTCCAGAGAATGACCAGATAAACCGTTTCAATCCAGCGTCCCGCCAGGCGCAGCGTGGTGTAGAAATAGCCGGTCGCCGTCAGCACCATTAATGCTATCGGGATAATAGACAGCACGGTAATCGTCACCAGACGCAGACCATGTGACTCTTTATCACGCCAGCTTTCGCGGCACATTGGCCATACCAGGAAGGCGATCAGCAGCAGGTTGAGGAAAATCACCACCTGACCCAGCACATCGTCCATCAGATTGAGCGGTGACAGTTCAGCAATGACCGACCAAAAATTAAGCGGTAACAGCGCCAGGCTAATACGCACGATTTGGCGGCGCCAATGGCTAGTTTGTTTTGCTGGCATACCAAAATGACGAATTGCCACGCCATCTTTTTCCAGCACCTTCCAGCACAGACCAAACACCAGCCAGAAGACTGTCATCTTCTTACTGAACGCCCACAGCAGGTCGCTGATATTCAACTGCATGGTAAGCAGAATCAGACCTACCGCGAGGATAATCAGGCACGCCGGCAAGGCTCTGATGAGATCGATCAGAATCGCTTTTGGCGTGTTGAGCTGACTGTCATTACGCAGGTTACCCACCGCAGCGGCTAATTTCGCCTGATACTCTTTCAACCATTTCAGACGCCAGCGGATTAACCCGGCAATGAGCAGCAGCGGCAATCCCGCCAGGAACGCAATAAATACTGCAGGCCACGCTTTTTCCCAGTTCACCGTGATTTTCATCGACTTAAACTGGTCTTTAAGCGTTTGCGGGAAAGCTTTGATCCAGTCCCAGTCCATCGGACGATTACTGTTAACCCAGAAAATCTGCTGCGTGAGGATCCCTTTCAGGTTTTTCGACACGCTCATTAACTGCTGCTGGTTAATTTGCAGATTAATCGCCATCATCAGCTGGTTGCCCAGTTGCTTATTGAGCTGATCCAACAGTTCACGACGCATATCCACAACCTGCAGTAAGGCATCATGGACTTCGCCGTTAACTTCGTTGCTGTGCCCTTCTTCCAGTTTGGCGACAAACGCATCATTCTGGAACAGCGCGTCGCGCTGCTGGTTGACCTCGAACTGCTCCAGACGCAAGTCGGCGATCCGGTTGGTCATATCGGCAAGTTCATCCGCCGACGGCAGCGTTTGTTGTTGCTGATACAGAATACGCGACAGCAGCAGACTGCCTTTCAGAACGGCGATCTGTTCTTTAATGTTGCGTTCGGATTGCAGCGCGCGGTCAAGCCAGTTTTTGACTTTGATATTTTGCTGCATCAGGCTGTTGCCGTTTTCGGTAGCGGCAATCAGACGCTGGCTGAGCTGATGGTTAACATCAAGCTCCTGCTTCACTAACGGATTGGACTGAATACGCTCGGCTTCATCCGGCGTGACTGCTTCCTGCGCCGTTTTTTCGGTTAACGTCAGTCGCTTGCTGTTCACCGCTTCCTGCAGGAGCTGGAGCTGATGCTCAAGGCGGTTACTGTTCGCCGTCACGTAATCACGTTGTTTTTGCAAGGTATCCTGCAAAATCGTATTACCTTCGAGGCTCTTTCGCTGTTGGTCGATCTGCGCATTCAGCAGCGCCTGCTGCGCCTGTAACAGTACCTGCTGGCTGGGGCGTAAAGCACCTTCGCCTACATTAGTGCCATCAAGTCGGTTGCGGATTTGCTGCATCTGCTGCGACGCAGTGTACATCGCATTTTGTACGCGCTCTGGCTGGGTCTGGAGCGACACCAGTTGGCTGTTGTAGGCAGCAAGATCGTTTTGCGAGCTTTGCAGGTCATCCAGCACCTGCGCGACGCGTGACTCAAGCTGTCGTAAGGAAAGCGTGCTCAGCGTTTTTCGCGTTTCGTCGTCATTGTCGACATCGCTGAGCGAATTTAGCGCATCCGTCGCCTGACGCATTTTCTCCGGCGCCTGGGCCACTTTCTGGCGAAGCTGTACGGTCTCATCTTTCACGCGATCGATTTTATCCAGCGTGGCGATAGTATCGATGAGATCCTGTTGGACCAGCTTATCCTGCGCGGAGAGATCTTTTTGTTTACTCAGTGCGTCCAGTTGGCTCTGAATATCTGCTTTCGTCGGCAGTTCACCACTCTGTTGCGCCCGCGCAAATGCAGATGACTGGCAGGATAACAATAGAATGAAGAAAAGTATGCTAATAGCAATTACATGCTGTGAACGTTTATAGAGCTGCAACATAGTCATGAGAATGAATGTTTCTGAACCGGGAAAGTGACCGGAAATAGTCAAGCGGCAAGAATATCACGGCTGTGACCAGCAGAATAGCAGCAGGCAAAACGACCAGGAGAATTCCTGGTGCAGAATGGCAAACTAGCTTGTCTCTCCTGCCTGCAGGCGCAAGCTTGGACAAAGCAGACACATCTCCAGCAGCACCGCCACGTACTGGCGAGCCTCATTCTTCAGATCAAACGATTCGGGAGCAAATAACCAGTTCTCCATGATCCCGGAAATATAGCTACGCATTAACACCGCTACACGACGTGTGTTCAGGTTTTCCGGCAACATGTTGACATCCATACAGTGGCGTAACGTTTTTTCTATACGGTCATAGTTTTCCAGACACAGGCTACGTTCGACTAACTGAACTGATGCTATTTCCCCGACAAATTCGCATTTGTGGAATATAATCTCCATCAATAAACGTCGGCGTTCTTCTGTCACGGTAGTTTCAAGAACGTAAATTAAAATTTCTCTTAATACTGATAGTGGATCGTCAGGGAATTTTGCCTGATACTCAGTCTCTAACTCATCAATGTTAGGTTTTGCTAGCTCCCAGATTTCACTGAATAAATCCGATTTGTTTTTGAAATGCCAATAGATTGCACCGCGCGTCACACCAGCGGCTTTTGCGATCTCAGCCAGCGAGGTGGATGAGACCCCTTGTTGCGAAAACATACGCAGAGCGACATCAAGAATGTGTTGTCGTGTTTCCTGTGCTTGTTGTTTGGTTTTTCGTGCCATAGGTCAGTGAATTTACAGGCGTTAGATTTACATACATTTGTGAATGTATGTACCATAGCACGACGATAATATAAACGCAGCAATGGGTTTATGGGCTTTAAGCCATTGATCAATTTGAAATCGGACACTCGAGGTTTACATATGAACAAAAACAGAGGGTTAACGCCTCTGGCAGTCGTTCTGATGCTCTCAGGCAGCTTAGCGCTAACAGGATGTGACGACAAACAGGCCCAACAAGGGGGCCAGCAAATGCCAGAGGTTGGAGTTGTTACGCTCAAAACTGAACCTCTACAGATCACAACCGAACTTCCGGGTCGCACCAGTGCGTTTCGTATTGCTGAAGTTCGTCCTCAGGTTAGCGGGATTATCCTGAAACGTAATTTCACGGAAGGTGGTGACATCGAAGCGGGTGTATCTCTCTATCAGATTGATCCTGCTACTTACCAGGCCGCTTATGAAAGTGCAAAAGGCGATCTGGCTAAAGCACAAGCCGCAGCAAACATTGCTCAACTGACGGTGAAACGTTATCAGAAACTGTTGGGTACTAAGTACATCAGCCAACAGGACTACGATAGCGCGTTGGCTGACGCACAGCAGGCAAACGCCGCCGTCGTTGCCGCGAAAGCTGCGGTAGAAACTGCACGCATCAATCTGGCTTACACCAAAGTGACGTCACCGATCAGCGGTCGCATTGGTAAATCATCCGTTACGGAAGGCGCTCTGGTGCAAAACGGTCAGGCGACCGCACTGGCGACCGTTCAGCAGTTGGATCCCATCTATGTAGACGTGACGCAGTCAAGCAACGACTTCCTGCGCCTGAAACAAGAGCTGGCCAACGGCACGCTGAAGCAAGAGAACGGTAAAGCGAAAGTCGAACTGGTGACCAATGACGGCATTAAATACCCGCAGTCCGGTACGCTGGAATTTTCTGATGTGACGGTAGATCAAACCACTGGGTCGATTACGTTACGCGCAATTTTCCCGAACCCGGATCATACCTTACTGCCGGGTATGTTCGTCCGCGCACGTCTGGAAGAAGGGATTAACCCAACTGCATTACTGGTTCCACAGCAAGGCGTTACCCGCACACCGCGTGGCGATGCCAGTGCATTGGTTATCGGTGCAGACAACAAAGTTGAAACTCGTCAAATTGTCGCCGCACAAGCGATTGGCGACAAATGGTTAGTCACTGATGGACTTAAGCCGGGCGACCGCGTGATTGTTACTGGGCTGCAGAAAGTACGTCCTGGCGCGCAGGTAAAAGCGCAGGAAATCACCGCTGATAACAACCAGCAAGGCCAAAGCGGTAGCCAGCCTGAACAGTCCAAGTCTTAACTTAAACAGGAGCCGTTAAGACATGCCTAATTTCTTTATCGATCGCCCAATATTTGCGTGGGTGATCGCCATTATCATCATGTTGGCAGGGGGGCTCGCGATCCTCAAATTGCCGGTAGCGCAATATCCGACTATTGCACCGCCAGCAGTGACGATCTCCGCGACCTACCCTGGCGCTGATGCCAAAACAGTACAGGATACTGTTACGCAGGTTATCGAACAGAATATGAACGGTATCGATAACCTGATGTACATGTCCTCTAACAGTGACTCCACGGGTACCGTGCAGATCACCCTGACCTTCCAGTCTGGTACTGATGCGGATATCGCACAGGTACAGGTGCAGAACAAACTGCAGCTGGCCATGCCGTTGCTGCCTCAGGAAGTACAGCAGCAAGGGGTTAGCGTTGAGAAGTCATCCAGCAGCTTCCTGATGGTTGTCGGTGTTATCAACACCAACGGTACCATGACGCAGGAGGATATTTCCGACTACGTTGGCGCCAACATGAAGGATGCCATTAGCCGTACTTCAGGCGTGGGCGACGTTCAGCTGTTTGGTTCTCAGTACGCGATGCGTATCTGGATGGATCCGAACAAACTGAACAACTTCCAGCTGACACCGGTTGATGTAATCAGCGCCATCAAAGCGCAGAACGCCCAGGTTGCAGCCGGTCAGTTAGGTGGTACGCCGCCGGTGAAAGGTCAGCAGCTTAACGCATCGATCATTGCGCAAACCCGTCTGACCTCCGCTGATGAATTCGGCAAAATCCTGCTGAAAGTGAATCAGGATGGTTCCCAGGTTCGTCTGCGTGACGTAGCGAAAGTGGAACTGGGCGGTGAGAACTACGACATCATTGCGAAGTTCAACGGTAAACCGGCATCCGGTCTGGGTATCAAGCTGGCAACAGGTGCTAACGCCCTGGACACCGCAAACGCTATCCGCGAAGAACTGAAGAAGATGGAACCGTTCTTCCCGTCAGGTCTGAAGATCGTTTACCCGTATGACACCACGCCGTTCGTGAAAATTTCTATTCACGAAGTAGTGAAAACGCTGGCAGAAGCAATCATCCTCGTGTTCCTGGTAATGTATCTGTTCCTGCAGAACTTCCGCGCGACGCTGATTCCGACTATCGCCGTGCCGGTGGTACTCTTGGGTACGTTTGCCGTCCTGGCGATTTTCGGCTTCTCAATAAATACCCTGACGATGTTCGGGATGGTGCTCGCCATCGGCCTGCTGGTGGATGATGCCATCGTGGTGGTCGAGAACGTTGAACGTGTAATGGCTGAGGAAGGACTACCGCCGAAGGAAGCAACGCGAAAATCGATGGGCCAGATTCAGGGTGCATTGGTGGGTATCGCGATGGTGCTGTCAGCGGTATTTATCCCAATGGCGTTCTTCGGAGGGTCGACCGGTGCAATTTACCGTCAGTTCTCCATCACCATTGTTTCCGCGATGGCGCTGTCTGTACTGGTGGCATTGATTCTGACCCCTGCCCTGTGTGCGACCATGCTCAAACCGATTGCTAAAGGCGATCACGGAGAAGGCAAAAAAGGCTTCTTCGGCTGGTTTAACCGCATGTTCGATAAGAGCACGCATCATTACACCGATAGCGTGGGCGGTATTCTGCGCAGCACCGGTCGTTATCTGGCGCTGTATCTGATTATCGTTGTGGGCATGGCCTATCTGTTCGTTCGTCTGCCAAGTTCGTTCCTGCCAGATGAAGACCAGGGGGTATTCCTGTCTATGGCTCAGCTGCCTGCGGGTGCGACGCAAGAGCGTACCCAGAAGGTACTGGACGAAATGACGGATTACTACCTGACCAAGGAAAAAGCGAACGTTGAATCGGTGTTTGCCGTTAACGGTTTCGGTTTTGCTGGTCGTGGTCAGAACACCGGCATCGCGTTCGTTTCTCTGAAAGACTGGAGTGAACGTCCTGGCGAAGAGAACAAGGTTGAAGCGATTACTCAGCGTGCAATGGGCGCATTCTCGCAGATTAAAGACGCAATGGTCTTTGCCTTTAACCTGCCAGCGATTGTGGAGTTAGGGACCGCAACCGGTTTTGACTTCCAGTTGATTGACCAGGCGGGTCTGGGCCATGAGAAGCTGACTCAGGCGCGTAACCAACTGTTTGGTGAAGTCGCGAAGCATCCTGATCTGTTGGTCGGTGTTCGTCCTAACGGTCTGGAAGATACGCCGCAGTTCAAGATCGATATCGATCAGGAAAAAGCGCAGGCTCTGGGCGTTTCCATTAGTGATATTAATACAACGCTGGGTGCAGCATGGGGCGGAAGCTACGTGAATGACTTTATCGACCGTGGTCGTGTGAAGAAAGTTTACGTCATGTCTGAAGCGAAATACCGTATGTTGCCAGAAGATATTGGCAACTGGTATGTCCGCGGTAGCGATGGACAGATGGTACCGTTCTCCGCCTTCTCCACCTCACGTTGGGAATACGGTTCGCCGCGTCTGGAACGCTATAACGGTTTGCCTTCCATGGAAATCTTAGGCCAGGCCGCTCCGGGTAAAAGTACCGGTGAAGCCATGGCGATGATGGAGCAACTGGCCAGCAAACTGCCATCCGGTATCGGTTATGACTGGACTGGTATGTCCTACCAGGAACGACTGTCCGGCAACCAGGCTCCTGCCCTGTATGCTATTTCACTGATCGTCGTATTCTTGTGTCTGGCAGCGTTGTACGAGAGCTGGTCAATTCCGTTCTCCGTAATGCTGGTTGTACCGCTGGGTGTTATCGGTGCATTGCTGGCAGCAACGTTCCGCGGCCTGACCAACGACGTTTACTTCCAGGTAGGCCTGCTCACAACCATTGGGTTGTCGGCGAAGAACGCGATACTTATCGTCGAATTCGCCAAAGACTTGATGGATAAAGAGGGTAAAGGTCTGATAGAGGCGACGCTGGACGCAGTACGCATGCGTTTACGTCCAATCCTGATGACGTCACTGGCCTTTATTCTGGGCGTAATGCCGCTGGTCATCAGCTCCGGCGCAGGTTCCGGTGCGCAGAACGCCGTTGGTACTGGCGTAATGGGTGGGATGGTGACGGCAACCGTGTTGGCGATCTTCTTTGTTCCGGTGTTCTTTGTGGTGGTACGCCGCCGCTTTAGCCGCAAAAATGAAGATATTGAGCATAGCCACTCAGTAGAGCATCATTGATACATCTCTAAAGATAAGGCCGCGCAAGCGGCCTTTTTTCTGAAAAAATCATAAAAATCACTTATTGCCATTCCGTTTATTTTCTATCGGGTAAATAAGCGATATAATCCTTGCAGCCTTAAAGGCTATTCTTAAAAAACAGCGAGAGTTCTTATTTACTTTAATAAATATTAAGATTAATCCTATCCACTGGTTCACATTGTCGGTTGTTGCCTTTCGTTGCTAAACCTAAACAAGATAACCCGATGATTGCCCGAAGAATAAAGAAATTGTCCCATTTCGAATAGCGGCATTTATCTGTTAAAATGTAAAAATGACGTAGCATCATAATTTTACATAATTGTAATTTTTCGTGATATGACGATGAAATCTTTTTTAGAGTAGATTATAGTTAAATCATCAGGAGTCGCGGGCAAGTTCCAGGTAGTTGTTGTATCCATCCCGAAAGGTGTTCGGTTAGTTTAAGCCACTAAGAAGGGGATGCGTTATGGATGAATACTCACCCAAAAGACATGATATCGCGCAGCTTAAATTTCTCTGCGAAACTCTGTATCATGACTGTCTTGCAAACCTTGAACAAAGTAACCATGGCTGGGTTAATGACCCTACCTCTGCAACCAGCTTGCAGCTCAATGAACTGATAGAGCATATTGCAACCTTCGCACTTAATTATAAAATTAAGTACAATGAGGACAATAAGCTGATCGCGCAGATAGATGAATACCTGGATGACACTTTTATGTTGTTCAGCAGTTATGGTATTAATACGCAGGATCTGCAGAAATGGCGGAAGTCAGGTAATCGACTGTTTCGCTGTTTTGTCAATGCCACCAGGGCTAATCCTGTTAGTTTGTCTTGTTAAAAATTATTACAATCATAGGTAAGAGTTATGTCCGATAAACCATTAACTAAAACAGATTATTTGATGCGCCTGCGACGTTGCCAGACAATTGATACGCTAGAGCGCGTTATTGAAAAAAATAAATATGAATTGTCCGACAACGAACTGGCTGTATTTTACTCAGCAGCAGATCATCGCCTTGCTGAATTGACCATGAATAAGCTTTACGACAAGATTCCAACTTCTGTTTGGAAATTCATTCGCTAATTGCACTCAAGGTTAAGTCAGGTATAGCGGCACATTTGTCTGGCTGACCGTTTTCGTATTTATACCTGTCATACTTCAAGTTGCATGTGCGTTGGCTTTCCTCGCTCACCCTAGTCACGTACTAATGTACGCTCCCAGGGATTCGCTGCGTCGCCGCCTTCCTGCAACTCGAATTATTTAAGGTATACAATGGTTATTTAATTCAAATCACGTGACAATGATCACAGCAAAGAAGCGGGAACGTTCCCCTTGCTTGCATTACGTTTTACTGTGCTGAAATAACCTTCAGTACACAGGGAAATCGTAATGCGTAATGAAAAGCAAAAAATGATCGCCGGCGAATACTATCGCCCGGCAGATGAAACACTGCGCAGTGACCGACTACGTGCTCGTCAATTGATCTATCGTTACAATCTCACCGCTCCCGATGAAAAAAATGAGCGTCAGGCAATCCTGCATGATCTGTTAGGTCAGAGTGAGGGTGCCTATATTGAACCCTCTTTCCGGTGTGATTACGGTTATAACATCTATCTTGGTAAAGACTTTTACGCTAATTTCGACTGCGTTATGCTCGACGTCTGTCCAATTCATATTGGCGACAACTGCATGCTGGCACCTGGCGTTCATATCTATACCGCGACCCATCCGCTGGATGCTACCGAGCGCAACAGTGGCCTGGAGTTCGGAAAGCCCGTGACTATCGGCAATAATGTCTGGATAGGTGGTCGTGCAGTGATCAATCCTGGCGTCACGCTGGGCGATAACGTGGTTGTGGCATCAGGTGCAGTAGTCACTAAAAGCGTTCCAGCGAACACCGTAGTTGGGGGCAATCCCGCAAGGATCATCAAAACGCTGTGATCTTAAATGTAACTGTTATGCTAAATTGCGGTTAATCTGTTACTTTCTTCAAAGGGTATCCCCTTTTAAAATAGGGCGATCCCTCCTGAATTTTGCAGATATCACGAAGGCAAGAGATGACAGAAATACAGCGCCTGCTTACTGAAACAATCGACGACTTAAATATTCGCGAGAAGCGCGACAACAAACCGCGCTTTAGCATCAGCTTTATTCGCAAACACCCAGGGCTGTTTATCGGCATGTATGTTGCCTGGTTTGCCACGCTGGCGGTGATGCTACAGTCAGAAACGTTAGTCGATTCAGTATGGCTGCTGGTGGTACTGTTCGTTGTACTCAACGGCTTTTTCTTTTTCGACGTTGCGCCACGGTACCGCTTTGAAGATATCGACGTTCTGGATTTTAGAGTTTGCTATAACGGAGAATGGTACAACACGCGCTTTGTCCCCTCCTCGCTCATCGATACTATCCTGCACTCACCGTCCGTGGATAGCGAACATAAAGCACAGCTGCAAAAGATGATATCGCGTAAAGGCGAACTCTCGTTTTACGATGTCTTTACGCTTACCCGCGCCCAGACCACCCAGTAACGGCATCTCAGCGCAGATAAAAAAAGTGCGTTCCAGCCCAGGCAACGCACTTTAATCCCTGAAATGCTGGCAAAGAAACTAACGTCTCTTTTTACGCCCCTGTACTGCTTTAAAGCGCGGATTCGTTTTGCAGATAACGTACAAACGCCCTTTGCGTTTTACTATCTGGCAGTCAGGATGGCGCTGTTTTGCGCTGCGAAGTGAATTGAGTACCTGCATTTTAACCCCGCTTAACGCCAATAAAATGACCAAAACGTTTTTGGAAACGTGCTGCACTACCTTCATTATCAAAGGTTTTTTGCTTCCCGGTATAATACGGATGCGATTTAGAAGAGATATCGAGGGTCACGTACGGGTACATTTCCCCCTCAAACTCAATTTCACGCTCAGTCTTAATGGTCGAACCGACCTTAAAGAATTCATTGGCACTGGTATCGTGAAACACCACGGTACGGTAAAAAGGATGAATATCCGGTTTCATGGCAACCTCGATTTGTTACGTTATAACATAGCCAACAAAATACACCACTCTTGTACAAACCACAACCTGATTTACGCTACAGGGAGTTAAACGGGATGATAAGTGGCCGTAAATATATGATGTCAATCGAATAGCTTTTCGGGGTTTCAGATATACTTTCCCTACGCTGTGTAAATAAGGATATCACTGTGACAACACGACATCTGATAAGCCTGGTGACTGGGGTACTGTTCCTTTCCATCCTCGCGCCTGTAGGTTTAAGCCTGTGGCTGGCACATCGTCAGGTCGAAACGAAATTTATCGATGAACTCGACATGTTCTCAACACGAGTCGCATTACGTACGGAACGCGTAGGCGAGCAGGCGAAAAAAGCATTACGCCATATTGAAGCATTTCAGGGGGTGCCTTGTAGTGATGAGCATCTGCTGGAAATGCGTCGTTTGTCATATAGCTATCGCTATATTCAGGAAGTGCTGTACCTCAAAGATAACGTTCCGCAATGCTCATCCCTGGAAAAAAGAAGCCAGGCAGACGCATTTCCACCCGCAATGAAAGTCACTCCTGATGGATATCGCGCATGGCTTACCACGCAAAATGATTTGGGCATCAAGCGCTTTATGGCAGCATTAGGGAGCGAACATTATATTGTGATGGTCGATCCGGGTTCTTTCATTGACGTCATCCCGTTTGGCTCATGGCCGATTGAAGTGGCTATCATTGGCACCATGCGCAACGTCGTGGTTGCCAGTAGCGCCGATCTGCCATCGGACGTTTTGCAGCATATACGGCAAGAACGATCGATTACTCATTTTAACAAAGATGGCAGCATTTATAACGCCCGCCCCTTTCCTGAGTTGGGCATCACGATCGTAACCTGGGCGTCTACCCTACCATTGCAAAAAACCTGGCACCGGCAGGCACTGATCTGGCTCCCGGCAGGTATTCTTATCGGTTTGCTCACCGCCGCCTTTGTTTTGCGTATTTTGCGCCGCTTACAGTCGCCCCATCACCAGTTGCAGGACGCTATCCAGCATCGGGACATCAAAGTCCACTATCAACCAATTATCTCGCTCAAAACGGGGAAAGTGGTTGGGGCAGAGGCGCTGGCTCGCTGGCAGCAGGCCGATGGGAGTTATCTGTCACCTGAAATTTTCGTCGCGCTGGCGCATGAAACCGGGCTGACAGAGTCCCTCACCCGGTTGATTATTGAAAGCGTATTTGAAGATTTAGGCAAATGGCTGCGTCAGCATCCTTAGCAGCATATATCCATCAACCTTGAGTCAGCCGATCTGTCCTCCGAAACGCTTCCGGCCCTGTTAAGCCAGAAGGTGAACCACTGGCAACTTAAGCCTGCGCAAATCGCGCTGGAGCTAACTGAACGCGAATTTGCTGACCCAAAAAACAGCGCGCCGTTTATTGCCAAATACCGTCAGGCGGGTCATTCAATCTATATTGATGACTTTGGTACCGGCTATTCCAGCCTGAGTTATTTGCAGGATCTGGATGTAGACATTCTGAAGATAGACAAATCGTTCGTCGATGCACTGGAGTACAACAACGTCACACCACATATCATCGAGATAGCAAAAGCGTTGAAACTTGAGATGGTGGCGGAAGGTATCGAAACCGAGAATCAGGAAACCTGGCTACGCAAGCACGGAGTGCAGTACGGTCAAGGCTGGCTTTACAGCAAAGCGCTGCCGAAAACGGAATTTATACTGTGGGCAGAAAAACGGCTTTAACATGGCTGTTGATGTTGAGATGGCTGGCGGCACGCCGCACAGCCAGTCACATCACTCTTCCATAATGGGCGCAAATCCACCGTAGATCATTCGCTTGCCATCAAATGGCATAGATTCACCGAATTCCTTCATACGGGGATCGGACATCATCTTCTGATTCGCCGCGTCGCGGACCTCTTTGGAAGGGTATTCAATCCAGCTGAATACCACTTCTTCATGATCCTGCGCTTTCACAGCCATGCGAAAATCGGTCAATTTGCCGTCAGGGACATCATCTGCCCAGCACTCCACCACGCGCAATGCACCGAACTCCTTGAAAAGCGGAGCTGCTTTTGCCGCCATCGCAATGTACGCCTCCTTGTTTTCAGCAGGTACGGCAACCACAAAGCCATCAACATACTTCATGAGAAAAACCTCCGAAGTGTACTGCGCGGCAAGCCGATTCCAGCCGCGTCAGTCGAGGTTAAGTTTAGTCGCCAGCAGGCGATCGCGCCCCAGGCGTATTCCTGATGCGAATACGTGCCTGCGGCTGATGCCGAAACCACGGCAGGCAAAGCTGAATGAGTGGTCCGATAGCCAAGGCATACAGCACCGTGCCAACCCCCACGGTTCCTCCCAGCAACCAACCGATAAGCAGCACCGACACTTCAATTGCGGTTCGAATTCGTCGTACTGGCCAGCCGGTACGTGCGTGGATACCGGTCATCAGACCATCACGCGGACCGGCGCCAAAACCGGCACCAATGTACAGGCTGGTTGCTAACGCATTCAGGATCACCGCTGACACCAACAGCCCGCTGCGCGCCAGCAGGGATTCAAATCCCGGAATCACCAGCAGCGCGGCATCTGCCGCCAGCCCGATCATAATCACGTTGCTCAACGTGCCAAACCCTGGACGCTGGCGCAGCGGTATCCACGCCAGCAGTACCAACACACCCACGGCAATAATCACCACGCCGATATTCATCGACAATAAATTGGCCACGCCCAGGTGAAACACGTTCCACGGATCGGCCCCTAAATCGGCACGGACAAACATCGCCGTCGACACACCGTACAGCGTCAGCCCGATAAACAGCTGAAGTAAACGACGCAGCATGCTTTTCCCCTCTCACTCTCAGATAACTTTCATCATCACCGCAATTGGCACTATGATTAATGTCCAGTTTTCAAAAAGTGGACTGCTATGTCATCACGCCGTTACGGAAGCCAGTCTTTGCAGCGCCTGCTCGGACACTGGCAGGAAAACCCCTCACGAACGCCCATCTGGCGACAGCTGGCAGAAGCGTTACGTTTGCTGATCCTTGATGGTCGACTGGCGCTGGATAGTCGCTTACCCGGCGAACGCGAGCTCGCTGCCGTTCTGCAAGTGAGCCGAACCACCGTCGCCAGCGCCATGGCGCAACTGCGTGAAGAGGGATATCTGGAAAGCCGTCATGGGAGCGGCTCACGGGTGATCCTGCCGGAACACATTCGTCATGTGCCTACACGAACCAGTACCGGTACAGCGCTGGATTTGTCCACGGCGGCGCTGAGTGCCGGTCCCGAAATTCACCATGCTTACCAACAAGCGCTGTTTGCGATGCCGCAGCATTTGCTGAGCTCCGGGTATCTACCGCAGGGACTGGCGGTTTTGCGTGAATCCATCGCCCGACATTATTGCGAACGCGGACTCCCGACGCAGCCCGATGAGATTATGGTCGTGAACGGCGCGGTCAGTGGCCTGGCGCTGATCCTGCGTTTACTCACCGGCCCAGGCGATCGCGTGGTGGTCGATCATCCCACGTATCCGCTGGCGATTGCCGCGATTCAAGGCGCATCATGTCGTCCCGTCGGTGTGTCGCTGCCCGAACACGGTTGGGATACGGCAGGTCTGGTCGCCACCATCGCGCAAACCGCACCGAGAATGGCCTATCTGATGCCGGACTTTCACAATCCGACCGGGCGTTGCATGGACGCTGCAACTCGCCAGGTCGTGGCAGATATTGCTGAAAGGACCCGCACCACGCTGGTGATTGATGAGACCATGGTGAACCTGTGGTATGACGCCCCGCCACCACCGCCGCTTGCCGCATTCAACCGCGATGCGCCGATCATCCTGCTGGGATCTGCCGGGAAAAGCTTTTGGGGAGGATTACGCCTGGGCTGGATTCGGGCGTCGGCGCGAACCATTGCGGCGCTGGTACAAACTCGCGACACCTTCGATTTAGGCTCCCCGGTGCTTGAACAACTCGCCACCAGCTGGCTGCTGGATAATGCCGCCGACTTTCTTCCTGACAGAAGACGGCTACTCACATCGCAGCGAGATCTGTGCTCGGATCTGATGAACGCACATTTCCCGGAGTGGCAGTTTACCCAGCCACAGGGAGGACTCTCTTTTTGGGTTGAACTGCCCGATACGCTGGCAACGCTATTCGCTACGCGCGCCGAAATCGCAGGCATTCAGTTGGGAACCGGTACGCGTTTCGGTCTTGATGGTGCATTTGACCGCTTTTTGCGTATGCCCTTCACATTACCGGATGACACAACGCGTGCCGCCTTCCGGGTGTTGCAACCCATTTGGGATAATCTGCGTTTGCAGGCCAGCAGCGGGAAAATACGTAAAATAATCTAAGCGACGAGTCAAAGGACTCGTCCTTGAATGCCGTGATGGACGAGGATGTCCCGGCAATATTACCGCTGAGGAGGAACCGGAAACCCCTTCAGAGAAATCACGAAATTCTCACCGTCTTTCTTAATTTTTGCCCCGGCATCACACCAGTCGGAGGCAATACGGAAGAACTCATCGCTGCCGACGTTCCAGCTCAGACGAACATGTTTCACATAACCGGAACGCAGCATTTCACAGGCTTCGCCATAATTACAGGCGGTTGAGAGCGGTTGTTGTTTCATTTTTTCTTCTTCAGTAGTCTTCGCAATGCTTTGATTTCTTTAGGAGTCAGTGCTTCAACCACGGATTCTTCCGTATGCTGGCTATCGATATCCTCAGCGGAGACTCCCGCCTCTTCAACGGCGGAAAACGCGATCAGCAGTAGTTTTTCCGTCGCGATACTTAAATTTTCACTATGCACTTCAGCGTAATGGCGAAGCTTTTCTTTTAGCGCCTCATCAATTTTGACATTCAATACAGCGGTCGACATCGTAGAAAATCCTTGTGGTCAGCCAAAACACACCGAATGTAAGACCCTGTCGTTACAGTGCGATGGCGGCGGCAAAAGCATCAAATAACATCCCCGAAACACATTGACAGCATTTGATGACATTAAAATGACAATACGATGACAAAGAAAAGAAGATAAACAGAAGGAAAATTGCCGGACGGCAGAATTGGGTGGGGGCCCTGCCAGCTACATCCCGGCACACACGTCATCTGCCTTGGCTGCTTCCTTCCGGACCTGACCTGGTAAACAGAGTAGTGTTGCGGGAGAACCAACAGAGCCCCCATTGAGAGCGTTGTTAACCAACGCGCAGGCGCATTATCACTGCTGCACCCTGTAATTGCAACCCATCCAGCATCGGATGCTGTTTTCTTGTGCAATGCGGCTTCACTCCTTCGCCGTTCAGCATTATGCTGGAGGATTAGCGCAGGAATAAATGATGGATATACAAGACACTTTCCCCCAACGCGTCTGGCAAATCGTCGCGTCAATCCCCGAAGGTTTCGTCACCACCTATGGCGATGTTGCAAGGCTTGCCGGTTCGCCGCGTGCTGCGCGCCAGGTAGGCGGCGTGCTTAAGCGTCTCCCCGAAGGCAGCACTCTGCCCTGGCATCGGGTGGTTAATCGTCATGGTGCCATTTCGCTGACAGGCCCCGACCTGCAACGGCAGCGTCAGGCGTTGCTGGCTGAAGGAATAGTGGTTTCAGGAAGCGGACAGATCGATTTACAGCGCTATCGCTGGGTGTACTAACCCTCTCTGGGCGGAGAGGGTTACGACTGCCTTAGTACTGTGTGGGAGCAGGGACGGCAGAAGACGGATTCACTTGGGTTGGTGACGTTGACGGCACCGTGGTGGCAGCCCCACCGCTCGCCTGAACCGGTACTGCCGTTTGCTGTACAGGGACCAGCGTCAGGTCAGCTTTTGTCCCCCCCTGATTAATGACCGTCTGCACGGTATCAGTAATGAAGACCAGTTTGTCATTAACCGTAATTGCCGCACTTAGCAGAATACGGGCGTTAGGTTGAATATCAGCCGGGTTAAACGGTAATACGAAGCTGAATGGCGCCTGTTTACCCTCAGTACGGACCGCTTTTTGCGACAGCACTTTTGACGGTGCATCGGCCAGTGAAGCATCTGACAGCGTTACGGTCAGCACCGCATCAGGTGGCAAGGCCACTTTCTGGCGGATCCATACTGTACCGGAGACATTAGGCTGCTGAATTTTAGACTGTGTGTCAGCAATTGACGTATTAGGGCTTGGCGCAGGTGTCTGAATATCCGCACTTTTATCGGCGCAGGCTGCCAGAGCGACCGCAACCGCTAAACCACTTACCATGTGCACGAGTTTCATTAAATTCTCCTTTTCATCTATGCACCAGCGAGAACTTTCCTCGCCAGAAGAGTGGTTAACAAAAACATAACGTGACTAAGTGTGGCACAAGACAGCTGTTTTTGCCTGTAATAGGCCTTTAATTCAGACAATTGCACCCATCGGACCACTTTCAAAATTGCGTTATACTCTGCCTACCTCGCTGCGAGATCGATATAACCTGGAGAGCACGTATGAGTCTGGCGCTGAAAAATTTGCTGACATTGTTAAATCTGGAAAAAATTGAAGAAGGACTCTTTCGGGGCCAAAGTGAAGACTTAGGGTTACGTCAGGTTTTTGGGGGACAGGTTGTCGGTCAGGCGCTGTATGCCGCAAAGGAAACCGTACCAGAAGAGCGTCTGGTCCACTCCTTTCACAGCTACTTTTTGCGCCCCGGCGATAGCCAAAAGCCCATCATCTATGATGTAGAAGTCCTGCGTGATGGTAACAGCTTCAGCGCGCGCCGCGTTGCCGCAATCCAGAATGGTAAACCTATTTTTTACATGACAGCCTCTTTCCAGGCGCCGGAAGATGGATTTGAACATCAGAAAACCATGCCGGATGCGCCGAGTCCCGATGAGCTTAAATCAGAAACAGAAATTGCCCGCTCAGTGGCGCATTTGCTGCCGCCGCTGTTGAAAGAAAAATTTATCAACGATCGTCCATTGGAAGTGCGCCCGGTTGAATTTCATAACCCCTTAAAAGGTCACGTCGCACCTCCGACGCGCCAGGTTTGGATCCGCGCAAACGGCGAGCTACAGGACGATCTGCGCGTCCATCAATATCTGCTGGGTTATGCTTCAGACCTGAACTTCCTGCCTGTTGCGCTGCAGCCGTACGGAATTGGTTTTCTGGAAAAAGGGATTCAGATCGCCACCATTGACCACTCCATGTGGTTCCACCGTCCGTTCAATATCAATGAGTGGTTGTTGTATAACGTCGAGAGTACTTCGGCCTCCGGTGCCCGGGGTTTTGTACGCGGGGAGTTTTATACGCAGGACGGCGTGCTGGTCGCCTCTACCGTGCAGGAAGGGGTAATGCGTAATCGTAATTGAGAATTACCGGATGGCGGCGCAAAAGCGTTGCCATCCGGCAGATTGAAACATCAAGCGTTGTAAGCGTTCTCGCCGTGGCTGTTCACATCCAGACCTTCGCGTTCCTGCTCTTCCGGTACACGCAGACCCACCGTCATATCCGCCAGCTTATAGCCAATGAAAGCCACCACACCGGACCAGACGATGGTAATCGCCACGCTTTCCAGTTGCACCAGCAGCTGATGCCCCATGGTCACGCCCTCGGCAAAGCCCACGCCGCCCAGAGAGCTGGCAGCGAACACCCCGGTCAGGATGCAGCCGACAATGCCGCACACGCCGTGCACGCCAAACACATCACACGGATCGTCCACGCGCAGAATACGCTTCAGGATGGTCACACCCCACAGGCCAGCCAGTCCCGCAACGACACCAATAATCAGCGCGCCGCCGACACCAATATAGCCACATGCCGGTGTTACCCCCACCAGACCCGCAATAGCACCAGAACACGCGCCCAGCAGGGACGGTTTGCCACGCAGCGCCCATTCACCGAAGATCCATCCGAGGATGGCTGCGGCGGTGGCGACCACGGTATTGACGAAGGCCAGTGCGGCAATCTCATTCGCCGTTCCCGCTGAACCGGCGTTAAAGCCAAACCAACCAATATAGAGAATAGCGGTACCGGTGAAGACCATCGGCAGGTTATGCGGTTTAAAGGCTTCTTTGCCAAAACCGACGCGTTTGCCAATCAGATACGCCCCAACCAGACCGGCAATCGCCGCGTTGATATGCACGACTGTTCCGCCGGCAAAATCCAACGCACCGTGGGAAGCCAGCAAGCCGCCGCCCCAGACCATATGGGAAATGGGGATGTACGACAACGTTAACCATACCACTACAAAAATCAGCACCGCAGAGAAGCGAATACGTTCAGCCAGCGCCCCAACAATCAGCCCAACGGTGATGCAGGCGAAAGAACCCTGAAAAGCAACGTGAATGTACTGGTAGAAGCTCCCCGTGACCGCCGTCAGCGCGATGTTCTTCAGCAATACCCAGTTGAAGTTGCCGAAGAAATTATTCCCTTCGCCAAAGGCCAGTGAGTAGCCATAAACCACCCATAGAATACAAACCAGAGCGAATGTCACCGTCACCTGAGTCAGCATCGACAGCACGTTCTTACCGCGAATCAAACCGCCGTAGAACAACGCAATGCCAGGGATAGTCATAAACAGCACCAGCGCGGTACAGATCATCATAAAAGCGTTATCTGCTTTATCCGCAACCGCCGGTGCCGCCATTGCCAGTCCCGGCAGTAGCGCCAGTGAAGCAATACCTGTTTTCATCGTTGCTATCTTCATTTTTTGGTTTCCTATCACTGTGTGCCAGAAGTTACAGTGCAGCTTCGTCGGCTTCGCCGGTACGAATACGAATCACACGTTGCAGCTCGGCGACGAAGATTTTGCCGTCGCCAATTTTTCCGGTGTATGCCGCTTTACTGATGACATCAATCACGCCATCCAGTTGGTCGTCGGCAATCGCCACATCAATCTTCACCTTTGGCAGAAAATTGACGCTATATTCAGCCCCACGGTACAGCTCAGCATGACCTTTCTGTCGGCCAAAGCCCTTCACTTCGGTGACGGTCAGCCCCTGAATACCAATAGACGACAGTGCTTCACGGACGTCTTCCAGTTTGAACGGTTTGATTACCACGGTAACCAGCTTCATAGATCCCCTCCAGTCAGAATTCAGTAGTGGCTGCAGATACACGAGAGGAATATTGCAAGGGGTGTGCCAGGAATGAAAAACGCGGAATAATTCAGGCTTGCAGGGTATTGCCGGGGGAGAAAAAGAAAAAACGCACTATGACGGTGCATAGTGCGTTACATTTTTGCACCAGATTGTTGATTGCCGGATGGCGGCGTAAACGCCTTATCCGGTCTACAAAACCGCGTTGACCGTAGGCCTGATAAGCGCAGCGCCATCAGGCGATAACCGAATCCTCATGTGCGCTGGCCGCCAGCTCTTCACCCGCCAGTTGCAGCTGATACATCTGCCAGTAACGGCCCTGCGCCGCCAGTAGTTGCTGGTGCGTACCACGCTCAACCGCCTGCCCGCGATGCAGCACCAGAATGGTATCCGCATCGACAATTGTCGATAACCGATGTGCAATCACCACCAGCGTGGTGTGTTCACGCACCGCCGCCAGCGCGTGCTGAATGGCCTGTTCAGTACCGGAATCAATACTGGCCGTGGCTTCATCGAGGATCAGTACCTGCGGCGTTTCCACCAATACCCGCGCCAGCGCCAGCAGCTGTTTCTGCCCAACGGAGAGATTATTGCCCTGCTCGCCCAGCCGGGTATGGATCCCCTCGCTCAGCCCCCGCGCCAGTGCTGCCAGTTGCACAGTCTCCAGAGCCTGCCATACCCGCTCTTCTGAGATATCACGACCCAGCGTGACGTTTGCCAGGAAGGTATCCGCCATCACCACCGGATCCTGCTGCACCATCGCGATGCCCTGACGTAACGCACTGTGGCTCAGAGAAGACAGCGGACGTCCGTCAAGGCGGATTTCGCCCTGCGTCAACGGGTAGTAACCCATCAGCAGACTGGCCAGCGTACTTTTGCCGCTACCGGTGTGTCCGACCAAGGCTACGAAGCTGCGCGAAGGCACGGACAGACTGATGTTTTGCAGCACCAGATTGTCGTCACGATAGGCAAATGAAACGTTATCCACCTCAATGTCCCCGCTCTTCAGCAGTCGATCATCGTCACCATAGCGCTGACGAGGCCCGTCCATCAGTTCGAACACTCGCTCGCCGGCGACAACCGCCTGCTGCAGCATTGATTGCTGGGTGGTCAGCTCGATCAGCGGCTCGTTCAAACGGCCGAGGTAGCTGATAAACGCGTACAGCACGCCAACCTCAATGGAGCTGCCAGAGGTAAAGCTGAACAGCATCAGCAAACCGCAGAGGATCAGCGCCGAGAAAAGGCTCAGCAGCGGGCGCAGCAAAAAGCCATCCAGTCGCAGGGTTTGCATACGCGCCATATAGTGCGAGCGGCTGGCCTCCCCCATTCTCTCGCCAAATCGCGCCTGCTGGCGGAACTGCTGGATAACGCTCATGCCGTTGATGACTTCGTTAAAGCCATCGTTAATATCCGCCAGATAAGCGCGCACCCGACGCACAATCGGGGTGCTGTAGCGTTGATAAATCACCATCACCACCATCACCGCCGGGAAAATAGCCATCGCCACCAGCGCCATACGCCACTCGAGGCTGAACATCGCCACCAGCATGGCGCCGATTAAGGCCGCGCTGCGCAGGACCGTTGCGACCACCGTCACGTACAGGTCGCGAATAACTTCGGTGTCATTGGTCACACGTGAGATAAGCTGCCCGACGGGCTGAGTATCAAAGGCGCTGAGCGGCTGGCGCAACGCAGCGTCCATTACGTCAGTGCGTAACTGTTGTACTACGCCAACCGCCGCCTGGTTAAACAACAACGACTGCGCGTAATGCAGGCCTGCCGCCAGCAGTTGCAGACCGACATAGGCCGCAACCAGCCCGACAACCATCGCCAACGGCAGATTGTTCTTCGCCACCATGTTATCAATAAAATAGCTAATCAACAGCGGACCGCTGACTTCCGCCGCAGCCGCCACCCACAGCATAACTACCGCAATCGCCAGCTGTTTTCGCCATGGTGAACCATACGCCAGCAATCTTTTCAGGGTCGGCCATAGTTGCCCAAAACTACGCATTAGCCGCCTCCTCGTTTATTTCTGGCGCATCAGACAGCGCCGCTTCCAGTTGCTGATAGCGGTACATATCGCGATACCAGCCGGGCTGTTGCACTAAAGATTCATGCTCACCGCGCTGGGCAATATGCCCATGCTGCATCACGATAATCTCGTTGGCTTCCGTCAGAGCCGATAAACGGTGGGCGCTGATAATCACGGTTCTGCCTTCGCCCCACTGACGCAGGTTATGCAGGATCTGATGCTCGGTACGACCATCTACCGCCGACAACGCATCATCCAGAATCAGGATTTCAGCGTTCAGCAGTAGCGCCCGGGCGATAGAAATACGCTGTTTTTGTCCACCAGACAGCATCACCCCGCGTTCGCCCACTTCGGTGTCATAGCCCTGAGGAAGACGTAAAATATCTTCATGAACGCTGGCAAGGCGCGCCACATGCTCGATCTCTGCCTGGGTGGCCTGCGGGCGTCCTAAGGCGATGTTATTGCCGACGGTATCGGAAAACAGGAATGGCGTCTGGCTGACAACCGCCAGCCGGCTGCGCCAGCTATCCAGCTGTAAGCGCGTTAGTGGGATATCATGAAAGCGTACATCGCCTTGGGTGATATCAAAATGACGTTGGATCAGCGACAGCACCGTACTTTTCCCCGCGCCGGTCGGACCACAGATGCCCAGCATCTCCCCTGGTTTAAGCTGAAAATTCACATTTTCCAGCGCCGGGTGGGTGGTTTGCGGGTAACAAAATTCGCGAATCGCTACCGCCAGCTCGCCGCGTCCTTCCGGCACCAGTTCAGTACCGTCATCCACTACCGGCGCTTCTGCCAGCATGGCGCGAATTCGGCTATACGCGGCGCTGCCGCGCTCGACGATGTTAAACATCCATGCCAGCGCCAGCATCGGCCAAATCATCAGACCGAGATACATCATAAAGCTGGTGAGCTGGCCGAGCGTCAGCGAACCGTGAACCACCATCCAGCTTCCCCCGGCAATCGCCAGCAGGTTAGCCATCCCAATGGCGATATAAATCGTGGGATCAAAGCGGGCGTCAATGCGCGCCACGCGCAGGTTTTTCTTACCTGTATCTTCAGCATCAGCGGCAAATAATGCCGACTGCCGATCCTCCAGACCAAAGGCCTTGATCATACGAATACTGGTCAGGCTTTCCTGAGTACGATCGTTGAGGCTGGAAAACGCCGCCTGCGCCAGCTTAAAGCGGTTATGGAGTCGATCACCGTAACGTTTGATCATTATCGCCATCACCGGCATCGGCAGCAGCGCAATCAACGTTAGTTGCCAGCTTATCTGCGTTGACATCACGATCAGCACCGCACATCCCATGACCAGCGAATCTACCAGCGTCAGTACGCCTTCCCCGGCGGCGAATACCACGCGGTCAACATCGTTAGTTGCACGCGCCATCAGATCGCCCGTGCGGTGACGCAGATAAAACTCTGGATGCTGACGACTCAACTGACGGTAATAATCTTCCCGCAGCTCAACCGCCAGTTGGTAGGATGCGCCAAACAGCAGCACGCGCCAGACATAGCGCAGTAAATAAACCACCACGGCGATCAGAGCAATGGTTCCCACCCACATCAGCAGCCGCTCGGTGGTGAAGCGTTGTGTCGTTACGCCATCCACAATGATCCCCACCACTTTCGGCGGAATAAGCTGAAGGATAGCGATGATGATAAGCAGGGCCACCGCTCCGAGGTAGCGACGCCACTCCCGGCGGAAGTACCAGCTTAATTGAGCAAATAATCGCACGCGTTATGTCCTGATAAAATTTCCGGCAATAAGCGCCGGGAGAATTATTCAATAGGGAGAGCAGTTGTGTATTTAATCTGTTCCATGGCAAAGCTGGAGGTGACGTCAGACAGGCCCGGTACGCTGTTCACCAGGCGCTTATAAAATTCATCGTAGCTTTTCATATCAGCGACCTGCACTCGCATCAGGTAATCATACTCCCCTGCCATACGCCAGAACCCCAGAACCTCGGGCATTCCGGTCACTTCAGTGACAAAGCGGCAATACCATTCGCTGCTGTGATGCTGAGTTTTGATCAGCACAAACGCAGTTAAGCCCAGCCCCAGTTTTTCCGGATCCAGCAAGGCGACTCTGCCCAGCAGAACACCGTCATCCTCGAGCCGTTTGAGGCGTTTCCAACAGGGAGTGGTAGTCAGATTAACGGCATCTGCTAACGCCTGCAAAGAAAGGGTGCAGTCCTGTTGCAGTAAGCCAAGCAGCTTACGGTCAATTTTGTCTAGCATATCCACTCCACAGAGAAGAATTTTCTACTTACATTCTATTTTAAAGGCTAAATGGCAACAATTTTTTCCGTGCTTTTCGCTATTCTGGGCACAAAATGACAAACGGATATCTATTAATGATGAATAGCTCCTGGGTTAAAAACGCCATCAATGAAATCAACGCGGATTATCAGCGTTCTGCAGATACGCATCTCATTCGTCTGTCGCTACCGGCGTTTCCGGGCATTCAGATCTATTTAAAAGATGAGAGCACGCATCCGACCGGGAGCCTGAAGCATCGTCTGGCGCGCTCACTGTTTCTGTACGGATTGTGCAATGGCTGGATCAAAGAAGGCACCACCATCATTGAATCATCGTCCGGTTCAACGGCGGTATCTGAGGCTTATTTCGCTCGACTGTTAGGGCTGCCGTTTATTGCCGTCATGCCTTCCTGTACGGCGAAACGTAAAGTTGAACAGATTGAATTTTACGGCGGTCGCTGTCATTTCGTGCAAAGCGCCTGCGAAATCTACGCGGCCTCTGAACAATTGGCGCGTGAACTGAACGGTCATTACATGGACCAGTTCACTTATGCTGAGCGCGCCACCGACTGGCGTGGCAATAATAATATTGCCGACAGCATTTTTCGTCAGATGCAGTGCGAGCCCAATCCCGTTCCCCGCCATATCGTGATGAGCGCCGGCACCGGCGGCACCTCAGCAACCATTGGCCGCTATATCCGCTGTCAGGGCTACGATACTCGCCTGATGGTAGTGGATCCGGAGAATTCGGTATTTCTGCCCTTCTGGCAGGATCGCGATGCGACATTGCGCAGCCCGGTAGGAAGCAAAATTGAAGGTATCGGGCGTCCACGCGTAGAACCCTCTTTCATTCCTGATGTGGTCGATGAAATGCTGCGCGTGCCGGATGCCGCCAGCGTGGCTACCGCGCACTGGCTGGAAACGCAGTTGGGTCGTAAAGTCGGTGCCTCAACCGGTACCAACATGTGGGGAACGCTGCAACTTGCCGCGCGCATGCGCAACGCCAGAGAAACCGGTTCACTGGTGACGCTGCTCTGCGACAGCGGTGAACGCTATCTGGAAACCTACTACAACCCGCAATGGGTTGACGCGTACATCGGTGATTTAACGCCGTGGAAAGCGGAACTTGCCCAGTTGCTGAATACACATTAAGCAGACAAAAAAAAGCCAGACGCGAAGTCTGGCTTGCTGGAAGGGATCTCTCATTCGGGGGAATAAGGTAGATGCGGATTGTCCAGCCAATGCGTCAAAAAGTGTGACACCGCCTGATTACGGCAATGTCCAATCACCGATAAATGAGGCAGTTCAGCCATCAGTTGCGGCATTGCGTTACCCATAATCAGGCCGCGCCCAACGCTGCCTAACATTTCGCGATCGTTCATAGCATCGCCAAACGCCATACACTCGGACATTGAATATCCTAAGTAGTCACTCAACACCGCCAGCGCGGATCCTTTGTTACAGCCCAGTGGTAGTACCTCAAGGCAATCAACCGCGGAGAAACAGAGATTCGCCTGTTCTCCCAGCGCTTCATTCAGTTGAATGCGCAACTGGATCAGAGATTCATGATCGCCGCAGAAACAGACCTTCGTTACCTGATGAGCCGGAATACGTTTCACATCGACGATCTGATAGCGAAATCCGCTATACACATGCGCCTGTAGCAGCGAGGGGATCTCTTGTCCGGTAAACCAACCGTTGTCATTAAAGACATGCATGCTGGCGGTGGTATCCCATTTCTGATGTAACACGATATCCGCAACATTCGGATCCAGATCCTGACGGTGCAACACATCGCCCTCAAGAGAGTGAATGCGCGTGCCGTTACCGGTGATCAAAAAGGCGTCCAGTGAGATAGAACCCAAAATGTGGCGCATTTCCAGCACATGGCGGCCAGTGGCAAATGTCAGAGTGATATCGCGTTCACGCAAGCGCGCCAGCGTTGAAAGCGTTTCGTCACCTAAATGGTGATTCGGCATCAAAAGGGTGCCATCCATATCAAATGCAGCCAGACGAGCCATTTCTTTCTCCACACTGTGACGCGGTTAACTTGTGATTCAGTATCACCTGAGATATACGGAAGTAATAGTGAATAGATAAAATGAATTGTTCCGGGTTTATTACAGAAAATCATTCAAGTTGCATCAAGGCGGCAAGTGAATGAACGCCCAGGAGCATACATTTCAGTATGTGACTGGGGTGAATAAACGCAGCCAACAAAGAGGCAGCTTGAAGGATGAAGTGTATATGAGATTGTTGAATCGCCTGAACCAATACCAACGCCTGTGGCAGCCTTCGAACGGCGAACCGCAGTCGATGACCGTTGGGGAACTGGCCGAACGCTGTTTTTGCAGTGAGCGCCACGTGCGAACCCTGCTGAAGCAAGCGCAGGATGCTGGCTGGCTGGAGTGGCACGCCCAGTCTGGGCGTGGGAAACGCGGGCAATTACGCTTTTTGGTGACGCCGGATTCCCTGCGCAACACCATGATGGAACAGGCGCTGCAAAAGGGAGAACAGCTTAGCGTGCTGGAACTGGCTCAGTTAGCACCGGGAGAATTAAGAACGTTGCTACAGCCGTTTATGGGCGGCCAATGGCAAAACGACACGCCAACCCTGCGTATCCCCTATTACCGCCCGCTTGACCCTTTGCACCCTGGATTTCTCCCCGGTCGCGCGGAGCAACACCTTGCTGGACAAGTTTTCTCTGGCCTGACCCGATTTGACAGCACTACGCAACGTCCCTGTGGAGACTTAGCCCACCACTGGAATATCTCCGCTGACGGCCTGCGCTGGGATTTCTATATTCGTTCCACCCTGCATTGGCATAACGGCGATACGGTAAGCAGCACGCAGCTACATCAACAGTTGCTGAAGCTGTTAGAGTTACCTGCGCTGAATAAGCTGTTTATCAGCGTAAAGCGCATTGAAGTGACGCATCCCCAGTGTCTGACCTTTATTCTGCATCGTCCCGACTTCTGGCTGGCGCACCGTCTGGCGAGCTACAGCAGTCACCTGGCGCATCCTGAGCACCCGTTTGTGGGTACCGGCCCGTTCCGGTTGACACTGTTTACTCCTGAGCTGGTGCGTATCGAGAGTCACGATCACTACCACCTCAGTCATCCGCTGCTAAAAGCCATTGAATACTGGATAACCCCGCAGCTCTTCTCCCAGGATTTGGGCACCAGCTGCCGCCATCCGGTGCAAATTGCGATTGGTAAACCCGAAGAGTTACCTATGCTAAGCCAGGTAAGCAGCGGGATCAGCCTTGGTTTTTGCTATCTCACGCTAAGAAAAAGCGCGCGCCTGAATACGCAGCAGGCTCGTCGACTGGTCGATATTATCCACCGTTCTTCCCTACTACAAACGCTTGAAGTGGATGAAAATCTGATCACGCCAAGCAATGCACTGCTGCCCGGATGGAGTATCCCGCAATGGGATGAACTCGACGAGGTGGCATTACCGGAAAAGCTGACGCTGGCTTATCATCTACCGGTAGAACTTCACGCTATGGCTGAACAGCTTTGCCATGCGTTGGCTCTGCTCGGCTGTGAATTAACGCTTATTTTTCATAATGCTAAAAACTGGGATGGCAATCATCCCCTAGCCCAGGCCGACCTGATGATGGGCGACAGGCTGATTGGTGAAGCACCTGAATATACTCTCGAACAGTGGTTGCGCTGCGATCAGCTCTGGTCACATGTATTGAATGCACCAGCATACACACATCTGCAAACGACCCTGGATGCCCTACAAATCCAGGCCGATGAGGACGATCGCCACGCGGCTTTACAACAAGTTTTCGCCACGCTAATGCATGATGCTACCCTGACGCCTCTGTTCAATTATCACTATCGCATCAGCGCGCCACCAGGGGTGAACGGCGTACGCCTGAATCCTCGTGGCTGGTTTGAGTTTACCGAAGCCTGGCTGCCACCTCCTTCAGCGTGAAGAAGCTGGTCGGCGACACGCCCAGGCGCTACCATAAGGGCTTCGTTATTTTGTCAGGAAAAGCCATGAAACGTGCCGTTGTTGTATTCAGTGGAGGTCAGGACTCCACGACTTGTCTGGCGCAAGCGCTGCATCAGTATGATGAAGTGCACTGCGTGACCTTTGATTATGGTCAGCGCCATCGCGCTGAGATTGATGTCGCACGTGACCTGGCCTTAAAACTTGGCGCACGCGCGCACAAAGTGCTTGATGTCACGCTGCTCAGTGAACTGGCTGTCAGCAGCCTGACCCGCGATAATATTCCGGTACCCGATTACGAACCGGATGCGAACGGCATTCCCAATACCTTTGTGCCAGGACGCAATATTCTGTTCTTAACGCTGGCAGCAATTTACGCGTACCAGGTGCAGGCAGAGGCAGTCATTACCGGCGTTTGTGAAACGGATTTCTCTGGATACCCGGACTGTCGCGATGAGTTCGTCAAAGCCCTGAACCATGCCATAAGCCTGGGGATGGCGAAAGATATTCGCTTTGAAACCCCACTGATGTGGATCGATAAAGCCGAAACCTGGGCGCTGGCTGATTACTGGGGCAAGCTGGACCTGGTACGCGAAGAAACACTAACCTGCTATAACGGCATCAAAGGTGACGGTTGCGGTCACTGTGCGGCGTGTAATCTGCGTGCCAACGGCCTGAACCATTATCTGGCGGATAAACCGGCAGTGATGGCGGCAATGAAGCAGAAAACCGGCCTGAAATAATTGAGTGAATAGTGCCGGATGGCGGCGTAAACGCCTTATCCGGCCTACCGACAGCATTCATCGTACACAATATCGCCCGTAGGCCTGATAAGCGAAGCGCCATCAGGCAACGTTGAGCTACTGCACCATCTGCTCCAGTTTTTCGCGTAACTCCCCTTCCAGCGGCAGCGCTTTTTGCGTTTTCAAATCAATACAGACGAAGGTAATCAACGCGTCAGCTACTACCTGCCCTTCCGGTTCCAGGGTAATTGTCTGGTTTAACACCCCGCTTTTGCCATTTAGCTGTTGCACCTGACTAGTGATGGTCAGCAGGTCGCTTAGCACCGCTGGACGACGGTAGTTAATATTTATATTCACGACCACAAAAGCGATGTTATGTGCAGTCATCCATTGAAAGCTGTCGCTGTTTTCCAGACCATCCCAGCGAGCTTCTTCCAAAAACTCGAGATAGCGGGCGTTGTTGACGTGCTGATAGACATCAAGATGAAAACCACGGACTTTGATTTGTGTTTGCATAGCGCAGGAACCTTACGTTTTTATAGGAATATATTCAGGGTAGTGAGGCCATAACTGGTATGACCTCTCTAGTCTGGCAAATTTTCAGCGCTGTGCAAGTTATTAAAGTGTTAAAACTGCCAAATTACGCTCCACCAGCGAACTGCCCATACCCGGTACCTGCTTTAAGTCCTCCACCGTTTTAAACGGTCCGTACTCCTCACGATAGCTCACAATCGCCTGCGCTTTCTTCAGACCTACGCCATTCATGACTCGCGCTAAATCCTCCGCAGAAGCGCTGTTGATGCTTACCCTGGTGCCTTCATCGTCGCTTGCTTTAGCGGGCAGTGTGGCTTTGCTTTGTGCCGCCCCTGAGTTTTCCGCTTTGGTTTGTGTCGCCTGGCTTTTGGCGACAGGCTCAGCCGCCAATGCAGTTTGGGCCATACCAGCGCAGGTCAATGAAAGAGTGATAAGCAGGGCTTTGATTCCATGTTTCATACTGTTTTCTCCTTGTTTGTTAACAGTGGAATCACGATAGCGAGGTGCAGAACGGCAGACAAACGGCAAATATCAGAAATGGAAAAGGCCGCGAAAGCGGCCTTTGGTAGATACAACTTTTTGCAATTTTTTGCGAACTGCCTCGGTTATTGCTGCTGTTCCAGCGCATCACCGATTTTAATTTTTGCGGCTTTACGCAGGTTGCTCATCAGCGCTTCGAAGACAATCTGCGCGTTGTTCTGAGTGATCCCCTGAACCATCGCTTTCTTCTGCGCTTCAGGCATAGAACCGGCTTTCACCTCGTCCAGCGCCAACAGAACAACGTTACCCTGCATGTCGTTCGCTACGCCGTAGCTCGGCTTGTCTTTCGCCGGCAGGCTCAGACCAAAGGCAGCCTGGCTCAACGGATCCTGACCCGTACGGCTCAGCGTTTTTGCCTCGCCAAAGCTCAGACCCGCAGCTTTCATCGCTTCATCGCCTTTACCGGCTTTCAGATCCGCCAGCAGTTTATCGGCATCAAGCTTCGCCTGCTGCTCTGCTTTATTGTGCTTAACGAGCGCAGTTACCTGCTCTTTCACTTCAGCCAGTGGCTTCACGGCTTCGGCTTTGTGCTCTGCAATACGCAGCACGAACGCGCGATCGCCATCTACGGTGATGATATCGGAGTTACTGCCAGGTGTACCGTTCTCGCCTACCAGACCACCATTGAAAATGATGTCAGCGACTGGTTTGAAATTCAGTTCTTCCGGCAGGCTGTCACGGCTGAACCAGCCCGTTTCAACCGCTTTCATACCTGCTGCCTGCTCTGCACCCGCCAGAGATTCGTTATCGTTGCTGGCCGCATCGCTGACTTTCTGTTGCAGCGCATAGTAGGCATCCAGCGCTTTTTCCTGCTTCACTTTTGCCGCAATGTCGTCACGGGCTTCGCTCAGCGGTTTAACCTGTGCAGGCTGTACGTCGTCAAGACGCGCAACGAGGAAACCAACGGAAGACTTAATTACGCCAGACAGTTGGCCTTTTTCTTTCAGACCGGCATTTTTCAGCTCATCCGGGGTGGTGGAATCTTCCAGCCATCCCATATCGCCGCCTTTACGGGCAGAGATGATATCGGCAGATTTTTCTTTCGCCAGCGCAGCAAAATCACCGCCTTTATTCAGCTCGTCCAGTACCGCTTTGGCTTCATCTTCAGTTTTGGTCTGAATGATGCTATAGCGGTTACGCTGCGGCTGAGTGAACTGATCCTGATGCTGGTCATAGTAAGACTGAATATCAGCATCGCTGGCCGTCTCCTGCATAGCAGCAGCATCCAGCTTGATGTAGCTCACGCGGAACTGTTCCGGCGTCATAAAGTTGTTTTTATTCTGCTCGTAGTAGCTGGCAACTTCCTGCTCGGTAACAGACTGCTTCGCGGCCAGTGCGTTAACGTCAATCGTCGCCTCGCGCACGATCCGCTGCTGTGCGACCAGCGCCGCCAGTTCGTCCGTTTCGCCTTTCAGCATAAAGTCTGTACCGGCAACGCCATTAATCAGCTGCTGGGTAGTAAGCTGATTACGTAATGCCTGAGCGTACTGATCTGCGGTCATGCCCATCTGATTAACAATTGCGTTATAGCGGTTGTTATCAAATTTACCGTCGACCTGGAAAGCAGGCGTGGCAAAAATAGCCTGTTTAATCTGATCGTCGCTGATGTTGAGCTTAAGCTCGCGGGAATACTGATCCAGCAGCGCTTCGTCAACAAGACGATTCAGCACCTGCTGACGCAGCGTTTTCATGTAACCTTCGTTCGCGGCCAGCTCGGAGTATTGATCGCCCAGCTGTTGCTGCATGCGGTTACGTTCGCTGTTGAACGCATTCTCGAACTGCCCGCGGCTGATCTCCTGGCCATTCACTTTGGCGGCGAAGTTATTGCCCCCGCCAATCAGGTAACCACTCACGCCGGTCAAAATGAACGACACGATAATGATACCGAAAATAATCTTGAGCACGAGACTGTTAGCAGCCGTGCGTAAGCTGTCCATCATGGTGTAACCACACTCCGCTGTAGATGACTATACGCGTTATCTCTAAAGCCGCCTGCGCGTTGACACAACAACGGCGGCAAGGATTATGAGTATATATGCTTCACGCAGCATAGCGTTTCCTGAACGCTGCGCACAAAGGCCTATTGTGACAAGAAACAGGGGTAATTGTCAGCCCACAACACGTAGAAAGTACCGGAATTACAAATAAAAAAGGCACATCAGTCGATGCGCCCTTGTACTTCGTCACATCCCCAAAGGGGAAATCACTTAGTTTACCGCGTCTTTCAGTGCTTTACCTGCACGGAAGCCCGGTACTTTAGCCGCGGCAATGGTGATCTCTTTACCTGTTTGCGGGTTGCGACCAGTACGGGCAGCACGCTCTTTAACGGCAAAAGTACCAAAACCTACCAGCGCTACGTCATCACCTTCTTTCAGAGATTCGGTAACAGAAGCAATAATTGCATCTAACGCACGTCCAGCCGCAGCTTTAGAGATATCAGCCCCTGCAGCAATTTTGTCGATCAGTTGAGATTTATTCACTCTTCTCTTCCTCTTTATAATTTATATCGCACCTGAATCCTTCAAAGTGCGACCGCGCAGCAGTTATATCAGGCCTGCCATGCCCTTACAACACCCGTTAATGATGGCAAGCCTAATCCGTCATCTAAATTAGCTATACAAAAAAAGGCTGGCAAGCCCGAAATGGCCTGCCAGCCCTGTTTTTATTAATGCTCTTTGCGCGAGGTCACTATTTTGCCGTCACAACCTGCATTCCAGAGGGTTCATTTTGCAACGCAAGAGCCAGAACTTCCTCAATGCGTTTCACCGGATGGATGTCCAGATCGGCAATTACGTTATCCGGAATCTCTTCCAGGTCACGTTTGTTCTCATCAGGAATTAAGACCGTTTTAATACCGCCACGGTGTGCCGCCAGCAGTTTTTCTTTCAAACCACCGATTGGCAGAACCTGACCACGCAGGGTGATCTCGCCGGTCATCGCCACGTCGGCGCGAACCGGGTTACCGGTAAGACAAGAAACCAGCGCGGTACACATCGCAATACCCGCACTTGGGCCATCTTTCGGCGTCGCTCCTTCAGGTACGTGAACGTGAATGTCACGTTTTTCGTAAAAATCCGGATTAATACCCAGTTTTTCCGCACGCGCACGCACAACGGTCAGTGCAGCCTGAATGGATTCCTGCATTACTTCACCCAGAGAACCGGTGTAGGTCAGCTTACCTTTACCCGGTACACAGGCGGTTTCGATGGTCAGCAGATCGCCGCCCACTTCCGTCCACGCCAGGCCGGTTACCTGACCAACGCGGTTTTCGTTGTCCGCGCGGCCATAATCAAAGCGCTGTACGCCCAGATAGTCGTGCAGATTATCGCCATTAATCTCGATATGTTTCAGCGACTTGTCGAGCAGCAGCTGTTTCACCGCTTTACGGCACAGTTTGGAGATTTCGCGCTCCAGACTACGCACACCCGCTTCACGGGTGTAGTAACGAATAATGCCTACAATGGCGCTATCGTCGACCGTCAGCTCACCTTTTTTCAGCGCGTTACGCTCAATCTGTTTCGGCAACAGGTGACGTTTTGCAATATTCAGCTTCTCGTCTTCGGTATAACCGGACAGACGGATCACTTCCATACGATCCAGCAACGGCGCCGGAATATTCATGGAGTTAGAGGTCGCAACGAACATCACGTCGCTGAGATCGTAGTCCACTTCCAGGTAGTGATCGCTGAACGCCACGTTCTGCTCTGGATCCAGCACCTCAAGCAGTGCGGAAGCCGGATCGCCACGCATGTCGGAAGACATTTTGTCGATCTCATCAAGCAGGAACAGCGGGTTTTTAACGCCCACTTTAGCCATTTTCTGGATCAGTTTACCCGGCATAGAACCGATATAGGTCCGGCGGTGACCGCGAATTTCAGCCTCATCACGCACGCCGCCCAGCGCCATACGGATGTATTTACGCCCGGTCGCCTTAGCGATGGACTGCCCCAGAGAAGTTTTACCTACCCCCGGCGGCCCAACCAGACACAGGATCGGCCCCTTGATTTTATTCACACGGCTTTGGACCGCGAGATACTCAAGGATACGATCTTTGACGCGTTCCAGACCGTAATGGTCGGTATCGAGGATTTCCTGCGCCTGACGCAGGTCTTTTTTGACCTTGCTACGCGCATTCCACGGTACCTGAACCATCCAGTCGATGTAGCCACGCACTACGGTCGCTTCCGCCGACATCGGAGACATCATTTTCAGCTTCTGCAGTTCCGCTTCCGCTTTCTCTTTTGCCTCTTTCGGCATTTTCGCCGCGTCGATCTTACGCTTCAGCGCTTCGTTTTCGTCCGGCGCATCGTCCATCTCGCCGAGCTCTTTCTGAATAGCTTTCATCTGCTCGTTCAGATAGTACTCACGCTGGGATTTTTCCATCTGCTTTTTCACGCGGTTGCGAATGCGTTTCTCAACCTGCAGCAGATCGATTTCAGACTCCATCATCGCCATCAGATATTCCAGACGTTCGTTAACGTCGGACATCTCCAGCACGGACTGTTTGTCAGCCAGCTTCAGCGGCATGTGCGCTGCGATGGTGTCCGCCAGACGTGCAGGATCGTCGATGCTGTTCAGCGACGTCAGCACTTCTGGTGGGATTTTCTTGTTCAGCTTGATGTAGCCTTCAAACTGGCTGATAGCAGTACGCACCAGCACTTCCTGTTCGCGCTCATCAATAGCAGGCGAGTCAAGGTACTCTGCTTTCGCAGAGAAGTGCTCGCCGTTGTCAGACAGCGCTGAAATACGCGCGCGCTGTAACCCCTCGACCAGCACTTTTACGGTGCCGTCAGGCAGTTTCAGCATCTGCAAAATAGAGGCCACGGTCCCGACGGTGAAAAGATCGTTTACACCCGGCTCATCCGTTGACGCTTCTTTCTGTGCGACCAGCATGATTTTTTTATCATGGTCCATAGCCGCTTCCAGACAACGGATAGATTTTTCCCGCCCTACAAATAAGGGTATGACCATGTGCGGATAAACCACCACATCGCGCAACGGCAATACGGGGATTTCAATGCGTTCAGAACGCTCAGGATTCATAGAGCTCTCTCTTAGTTTAGTTTCCGCCAGGTAATCAGGTGGTACGACTGTGCTTCACACCACCTTTAACATGTATGTCAGTATATGGGGATGTTTCCCACACATTCAACGCCATGTTTACGGAAAAATAAAAGGGGAGATAAAATCCCCCCTTTTTAATTAAATGTCTGTATGAATTGATGAATTATTCGCCAGATGCCTGTTGTGCTTCCGGCTTACCGTAAATCAGCAATGGCTTGCTCTGGCCGCCAATCACCGACTCGTCGATCACCACTTTTTCGACGTCTTCCATCGAAGGCAGATCGTACATGGTGTCGAGCAGCGCGGCTTCGACGATAGAACGCAGACCACGGGCACCGGTTTTACGCGCCATCGCTTTCTTGGCGATCGCATCCAGCGCTTCCTCACGGAACTCCAGATCAACACCTTCAAGATTGAACAACGCCTGATACTGCTTGGTCAGGGCATTTTTCGGCTCTTTGAGGATCTGAATCAGCGCTTCTTCACTCAGTTCGCTCAGGGTTGCCACAACCGGCAGACGACCGATGAACTCAGGGATCAGACCAAATTTGATCAGATCTTCCGGTTCGACCTGCGACAGCAGTTCACCTTCGCTGGCTTTATCAGACTGTGCTTTTACCGTTGCGCCAAAACCAATGCCGGAGCCAGTTTCAACACGGTTAGCAATCACTTTATCCAGACCGGCAAAGGCACCACCGCAGATAAACAGGATCTTGGAGGTATCAACCTGCAGGAATTCCTGCTGAGGATGTTTACGACCACCCTGCGGCGGAACGGCAGCAACCGTACCTTCGATCAGTTTCAACAGCGCCTGCTGTACGCCTTCGCCAGAAACGTCACGGGTAATGGACGGGTTATCAGACTTACGAGAAATCTTGTCGATTTCATCGATATAGACGATCCCACGCTGTGCTTTCTGCACGTCGTAATCGCACTTCTGCAACAGTTTCTGAATAATATTTTCAACATCTTCACCCACATAACCGGCTTCGGTCAGCGTGGTGGCGTCGGCCATAGTGAACGGCACATCCAGCAGGCGCGCCAGCGTTTCAGCCAGCAGCGTTTTACCGGAACCCGTCGGGCCAATCAGCAGGATGTTACTTTTGCCCAACTCAACCCCATTGCTGGTGTCGCCGTTGCGCAGACGTTTGTAATGGTTGTATACCGCGACCGCCAGCACTTTCTTCGCCTGCTCCTGACCGATAACGTAATCGTCCAGGTGGTTGCGAATTTCATGTGGCGTCGGCAGCGCACTGCGTTCACGGTGCGGTGCTACTTCCTTAATCTCTTCGCGAATGATGTCGTTGCATAAATCAACACATTCGTCGCAGATATACACGGATGGACCGGCAATCAGCTTACGCACTTCATGCTGGCTTTTGCCGCAAAAAGAGCAGTACAACAATTTGCCCGAGCCATCTTTGCGTTTATCTGTCATGGGTCAAAACCTCTTCTTTGTTCTTTGTGCCGCACACGACGACGCAAATGCCATTCTCAGGCGCAAGACGCTAGTCAGCGTTGTGCCGCTCCAGGTAATTATAGCGGCACACCTGCGCACTGGGCATTAATTACGATGGGTCAAAATCGAGTCGACCAGACCGTACTCTACCGCTTCAGAAGCGGAGAGGAAGCGATCGCGCTCGGTATCACGTTCAATCTGCTCAAGAGATTGACCCGTATGATGCGCCATAAGTTCGTTCATGCGCCCTTTTACCTTCAGGATTTCACGGGCATGAATTTCAATATCCGTTGCCTGGCCCTGGTAACCGCCCAGAGGCTGGTGGATCATGACGCGAGAGTTAGGCAGGCAAAAACGTTTGCCTTTCGCCCCGGCGGTCAGCAGGAACGCCCCCATTGAGGCCGCCTGGCCCATACAAATGGTGCTGACGTCCGGCTTAATAAACTGCATGGTGTCATAGATAGACATCCCGGCAGTGATCACTCCACCAGGGGAGTTGATGTACAGGTAGATATCTTTTTCTGGGTTTTCTGCTTCCAGGAACAGCATCTGCGCCACGATCAGGTTAGCCATATGGTCTTCGACCTGGCCGGTCAGAAAAATGACGCGTTCCTTAAGTAGACGAGAATAGATATCAAAAGAGCGCTCACCACGTGAGGTCTGTTCAATGACCATCGGCACCAGCGCCATATGGGGTGCAAAGTTATCTCGTTCGCCGCTGTATGACATTTCCGTCTCCTGGATAAAATTTGAAAAAACCTGCTGTGCTGATTGTAACCTTATGGACGGATTATCAGCTAGTCCCTCAGTAATGGGTACGACATCGCCATAATTCAAGCATAACAATCTTTTGTTGTAACGCTAACACTGAAACGCTGTTTTCGCACTCTTCCCATGCAAAATGCGTGACAAAAAAAAACCCGCCACCAAAAGGTGACGGGCTTGCGTACGAAATTCGAGCTAAAAAAGCGACGAATTACGCCTGCTGGTTCATCAGCTCGTTGAAGGAAGTGGCTTTTTCAGTCACTTTCGCTTTCGCCAGAACGGCTTCAACAGCCTGCTCTTCCAGAGCGACGTTACGCATGTTGTCCATCAGCTCTTTATTTTTGCTGTAGAACTCAACCACTTCTTTCGGATCTTCGTAAGCAGAAGCCATCTCTTCGATCAGGCCTTTAACGCGATCTTCGTCAGCTTTCAGTTCGTTGGTGCGAATCACTTCGCCCAGCAGCAGACCAACAACTACGCGACGCTTAGCCTGTTCTTCGAACAGTTCACGCGGCAGTTCCAGAGCTTGTTTCTCGTTGCCGCCGAAACGCTGTGCAGCCTGACGACGCAGAACGTCGATTTCGCTGTCGATCAGCGCAGCCGGAACGTCGATGTCGTTAGCTTTTACCAGACCTTCGATCGCCTGAGACTTAACGCGGTTACGCACTGCGCCTTTCAGCTCGCGTTCCATGTTTTTGCGTACTTCAGCGCGCAGACCTGCTACGGAACCATCTTCAACGCCGAAACGTTTGATGAATTCTTCAGTCAGTTCCGGCAGTTCGCGTTCTTCAACTTTCTTCAGGTTGATAACGAACTTAGCGGCTTTACCTTTCAGGTTTTCAGCGTGGTACTCTTCCGGGAAAGTCACGTCGATAGTGAACTCTTCGCCAGCTTTGTGGCCTTTAACGCCTTCTTCAAAGCCTGGGATCATACGACCCTGGCCCATCGCCAGTACGAAGTCAGACGCTTTGCCGCCTTCGAACTCTTCGCCGTCTACAGAACCGGTGAAGTCGATGGTTACACGGTCTTCTGCATCAGCAGCGCCGTCTTTGTCTTTCCAGGTAGCCTGCTGCTTACGCAGGGTATCCAGCATCACGTCAACGTCAGCGTCGGTGACTTCAACAACCGGTTTTTCAACTTCGATTGCTTCCAGACCAGTCAGCTCAACTTCCGGGTAAACTTCGAACTCTACCGCGTAAGTAAAATCTTCACCCAGTTTGTATTCGCCCGGAACGTAGTTCGGTGCGCCAGCCGGATTGATTTTTTCTTTGATGATCGCGTCAACGAAGTTGCGGCTCATCAGGTCGCCCAGAACGTCCTGGCGAACAGATGCGCCATAACGCTGAGCAACAACATTCATCGGTACTTTTCCTTTGCGGAAACCGTCAATACGCACTTTCTTCGCTACGTTGACCAGCTCGCTTTTCACAGCGGTCTCGATGCTGTCAGCAGCGATAGTAATCGTTACACGGCGGCCAAGGCCTTGAGTGGTTTCAACTGAAACTTGCATCTTGTTACCTCAAAAAATCACAGTGCTCGGTCAACTCTTCTCCGCAAGCACAGGTTGTTGGCTTCGCGGAACTGGGATGTTCTCATAAGCAATCACATTCCCTGTCGTCAGAATCATCCCGAAGACATTCCGAAAAATAAGACGCGCATTATAGCGGCATCACTTTTATGAGTCGAGAACGGTTATCGCGCGTTGCTGCGGCTTTTTTCACAATTCCCGGCTAATTTTTGTCTGAATACTGTACGACTGCCCCAGAATTCAGACAAAACAAAACGGCCCGCAGGCCGTTTTCACATAATCTGTAGCAACATACTGGAAAAGCGTCGGTTGTTGCAAATCCGTTTTACGCGATGCTTCCCGCCCCACGACACGGAGGCGATGCAAAAATCGTATCCTGCAACGCTTCCCACTCCTTAATGGTGTAGGTATGCAGGGCAAGTGCATGAACGGTTGTGGAAAGCTCCGCCGTTAACGTGCTGTAAATCATCCGATGACGATTAAGAAAACGTTCACCTGTAAAGCGATCGCTAACCAGCACAACCTTAAAGTGGCTTTCAGAACCAGCCGGGACATTGTGACGATAGCTTTCATCCACAACTTCGAGGAACACGGGTTCGAACGCTGCCCTTAATTTTTCTTCTATTTGCTCACGAATCATCATGAAATTTTCCTCCGACAACGCTGAGATGTCACCCATCCCTTTAAATACTAGCCGCTTTTACCGTTTTCATTACACCTTAGCAACAAAAAATTAGCGCTTGTCTGATTTTCTCAGCCAAACGGATGAAGTTCACTGAATCCTCACTTCGTTTTATTGCAAAAAGTCCGTTTATGGTCTCCACAAAGTCATAAAACGGACAACACAATGAATTTACATGCGTTACCCACTTCCCCTCATCGTTGGCGATGTTATGATGGCGGGAATTTTCTCTAACCATACAATTTAGATTCGCTGAGAGCCCTGGCATGTTTAAAAAAATCCTCTTCCCGTTAGTCGCGATGTTCATGTTAGCTGGATGCGCAACGCCGCCGACCACTATTGAAGTCTCCCCGAAAATTACCCTGCCACAGCAGGACCCAAGCCTGATGGGCGTGACCGTTAGCATCAACGGTGCCGACCAGCGTCAGGATCAAGCGCTGGCAAAAGTCACCCGCGACAACCAGCTGGTTACGCTGACTGCGTCCCGCGATCTGCGCTTCCTGCTGCAAGAAGTACTGGAAAAACAGATGACCGCACGCGGTTATATGATTGGACCAAACGGCGCTGTAAACCTGCAAATCATTGTTAGCCAGCTGTACGCTGACGTGTCTCAGGGTAGCGTGCGCTATAACATTGCCACCAAAGCAGATATCGCCATCATTGCGACCGCTGCTAACGGCAACAAGATGACCAAAAACTACCGCGCAAGCTATTCTGTTGAAGGCGCACTGCAGGCCTCTAACAAAAATATCGCTGACGCCGTTAACAGCGTGCTGACCGACACCATCGCTGATATGTCTCAGGACACCAGCGTTCACGATTTCATCAAGCAGAACGCTCGTTAATTTCTGCCCATATGGCCCGGCGTTCGTCGGGCCTATAGAAGCCCATGTCCAGTCATTACTTACGTATTTTTCAGCAACCACGTTCAGCTATCCTGCTTATTCTGGGGTTCGCCTCCGGTTTACCGCTCGCACTCACCTCCGGTACGCTTCAGGCGTGGATGACGGTCGAGAATATCGATCTTAAAACCATCGGTTTCTTTTCCCTGGTAGGTCAGGCCTACGTATTTAAGTTTCTCTGGTCCCCGTTGATGGACCGTTACACGCCACCGTTTTTAGGTCGACGTCGCGGCTGGCTGCTGGCGACCCAGGCGCTGTTGTTAATTTCTATCGCCGCGATGGGCTTTCTGGAGCCTGGCACACAGTTACGCTGGATGGCCGCACTCGCAGTAGTGATCGCTTTTTGCTCGGCCTCGCAGGATATCGTCTTTGATGCCTGGAAAACCGACGTGTTGCCCGCAGAAGAACGCGGCACCGGCGCGGCAATCAGCGTGCTGGGCTATCGATTAGGGATGCTGGTTTCAGGCGGACTGGCCCTGTGGATGGCCGATCGCTGGCTGGGCTGGCAAGGGATGTACTGGCTGATGGCAGCGCTGTTAATTCCTTGTATCATCGCCACCCTGTTAGCACCTGAACCGACTGACACCATTCCGGTACCTAAAACGCTGGAACAGGCGGTTGCGGCTCCGCTGCGAGACTTCTTTGGTCGTAACAACGCCTGGCTTATCCTGCTGCTTATTGTGCTGTATAAGCTCGGGGATGCCTTCGCCATGAGCCTGACCACCACCTTTTTGATCCGCGGCGTTGGATTTGATGCGGGTGAGGTTGGTGTGGTGAATAAAACGCTCGGGCTTCTGGCAACCATCGTTGGTGCATTGTACGGTGGGATCCTGATGCAGCGCCTTTCGCTGTTCCGCGCATTGCTGATATTTGGCATCCTGCAAGGGGCGTCAAATGCAGGCTACTGGCTATTGTCCATCACTGACAAACACATGTTCAGTATGGCGGCCGCCGTCTTCTTTGAAAACCTGTGTGGCGGAATGGGCACAGCGGCGTTTGTCGCTTTATTAATGACGCTGTGCAATAAGTCCTTCTCAGCGACCCAGTTCGCCCTGCTCTCCGCGCTTTCAGCCGTTGGTCGCGTTTATGTTGGCCCGGTAGCGGGTTGGTTTGTCGAAGCACACGGCTGGCCGACGTTTTATCTGTTCTCCGTGTTTGCCGCGATCCCCGGCCTCATACTGCTGCTGGTATGTCGCCAGACCCTGGAACATAGCTGGCAAAATGAAAGCTTTATTCCGCGTACGGAATTTCGTGGAGCGTACAGTCTGGCATTAATGACGTTGGTAGTGGGTTGCTGCTTGCTGCTGGTTTGGCTGCTACTGTTAACCATGAACGCGCTGGATTACACCAACTTCTCCTTCCTGCCGGAACTGCTTGAAGTCTCGGTGGCGGTCGCGGTCTGCGGGGTGATTTTTGGTGGATTGCTGGATTATCTGGCTCTGCGCAAAAACCGTCTGGCGTAAAAAACCGTATTAATAAGCCGTTGTAATCACCCTGCGTAATTATAACGGCTAAATAAACAACAATTGATAAAAATAATATTTGTTATTTTGTGCGCCAAAGAATTTGGAAATTATTGACGCCTTTTATATATTTTATTTTCCTTACTCGATTCAGCCACTACAGATTTATTTTTTGTTCCCAATTTGTCTTTTTATTGATAATCAATTGTTAAACAATTGTTTTATTTTCGTATTGGTTATACCAATTGCCCTCAGCCTGTCCCCCACCTACCTGCTTTCGTTATAACGTGATGTTGCAACAGGTTCTTAAAGTCAAAGCGACATATATTGCAACATATGTGACATGCACGGCAGAACCCAGTAACACAGATCCAAGGATGTTTACAGTAATGTAACCTTCCCGTAAAATGCCCTCACACTTTAAACGCCACCCGGTCCCGTGGAATTGAGGTCGTTAAATGAGACTCAGGAAATACAATAAAAGTTTGGGATGGTTGTCATTAATTGCAGGCACTGCGTTACTCAGTGGCTGTAATTCTGCGCTGCTTGACCCTAAAGGACAGATTGGACTGGAACAACGTTCACTGATACTGACGGCATTTGGCCTGATGTTGATTGTCGTTATTCCTGCCATCTTGATGGCTGTTGGTTTTGCCTGGAAGTATCGTGCAAGCAATAAAGATGCGAAGTACAGCCCGAACTGGTCACACTCCAATAAAGTGGAAGCTGTGGTCTGGACGGTGCCGATCTTAATCATCATTTTCCTTGCCGTTCTGACCTGGAAAACCACTCACGCTCTTGAGCCAAGCAAACCGCTGGCGCATGACGAGAAGCCCATTACCATCGAAGTGGTTTCCATGGACTGGAAATGGTTCTTCATCTATCCGGAACAGGGTATCGCTACCGTGAATGAAATCGCCTTCCCGGCGAATACTCCGGTTGAGTTCAAAGTGACATCCAACTCCGTGATGAACTCCTTCTTTATCCCGCGTCTGGGTAGCCAGATTTATGCCATGGCCGGTATGCAGACTCGACTGCATCTGATCGCCAACGAAGTCGGTACTTATGATGGTATCTCCGCAAGCTATAGCGGACCAGGCTTCTCCGGTATGAAGTTCAAGGCTATCGCAACAAAGGACCGCGCCGAATTCGACCAATGGGTTGCTAAAGCTAAACAGTCCACGAACACCATGAGCGACATGGCTGCGTTCGAGAAAGTGGCTGTGCCAAGCGAATACAACCAGGTGGAATACTTCTCCAACGTGAAACCCGATTTGTTTAAAGATGTTATTAACAAATTTATGGCTCACGGTAAGAGCATGGACATGACCCAACCCGAAGGTGAGCACAGCGCACACGAAGGCATGGAAGGCATGGACATGAGCCACGCGGAATCCGCTCACTAAGGGGCCGAGGAAGAATACGATGTTCGGAAAATTGACGCTGGATGCAGTGCCGTTCCATGAACCCATTGTCATGGTTACGATCGCTGCCATTATCATCGGTGGTGCGGCCTTACTGGGCCTAATCACTTACTTCGGTAAGTGGACCTACCTGTGGAAAGAGTGGCTGACTTCGGTTGACCACAAACGCCTTGGCATCATGTATGTCATCGTCGCAATCGTCATGTTGATTCGTGGCTTTGCCGACGCCATCATGATGCGTAGTCAGCAAGCGCTGGCTTCTGCAGGTGAAGCGGGCTTCCTGCCTCCTCACCACTACGATCAGATCTTCACGGCTCACGGCGTGATTATGATCTTCTTCGTGGCAATGCCATTTGTTATCGGTCTGATGAACCTGGTGGTTCCGTTGCAGATCGGCGCACGTGACGTTGCATTCCCGTTCCTGAACAACCTGAGCTTCTGGTTCACCGTTGTCGGCGTAATCCTGGTTAACCTGTCTCTGGGCGTGGGTGAATTCGCGCAGACCGGTTGGCTAGCGTATCCACCACTTTCGGGAATAGAGTACAGTCCAAGCGTCGGGGTCGATTATTGGATATGGGCAGTCCAGTTGTCCGGTATTGGTACAACCCTGACCGGTATCAACTTCTTTGTGACCATCATTAAGATGCGTGCGCCAGGAATGACCATGTTCAAGATGCCGGTATTCAGCTGGGCGTCTCTGTGCGCGAACATCCTGATTATCGCTTCTTTCCCAATCCTGACGGTTACCGTCGCGTTGCTGACCCTGGATCGCTATCTGGGTACCCATTTCTTTACCAACGATATGGGCGGCAACATGATGATGTACATCAACCTGATTTGGGCCTGGGGCCATCCGGAAGTGTACATCCTGGTTCTGCCGGTCTTCGGGGTGTTCTCCGAAATCGCGGCAACCTTCTCACGTAAACGTCTGTTTGGTTACACCTCGCTGGTGTGGGCAACCGTGTGTATCACCGTTCTGTCGTTCGTTGTTTGGCTGCACCACTTCTTCACCATGGGTGCAGGCGCTAACGTAAACGCCTTCTTCGGTATTACCACCATGATTATCGCCATCCCGACCGGGGTGAAGATCTTCAACTGGCTGTTCACCATGTATCAGGGCCGTATCGTATTCCACTCAGCGATGCTGTGGACGATTGGCTTTATCGTCACCTTCTCAGTCGGCGGCATGACCGGCGTACTGCTGGCGGTGCCGGGTGCGGACTTCGTACTGCACAACAGTCTGTTCCTGATTGCGCACTTCCATAACGTTATCATCGGCGGCGTCGTATTTGGCTGCTTCGCAGGTATGACCTACTGGTGGCCAAAAGCGTTTGGCTTCACGCTGAACGAAACCTGGGGTAAACGCGCATTCTGGTTCTGGATCATCGGCTTCTTCGTGGCATTTATGCCGCTGTACGTGCTGGGCTTCATGGGTATGACCCGTCGTCTCAGCCAGCAGATTGACCCACAGTTCCATCCGATGCTGGTCGTTGCCGCCTGCGGTGCCGCGCTGATTGCACTGGGTATCCTGTGCCAGCTGATTCAGATTTACGTCTCTATTCGCGACCGCGAGCAGAACCGTGACCTGACCGGTGACCCATGGGGTGGTCGTACGCTGGAGTGGGCAACCTCTTCCCCGCCTCCGTTCTATAACTTTGCCGTTGTGCCGCACGTTCACGAGCGTGATGCCTTCTGGGAAATGAAAGAAAAAGGTGAAGCGTACAAGCAGCCTGCGCACTATGAAGAAATTCATATGCCGAAGAACAGCGGTGCCGGTATCGTCATTACCGCCTTCGCAACACTGTTTGGTTTCGCCATGATCTGGCATATCTGGTGGCTGGCGATTGCAAGCTTCGCAGGCATGATCATCAGCTGGATTGTGAAAAGCTTTGATGAAGACGTGGATTACTACGTGCCGGTCCCGGAAGTCGAAAAACTGGAAAACCAGCATTTCGATGAGATTACTAAGGCAGGGCTGAAAAATGGCAACTGATACTTTAACGCACGCGACTGCCCACGCGCACGAACACGGGCACCACGATGCAGGCCAGACCAAGATCTTCGGATTCTGGATCTACCTGATGAGCGACTGCATTCTGTTCTCTATTCTGTTTGCAACCTATGCCGTTCTGGTGAACGGCACCGCAGGTGGCCCGACAGGTAAGGACATTTTTGAACTGCCGTTCGTTCTGGTTGAAACATTCCTGCTGTTATTCAGCTCCATTACTTACGGCATGGCAGCGATTGCCATGTACAAGAACAACAAGAGCCAGGTTATCTCATGGCTGGCGTTGACCTTCTTGTTCGGTGCCGGATTCATCGGGATGGAACTCTATGAATTCCATCACCTGATTGTTAACGGCATGGGCCCGGATCGTAGCGGTTTCCTGTCTGCGTTCTTCGCGCTGGTCGGCACGCACGGTCTGCACGTCACCTCCGGTCTTATCTGGATGGCAGTTCTGATGGTGCAAGTCGCTCGTCGCGGCCTGACCAGTACTAACCGTACCCGCATCATGTGCCTGAGCCTGTTCTGGCACTTCCTGGATGTGGTATGGATCTGTGTGTTCACTGTTGTTTATCTGATGGGGGCGATGTAATGAGTCATGCTAACGAGAGCGGCGGCGCATCCCATGGCAGCGTAAAAACCTACATGACAGGTTTTATCCTGTCGATCATCCTGACGGTTATTCCGTTCTGGATGGTGATGACAGGTTCTGCCTCTCCGGCCGTCATTCTGGGAACTATTCTGGCAATGGCAGTGGTACAGATTCTGGTGCACCTGGTGTGCTTCCTGCACATGAATAGCAAATCTGATGAAGGTTGGAACATGACGGCCTTTGTCTTTACTGTGCTAATCATCGCCATCCTGGTTGTGGGCTCCATCTGGATTATGTGGAACCTTAACTACAACATGATGATGCACTAAGAGCGGCGATTATGATGTTTAAGCAATACCTGCAAGTAACGAAACCAGGCATCATCTTTGGCAACCTGATCTCGGTGATTGGGGGGTTCCTGCTGGCCTCGAAAGGCAGCATTGATTATCCCCTGTTTATCTACACGCTGGTTGGGGTGTCACTGGTTGTGGCGTCGGGTTGTGTATTTAACAACTACATCGACAGGGATATCGACAGGAAGATGGAGAGGACCAAAAACCGCGTGCTGGTTAAAGGTCTGATTTCCCCTGCGGTCTCACTGGTATACGCCACCCTGCTGGGTATTGCTGGCTTTATGCTGCTGTGGTTTGGCGCGAACCCTCTGGCCTGCTGGCTGGGGGTAATGGGCTTCGTGGTCTATGTGGGCGTCTATAGCCTGTACATGAAGCGCCATTCCGTTTATGGCACGCTGATTGGCTCACTCTCCGGCGCTGCGCCGCCGGTGATTGGCTACTGCGCCGTAACCGGTGAGTTCGATAGCGGTGCGCTGATTCTGCTGGCTATTTTCAGCCTGTGGCAGATGCCGCACTCTTACGCGATTGCGATTTTCCGCTTTAAGGATTATCAGGCTGCCAACATCCCAGTACTGCCGGTGGTGAAAGGCATTTCAGTCGCGAAAAACCATATCACGCTGTATATCATCGCATTTGCTATCGCCACGCTGATGCTAACCCTGGGCGGCTATGCAGGTTATAAATACCTGATTGTTGCTGCGGCGGTGAGCGTCTGGTGGTTGGGCATGGCGCTGCGCGGTTATAAAGTGGAAGATGACAAAGTCTGGGCGCGCAAGCTGTTCGGCTTCTCCATCATCGCCATTACCGCGCTTTCCGTGATGATGTCCGTCGACTTTATGGTGCCAAACTCGCAGAACCTGCTGACTTACGTCTGGTAAAATCTGCTGATACGAAAAGGGTGCTTCGGCACCCTTTTTATTGGCAAGAAAGCTATTCAATCATATAGCCATTTCCCGGCCTTTGCTGACTCAATAATCATCCCAACTGTCAGAGGTTTTAACTCAATATCGGGAGGCTCTTTTTTCCAGAAAGGGTATTCTTGTTCAATATAATTCCTCCCATCAAAATTCGAATATTCAATATCAAAATGTTCAAATAAATCAGCTAAAAAATCATATGCATCTTCCGGAACAAACTGAAAATCATCCTCCAGAGTCCATTCTTTAGTAACCTGCCTAAGACCAGGTCTAAACCAGCGTTCCCTGATTGGGTAATTCTTCATGATGTACTCAATAACTTCAGCTTCATAATTTCTCATCAGAAAGATGTCCACTGTATGCGATCTTTGGGTCGCGCGATGAGGTTGTATTTATCGCGGGTATGTTTTGTCACCGCGAACAAAAGCACGATTAACTGAGCATGCCCGATAAAAGGAACCCAACGGCCTAAGTAAGTTGCTATTTGGTTTGTTGGAACCATCTTTAATTTGGAAAACTTCCCCATAGGAGCGTGTAGTCTTAAACCAAACGGGAACCGAGCCCCTTTCAGAAGTTTTCTACATAGAATTGATGCAATACTAGTGCCTGGGGTGTTTGTGGCTGCTGATAGTTTTCCTTTGACAGGAATAAATGGTTGGCCGATCAAAACCAGCGTAACAGCTTCCGTGGTGATACCTAAGGAATCGGCCAACTGCTCGATGAATATCAAATCAAACAGTTCACCCGACGTTACGTTAGCGTGACCATGATACCAATAGGTTCCATTCGCTTCTTCAGTTATGTCCATTCAATCACCCATTATGCCGTCTGCCGGTCATTCCATGCGTCGGTATAGATAATGTTCCCGTCGCAATGCTTCCATGTGATTTTTTCGTAGCGTAACTCTATGGTTTCAAGGTGATTGTTGTTTTTGTCTTCTGGCCCAGCCATCGTCGGAGAGACCGAGACAATCCGCACGCCCTCGAGCAGCATGTTGAAATACTCCACTTCCTGACCGGCATCATTGATTTTGTACCAACGAATCTCTGCAGACTTAAGATTCTGACCAGAAGCGACCGCTTTGTATAAATAGGGACTCGAGTAGTCAAACTCTTTGACGATCATCATCGGTGAATGTTGGCGTGTGCCTGTTGGTTTACCCGTTGCATTATCAGTTGGAATAGAGAGATTGTGATGAAAACCTTTAAATTCAATACTGTATTCTCTTCCCTTTACGTCACACCCGCCCTTAATCAGCGCGCCACCATCGTCATAAATCCACATATTGCCTGGAATCGCCATTTTCCTTTTCCCTCTTTCCATTAGAAATAACCACAAAAAGACTACACCTGTAATTATCGCAAGTAAATTAGTTGCAACTGTAACTATTTAAGTTTCCGCGCTACACAATTCCACATATCGTAGAGGTTTACCCCATTCCTTCCCCGCTTTACACTAGGCGCGAAATTAATACAGAGGTGGGAATGAACGATTACAAAATGACGCCCGGTGAGTTGCGCGCCACCTGGGGTTTAGGGACCGTATTCTCGTTGCGCATGCTTGGCATGTTTATGGTTCTACCGGTTCTGACCACATACGGCATGGCGCTACAGGGCGCCAGTGAAGCGCTGATAGGCCTTGCCATCGGCATTTATGGCCTGGCGCAGGCCGTCTTCCAGATCCCCTTTGGTTTGCTCTCTGACCGCATCGGCCGTAAGCCGCTTATTGTCGGTGGGCTGGCGGTATTTGTTCTCGGCAGCGTAATTGCCGCCCTTTCCGATTCAATCTGGGGAATTATTCTAGGCCGCGCCCTACAAGGCTCTGGCGCGATTGCTGCCGCCGTGATGGCGCTGCTTTCCGACTTAACCCGCGAGCAAAACCGCACCAAAGCGATGGCGTTTATCGGCGTCAGCTTTGGTATCACCTTTGCCATTGCGATGGTGCTAGGGCCAATCGTTACCCATGCGCTGGGGCTACACGCGCTGTTCTGGATGATTGCCGCCCTTGCCACCACGGGTATCGTGCTGACCATTTGGGTCGTTCCCAATAGCACCAGCCACGTACTAAACCGCGAGTCGGGCATGGTAAAAGGCAGCTTCAGCAAAGTGCTGGCGGAGCCCAAACTGCTGAAGCTTAACTTTGGCATCATGTGCCTGCATATTTTGCTGATGTCCACTTTCGTCGCGTTACCAGGACAACTGGCGAAAGCCGGTTTCCCCGCCGCAGAACACTGGAAAATTTATCTGGTGACGATGCTGCTGTCCTTTGTTTCCGTGGTGCCGTTCATCATTTACGCCGAAGTAAAGCGCCGGATGAAACGCGTATTCCTCGCCTGCGTGTTCCTGATCCTTATTGCAGAGATTGTATTGTGGAGCGCTAACATTCGTTTCTGGGGGCTGATTGCGGGCGTGCAGATCTTCTTCCTCGCCTTTAACCTGATGGAAGCCCTCCTCCCCTCGCTTATCAGCAAAGAATCGCCTGCGGGTTACAAAGGCACGGCAATGGGTGTTTACTCCACCAGCCAGTTTCTTGGCGTGGCGATTGGCGGTTCGCTCGGCGGTTGGGTGGTTGAAATGTTTGATGGTCAGGCCGTATTTCTGGCCGGTGCGCTGCTGGCGGCAGTTTGGTTGATTGTGGCAAGCACAATGAAAGAGCCACCGTACGTCAGCAGCCTGCGTGTGGAAATTCCACCAGAAATTGCCGCAGATGACACGTTAAAGCAGCGCCTGCTGGCAAAAGAAGGAATAAGCGAAGTGTTAATTGTGGCGAAAGAGCATTCGGCCTACGTGAAAATCGACAGCAAAGTCACCAATCGATTTGAGGTTGAGCAGACCATCAGCCAGGCGTGATGATTGCCGGATGGCGACTATCGTCTTATCCGGCCTACCAATAGCGTGTGCTACCTGTAGGCCGGATCAGACATTACGACTTAATCGCGGAAGTTCTTGAACTGGAACGGTTGACCGAGATCGCCGCCGCGAACCAGCGCCATGACGGATTGCAGATCGTCGCGCGCCTTACCGGTCACACGAATTTCTTCACCCTGAATCTGCGCCTGCACCTTCAGCTTGCTGTCTTTGATCAGCTTAACGATTTTCTTTTGCACCGCGCTTTCAATGCCCTGCTTCAGCTTAGCTTCAACAAACCAGGTTTTACCGCTGTGCACGAAAGTTTCTGGTACGTCCAGCGAGGTGCCTTCAATACCGCGTTTCAGCAGCTTGGCACGCAAAATATCCAGCAGCTGATTAACCTGAAAATCAGACTCGCTCAGCACCTTAATCGTCTTATTTGACTCATTCAGCTCAAAAGTGGCTTCAACGCCACGAAAATCAAAGCGTGACTCGACTTCACGGCTGGCGTTATCCACCGCGTTACGGGCTTCCTGAAGATCAACTTCAGAGACAATATCGAAAGATGGCATCTTTTCCTCTCCCTTCATTTTTGATGCGAAGCATAATACCTGCAAAGTTACTCAACAGACAGCGCTATACTAGGCTGTATCCTTTCATTGTACGTGGTAGCGACATCTGCGAACAATAATAGGGTGCGGTCGATATGGATTAACACCTGGTGCTGTTGCAGGTGAGGAGGAAGAATGAAAATTACCGTACTGGGATGTGGAGCGTTAGGACAGCTATGGCTTACAGCGCTGTGCAAACATGGACATGAGGTGCAAGGGTGGCTGCGCGTACCGCAACCCTACTGCAGCGTAAACCTGATCGACACGGATGGCTCAGTTTTTAATGAATCCCTGACGGCAAACGACCCCGACTTTTTGGCAAAAAGCGACCTGCTGCTGGTCACTCTGAAGGCCTGGCAAGTTTCTGATGCGGTAAAAGGCCTGTCTGCAATTCTGCCTGAAACCACGCCCATTCTGCTTATTCACAACGGCATGGGGACGATTGAAGAGTTACATAACATTAAGCAACCCTTGCTGATGGGAACCACCACCCACGCAGCACGCCGTGACGGGAACGTCATCATTCATGTCGCTCAGGGAACAACGCGTATTGGGCCGGCGCGTGAGCAAGACGGCGATTTCAGCTATCTGGCTGAAACCCTGCAAGAGGTGCTGCCGGACGTCGCCTGGCACAACACCATTCGCGCCGAGCTGTGGCGCAAGCTGGCCGTCAACTGCGTCATTAACCCGCTGACCGCATTATGGGATTGCCCAAACGGTGAGCTACGCCATCATCCCGAAAAAATAGCGCTCATCTGTGAGGAAGTGGCAGCGGTGATCGAACGCGAAGGCCACCACACATCAGCGGATGATTTACGCTATTATGTCGAGCAAGTGATTGACAGTACGGCGGAAAATATCTCATCTATGCTGCAGGACATTCGCGCCATGCGTCATACCGAGATCGACTACATTACCGGTTATTTGTTAAAACGTGCACGCGCGCACGGCATCGCCGTTCCGGAAAATGCCCGCCTGTTTGAAATGGTTAAAAGAAAGGAAAGTGAGTATGAGCGCTCAAGCACTGGTATGTCTCGCCCCTGGTAGTGAAGAAACCGAAGCGGTTACTACTATCGATCTACTGGTTCGCGGCGGAATTAAGGTCACAACCGCCAGCGTCGCCAGCGATGGCAACCTGACGATCGTGTGCTCGCGCGGTGTGAAACTGCTGGCGGATGCGCCATTAGTCGAAGTAGCTGACGGCGATTTCGACATTATCGTACTGCCCGGTGGTGTCAAAGGCGCCGAGTGCTTTCGCGACAGCCCTCTGCTGGTCGAAACCGTGAAGCAGTTTCATCGCTCCGGACGCATTGTCGCGGCAATCTGCGCCGCTGCCGCGACCGTCCTCGTCCCACACGACATTTTTCCCATCGGTAACATGACCGGCTACCCGGCGCTGAAAGACAAGATCCCCGCGGATCAATGGCAGGACAAGCGTGTCGTGTGGGATCCACGCGTCAACTTGTTAACCAGCCAGGGACCGGGTACCTCAATCGATTTCGGTTTGAAAATCATTGATCTTCTGGTCAGTCGTGAAAAGGCTTACGAAGTTGCGTCACAACTGGTGATGGCAGCGGGAATCTATAACTACTACGAATAAATCTTCAGGCCACTCCCTTATAAGGAATCATAATGAAAGGATATCTAAGTGGAGTGGCTTTACTGCTCCTTTCCGGTTATGCCACTGCGACGCAACTCGACATAAAGAGTATTGAGTATCGCTATCCCGGAAGCACTGAAATGCAATATCGCGTGCCATGGTTTTCCTCGACGGATAACCCCAAGGTTGCGAAACGTATTAACGATTATATTTTCGCAAGCTTTATCAATCAGCTACCGGGTAATAATCCACAAACAACAGTGAACCAGTTTGCGAAATCAGAGAGAAACCCCACCGCAAACCTTGACTACACGGTTGAGTATCGCGACGCCAAAGTTCTAACTCTGAACATGTTTGTCGAAGGCTGCGGGGCATATTGCGAGTCGTTCAATGTGCCGATCAGCTTTGATTTAGCCAGCGGCGCAGCCATTACCCTTAACGATCTTTTCTCCCGCTCCACGATGGGTGAATTAAACACCCGTATCAGAAAAGATATCCGTGGCCAGATTGATACCTTTGTTACGGCGCATAATTCGCAAACACCAGAACAAATAAAAGAAGAGAAAGGTGAAGTTTTCAACTACATCGAATTCTACGCATCGTGCGCAACCTACACCGATGGTTTGTACTACATCGACAAATTCTCCCTGCAAAAAGACCATCTGGCTTTCCTGAACGGGCGCTGTAGCAACCACGCCAGCCGCGCACTCGACGAGTTGGGTGATTTCACCACGAAAATCCCAACCGCGGAACTGCAAAATCGGCTCACGCCGTACGGCCAGTATCTGACTGGCGCAAAGAGTACAACACCGGTTTCGCCAGCGCCCGGCATTGACGGCAAAGTCATGTACGGCACGCTGGGGAAAAGCATGCGTATTGTGTTGAAGGTGGAGTGCAAATACGGTGATTTTTTTGACGGGGCTTACTTTTACCAGAAATTTGGCGCACCGATTGAATTAACCGGTAAGTGCGATACAGCCGATAATCAACATTATGAACTGAAGACGTCTGCAGCTGAACAATCGCAAGAGAAAATAACACTGGATTTAAAAGACGGGGTTTATCAGGGCGTCTGGGAGTCGAACGGGAAGACGCTTCCTGTGCGTTTTGAATAATATCGTTGCATTGCCGGATGGCGGCGTAACCGCCTTATCCGGCCTACAACACGGTGTTTACTCAATTACGGGCGATACACCTTCACGTTCTCAAAGCCCTGCTCGCGCAGATAAAGCGCCTGCAGGCGGCTCATCACCCCGCGTTCACACCACAGCAGCCAGGTTTTGCTCTGGTCCAGATCGCCGAATTTGGTGCTCAGCTTGTAGAACGGCAGAGAAACGACGTCCACGCCGTCAACCTTCAGCGGTTTATCATCCTGTTCATCCACAGAACGGATATCCAGGATCATATCGTTCGGGCCGAAACCGCTCACGGTTTCCACTTCTACCACGGTTTGCTGCGTCTGCTGGGCGATATCGCGAATATCAATATTGTTCGCTTCTTCAACCACTTTATCGAGGATAGAGAAATCGAAGTTTTCTTCTTCGGCCTCAATCTTTGCTTTGATCGCTTTCACCGTCGGGCTTTTTGAAATTACACCGCAGTATTCCGGCATGGTACGAGCAAAATCCTCGGTGCCAATTTCACGCGCCAGATTGATGATGTGCTCTTTATCATGAGAGATAAGTGGGCGCAGGATCAGGGTGTCTGATACGTTATCGATCAAACGCAGGTTGGTCAGCGTCTGACTGGACACCTGACCCAGTGCTTCACCGGTTACCAGCGCCTGTACGCCGTAGCGCTCAGCGACTTTCGACGCCGCGCGAACCATCATACGCTTGAGAACCACGCCCATCTGGCCGTCATCAACTTTCTCCAGGATCTCACCGACCACCGGTTCAAAGTTGATAGCAACAAAACGCACGCGATGCGAACTACCGAAGCGATTCCACAGGTAATGCGCCACCTGGCGAACACCGATTTCATGCGCTGCCCCGCCAAGGTTGAAGAAGCAGTAGTGCACGCGGCAGCCGCGACGCATCAGCATGTAGCTTGACACGCCGGAGTCGAAACCACCGGAGATCAGCGACAGTACGTCTTCCTGCGTACCAATTGGGAAACCGCCAATACCTTCATAGCGGCCTTTAACCAGCAACAGACGGTAGTTTTCGATTTCAAGATTAACCGTCACGTCCGGCTTCGTCAGCTTCACGCGCGCGGATTCAATATGCTGGTTCAGTCCACCGCCAACATAACGTTCCACCTCAATGGAGCTAAACTCATGCTTACCACGACGCTTAACGCGTACGCAGAAGGTTTTACCTTCCAGTTGATCGCGATACTGCACCAGTGCTTTCTCGAAAATATCGTGCATATCGGTAAACGGCACGTCTTCTACTTCGAGAATGTGGTGGATCCCCGGAATACGGGTCAGCGCGTCGCGAATGTCCAGGCGCTGGCTTTCATCTTTAGCGCGAACCTCAACGTGATCCCAGTGACGGACAACAGCAAGGTCTTCATCATAGTGCTTTAAAACGTTACGAATGTTCCCTGTCAGAATTTTTATAAAGCGCAAACGCACAGATTGGCTTTTGATGGTGATTTCTGGGAACAATTTAATGATAAACTTCATGGCGGCAATGGTTCTTAGGCAAGTCTGAATGACTTGTAATGGAAAAAAATACAGCAGCCCATACCCGCGACTGCATCCAGGCGCGCAAGTATATCACCATCACGCGGCTACTGTGCACATTGCGCGTTATTTGCTTATCAGTGCGAGTCCGTTACCATAGTCTTGTGCTGCCAATACAGAGAGTCAGACATTCATTATGCCGAAGAAAAATGAAGCGCCCGCCAGTTTTGAAACCGCGCTGAGCGAGCTGGAACAAATTGTTACCCGTCTGGAAGGCGGCGACCTGCCGTTAGAAGAAGCGTTGAACGAATTCGAACGCGGCGTACAGTTGGCGCGTCAAGGACAGGTCAAATTGCAACAGGCTGAACAGCGCGTACAAATCCTGCTGTCAGATACTGAAGACGCGGCCCTTACGCCTTTTACACCGGATAATGAGTAAATGGATTTTACGCAGCAGCTACAGGCTTGCGTTGAGCAGGCCAACCAGGCACTGAGCCGTTTTATCGCGCCACTGCCCTTTCAGAACACTCCCGTGGTCGAAACCATGCAATATGGCGCATTATTAGGCGGTAAACGCCTGCGCCCGTTCCTGGTGTATGCGACCGGTCAGATGTTTGGTGTCAGCCTGAGTACGCTTGATGCTCCCGCTGCCGCCGTCGAATGCATTCACGCCTATTCGCTGATGCACGATGATTTACCCGCGATGGACGACGATGACCTGCGCCGCGGTCTGCCGACTTGCCACGTAAAATTTGGTGAGGCAAACGCGATCCTGGCCGGAGATGCGCTGCAAACGCTGGCATTCTCCATTATCAGCGACGCTCCAATGCCGGAAGTATCTGACCGTGACCGCATCGCGATGATCTCTGAACTGGCTCAGGCCAGCGGTATCGCCGGTATGTGCGGCGGTCAGGCGCTGGATCTGGAAGCTGAAGGTCATCAGGTTGAGCTGGATGCGCTGGAGCGTATTCACCGCCATAAAACCGGGGCATTGATTCGCGCCGCCGTACGTCTGGGAGCATTAAGCGCAGGCGATAAAGGGCGAGAATGCCTGGCAATACTCGACAAATACGCAGAAAGCATCGGTCTGGCCTTCCAGGTTCAGGATGACATCCTGGATGTGGTAGGCGATACTGCAACATTGGGTAAACGTCAGGGTGCTGACCAGCAGCTTGGCAAAAGTACCTATCCTGCACTTCTGGGTCTTGAGCAAGCCCAGAATAAAGCCCGGGATTTAATCGAGGATGCCCGCCAGTCGCTAAGTTTGCTGGCCGCACAGTCACTCGATACCTCGGCACTGGAAGCGCTAGCGGACTACATAATCCAGCGTGATAAATAAACCAACATATCCCATGAGCTTGCGATGAGTTTTGATATAGCCAAATACCCGACCCTGGCGCTGGTCGACTCCACCCAGGAGTTACGTCTACTGCCAAAAGAGAGCCTGCCAAAGCTTTGCGACGAACTGCGCCGCTATTTGCTCGACAGCGTAAGCCGTTCCAGCGGGCACTTCGCCTCTGGTCTGGGCACGGTGGAACTCACCGTCGCGCTGCACTATGTCTACAATACCCCGTTTGACCAGTTAATCTGGGATGTAGGACATCAGGCTTACCCGCACAAAATACTGACCGGACGCCGTGATAAAATCGGCACCATTCGTCAGAAAGGCGGTTTGCATCCGTTCCCGTGGCGCGGTGAGAGCGAGTATGACGTACTGAGCGTTGGGCACTCTTCAACCTCCATTAGCGCAGGTATCGGTATTGCGGTTGCCGCTGAGAAAGAAGGCAAAGAACGTCGTACCGTATGTGTGATTGGCGACGGCGCTATCACCGCCGGGATGGCGTTTGAAGCGATGAACCACGCAGGCGATATTAAGCCCGACATGCTGGTTATCCTCAACGACAATGAAATGTCGATTTCAGAGAACGTTGGCGCGCTGAACAATCATCTGGCGCAACTACTCTCTGGCAAACTCTACTCCTCGCTGCGCGAAGGCGGGAAAAAAGTCTTCTCCGGCGTGCCGCCGATTAAAGAGCTGCTCAAACGTACCGAAGAACACATTAAAGGCATGGTTGTGCCGGGTACGCTGTTTGAAGAACTGGGCTTTAACTATATAGGTCCGGTGGACGGTCACGACGTACTGGGGCTTATCACCACACTGAAGAACATGCGCGATCTGAAAGGCCCGCAGTTCCTGCACATCATGACCAAAAAAGGTCGTGGTTACGAGCCGGCAGAAAAAGATCCAATCACCTTCCACGCGGTACCAAAATTCGATCCATCCAGCGGATGCCTGCCGAAAAGCAGCGGCGGCCTGCCGAGCTATTCAAAAATCTTCGGTGACTGGCTGTGCGAAACCGCAGCGAAAGACAATAAGCTGATGGCAATCACCCCGGCGATGCGCGAAGGCTCCGGTATGGTGGAGTTTTCACGTAAGTTCCCGGACCGCTACTTCGATGTGGCGATCGCCGAACAGCACGCGGTGACGTTTGCTGCCGGTCTGGCGATTGGCGGCTATAAGCCGGTCGTGGCTATTTACTCGACCTTCCTGCAGCGCGCCTACGATCAGGTGCTGCATGATGTCGCCATCCAGAAACTGCCAGTTCTGTTCGCCGTTGACCGGGCAGGAATTGTTGGCGCAGATGGACAAACCCATCAAGGGGCGTTCGATCTTTCCTTCCTGCGCTGCATCCCGGAAATGGTCATTATGACCCCGAGTGATGAAAACGAATGCCGCCAGATGCTGTTCACCGGCTATCACTACAACGACGGTCCAACGGTCGTGCGTTATCCGCGAGGTAACGCGGTGGGCGTAGAGTTGACCCCGCTGGAACAACTGCCTATCGGGAAAGGTATAGTGAGACGTCACGGGGAGAAAGTGGCAATTCTCAACTTCGGTACCCTGATGCCGGAAGCCGCTCAGGTCGCAGAGTCGATGAACGCCACGCTGGTCGATATGCGTTTTGTGAAACCCCTGGATGAAACGTTGATCCTTGAAATGGCTGCCCAACACGAGGTGCTGGTTACCATTGAAGAGAACGCCATTATGGGTGGTGCTGGCAGCGGTGTAAACGAAGTGCTGATGGCCCATCGTAAGCCCGTCCCGGTGCTGAACATTGGCCTACCAGACTTCTTCATCCCGCAGGGAACTCAGGATGAAGCTCGCGCCGATCTGGGTCTGAATGCCGTCGGAATTGAGGCCAAAATCAAGGCCTGGCTGGCATAATCCCCTCCCCGCTCCTGCTATGCTTAATTCATCACGAGCTAAGCAGGAGTGGATTGATGAAATACAACATCTTAGGAAAAACCGACCTACGGGTCTCCCGCCTTTGCCTGGGCTGCATGACGTTTGGCGAGCCTAATCGCGGCAATCACGCCTGGACGCTACCTGAAGAAAGCAGCCGCCCGATAATCAAACACGCCCTTGAGGGCGGCATTAACTTTTTCGATACCGCCAACAGCTACTCCGCTGGCAGTAGCGAAGAGATTGTCGGTCGCGCGCTGCGTGATTTCGCCCGCCGCGAAGATGTCGTGGTCGCTACCAAGGTTTTTCACCAGGTTGATGATTTAGCAGAAGGATTATCCCGCGCACAAATCCTGCGATCAATCGACGACAGCCTCAGACGTCTGGGTATGGACTATGTCGACATCCTGCAAATTCACCGCTGGGATTACAACACACCTATTGAAGAAACCCTTGAGGCTCTAAACGACGTCGTGAAAGCCGGTAAAGCGCGCTATATCGGCGCCTCCTCCATGCACGCTTCGCAATTTGCTCAGGCGCTGGCCTTACAGAAGCAACACGGCTGGGCGCAGTTCGTTAGCATGCAGGATCACTACAATCTGATCTACCGCGAAGAAGAACGCGAAATGCTGCCACTGTGCTACGAGGAAGGCGTGGCAGTGATCCCCTGGAGTCCACTGGCACGTGGACGCCTGACGCGCCCATGGGGAGAAACGACAGCACGTCTGGTTTCCGATGAAGTCGGTAAAAATTTGTACAACGAGAGCGATGAAAACGATGCGCAAATCGCCGCACGGCTGACCGGCGTCAGTGAGGAACTGGGCGTAACGCGCGCGCAGGTTGCGCTGGCCTGGCTGCTGAGCAAACCGGGTGTGGCAGCACCAATTATTGGTACATCACGCGAGGAACAGCTGGATGAGTTGCTCAATGCGGTGGATTTAACGCTGAAGCCAGAGCAGATTGCCGAGCTGGAAACGCCGTACAAACAGCATCCGGTGGTGGGATTTAAATAAGTATTGGCGATGGCTAATTGTAGGCCGGATAAGCATAGCGCATCCGGCACTGATTGCCCGATGGCGCGACGCTTATCGGGCCTACAACAGCCCCCCAAAGGGTTAAATGATACCTACCGGCCAGTGATGACCGATAAAATACAAAATTCCGGCAGAGAGTATTCCGGCCACAATATCGTCGATCATGATCCCCGTCCCGCCATGCACGTTGCGATCGAACCAACGAATCGGCCACGGCTTCCACATATCCAGAATACGGAAAATCACAAATCCGGCGGCAACCCACTGCCAGTCATTGGTCGGCAGCGCCATCAGGGTAATCCACATCCCGACAAACTCGTCCCAGACAATACTACCGTGATCGTGCACACCCATATCTTTCGCCGTTTGATGGCACAGATAAACGCCGATACAGATAGATAACATCACCACCAGTGAATACAGCTGCCACGGTAGAAAGGTCATTAAATACCAAAAAGGGATCGCCGCCAGCGATCCCATCGTGCCAGGAACAATTGGGCTCAGCCCGCTGCCAAAACCGGTGGCTAACAGATGCCACGGATTGCGCATACTCAGGCGGCTTTTGGCGACATCTTTTTTAAGGCGCGGCAAAATGGTCATATCCTTTCCAGTCAAACGTGACGAATTTTCCATCGCGCGTAAAGTGAATGCCTTCCACGTCTGCGCTCATCTGCCCAATGCAGGTAAACGCTGCGCCGAGATTTCCCAGCGCCACATCCAGCGCACCACGGTTAATTTCCGGTACGGTAAAGCATAACTCATAATCTTCACCGCCCGAGAGCGCCCAGCGTAGGGCCTGTTCCGGCTCAACGTGCCGGGCGAATGCCGTGGAGTAAGGCAGCGCATCGACGTTAACCCGCGCGCCACAGCCGCTGGCATTAACGATATGCCCCAGATCGGAAATCAGGCCATCGGAGATATCGATAGCCGCACTGGCCAGATCGCGCAGGGCTTGTCCCTGTAAAATACGCGGCGTGGGACGCAGATGGCGTTTAAGCAGATAGTCTGCGTCTTTTGCATCTCCAACCTGCAACCGATTCTGTAAAATCGCCAGCCCCGCCGCGCTGTCTCCCGGCGTACCGGTAACATAAATCCAGTCCCCCGGCTTCGCACCAGAGCGTTTTAAGGCCCGCCCAATGGGGACGTAGCCATGGATACCCAACGTCATCGACAGTGGCCCACGCGTGGTGTCACCGCCAATCAGCTGCATATCATAGTAATTAAGCAGTTCAAACAGGCCATCGCTGAAGGCTTCAAGCCAGGCTTCATCAACGTCAGGTAACGTGAGTGCCAGTGTCAACCACGCAGGATCGGCCCCCATCGCCGCCAGATCGCTCAAATTCACCGCCAGTGCTTTCCAGGCGAGATCGGTGGGATCAATGTCGGGGAGGAAGTGGTTGCCAGCCACAAGCGTATCTGTACTGATCGCCAGCGTCTGTTTTTCAGGGATATTCAGAAGTGCGCAGTCGTCACCAATACCGGTTTCGACATCAAGACGAGACGTTCTTACGCGGTCAAAATAACGGGCAATCAGGGAAAACTCGCCGCATGCCATACGTTATGCCTCAGCAGAAAAAAAAGAAAAAGCCGGGGACAGCAGAAACAGGTTCCACCATCCAGCCGGCCTCGGGATTACTTTTTGTTGGGGCGAATCACAGGTGCTGCTTTATCCAGTACGCCGTTCACGAATTTATGGCTATCTTCAGCGCCGAAGGTTTTCGCCAGTTCAATCGCTTCGTTGATGGCCACTTTGTACGGCACATCACTACGTTTAGACAGTTCAAACAGCGCAATACGCAGTACGGCTTTTTCTACCTGACCCAGCTCTTCTAACAGACGAGACAGGTAAGGCTTCATTAATCCATCCAGGTACGCGCTGTTAGTCGCCACCCCGGACAGCAGTTCGCGGAAATACAGAACGTCGACATCTTTAACGTCCTGTTCCGCCAGGAACTGGTATTCAACATCAGCGATGTCGTTCTGGGACAACTGCCAGGAGTAGAGCGCCTGGACGGCACACTCACGGGCGCGGCGACGAGCAGCAGGTTTCACGGATTTCCCCTTACAAAAATCAGGCCTTAATGGCTTTCAATACATTAATCATTTCAAGCGCAGTCAGTGCAGCTTCTGCGCCTTTGTTGCCGGCTTTGGTGCCAGCACGTTCGATGGCTTGTTCAATGCTTTCGGTGGTCAGAACACCGAAGGCTACCGGAATGCCACTGTCCTGAGCGACATGCGCCAGGCCATTGCTTGCACCGCCAGCCACATATTCGAAGTGCGCGGTACCGCCACGGATCACCGTACCAAGCGCAATTACCGCGTCGTATTTACCGGTTTTTGCCAGTGCGTCAGCGGCCAGCGGCAGCTCATATGCACCTGGAACCCAAACAACGGTAATGTTTTCATCTTTAACCTGGCCAATACGTTTCAGGGCGTCGATAGCACCTTCCAGCAGGCTGTCATTGATAAAGTTGTTGAAACGCGCAATGGTGATGGCGACGCGAGCGTCCGGGGTAGCAACGTTAGCTTCAATAATGTTCATATTCTTCCTTCGGGTTCGATTTATGGCCCCGTAAGGGGGGCGGATTTTATCATAATATTCTGTGCGCTGCTTCCTCTAAATCAGAAAGCCTCACGCAGTCGTTAAATGCAGGCAAACGTCCGGGCCCACCTGGCGTATCTCATTGAATTTAAAATGGGGTGCGTCAGCCAGTTTCTCAAGGCCTGGAAGCACACATAATCCTCGCGCATCGCTGCCTAACAGTTTAGGCGCAACATACACGATTAGCTCATCGACCAAACCGGCCTGTAATAATGCCCCCGCGAGCGTTGGGCCTGCTTCAACCCAAATACTGTTAATTTGCTGTTTGCCCAGTTGCATCATCAGCACCACCAGATCCAGATACCCGTTATGTTCCGGCACCTTCAGGCTACGAACCGTCTCCGGCCAGCTACCGGGGTCGTCTTCAGTCCGGACAATCCAGGTTTCTCCAGGCTGTTGCACAATACGGTGCTCCGGCGTGACCTGATTCTGGCTATCCAGAACAATGCGGATTGGTTGGCGCAGCTCTTCCTGCGGGTAACTCGCCTGAGTTGACTCCCCAAGCTCCGACCAACGCACGGTAAGCTGAGGGTCGTCTGCCAGCACCGTAGCACTGCTGGTTAAAATGGCATGGCTTTGCGCGCGCAAACGTTGCACATCGCGGCGCGCCTGTGGTGAGGTAATCCACTGGCTTTCACCGCTGGCCATCGCCGTACGGCCATCAAGCGACGCGCCAAGCTTAAGCTGCAGATACGGGAATCCCGTACGCATACGCTTGAGAAAGCCTTTATTCAGTTGCTCAACTTCGCTCATCATCAGCCCGTGGCTGACGTCGATGCCCGCCTGCTGCAAACGGTAGAGCCCACGTCCTGCGACCTGCGGATTGGGATCCTGCATCGCCGCAACCACACGCGATACACCCGCCGCAATCAGCGCATCGCAACACGGCGGCGTGCGACCATGATGACTACAGGGTTCAAGCGTCACATAGGCCGTTGCCCCTTGCGCTTTTTCTCCAGCCATCCGCAGAGCATGAACTTCGGCATGCGGTTCGCCCGCACGGTGGTGATATCCTTCACCGACGATCTCCCCATCCTTCACAATCACGCAGCCCACGTTGGGGTTGGGGTGAGTGGTAAAACGTCCGCGCGCAGCAAGCTTCAGCGCACGCGCCATGTACAATTCATCCTGCATGGCTTAGTCCTGTAGGCGAGCAATCTCTTCGCCAAATTCTTTGATGTCTTCGAAACTCCGGTAGACAGAGGCAAAGCGGATGTAGGCGACTTTATCGAGCTTTTTCAACTGCTCCATCACCAGGTTGCCAATCATCTTGCTCGGCACCTCACGCTCACCAGTCGCACGCAGCTGTGATTTGATATGGTTTAACGCCATTTCGACGTCATCCGCGCTAACAGGCCGTTTCTCAAGCGCTCTGAGCATGCCGCTACGCAGCTTTTCTTCATTAAAGGGTTCACGCACGTCGTTGCTTTTCACAACGCGCGGCATGACAAGTTCAGCCACTTCAAAAGTGGTGAAACGTTCGTTACAGACCAGACACTGCCGACGGCGGCGTACCGAGGAGCCCTCGCCTACAAGACGAGAGTCAATTACCTTAGTGTCTACGGCGAAACAGAATGGGCAATGCATACGGCGTCCTGTACCTCAGTGGTTAACAGAATCTATTTTACCCTGAACTGCCGTGACAACAAAGGCACTGCGCTTTTGAGACAAAGGATCGATGCCTTCGTGCTCAGTCCACACTACCATTATGCTATCGCGACAATGAAGGAAGTAATCACAATGACAAGACGTTACCTAAGAATTCTCCTGGTGGGAAGTCTCTTTAGTCTTAGTGCCTGCGCACAGCAAAGCGAAGTACGCCAGATGCATCAAAGCGTTAGCACATTGAATAAAGAGATGACGCAGCTTAATCAGGAAACAGTAAAAATTACGCAACAAAATATGTTGAATGCAAAATCAACCAGCGGCGTCTATCTGCTACCGGGTTCCAAAACCCCGGCACGACTAGAGAGCCAGATTGGCACTTTACGCATGTCGCTGGTAAACATTGCGCCGAACGCGGATGGTACGCGCCTGACGCTACGGATTCAGGGTGAATCCAACACGCCTTTACCCGCCTTTAGCGCCACCGTCGAGTACGGGCAAATTCAGGGCACCACGGACAATTATCAGGAAGTGAACGTTCACAACCAGTTGGTCAACGCTCCGGCGAGTATTCTTGCTCCCAGCGACGTAGACATTCCGTTGCAGATAAATGGCCTCACTCCAGAGAGGTTAGGATTTATTCGCATCCACGACATCCAGCCTGTTAGCCAATAAACTTTTTTGCGGAACGTTTTGTGCGTTCCGCAACATCACTCCGCTCCATTTTGTTACTCCCCTGACATAACCGATATTTCTGGTAAAACTTGGCAACATTCATGAGAGCCAGTACAATTCGCCGCCTAAAGTACGCAAACGTGAACGCAATCGATTACGTAAATGATAGAACTGTGAAACAAGACATATTTTTGTGAACAATGATTTTTATAATAGGCTCCGAAGAATTACGAAATATTTAGAAACGCAAATTGCGCATTTTTCACTCCCGAAAGGGATTTCAAACAGTGGCATACATATGAAAAAAACATTACTTGCAGCCGGTGCAGTGCTGGCGCTCTCCTCGTCTTTTACTGCCAACGCAGCAGAAAATGACAAACCGCAATATCTGTCCGACTGGTGGCACCAGAGCGTTAACGTGGTGGGTAGCTATCACACCCGTTTCTCTCCGAAACTGAACAACGACGTGTATCTGGAATACGAAGCATTTGCCAAAAAAGACTGGTTTGATTTCTATGGCTACATCGATATTCCGAAAACCTTCGACTGGGGTAACGGCAACGATAAAGGTATCTGGTCTGACGGTTCCCCGTTGTTTATGGAAATCGAACCGCGTTTCTCCATCGATAAACTGACCGGTGCTGACCTGAGCTTTGGTCCGTTCAAAGAATGGTATTTCGCCAACAACTACATCTACGACATGGGTGATAACAAAGCCAGCCGCCAGAGCACCTGGTATATGGGTCTGGGTACCGATATCGATACCGGTCTGCCGATGGGTTTGTCCCTGAACGTCTATGCTAAATACCAGTGGCAGAACTATGGCGCATCCAACGAAAACGAGTGGGATGGCTACCGTTTCAAAGTGAAATACTTTGTGCCGATCACCCAGGTTTGGGGCGGCCAGCTGACCTACATCGGCTTCACCAACTTCGACTGGGGCTCAGATTTGGGTGATGACCCGAACCGCACCAGCAACTCTATCGCTTCCAGCCACGTCCTGGCGCTGAACTACGATCACTGGCACTACTCTGTCGTAGCGCGTTACTTCCATAACGGCGGTCAGTGGAAAGGTGGGGATACTCTGAACTGGGGCGAAGGCGACTTCAGCGCGAAATCTACCGGTTGGGGTGGTTACCTGGTCGTAGGTTACAACTTCTAATCCAGACAATTTATCGCAAACAAGCCAGCTTAACCGCTGGCTTTTTTATGGCTGGTCTTCACAGCGTACTTTACGTAAAAAGTCACTTAGCGAACGATCCGCAGATTCGCGAAAGTGCCTGTCGAGTGGCGTGATCTTCAGACATCGATCAACGCGAAAACAACGATAATCATCACGCTTCTCGCACCAGCCAACCAGCAGCCAGTGCTCGCCCCAGAAAAATAATCCCAGCGGCTGAACGTCGCGCCACGAGAGGTTCCCGGACTCATCGCGATAATGCAGCGCCAACACCTGCTGAGCTGAAACCGCGCGATGTATGAGATCGAACGCACTGCGTGAATGCGGCTGATTACCAAAATCTGGCGCGAAAATCCGCGTTTGCTCAGCTCTGCGCCGACTCTCTGGCGGCAATATCGCCAACACTTTTTCCTGTGCTGATTCCAGCGCCTGTGAGAGTGAATCCCCGCCCCATGTTTTCAGCAACCGAATCGCTACCATCAACGCTTCTGATTCGTGCTGGGTTAACATCAACGGCGGCAAATCAAACCCCGCCATTAAGCGGTATCCACTGCCCACTTCGCCTTCAATGGGCACGCCGGATAAAGAGAGATCGCGGATATCGCGATAAATCGTCCGTTCAGAAACTTCAAGACGTTCTGCCAGCAGCGCCGCCGTTGTCACTCGCCTGCCACGCAGGATTTGTACAATCTGAAACAAGCGGTCGGCGCGTCTGCTCATTTTAATCCTCAGTGCTGAAAATATTACGCGGGTTGATGTAAACCAACACGATTGCCTTCGCTGTCAGTAAATAGAGCAATCGTACCAATGTCCTGCCCCAGTTCGAGTGGGCCAAACACACACTGACCGCCAGCAGTGGCGACGCGTTCAAGCGTTGCCGCCAAATCGTCCGTATGCAGATAAATAATAGCGCCCTGCGCTGAAGGAGTAATACCGTCAAATTTAGCCAGCGCCCCGCCGGGAGCGGGATCCTGATGCGGAAATACGGCCAGCTCAGCGCAGTCCATATTTTCCCGACGCAAAGAAACCTGCATCACTGGTTCATAAAAAGCGATGGCGCGATCCATTTGTGCTACAGGGATTTCAAACCAATTAATTACGTTGCTCATACTTCCTCCTGCCTGTGTGGGTAATCTCAGAAGGACTATAAGACAGGGCTACTGACAGCATACTGTCAGTAGTGTGGCGACAGGAAAAGATAATTGCCTGTCGCTAATTCACAGGCAAAAAAAAATCCCGACCTTACGATCGGGATTCCAGTATCTTCACTCTTAATGGTTAAGGAAGAATCGACGGTTGATCCGCCCCTTCTTTCTCGACCTTCTGCTGCAGCATGTGCTCACGCTTCATACCCAGCTTCAGCGCCAGCGCCGATGCCACGTAGATAGAAGATGCGGTACCGATGGAAACACCGATCAGCATCGTCAGCGAGAAGCCTTCCAGTACCGGACCACCGAACAGGAACAGCATCAGAATAACCATCAACGTTGTACCGGACGTAATCAACGTACGGTGCAGCGTTTGAGTCAGTGACACGTTAAAGATTTCGTAAGGCGTACCGCGACGAATTTTGCGGAAGTTTTCACGAATACGGTCAGATACAACGATACTATCGTTCAGCGAGTAACCGATTACCGACATCAGTGATGCGACGATAGTCAGGTCAATCTCGATATGGAACAACGACAGGATCCCAAGTGTGATAATCACGTCGTGCGCCAGAGCGATAACCACCCCCGCCGCCAGTCGCCACTCAAAGCGGAAACCGACGTACACCAGGATGGAGATCAGCGCCGCCATTAGCGCCATCGCACCGGTTTGCGCCAGATCAGCCCCCACGCTCGGACCCACGAATTCAATTCGCTTCACCGCGGCGTTTTGGTTGGTGGATTCGTTAATCACACTCAACACTTTGCTGCCCAGCACCTGACCGCCGTCTGCACCTTCAGTTGGCGGCATACGTACCATAATGTCGTGGCTGCTGCCGAAGTTCTGCAGAAGCGGATCAACGAAGCCCGCTTTCTCCAGTGCATCGCGCATCACGTCCATATCGGCCGGTTTTTCCAGCGTGATTTCAATAACCGTACCACCGGTGAAATCGAGACCCCAGTTAAACCCGCGTACGCCCATCACCACGATGGCCGCAATCAGCAGGAAACCTGAAATGCCGAAAGCCCAGTAGTCCCAGCGCATAAAGTCCCAGACTTTACGGCCGTGGTTTAATTGTTCAACAGTATATTCCTGTGCCACTTCGCACTCCTCAGATTGACAGCTTTTTGACGCGCTTGCCGCCATACAACAGGTTTACGATGGCACGTGTACCGACAATCGCGGTAAACATCGACGTCGCCACACCAATACCGGTAGTAATCGCGAACCCTTTAATTGCCCCGGTGCCAACTGCGTACAGGATGATGACCTTGATCAGCGTCGTAATGTTCGCATCAAAGATGGAGCTAAATGCGCCCGCATAACCTTCGTTGATGGCCTGCTGCACCGAACGCCCGTTACTCAACTCTTCTTTGATACGTTCGTTGATCAGTACGTTCGCATCGACCGCGACGGCAAGGGTTAAGACAATCCCCGCAATCCCCGGCATACTTAGCGTAGCGCCCGGCAGCAACGACATAATACCGACAATCAATACCAAGTTAGCAATCAGCGCACTGGTCGCAATCAGACCGAACTTCTTATAGAAGAAGATCATGAACAGGATAGACACCACCAGACCGGCCAGACACGCTTCCAGACCCTGTTTAATGTTCTGCATACCCAGGGTTGGGCCGATGGTACGTTCTTCCACAATCTGAATCGGCGCAATCAACGCACCGGCACGTAACAGCAGAGAAAGCTGACGCGCTTCGTTCGGGTTGTTGATACCGGTGATACGGAAGCTGTTACCCAGGCGAGACTGGATATTGGCAATGTTAATCACCTCTTCCTGTTTCACCAGTACTGCACGACCGTTAGCATCTTTCTTACCGCTGTCTTTGTACTCCACGAACAGGGTCGCCATCGGCTTACCGATGTTGTCCTTGGTGAAGTTGGACATGATGTTACCACCCGCGCTATCCAGCGAGATGTTAACCTGCGGCTGATTATATTCGTCCTGGCTGGAAGTGGAATCGGTGATATGGTCACCGGTCAGGATCACGCGCTTGTACAGCACAACAGGCTGACCTTCACGAGACTGTTTCACTTCCGAATCACCCGGAACACGACCCGATGCTGCAGCGGACTGGTCAACGTTGGTGTTTACCAGACGGAACTCCAGCGTCGCGGTTGCGCCCAGAATTTCTTTCGCACGCGCGGTATCCTGAATACCCGGCAGTTCGACCACGATGCGGTCAGCACCTTGACGTTGTACCACCGGCTCAGCAACACCCAGTTGGTTAACACGATTACGCAGAATGTTGATGTTCTGCTGTACCGCGTACTCACGGGCTTCGCTCAGGCGCGCATCGGTCATTACAGCACGCAGTGCATTGCTGCCCTGGCTGGAAATAACCAGATCCTGGTGACGTTTGCTCAAGTAAGAGATAGCTTCATCACGGGCGCTGCTATCACGGAAAGTGATGCTCAGACCGTAGTTATCTTCTTTGCGAACGGTAGTATAAGGAATGCCTTTTTCACGCAGATCGCTGCGCAGGCTATCAATATTTTGTTCCTGCAACTTACTCAGCGCGGTATCCATATCCACTTCCATCAGGAAGTGAACACCGCCACGCAGGTCAAGGCCGAGTTTCATCGGTTCTGCATGAATGGCAGCCAGCCAGCGCGGGGTTGCCGGAGCAAGGTTAAGCGCCACGACGTACTGATCGCCCAGTACGCCCATTAATACTTCACGTGCGCGCAGTTGGGTATCAGTGGAGTCGAAGCGCGCGAGAATAGCACCCTCTTCCAGAGCCACAGACTTAGGTGTGATTTTATCTTCTTGTAACGTTTTCTGGACCTGGATCAGCGTTTGCTCACTGGCGGCGGCACCGCGCACGCCAGTGATTTGAACAGCCGGATCCTCACCATACAGGTTGGGAAGCGCATAGAGCAGACCGACGACAATCACGACGATCAGCATGACATACTTCCACAAAGGATAACGGTTTAACACGGCAGTTCCCTTTGGGAAAACAATAAATTACAGCGCCTTCATGGTGCCTTTCGGCAGAACGGCAGCTACGAAATCACGTTTAATAACCACTTCGGTGGTGTCGTTCAGCGCGATAGCGATGTAGCCAGATTCTGCTACTTTGGTCACGCGACCCACCAGACCACCGTTAGTCAGCACTTCATCGCCTTTAGCAATGGAGTTCATCAGATTTTTGTGTTCTTTGGTACGCTTTTGCTGCGGGCGCAGGATCATGAAGTAGAAAATCAGACCAAACACCACCAGCATCAGAATCAGAGACATCGGGCTGCCCTGCGCCGGAGCACCTGTTGCCGCTACCGCATCAGAAATAAAAAAGCTCATTCAAATTCCCTCATTATTAAAATTAATCAACGTTCACAGGTGGAACTGGTCTACCCTGACGTTGGTAAAAATCGGTCACGAAGCTCTCTAATTTACCCTCTTCAATAGCCTTGCGTAAACCCGCCATCAAACGCTGGTAGTAGCGAAGGTTATGAATCGTGTTGAGACGCGCGCCCAATATTTCGTTGCAACGGTCGAGATGATGCAAGTAAGCGCGCGAATAATTGCGACAGGTGTAGCAATCACACTCAGCATCGAGCGGACTGGTGTCGCTTTTATGTTTCGCGTTACGAATTTTTACCACGCCGTCAGTCACAAACAAATGACCATTACGGGCATTTCGCGTTGGCATCACACAGTCAAACATATCGATACCGCGACGCACGCCTTCAACCAGATCTTCTGGTTTACCGACGCCCATCAGGTAACGCGGTTTATCTGCCGGAATCTGCGGGCAAACATGTTCCAGAATGCGGTGCATATCTTCCTTCGGCTCACCGACAGCCAAACCGCCGACAGCGTAGCCATCAAAGCCGATATCTACCAGACCTTTGACGGAGATATCACGTAAATCTTCGTAAACACTGCCCTGAATGATGCCAAAAAGCGCATTTTTGTTGCCGAGGCTATCAAAACGGTCACGGCTGCGCTTCGCCCAACGCAGAGACATCTCCATCGAGCGTTTAGCATAGTCCCAGTCGGCCGGATACGGTGTACATTCGTCGAAGATCATCACGATATCGGAACCGAGATCGTATTGAATCTCCATCGACTTCTCGGGATCGAGGAAAATCGGATCGCCGTTGATCGGGTTACGGAAATGCACGCCTTGTTCGGTTATCTTCCGGATATCGCCCAGGCTGAACACCTGGAAGCCGCCGGAATCGGTGAGGATCGGCCCTTTCCACTGCATAAAATCGTGCAGATCGCCGTGCAGTTTCATGATTTCCTGCCCCGGGCGCAGCCACAGGTGGAAAGTGTTGCCGAGGATGATCTGTGCGCCGGTCGCTTCAACTTCTTCCGGCGTCATGCCTTTTACTGTGCCGTAAGTACCGACCGGCATAAAAGCAGGCGTTTCTACTACGCCACGATCAAAAACCAGGCGGCCGCGGCGAGCGCGACCGTCTGTGGTATCCAGTTCAAATTTCATCTTCACTCCTGCGTCAGAAAAACAGTCCGACGTTTTAAACACTCATGCCGGAAACTTATTCCCCGACACGCTCAGAAATAGCCTGCGGATTGTACGTGATAAACATCGCATCCCCGTAACTAAAAAAGCGATATTCCGCTTTTACCGCTTCATGATAGGCGTGCATGGTGTTTTTATAACCAGCAAATGCGGAAACCAGCATAATCAATGTCGATTCCGGCAGGTGGAAGTTGGTGACCAGAGCATCAATCACCTGATATTTATAGCCTGGATAAATAAAGATTTGTGTATCGCCGAAGAACGGCTCGATTAGATCGTTTTTGGCCGCCTGCGCCGCACTTTCCAGTGAACGTACGGAGGTGGTGCCCACCGCAATCACGCGGTTACCGCGCGCTTTCGCCGCCAGCACCGCGTCCACCACATCCTGCGGCACTTCCGCATATTCGGAGTGCATAATGTGGTCTTCAATAGTGTCTACGCGCACCGGCTGGAAAGTGCCCGCTCCAACGTGCAGGGTGACAAACGCCATTTCAATGCCTTTATCGCGCAGTTTAGCCAGCAGCGGATCGTCAAAATGCAGACCCGCGGTCGGCGCAGCGACGGCACCCGGTTTTTCGCTGTACACGGTCTGGTACAGCTCGCGGTCGGCGTCTTCATCCGGACGGTCGATATACGGCGGCAACGGCATATGGCCAATCGCGTTGAGGATATCCAGCACGCTGCGTTCGTCGTTAAACTCAACTTCAAACAGCGCGTCATGGCGCGCCACCATCGTTGCTTTAATGCTTTCGTCATCGCCCAGCAGCAGCTCGGCGCCCGGTTTCGGCGCTTTCGAGGCACGAATATGCGCCAGAATACGTTTGTCATCCAGCATACGCTCGACCAGCACTTCAATTTTACCGCCGCTGGCTTTACGACCAAACAGACGCGCAGGAATGACGCGGGTGTTGTTAAAGACCAGCAAATCGCCAGGGTTGAGCTTATCGAGCAAATCGGTGAAAGTACCGTGCGTCAGCGCGCCCGTCGGCCCGTCCAAAGACAGCAAGCGACAGCTACTGCGCTCAGCTTGCGGATAGTGGGCAATCAGGGATTCGGGTAGTTCAAAGGTGAAATCGGTAACGCGCATGACACTGACTCAGACTAAAATAAGAGGCGGGTAGTCTAGTGCCGGGGCGTTCTCCCTGCAACCTTTACCCCTCTGGATAAACATTTAACTATGAATTTTCTTGCACATTTGCATCTCGCTCACCTTGCCGACAGTTCGCTTTCCGGCAATCTGCTGGCCGATTTTGTCCGGGGTAATCCGGAAACGCACTACTCGCCTGATGTGGTAGAAGGCATCTTCATGCATCGTCGTATCGACGTGATGACAGATAACCTGCCGCAGGTGCGTGAAGCCAAAGAATGGTTTCGTAGCGAAACGCGCCGCGTCGCGCCGATTACGCTGGATGTCATGTGGGATCATTTTCTGTCGCGCCACTGGTCGGAGATCTCCCCTGACTTACCGCTGACGGACTTTGTGCGCTATGCCCGTACCCAGGTAACCACTATTTTGCCGGAATCGCCGCCACGCTTTATCAATCTGAATAACTATATATGGTCAGAGAAATGGCTTGAGCGCTACCGGGACATGGATTTTATCCAGAACGTCCTGAACGGCATGGCCAGCCGCCGTCCACGGCTCGATGCCCTACGCGACTCATGGTATGACCTCAATACGCATTACGATGCGTTAGAAGAACGATTCTGGCAGTTTTATCCGCAAATGATGGACCAGGCGCGGCGTAAAACCCTTTGATTGCAACCCGCATTCCCCGCCGGATAAGCCGTAGCCGTCATCCGGCAAAAGATTGATAGACAAAACCTGTCTCATTGATTGCCAGCGCCTCTTTGTCTTATTCACGAACACTCTCTATACTGGCCCGCGTTGCGTTCCAAAAACCCCTTAACATTGCAGGAGAATTATATGGTACTGGTAACTCGTCAGGCTCCGGATTTCACAGCAGCTGCGGTACTGGGTAGCGGTGAGATCGTTGAAAACTTCAACTTCAAACAGCATACCAACGGTAAAACTACCGTTCTGTTCTTCTGGCCGATGGACTTCACCTTCGTTTGCCCGTCTGAACTGATCGCATTCGACAAACGTTACGAAGAATTCCAGAAGCGCGGCGTTGAAGTTGTTGGCGTTTCCTTCGACTCTGAATTTGTCCACAACGCATGGCGTAACACCCCTGTCGACAAAGGCGGCATCGGTGCAGTGAAATACGCAATGGTTGCTGACATTAAACGCGAAATCCAGAAAGCCTACGGCATCGAGCACCCGGAAGCTGGCGTTGCTCTGCGCGGTTCTTTCCTGATCGACGCTAACGGCGTTGTTCGCCACCAGGTGGTTAACGATCTGCCGCTGGGTCGTAACATCGACGAAATGCTGCGCATGGTTGACGCGCTGCAGTTCCACGAAGAGCACGGCGACGTATGCCCGGCACAGTGGGAAAAGGGTAAAGAAGGTATGAACGCGTCTCCGGACGGCGTAGCAAAATACCTGACCGAGAACGTTTCCAGCCTGTAATTGGCATGAATCGACAAAAGGCCCGCTAGTGCGGGCCTTTTTTATTGTTCGTAGGTCAGGTAGGCGATTGCGTCACTCTCTGTAAGTATCACCCACGACAATACGCTTATCCAAACCACAATTAAAACGCGAAGCAGGAACAGCCAAGCGCCCCCCAGAAAGCCCGGTCATCTGACACCGGAATGCCTGATTGACGCGCAATATCATGCTGATGACCGTGTACGCCACAGCTACCACAGCACTGATGCATCTGCACCATTGCGCCAATTTTTGCCGCAGCAGGCGGCGCTGAGCGATAGTGCCCCGGCACCTTCACCACCGGCGACCAGTCCGGCACAACCGGGATGGCTGGTGGTGCCAGCGGGGTGAAATGCCCTGCCGCATACACGACTTTGCCATCGACAATGGTCATCACTGACTCAATGCCTTTGATCTCTTCTTCCGCCACGTTGAAGTAATCTTTAGACAGCACCACCAGGTCGGCCAGTTGATCTTTCTCGATTCGCCCTTTCTTACCCTGCTCGCTGGAGAACCAGGCGCTGCCAGCGGTCCACAGTTCCAGCGCCACGTCGCGCGGCAAGCGGTTGTTATCATCGTACATCGCCATACCGCCAACGGTGCGGCCCGAAACCAGCCAATAGAGCGCGGTCCACGGGTTGTAGCTAGCCACACGGGTGGCGTCAGTCCCCAGCCCTACCGGAACTTCAGCCGCCAGCATTTTCGCCACCGGCGGCGTGTGTTTGACCGCATCTTTGCCATAACGATCGACAAAATATTCGCCCTGGAACGCCATTCGGTGCTGAACAGCAATCCCGCCGCCCAGCGCTTTAACGCGCTCGATATTCCGTTCAGTAATGGTTTCGGCATGATCGAAGAACCAGTGCAGGCCATTGAACGGGATATCACGATTCACCTTCTCAAACACGTCCAACATGCGGCTGATAGATTCATCGTAGGTGGCGTGCAGGCGGAACGGCCAGCGGTGCTCCACCAGGTGTCGCACCACGCGCTCCAGCTCATCTTCCATACCCTCCGGCAGGTCCGGGCGCGGCTGGAGAAAATCTTCAAAATCCGCTGCCGAAAAGACCAGCATTTCCCCGGCCCCATTGGCGCGGTAGAAGTCGGTTCCCTGCCCCGGTTTGAGCATATCGGTCCAACGTTCAAAGTCTTCCAGTTCCTGTTTTGGACGCTGGGTAAACAGGTTGTAGGCAATACGCACAGTCATCTGCTTGTTGGCGTGTAACTGCTCAATGATCTCGTAATCTTCCGGATAGTTCTGGAAGCCGCCGCCCGCATCGATGGCACTGGTAAGTCCCAGACGGTTCAGTTCACGCATAAACTGGCGGGTCGAGTTAACCTGCATTTCCAGCGGCAGTTTGGGTCCTTTTGCCAGCGTCGAATAAAGGATCATGGCGTTTGGTTTAGCGATCAACATCCCGGTCGGGTTGCCGTTGCTATCACGCACAATCTCACCGCCCGCCGGATCCGGTGTCGCTTTGGTGTAGCCGACGGCTTTCAGCGCAGCGCGGTTCAGCAAAGCCCGGTCGTAGAGATGCAGAACAAAAACCGGGGTATCCGGAGCAGCTTCATTCAGTTCTTCCAGGGTTGGCATGCGACGTTCGGCAAACTGGAATTCGCTCCAGCCGCCCACCACGCGTACCCATTGCGGCGACGGCGTTCTGTCCGCCTGGTCTTTGAGCATACGTAGGGCGTCCGCCAGCGACGGCACGCCTTCCCAACGTAATTCCAGGTTGTAATTCAGTCCACCACGAATAAGGTGCAGGTGAGAATCGTTCAGACCCGGGATCACCGTATGTCCTTGCAGATCGACAACCTGCGTCCCTTCGGCAGCAAAGCTCATTACCCGCTCGTGGCTACCGGTCGCCAGGATCTTTCCGTTGGCAATCGCCACCGCCTCGACCTGCGGGCGTTGCCTATCGAGAGTATGAATTTTTCCGTGAGTCAGAATCAGTGTGGCAGTTTGAGACATAACAATCTCCTGAGATACCGGTCAGGCTTTTTTCAGCCATCCGGCAAACAGACGGGTTACGATGGGCATCCAGAACCAGACCACCAGCGCAACCACACAGGCATCATTGATGAGATGCAGGAGTAACGAGCCCTTCATTGCAGGCAGCACAATGCCGGTCAACCACGGCACCAGATTGGTGCTAGGAAATATCACCAGCAGGGTTATCAGAAACTGTTTCCAGCGTTTGGGCTGGCGTACATGGGGCGCTGGCGGCGTAAACCAGAATGCCGCTTCGGTACGAATTTCGGTTTTATCACCTTCCGCCAGCAGTGGGACGATCTCTTCCACTAGCACGCGGCGCGTATCAGACTGGGTCCAGTTATACAGATGCTCAAGCGTGTCGAAGCGAATAATGATATTCCACAGGTTGTCGCCATCCGCAGGGCGAATCACGTTCGCCCCGAGATGACCGGGAAACTCGGCCGCCACCGGCATAATTTTCCCCAGCCATTGCTCATACCGCTGCGCCTGCTCAGGCAGCAGGGTGTGGGTAATCACCAACGTCACATGTTTGTTCTGCGCCATGAAGGGTTCCTTGTTGAGAGGAAACAGGCCGCTTAGGCCAGGAAAGCAATACACAAAATCATTCATGGTGCATCGAGGCGGCAAGGTTGTGGATCCCCGGGAGCTTTCATAAGTAAGTGACTGGGGTACGCAAGCGAAGCCAACAAAGATGCAACATGAAGGATGACGTGTATTTAGGCTTTACGTTCTGGCGCGCCATGCACCATGGTATAGGCATAATCCACGCCCATACCGTAGGCGCCGCTGTGCTCGCGTACCAGATCCATGACGGCGTCGTAGGTTTCTTTGCGAGACCAGTCGCGCTGGTACTCAAGAAGAACCTGTTGCCAGGTTACGGGTACGGCACCAGCCTGTACCATGCGGTCGATAGAACGCTCATGGGCATCCACGGACGTGCCGCCGGAAGTGTCGGTCACCACATATACTTCATAACCCGCTTCCAGCGCCATCAGTGCCGGGAAAGTCAGGCAGACTTCGGTCCACAGCGCGGAGATAATCAGTTTTTTACGCCCAGTCGCTTCCACGGCCTTCACAAACGCCGCATCTTCCCAGGAGTTCATCGAGGTGCATTCAATGGGTTTTACATCAGGATGAACCGCTAACAATTCTGGCCAGATATATCCGCTAAAACTTTTCGTTTCAACAGAAGTATAAATCACCGGAACATTGAATATTTTCCCGGCTTTCGCTAATGCCACGGTATTATTTTTTAAAGTCTGGCGATCGATATTCGCTACACCAAATGACATTTGCGGCTGATGATCAATAAAAATAAGCGTAGAGTTTTGAGGGTCAATCAGTTCCCGAATAGACATATCACACCTTCTTAATCAATAAGTTAAAAGGCAACGGTCTGTATCTGCCGTCAGCAGCAGGATCCTGAATCAGAAAGCTTGTTGAGTATAGCGGGAAATTTCTAACGAGTTATTAAAGAAAACTTACCATCCTATGAAACTATTAATTCTGTGTTGAGATATATCCTAAACAACATCAAAAAAATGCGCATGATTCATCTAATTTATTCACTGGCATTGTTTTTCTTCATTCGGTACAACAGAAGGGTTTAATTTTCAGGATCTTTTCTGCTTATGCGCATTAATCTGGATGTTTTGCTTATTCTCGACGCACTCGACAAACAGGGTTCATTTGCCGCGGCGGCCGAATCGCTGTTTAAAACGCCTGCGGCACTCAGCTATATGATTCAAAAGCTGGAAAGCGATCTGAATATCGAGTTGCTTGACCGTTCCGGACACCGGGCTAAATTTACCGACACCGGACAGATGATGCTGGAAAAGGGACGTTTATTGCTAAGTGCGGCAAAAGATCTCGAAAAACAGGCGGTACAGCTGAGTTCAGGCTGGGAAAAAGAGCTGGCGATTGCGCTGGACGACTCCTTTCCTTTCGCCTCGCTGTTACCCATTATCGATGAATTTCACGCGCTGAATAAGCAAACCCGCCTCAGTTTTACCCATCATACGCTGGCGGGTTCCTGGGAGGAGCTGACCCATAATGGAGCAGATATTATTCTGGGGGCGATTAATGAACCACCAACGTCAGCGGCCTGGTCCTACAAAATGCTCGGTACATTGGACAATGTATTTGTCGTGGCACCTGAGCATCCGCTGGCCGCAGCACCTGATGGCCTGACCAACGAGCAGTTGTGCCTGCATCGGGCGATTGTTATCAGCGACAGCGCCCGCTTCTGCCATCCGTTACAAACCAATCTGATGGAGGAGCAGGCGCAGATCCGTGTCGATGACTTCCACAGTAAAGTGATGCTACTGCGAGCCGGCATGGGCTGCGGATTTCTCCCCCGCCATATTGCCAGCCCGTGGCTTGCTACGGGCGAGCTGGTGGAAAAAACGGTTATCTCATTTCGCCAAAAAGACGTGGCCTATATGGCATGGCGCAATAACCGTGATGGGCTGGCGCAGCGCTGGTGGCGAGACGCGCTGCTGGCAAGCCCGGCGATTGCGCACTTATATCAATGACCTGACCATACCGAGGCGGAAATCGCCGGCAACGTCAGGATATCGTCGGCAAGCACACCTTTGCCCTCTTTTTGCTGCCAATGACTCACGCTCAGTAATGGCGAGTCTGGCAGGACCACTTCACAAGCCTGGCCACGGTTAATCGCCACTAACACGCGCTGGCGGTTTAGCACCCGTACAAACACCACCATGTTATCCTCGGCGTAAATCACCTGACAACCACCGTGGCGTAGCGCCTGGCTCTGGTGGCGTAATTTTGCCAGCCGCTGGTACAACGCCAGCAGGTTAGCGTCCTGTTTTTCAGGCTGCCATGGGAAAGGTTTGCGACAAAACGGATCGTTGTTGCCATCCAGCCCCACTTCATCGCCGTAGTAAATACAGGGCACGCCAGGCCAGGTAAATAGCCACACCACCGCCAGCGGTAAACGTGCGACGTCTTTACCGAGCAGAGACTTAAAGCGAGCGGTATCGTGGCTGTCGAGCTGGTTAAACATGCGCAATTGCTGCTGATGCGACAACCCCGCGCGGTAGTTATCCATCCACGCCATACAGGTCTGGGCGTCAATGAATTGCGGATCATATGAGATATCGGTATTGGCGAGGAATCCCCAGAGAGGGAAAGTAAAGCCGCGATAGTTCATGGCGGCATCTTCTGCGTCGGCCTGCAACCACTGGCGCGCATCGCCAAAATGTTCACCCACCACATACGCCTCTGGCTGGGTTTCTTTAGCCGCCTGCGTAATGCCGGCCACGTGTTGTAGGTTGTTACGCGCGCCTCCTGCCTCTCCCAGCATGTGCACCACATCAAGACGCCAGCCGTCCATACTCCACGGCGCTTTCAGCCAGTGACGGACGATACTGTCTTCGCCGCGATAAATTTCATTTACCAGGCTTTCCGAAGAGAAGTCCAGCTTGGGCAGGCTGGAATATCCCAGCCAGTCGAGCGCAACGCCGTCAACTGAGAAATGATACCAGTCACGCCAGGGGGATTCTGGGTTATGGCACGCCCCATCCGTTCCCCTACTATGCCGGTCAAACCAGGCGTGCGAATCGCCGCTATGGTTAAAAACACCGTCCAGAATCAAGCGCATGCCCTGCTGTTCGGTGTTGTGCCGCAGGCGCAGCAGCGCAGTGTCGCCGCCAAATTGCGGATCAACATGACGATAATCTTCGGTATCGTATTTATGCACGCTCGGCGCGGTAAACACAGGATTCAGGTACAGCGCCGTGACACCTAACGTTTTCAGGTACGGTAGCTTTTCGCTGATGCCGTCTAAATCACCGCCATAGAACGTGGAGCCACCGGCCTGAGCCGTAAGCGGTTCGTCCCATTCGCGCCGCACGATGTCGTGCCCGGCCGCGTGATGGTAATAGACGTTATCCTGGCCCGCTTCACGCGACTGGCTGCGGGCAAAACGGTCCGGGAAAATTTGGTAAAAGACCTGGTCAGCGACCCACTGCGGACCGTTATCCGGCACATCGACGGCAAACTGCTCCAGACGCGCAGGCGGAAAACGGCTGAATCCCTGTGGGGTGAACCACAACTGACGATCGAGCCAAAGTAATTTAAAGCTATAGCGTCGACGAGGCTGCCCGCTGGAGAGATCGATCGCCGCTCGCCACGCGGTCACACCCGGCTGCGGCTGGCTGCGCTGCTTGTGCATAGCTAGCGAAATCTCTTCGTTATCGTTTTCTGCGCGCAGCGTCACCCGCTGGGGTGGATTTTCCCCCGCCAGCCATAATGTAATCGTCAGTTGATCTTTGTTTTGCTTAACAAATGGGGCAACCGGAAGGTGCCAGGCGTTCAACATCACGTATCCCCTTTGATGATAATGACGTCACCTTGCCATAGCGAAGTGCAGGATCACTCATCATCTTAACGTTTATTGGGGGAGGAGTTCGGGGGAGGAGAAAATTGCCGGGTAACGCAAAGCTACCCGGCAAAAATATTACTGTGCTTCAGCCAGTTGGCGCTCGCGACGGCGCTTGAATCCCCAGCCGACCAGCAGCAGGACAATCCACGCAAAGCCGACGTACAGCGAAATGCGGGTATCCGGATGATAGCCGATAAGCGCGATGATAAAGACCAGGAAAATCAGGCCAACAACGGTCGTCGTTACCCCACCCGGTACTTTAAATTTCAGCGCTTTGACCTCTTCTGGCGGCAGACGACGACGGAAAGCAATCTGCGACAGCAGGATCATAATCCACACCCAAACCGTGGCGAACGTTGCCAAAGAGGCGATCACCAGGAAGACGTTTTCCGGCATGATGTAGTTAAGATAAACCGCAAACAACAGCGCGATGGTCATCACCATCACCGTAACCCACGGCACGCCACGACGCGACGTCTTGGCAAACATTTTTGGGGCACTGCCCTGTTCCGCCATGCCGTGTAGCATACGTCCCACACCGAAGACGTCAGAGTTAATTGCCGACAGCGACGCAGTCAGAACCACAAAGTTGAGGATCCCGGCAGCAAAGGTAATGCCCATATGCTGGAACGTCATAACGAACGGGCTACCGTCGGTACCCACCTGGTTCCACGGGTAGATAGACATAATGACGAACAACGTCCCCACATAAAACACCAGGATACGCATTGGTACGGAATTGATAGCGCGCGGAATAGATTTTTCCGGGTCTTTGGCTTCGCCTGCGGTAATCCCGATAATCTCAATCCCGCCGTAAGCGAACATCACCATTTGCAACGACATCACCATGCCGAGCCAGCCGTTGCTGAAGAAGCCACCGTTGCTCCATAAGTTATGGATACCGGTCGGTTGCCCGCCGTTGCCAATCCCCCAAATGATGATACCGAAACCGGCGACAATCATGATGATAATGGTGGCGACTTTAAAGAACGAGAACCAGAACTCCAGCTCGCCAAACACCTTCACGCTCATCAGGTTGATGGCGCAGATAATCAGCACTACGCTGAGTACCCAAATCCAGTGCGGTACGGCCGGGAACCAGACGCCCATGTAAATACCAAAGGCAGTCACATCGGCAATGGCGACAATCAGGATTTCAAAACAATAGGTCCAGCCGGTGATATAGCCTGCCAGCGGTCCGAGGTTTTCCTGCGCATAGCGCGAGAAGGAGCTGGCTGCAGGGTTATGAACAGACATTTCGCCCAGCGCGCGCATAATAATATACGCCGCTACGCCGCCGATAATATAGGCCAGCAACACGCTTGGCCCCGCCATTTTGATGGCATCGGCAGAGCCATAGAACAGCCCGGTACCAATTGCTGAACCTAATGCCATAAAGCGGATGTGCCGGGTGCTCAGCCCACGCTTTAGCTTGTTATTACTTTCCATCGATTCCTAACCTGTTAACACAATAAAAAAACCACGGGGCCATGTTAATAGCCCCGTGGTTAAAACTTATTGTCAGTGATATTAGTGTGCGCTGGAGGTCACTTGTCGACCCGCGGCGCGATCCCAGATAACTGCCAGGACCACCATCACGACTGTTGGCATCAACCACGCCAGCCCCTGCTCCGCCAGCGGTAAACGCTGGGTCCAGGCCGGTAACACGTCGCCAATTGCAGAAGCTTTAATGCCATCAAGGATACCAAAAATCAGGCTGATAAACATCGCAGGTGCAATGACGCGGGAAGAATTATGCCACCATGAGCGGGTAAAGCTTAATACAACCAGTGCGATACATGGCGGATAGATAGCCGTCAGCACCGGAATAGAGATCTGAATCAGATGGCTCAGACCCAGGTTAGAAACCACCATCGAGAAGCCGCCGAGGATAAATACCAGCGTACGATAAGACAGTGGAACGTACTGGGCAAAGAACTCTGCGCACGCACAGGTCAAGCCAACCGCGGTGACCAGACAGGCGATGAAAATCAGCGCCGCCAGCAGGAAGCTTCCTGCACCGCCAAAGGTGTGCTGAACATACGCATGCAGAATCGCCGCGCCGTTAGCAGACTGATCGACCAGAATCGCGCTATCTGAACCCAGACGGAACAGCGCGAGATACAGCAGCGTTAAGCCCACACCCGCCATTAAACCCGCCCAAACGGTGTAACGGGTCAGCAGACGTGCTTCAGTAACACCACGCGAGCGAGCGGCGTTAACGATAACAATACCAAACACCATCGCGCCCAGCGTATCCATGGTCAGATACCCGTTCACGAAACCATTAGAAAATGCCGCAGTTTGGTAGGCTTCCATCGCATTACTGATCGGGCCTGCTGGCCAGACGATTGCGGCGACAGACAGAACAACCAGCGCCAGGATTTTCAGCGGCGCCAGGAAATTACCCACCGTATCCAGCAGTTTGCCCGGATACAGCGAAACCAGAATCACAATCGCGAAATAGATAACGCTATAGATAAACAGCGGCAGCGCAGAGTCACCGGTCAGCGGTGCAATCCCGACTTCGAAAGAGACCGTCGCGGTACGCGGGGTAGCAAATAACGGCCCAACGGCCAGATAGCAAACAGTCGCCAGTAGCAGACCAGCAACTTTACCGATAGGTGTGCTCAGTCGGTCCACACCACCACCGACTTTCGCCAGCGCGACAACGGTAAGTACCGGCAGGCCAACGGCGGTAATCAAAAAGCCAAAAGCCGCAGTCCAGACGTGTTCACCTGCCTGCAAACCAACCATTGGGGGGAAGATGATGTTTCCTGCACCAACGAACAGTGCAAATGTCATAAATCCCAAAGCGATAATATCGCGCGATTTTAACTGATGGGTCATAAAGTCTTACTGCCTGTGGATGTGGTGTTGAAAATAGTAAATTTTTGCCTTTCCCTGGGGGACAATACAGCGGCATTTTTGCTCAATTCCAGCGGGAAACACTCCCGACCTGGCGCGGCGAAGAATAGTTTTTCGATTTACCGCGTAAATGCAGTCGGTATGACAGCACCTGGAGCGCAATTTAAACGCTTATAACGTTTTAAAGCAAGGTGGGATCCAAAAACCAGAACAATATAGCGATATGAAAAATGGGGTTAGCACAAAACACCATTTCATGGAAAAAGGTATGGGTAATAGTTCGAACAAAAAACAATCAAACGTCGTAAAATTCAGGAGTCATATATTGACCGCATAGAAAAAGCCAGCTTGTGCTGGCTTTTGGAAAGATAATCTTACGAATGTGCTTTAACCGTTACTTTTGGCAATCAAACGTTCCGGGATCACGAAACTAAATCGCGTCCCTTTGCCTGGTTCGCTTTCGATATTCAAACGGCTGTCGTGATGATGCAGCGCATGTTTCACGATGGCAAGGCCCAACCCGCTACCGCCCGTTTGCCGCGATCGCGCCTTATCTACCCGATAAAAACGCTCGGTCAAACGTGGAATATGCTCGGCGGCAATGCCTGGACCGTTGTCTTCCACACAAAATTCCGCCCCCGAGACCACATGCTGCCAGCGTACGGTAATGTGCGTTCCCGCTGGTGTGTGGTTCACCGCGTTGTACACGAGATTCGAGATAGCGCTACGCAACTGCTCCTCGTTGCCCCGCACGTTCAGGCTGTTATCGACATCAAAGGTAAACGTATGTTTATGCTGGCTCAGGGTTTGCGCTTCGTGCTCGATCACGCGCAGCATCATGGGCACATCGACTTTCTCATTCAGTTGCAACGTCGGAGCAGCTTCAATTTTTGACAGCGTCAGCAGCTGCTTCACCAGGCCTTCCATACGGTACGTTTGTTCGCGCATGGTATGCAGCGCTTTTTCGCGCGTTGTCCCTTCCAGCGGATGCTCCTGCATCATTTCCAGATAACCTTGCAGCACCGTCAGCGGTGTGCGCAGCTCATGGCTGGCGTTGGCGAAAAAGTTTCGCCGTGAACCTTCCAGTTGGTGCATCTGGGTAACGTCGCGCGCCACCATCAGCAGTTGCTTATCCGTGTAGGGCATCACGCGAATTTCCAGATGCCGTCCGGTATTGAGCACCAGATTGATAGGCCGGCTAAAGTCGCGCGTTTTCAGATATTGTGTGAATTCCGGGTATCGCAGCAGGTTAAGAATATTTTGCCCGCTATCATCCGGCCAGCGCAGTCCCAGAACCTGCTGAGCCAGTCCGTTACACCAGAAGATACCGCCTTCTTCGGTGGTCAACACCACCGCGTCGGGTAGTGATTCCGCCCCGCTGCGAAAACGTTTGATCAGGTTACCCAGTTCTCGACGGCGCTTTTTGTTGCGCAGCTGCATTTGATGCAGCCCATATAACAACGGTTCCCAACTGCCTCGCCCCGGCGGCGGCGTCATGCTTCTGTCGACCCATAGCCACCAGGACAAACGTAATAGATTCCAGAAATGCCAGATAAGCAGGCCCGTTACCGACGCCAGTAAAAACCAGGGCAGGTAACCGAAAAAAGCGCTAAGGATAAATGCCGGTATGCAGCACAGGATCAGCTCCAGTACCAACCTTTTCCATGACAATCGTTCTAGCAAACGTCTTACTCCATAAACGGCCTAATCCATCAGGCCCTGATTCTTGTCAGTCAGAAGCGGGTCGAAAAACGATATCCCGTCCCGCGAACTGTCTGCACCATTCGATCGTGTCCGCTGTGCTCCAGTGCTTTACGTAAGCGGCGGATATGCACATCCACTGTCCGGTCTTCCACGTAGACATTGGTTCCCCAGACATGATTGAGGAGTTGTTCCCGGCTGTAGACGCGCTCAGGGTGGGTCATAAAGAAGTGCAACAGTTTGAATTCAGTCGGCCCCATATCCAGCGGATCCTCGCCGGTCATCACGCGATGCGAGGTCGGATCAAGGCTTAGCCCCTGCATCTCAATAACCTCTTCCACCGCCATCGGTGAAATACGACGCAGAACCGCTTTAATACGCGCCACCAGCTCCTTGGGAGAAAACGGCTTGGTAATATAATCATCCGCACCGGTTTCCAGACCCCGGACGCGGTCTTCCTCTTCACCTCTCGCCGTCAGCATCATCACGGGGATATCCCGCGTCATGGCTTCGCGCTTGAGATGTTTAATAAATTGCAGACCCGAGCCGCCGGGAAGCATCCAGTCAAGCAGGACGAGATCCGGCCAGGGTTCATTGAGTTGGTTCACAGCACTGTCATAGTCTTCGGCTTCTACGGGTTGAAAACCGTTTTGCTCGAGCACGAAGCAGACCATTTCACGAATTGGAGCTTCATCTTCTACGACCAGAATACGTCTCGCCATGATTTGCCCTGTTTATAATTAAATCGTTTGCCATCAATACGGTGCCATTATGCGTCAGTTTTATGACAGATTTATGAAAAGATAGCCCAGGTTTAACGCAGCCCGGCGAATTATGACAGTCCGGAGACAAGATATTACCGTCCTTGAAAGGTTATAATCCCCACCACTGTTTTATCGTCATGGAACTCTTATGCGCATCCTTCACACGTCTGACTGGCATCTGGGCCAAAATTTCTACAGCAAGAGCCGCGCCGCTGAACATCAGGCCTTTCTCGACTGGCTGCTGGAAACGGCACAATCCCATCAGGTGGATGCCATTATTGTGGCGGGTGATATTTTCGATACCGGCTCACCGCCAAGCTACGCCCGTGAGCTGTATAACCGTTTTGTCGTTAATTTACAGCAAACCGGGTGTCATCTGGTGGTGCTGGCAGGCAACCACGACTCCGTCGCCACACTCAACGAATCCCGCGATATACTGGCGTTTCTCAACACCACGGTCGTTGCCAGCGCCGGCCATGCGCCGCAGGTACTGTCGCAACGTGACGGCACACCGGGGGCAATTCTGTGCCCGGTTCCTTTTTTACGTCCACGCGACATTATTACCAGCCAGGCCGGGCTAACCGGGCAAGAAAAACAGCAACATTTGCTGTCAGCCATCACCGACTATTACCAGCAGCAGTATCAGGATGCCTGCACGCTGCGTGGTGATCAGAATCTGCCCATCATCGCGACCGGGCATTTGACCACCGTCGGCGCCAGTAAAAGTGACGCCGTCCGTGACATTTATATCGGTACGCTGGACGCCTTCCCAGCACAAAACTTCCCTCCGGCGGACTACATCGCGCTGGGCCATATTCACCGGGCGCAGGTTATCGGTGGCACGGAGCATATTCGCTACTGCGGCTCGCCGATCGCTCTCAGTTTTGACGAGTGCGGCAAAAACAAATGCGTGCATCTGGTGAGCTTTGAAGCAGGGAAACTCAACGCCGTCGAGAATCTCACCGTACCGGTCACCCAGCCGCTTGCGGTACTGAAAGGCGATCTCGCCGCCATTACCGCCCAGCTTGAGCAGTGGCGCAACGTACAGCAAGAGCCGCCTGTGTGGCTGGATATTGAAATTACCACCGATGACTATCTGCATGATATGCAGCGTAAAATCCAGGCCTTGACCGAAGATTTACCGGTAGAGGTGTTATTGGTGCGCCGCAGTCGCGAACAGCGCGAACGCATTATGGCCAATGAACATCGTGAAACATTAAGCGAGCTGAGCGTGGCGGAGGTTTTTGACCGCCGCCTGGCGCTGGAAGAACTCGAAGAACCGCAGCGCGAGCGGCTTAATCAGCTGTTTAGCGCAACCGTACAGACGCTTGCCGGGGAGGCTGAAGCATGAAAATTCTCAGCCTGCGCCTGAAAAATCTCAACTCCCTGAAGGGAGAATGGAAAGTCGATTTCACGGCAGAACCTTTTGCCAGCAACGGGCTGTTCGCTATCACCGGGCCCACAGGCGCGGGGAAAACCACCCTGCTGGACGCAATTTGCCTTGCGCTGTACCACGAAACGCCGCGCCTGAATACTGTGTCACAGTCGCAAAACGACCTGATGACCCGCGACACAGCGGAGTGTCTGGCCGAGGTGGAATTTGAGGTGCGGGGCGAAGCCTACCGCGCATTCTGGAGCCAGAACCGGGCACGCAACCAGCCTGAGGGCAACCTGCAAGTCCCGCGCGTAGAGCTGGCCCGCTGCGCCGACGGTAAAATCCTCGCCGATAAAGTCAAAGACAAGCTGGAGATGACCGCCGAGCTTACCGGGCTGGATTACGGTCGTTTTACCCGTTCCATGCTGCTCTCTCAGGGCCAGTTTGCCGCATTTCTCAATGCCAAACCAAAAGAGCGCGCCGAGCTGCTCGAAGAGTTAACCGGTACTGAGATCTACGGTCAAATCTCCGCCATGGTGTTTGAAAAGCACAAATCAGCGCGTACGGAGCTGGAAAAACTGCAGGCCCAGGCCAGCGGCGTGGCGCTGTTAGCGCCAGAGCAGGTGCAATCTCTGACAGAAAGTTTGCAGGTACTTACTGACGAAGAAAAACAATACCTTACCAGCCTACAAACCCAGCAACAGCACCTCAACTGGCTCATTCGGCAAAATGAGCTACAAACGGATATAAACCGCCACCAGCAGGCATTACAGGCAGCGCTTCAGGCGCAAGAAGACGCGCAGCCGCAGTTGGCGGCACTGAGTCTGGCACTGCCGGCCAGGGCGTTACGCCCGCACTGGGAGCGAATTCAGGAACAAACGGCTACTATCGAGCGTACGCGCCAGAAGATTCAGGAAGTGAATGCTCGCTTACAAAGCAGCTTAACGCTGCGCGGGCGTATTCGTCAGCAGGCGCAAATGCAGTCGACCTTGATGCTAGCCGAACAACAGACGTTAACCGACTGGCTTAATGAGCATGATCGCTTCCGCTTATGGAGTAGCGAACTGGCAGGATGGAAAGCGCTGCTGGCTCAACAGTCCGACGCCAGCACCCAGCTACGCCAATGGCAGCAGCTGCGAGAGAACGACACGCGTAAGCTCAATGCACTAACGCTTCCCGCGCTGACCCTTTCGCCGCAGGAGGTAACGGATGCGCTAGCGCAACATGTGCAGCTTCGTCCGTTACGCCAGCGGCTGAGCAATTTACACGGGCAAATCACCCCAAAGCAAAAACAACTGGCACAGTTACGCGCCACGCTTGTACAGCGTCAACAAGAGTTGACCCAGCGCAACGCGGTGCTTGCCGAAAAACGTCAGCGCTATAAAGATAAAAATCAGCAACTTACTGATGTGAGAGTCATTTGCGAGCAAGAAGCCCGCATCAAAGATCTGGAAAGCCAACGGGCATTGTTGCAATCCGGCATGCCTTGCCCGCTATGCGGCTCCACCGCACATCCGGCGATTGAACGCTATCAAACGCTCGAACTGAGCGTGAATCAGACGCGGCGTGAGTCACTGGAAAAAGAGGTCAAAACACTGGCCGATGAGGGTTCAACGTTACGCGGCCAGCTTGAGGCGATAACCCAGCAACTTCAGCGGGATGAACGCGAAGCACAGACGCTTTCTCAGGAGGAGCAAGCACTTACTCAAGAATGGCTGACCGTCACCGCCAGCCTCAACGTCACGCTGCAACCGCAGGATGACATTGCCCCGTGGCTGGCCGCTCAGGAAGAGTACGAACAACAGCTTCACCAGTTGAGCCTGCGTCATACCTTGCAGGCGCAAATCACCGCGCATACCGAGCAGATTACCCAGCTCCAGTTGCATATTGACCAGCGCCAGGCGACGCTAACCGCCGAGCTTTCCCGTTATGGTCTGGCCCTTCCGCCTGAGGATGACGTCGCCTCATGGCTAAGCGAACGGGCGAACGAAGCACGAATGTGGCAACAGCGTCAGAATGAACTGACCGAGTTACAGGCCCGGATTGCCCAGCTTGCGCCGCTGCTGGAAACGCTGCCTGAAACCGAGGCGCTTTCTGAAAACATTGAGGATTTGTCGCTGGAAAACTGGCGTCAGGTGCACGACGATTGCCTCTCTTTACAGGGACAGTGGCAAACCTTGCAACAGCAGGAGGCGCAGGACGTTCAGCGCGCCGCGGAAATCCAGGCGCAGTTTGATGCCGTATTAAAGGCCAGCATCTTTGCCGATCGCGACGCCTTTATTGCCGCCCTGCTGGACGAAGAGACCTTTAATCGCCTGGAGCAGTTGAAGCAATCACTGGAAGGCCAGCGACAGCAGGCGCAAACGCTGGTTAATCAGGCCCAGCAGGCACTGGCGGCTCATCAACAGCAGCAACCAACAGAAGTGGATCTCACGCTGACGGCGCAGCATCTGCACGACGCGCTGGCGCAGCTCACCCAACTGCTACGCGATAATACTACTCGTCAGGGCGAAATTCGCCAGCAGCTCAAACAAGATGCTGAAAACCGCCAGCAGCAGCAGGCGCTGATGCAGGAGATTGAAAAAGTCGCGCAGCAGGTCGAAGACTGGGGGTATTTGAATGCGCTGATCGGCTCGAAAGAGGGAGATAAGTTCCGCAAATTTGCCCAGGGGCTGACGCTGGATAACCTCGTCTGGCTTGCCAACAACCAGTTAACCCGTCTGCACGGTCGCTATTTGTTGCAGCGCAAGGCCAGCGAAGCGTTAGAGCTGGAAGTGGTTGATACCTGGCAGGCCGATGCCGTACGTGATACGCGTACGCTTTCCGGCGGCGAGAGCTTCCTCGTGAGTCTGGCGCTGGCGCTGGCATTATCTGATCTGGTCAGCCACAAAACGCGGATTGACTCCCTGTTCCTCGACGAAGGTTTCGGCACGCTGGACAGCGAAACGCTGGATACCGCCCTGGACGCGCTGGATGCGCTCAACGCTACCGGTAAAACCATTGGCGTCATCAGCCACGTTGAAGCGATGAAAGAGCGCATTCCGGTACAGATCAAAGTGAAAAAAATCAACGGTCTGGGCTACAGCAAACTCGACAAAATGTTTGCGGTGGAGTAATCGGCCAGCGGATGTGGTGTCACAGGCCGGATAAGCGCTAACGCTATCCGGCACGCTAGGTAGCACAATATTGCATACTCAGGGACGGATATGAAATGGCATTCCACTTCACTTATCCGCAAGCTATCGCTATTGGCGGCGAACATTCGTCGCTATGACGCATATCCTGCGTCTTTCTTGTTGGCAGGTGGTATGAAAAAAGTCATTTTCTCTTTAGCGCTCGGAACATTTGGGCTGGGCATGGCCGAGTTTGGCATCATGGGTGTCCTCACTGAGCTGGCGCGAGACGTGGGAATTTCCATTCCTGCCGCTGGCCATATGATTTCGTTTTACGCCTTTGGCGTAGTGCTGGGCGCGCCCATTATTGCGCTCTTTTCCAATCGCTTTTCGCTCAAACATATTTTGCTGTTTCTGGTCACCCTGTGCGTGATTGGCAACGCCATCTTCACCCTCTCTTCCTCGTATTTTATGCTGGCGGTGGGCAGGCTGGTTTCCGGCTTCCCTCATGGCGCATTTTTCGGCGTGGGCGCGATTATCCTGTCGAAGCTGGCCCGTCCGGGAAAAGTCACTGCCGCCGTCGCGGGCATGATTTCGGGGATGACCGTTGCCAATCTGGTTGGCATTCCCGTCGGCACCTGGCTAAGCCAGGAATTTAGCTGGCGCTACACGTTTCTGCTGATAGCCGTCTTTAATATCGCCGTAATAGTCTCGGTCGCTTTTTGGGTCCCCAACATTAGCGATGAGGCAAAAGGGAAACTGCGCGAACAATTTCACTTTTTGAAAAGCCCCGCCCCGTGGTTCATTTTTTCCGCCACCATGTTTGGGAACGCCGGGGTTTTCGCCTGGTTCAGCTACGTCAAACCGTACATGATGTATATCTCCGGCTTCTCCGAGGCGCTAATGACCTTCATCATGATGCTGGTGGGATTGGGAATGGTGTTGGGAAATCTGCTAAGCGGTAGGCTGTCAGGCCGTTATACGCCGCTGCGAATTGCGGTAATAACCGACTTCGTCATTGTGCTGGCTCTGCTGCTGCTCTTTGCCTTTGGCGGCATCAAAGCCGCGTCGCTGACCTTCGCTTTCATTTGCTGCGCGGGTCTGTTTGCTCTGTCGGCGCCGTTGCAAATTTTGCTGCTGCAAAATGCTAAAGGGGGAGAACTACTGGGCGCGGCTGGCGGGCAAATTGCCTTCAATCTCGGCAGCGCGATTGGCGCGTACTGCGGTGGCATGATGTTGACGCTGGGATTTACCTACAACTACGTGACGCTGCCGGCTGCACTGCTGTCGTTTTCTGCGATGTCCTCGCTGCTGCTCTATGGTCGCCTGAAGCGCGGCGTGCAACAACAGGTTGCACCCGCGACATAACAACCGTTTATACGTGCGGCCACAGCCAGGCCGCGCCGCGCACGCCGCTGGAGTCACCGTGCAACGCCTGGCGTAGAGGCGTTTCACACTCGCCACCAAAAACAAATTGCTGCATCAACGTCGGAACGTTTTGATACAGTCGATCGACATTGCTCATTCCGCCACCCAGCACAATGACGTCCGGATCGAGAATATTCACCACATGTGCCAGTGATTTCGCCAGACGAAGCTCATAGCGGCTCAACGCTTGCTCCGCAAGAGTATCCTGCGCATTAACAAGGCTGATAATTTCACTGCCTTTGAGCGGCTTACCGCTCAGGCGCTGGTAGTCGGTGGCAAAACCGGTCCCGGAAATGAAGGTTTCAATGCAGCCTTGCTTGCCGCAATAACAAGGGACTTCCTGCCGATAACGCAGCTCATCTTCGTCCATCCACGGCAGCGGATTATGCCCCCACTCCCCTGCGGTACCGTTACCGCCGGTGTGTGCCCGACCATTCAGCGCCACGCCTGCGCCACATCCGGTGCCTATAATCACCGCAAACACGGTTTGCGCCCCCGCCGCCGCACCATCCACCGCTTCAGAAACCGCCAGACAGTTGGCATCATTTGCCAACCGCACTTCGCGATTCAGACGCGCACTCAGGTCTTTGTCAAAAGGTTGCCCGTTAAGCCAGGTCGAGTTGGCATTCTTTACCACCCCGGTGTAGGGCGAGATTGAACCGGGAATGCCCATTCCAACGGTTCCCGTCTGCCCGGTGGCGTTTTCCGCCATCTCCACCAGCATGGCGATGGTTTCTATCGTTTGCCGATAATCATCACGCGGCGTGGGCAGGCGATGGCGAAAAAGCTGTTCGCCCGCATCGCCAAGCGCAATAACTTCCGTTTTCGTACCGCCCAAATCGATACCTATACGCACTGTTTGCTCCTCTTCCCGATTAACAATGCAAGCATAGCGACAATTCGCTATCATGCCCGCTGGATTTAACGACAAGGCCGTGGAAATTATCATGCTGTGGTTCAAAAATTTAATGGTTTACCGTCTTAGCCGCGATGTTTCTTTGCGTGCCGAAGAGATGGAAAAACAGCTGGCATCAATGACGTTCACCCCTTGCGGTAGCCAGGATATGGCAAAAATGGGCTGGGTTCCGCCGATGGGATCGCACAGCGATGCATTAACGCATACCGCCAATGGCCAAATTATTATCTGCGCCCGCAAAGAAGAAAAAATTCTGCCGTCGCCGGTTATCAAACAGGCGCTGGAAGCCAAAATATTCAAACTGGAAGCTGAGCAAGGTCGCAAACTCAAGAAGACCGAAAAAGACTCACTGAAAGATGAAGTTCTGCACTCATTGCTGCCGCGCGCCTTTAGCCGCTTCAGCCAGACAATGATGTGGATCGACACCGTCAACGATCTGATCATGGTCGACTGTGCAAGCGCGAAAAAAGCGGAAGATACGCTGGCGCTGCTGCGTAAAAGCCTCGGCTCGCTGCCGGTCGTTCCGCTGACGATGGAAAACCCTATTGAGCTGACGCTGACCGAATGGGTTCGCTCCGGCACAACAGCACAAGGATTCCAGTTACTGGATGAAGCTGAACTGAAAGCGATCCTTGAAGACGGCGGTGTGATCCGCGCGAAAAAGCAGGATCTGGTCTGCGACGAAATCGCCGTGCATATCGAGGCGGGCAAACTGGTCACCAAGTTGGCCCTCGACTGGCAGCAGCGTATTCAGTTCGTTATGTGTGACGACGGCTCCATTAAGCGTCTGAAGTTCAGCGACGAGCTGCGCGATCAGAACGAAGATATCGACCGTGAAGATTATGCTCAGCGTTTTGATGCCGATTTCATTCTGATGACAGGTGAACTGGCGGCGCTGATTAAAAGTCTGGTGGAAGGATTAGGCGGCGAAGCGCAACGTTAGCCCTGTTTAGCGAATGGCGACACAATATCGCCATTCGTCATTTTTACGCTTACAAATAGCGGCAAAGATAGGATGTTGGCTCTGCTACCTGCAGATGAAACTCACTGTTGCCCGGTACGTTAAACACGTCTCCTGCGGCATATACTTTCCACTCGGTTTCCCCCGGCAGCAGCACGTTCAGTGCGCCACTAACCACCGTCATCTCTTCAGGCGCCGCAGTACCAAAGGTATATTCACCTTCAGCCATCACGCCTACACTGGCGCGGCCAGTACTGCTGCTGGTAAAACCGATCGATTTTACTTTGCCGGAAAAGTATTCATTACTTTGAAGCATACAACTGGCCCTATCTCGTGATTAAGTTAGGAACCAATATAGGGGGCTGACGTTCCACCTGTCACGCAAAATTACGCCAGCAATTCCGAAGCTAGTCGGGCAATCAACACATTGGACAGCAAAACCGGGACATCCAGCGACTTTTGCAGTAAATCACGATGGCGTTGATGAAAACCCAGGCAGTCCAGCATGAGAACATCAGCGCCTTGCTCAAGGAGATATTTCCCGGCATCAATCAGCTGTTGTTCAGAACCTTCTACTGGATTCGCTACGGCATACACTGGCGGCGTTTGTAACACCTGCCACTTTTGTGTCTGGGCTTTGAGCAATTCAGCAACAGGTACTATGACCCCAACCTGATGCCCTTCGACAATCGAAGCCACTAACGGGGGAATAATGCGTATGGGTTCCAACAAGATGCTATTGCGGGCGGTCAGACGGGTGATTGAAGCGGTACTCATCAGCAGGATCACGTCAAAGCCCTGATTATCCAGCACCTCCACGATACTTTGTAGCGAGCGTTCTACCTTCAGGCGCGAGACATGTGCAAGCTGATGGTCGCTAAGCAGCGTTAATAACAGCTCATCACCGGGTGAAGCTCCGTACTCAGCCATCACATCTTCTCGCTGCATCTGCCCCAGCAGACTGTGGTGAGTAATGTGCTGTTCATCAATATATTCCGTCAGGAGCGGTAACACCTCACACATCGGCACAACGCCAATCGTGAGGATAGCCAACGACGTACTCATTTGTTGCTCCACCGTTTTCTTACTTTGCCGTGAAATCCCGGACACGTGCCGGACGCTAACCTGTGCTACAAATGCTCAAAAGCGTAGCAGTAGATCGGCGGTGTATTGTGTAAAGATTCCAGATCATTCCAGTACTGGATTGTTATTGTTTAATTTTCAATTTTTACTGTATACAGCGAAATTTAAAAAAATGTGATGCACGCCCGGACTGGCACTTTTAAGACTCGTGCCAGGGCGGTCTTCATATCAGGTTTTATCGGAGTCTTCGTAGCGTTTTTTAGCATCCATCGCTTCCTGAGCCGAAGGATGCTCACTGATCAACGAATTCGGTTTAGGGTGATCGGCACGAAGTTGATACCAGGTTACCGTCTGGCCTGGCGTCCCTTTTTCAACCGTAACAATGGTCGCTTGACGTGGGTAAGGTGGTTGTGTCGGCATAGTTCTTCCTTTTCACTGGATGAACATTAAGTATAGACACCGCCCTGCAACCGTGGCGCTGCCTGCGCCAGTATCCCAAGAATGTCTTCCACCACCTGCGCAGGCGCATTAGTGGCATCAACGATATAGTGCGCGGCTTCGCGATACAAAACATCTCGCTGGGCGAGCACTTCCTGCACTTCTTCAGTCAACGGCTTGCCGGTTAAGGTCGGTCGTAATCCTTCTTCAGGCGTCGCCTCCAGACGATCAACCAGTACCGATACCGGTGCGCTTAAATAGATAACCACGCCGTGGCTGCGCATGTAGTGGCGGTTAAATTCGGTAAGAATGATACCGCCGCCAGTCGCAACAACCGTTGCTGGTGCTGTGACAGCCTGCAGAGCGGTCGTTTCCTGGGCACGAAACCCTTCCCACCCTTCTCTTTCGACGATTTCCGCCACGGTCATTTGCACGTGCGATTGCAACCAGCGATCGGTATCAACGAACTGGAAATCAATAGCCTTTGCCAGCGCCATACCGGTTGTCGTCTTACCACACCCCCGGGGGCCAACAAGAAAAAGAGGTTGCGTCATCACAGAATTTCCCCAGAGAGCCGCCAACAAGCGGGATCTGATGCGGTTAAAAATATAATCATATCATCAAACTAGTACATCGCCAAAATCGTAAAGAAAAAATTACAGAAAGAATGGCGAGATGAGTTAACCCCTACTATAACAAGAATTCACAATGAATAAAGTGTAAACAATAAATTACACATACTATTTTCTACGCTGAACTTCCAGCCACCACTTATCCAGTTCAGCCGCAAAATGCTGTCTGTCGCGGGACGAAAGGCTGTCCGGCCCCCCGGTCTGAATACCGCTGGCGCGTAGCGTATCCATAAAATCACGCATCATCAGACGCTCGCGGATCGTGGCTTCGGTATAACGTTCGCCACGCGGGTTAAGCGCCGCCGCACCTTTTTCAATCACTTCAGCCGCCAGCGGAATATCTGCCGTTATCACTAAATCGCCGGCGCTACACTGACGCACAATCTCGTTATCAGCCACGTCAAAGCCCGCAGGCACACGTAATGTGCTGATGAAACGCGAAGGCGGGACGCGCAGGCTTTGGTTGGCCACCAAAACAAGCGGCATTTGCATGCGCTCAGAAGCGCGGTACAAAATGTCTTTAATCACATTCGGACACGCATCGGCATCTACCCAAATTGTCATAACTTCTCCTCACTGGTGTGCTGCCGCACATTGTCGCGTGCTTTTACTTTCAGGCAAAGTGCTGTTTCTCCTTCTGAACATATTCATTCCGCGCTAAGCTTAGCTTTCCCAGATTTACCCTAAATAATTCAAGTTACTTAAACTAATTAGGGTATAAAACAATGAATATCATCCATAGGGAGTGACAAGATGGACAAGAAAATTGGTTTTATCGGCTGCGGTAATATGGGCAAAGCCATTCTTGGCGGCATGATCGCCAGCGGTCAGGTTCTCCCCGGACAAATCTGGGTCTATACCCCTTCCCCCGATAAGGTCGCCGCGCTACACGACCAGTACGGCATTAATGCGGCGCAGTCTGCACAAGAAGTCGCGCAGATCGCTGATATTGTTTTTGGGGCCGTAAAGCCAGGCATTATGATTAAGGTGCTGAGCGAAATTACCTCCAGCCTGAACAAAGACTCCCTGGTCGTCTCAATTGCCGCAGGCGTCACCCTCGATCAGCTTGCCCGCGCGCTGGGTCACGACCGTAAAATCATTCGCGCAATGCCAAACACGCCGTCGCTGGTGAACGCCGGAATGACCTCCGTCACGCCAAACGCCTTAGTCACGCCGGAAGATACGGCTGACGTGCTGAATATCTTCCGCTGCTTTGGCGAAGCTGAAGTCATTGCGGAGGCAATGATTCATCCGGTCGTTGGTGTCAGCGGTTCAGCACCGGCCTATGTATTTATGTTTATCGAAGCAATGGCAGATGCCGCCGTTCAGGGGGGAATGCCCCGCGCGCAGGCTTATAAATTTGCGGCACAAGCGGTAATGGGTTCGGCGAAGATGGTACTGGAAACGGGAAAACATCCTGGCGAATTAAAGGATATGGTGTGCTCGCCAGGTGGAACCACCATTGAGGCGGTACGCGTCCTGGAAGAACGCGGTTTCCGTTCATCAGTAATTGAAGCGATGATTAAGTGCATGGAGCAATCGGAAAAACTCAGCCGCTCCTGAGTTAACACCGCCGGACGTCATGCCGCCGCTTCAGTGCGGTTACGTCCGGAATTCTTTGCTTTATAGAGCGCCATATCTGCTGATTTTAACCATTCTCTATAGTGTTCAGTTTCAGATGTCAGCGGCGCAACGCCCACGCTAATGCGCAGGTCAACCTGCGGCGCGCAAGATAAACGCAGTTGGGTAAGCCGTTCGTGAACACGAGACATCGCTGCAATCGCGCTGCTCGCCGACGTGCCACACATGATTACCGCAAACTCATCACCGCCAAAACGCCCAATCACATCGCTACCGCGTAAGGTCATCTGTAACTGGCGGGTCAGTGCAACAATGGCCTGATCCCCTACATCATGGCCCCAGGTATCATTGATACTCTTAAAATGGTCGATATCGATGATAAGGAGCGTGGCATCACGCTGATGGCGGCGGCAATTATCAAACTCATTACGCAGCAACAGTTCCCAATGACGTCGGTTATACACACCGGTCATCCCATCTCGCGTACTCATAACCTGTAAGCGACGTTTATGTTCTGCCAGCCGGATGAGCGTCTTATAACTCACCCAGGCAAACAGCAACGGGTAAACCACTAACACTGGCAGTGACAGCAGCACGCTCAGCTGCGTACTGCTAAAAGCCACGGGGATATCCGTTAACTGTAACGTCACCAGGCAGGAAACCACCATCAACACGGCGCCTGCGATGAAGACTCGCATACCTCCTGCGCCCATCAGGTTGATACAGATAATCATCAACAGCGCCGTGGATGGCAGCAAGTTTATCCCCATAATCCCCATCCACATCCCGGCGAGGATGGCATCGGCTTTTAAGTTGGTATATTCGCTATGCAGTGGATCGACAGCTTTACTTGCCAATTGCCATGCCAGATGTGGCCAGACAAATGCCCATCCCACCAGCAAAAGCCACCAGCCTCCGGTTATTGGCTGAGAAACTAATACCGACGCGATAGGGAAAAACATTCCCCCCAATCCCACTGCTCGCGGCAGCCTGATTCGTCGGGCAAATCGCAGACCGGAACGTTGGTGGTCATTTTGATGAAGCAATATAAATGCTTCATTTGAGACGACCTTCTTTTGATAAAAATTTTCATCATTCATCGTATTTGGGAATATTCTGAAACAAATTTCCCAAATTATAGGAAGGGGTCTGGCGGCGGAAGTATGATATTTCGGGTGAGCGATTTTATCTGCTCACCCGGAAGTGCTAAGCAGATTTTTTCAGGCAAGCACTCATAAACTTATTACGATCATCGCCTTTCAGAGACTGCTCCGTCGCCTTGACGTTGCATTCACGCATTTTCTGCTGCTGCGGCGTCAGACTCTTTTCCTCAGGCCCAGATTTACTGTTTTTCAGGCAATCACTCATATACGTCTTACGCGCATCTCCTTTTAAGGTCTGCGCCGTTGCCTGCTGATTGCAGGTGGTCATACGTTGTTGTTGCGGGGTTAATGTCTTCTCGGCAGCACCGACGGTAGTTAAAAAAATAAGACCAAAAAGCAACGTCATTAATAATGTAATTTTCATAGCTCCATCCTTTTCTGAACGACGACACACAGGTAAGTTTGGCTGCTAACGATAAAAATACCACCCGACGGCAAAAGTATTGCCGCCGGGCGTCGGGTTATTTCAGTCCTAACGCCGCTTTCATGGTGTAGAACAGGTCGGTTTGATCGGTCAGGCCAACCACATTCGCCGCATGAGGGCCATAGGCTGCAATACGCAGTTGGCTGCCGGTGTGCTCCTGGGACTCTTCTTCAGAGTTGCCATAGCTAATGACCATCACCGCGCCATCTTTGGTGTTCAGCGCTTGCGTTAAACCGGGTGCTTTAGTATCCGGTGCGACTATCTGGCTGGCATGCGCGTGATCAGCGGTTACCACGACCAGGGTGTTGCCATCTTTCTTCGCAAAAGCAAGCGCACGCTGCACCGCTTCATCCAGATCGACAGTTTCACCAATTTGTCCACACGGGTTAGCGGCGTGATCTTGTTTGTCGATTGACGCGCCTTCCACTTGCAGGAAGAAGCCTTTCTCATTTTTGCTTAACAGCTCAATCGCTTTATCCGTCATCTGTGCCAGAGTCGGCACGCTGTCGTTACGTTTTGGATTTGGCGTGCAGGTCACTACCGGCTTATCCAGATTTCCGTGATAAGACGCTTTCGGGCCTTCCCAACGCACTGGCATATTACCGTCAGAGAACAGACCCAACAGCGGTTTATCCTGATTCGCTTCGGTAATCGCCGCCAGCGTCGCGGTATCACTCACCATCTGGTAACCACGGGCCTGTGCTTGTTCACGCAGCGTTTTACCCTGCCACTCACCTGCCGTAGCGGTTTCAGTAAAAGTCTTTGCCCCGCCACCTAACGTAACATCCGCACGGGCATTCAATAATTGTTCGGTAATCGACCCTTTACCGCCTTTTTCCAGCGCGTTCGTCGGGCATTTTTCAGCCGTCACGCTCGGGCCATAGCATTTACGCGAAGTGACATGGGCAACCAGCGCGGCCGGCGTGGCATCCTGCAATTCAGCCGTGGAAACGTTGCCTGTCGCCAGACCCGCCGCTTTGGCCATTTCCAGAATAGTAGCGTGATCTTTCTCATGAATATCAACGCCCAGAGCACCATTGTAAGTTTTAACACCAGTCGTCCACGCCGTCGCCGATGCTGCAGAATCTGTCACATAATCGGGCTTGCCGGTTTTCTTATCCAACGCATAATGGGTGTATTGTCCGGTCAACGGTAAAGCATCAATACCTTTAAAAAAGCCGCCCGCGCCTTCAGCATAATTTCGCGCTGCCGTTATTTCGGAATCACCCATCCCATCGCCAATCAGTAAAATAATATTTTTGGCCGGTTTGTCGTTCAGGGATTCGCGCAGAGCCACAGTTTGGTCGGCAGACAATCGGCGAGCGCCACCCGGCGTGGAGATATCACCTTGAGCGGCACGATTATCCAAAACCGCTACAGTAGATGTTTCTGCATTAATAACCGGGGTAAACAGCAAAGGTAACAGGGCAATAGCGAGTGCGCTTTGTTTCACTTTATATTCTCCATGTATAAATACGGTAAAATTAAAACAAAGCGACTATAAGTATTTGATGTGACACTTTTATGATAATTTGTGGGTGCCACGCCACAGATGGTTCAAAACGCTTTTGGTACGATCTCGCAAGCGTTATGTATGTTCGTCAGAAACGCGGGCATGCGGTTTACATCAGCCAGCGCCCCCTCAATTTGACGAATAAATATTTGCCGATCGTTCCACGCCATATTGCGCAGCATTTCGATGATTACCCGCTCTAACGTTTCGACCTGTACCGCCAGATCTTGCGACTCTTCTTCTTTTTGCGCGAGTTTAAGTAACAACTCAGTGACGAGGTTTTTCATTTGCCTATTCCCTTAACAAAATATGGGTCACGTTATCATTAAGGCTCACGACTGCCTAGAGGATGAAAGTTGTATTTTTATAAGTAATAAAACGATTTGCGAAAACAATCACAACACAAAATAAGGCTAAATGCGTCTTGACGCAGAATGATTCAATATAAAAAGGTAAGAAAATTAATAATCACACAAATATATAATACACAATTATGGATTAACAACGCTGACAGGCAGCGTTGTTAATCAGGAACTCAACGCCCCCCGCGCCGACGTCGCAACGCAATAGCCAATTGCCAGATATTGATAAGCACAATGCTTGCTGTAGCAATGAACACCCAACGGAACCCCGCCATTGCCGAAACCGTCGCCCCCATTAATGGCCCGGCGACGTTGCCGAGATACATAAATGACTGGTTATAACCAAAGATGCGCCCGGTTATCTGGTCGCTGGAGTATTTCACTAACAGCGTCTGCACCGCCGGCAACATCGCACCGTCGGCAAAGCCAAGCAGAAAACGGAGAACTCCCAACTGCAACGGCGTGGTGACCCACGACATAGCGAAAAACAGCACCACCGCGAAGATTAACGTCGCCATTAAAATCCGCTCAGTACCAATACGGTCGCCTAATTTACCAAGTCGAGGCGCGGAAATCAGAGCAGAAATGCCCGGTACAGAGGCTATCAGCCCGCTGAGAAAGGCAATATTCGAACTATCTGGGACCATTGATTTAATAAACAGCGCCAGAATTGGCCCAATTGAACCGTTACACAGTTGAATCACCATGGTGGTAAAAAACAGGCTGATCACCAGCGCCGGATGTGAAAGCGAGGCAAATACGGCCTTCCCACTCAGACGTTCACTTTTTTTAATCGTCGGACGAACGCCCTCTTTGATCAAAAACAGTGTGACCAGAAAACTCACCACCAGCAAAGCGGCGGTAATACAGAATACCGCCCGTAAGCCAACGTGATCGGCAATAAAGCCCCCCATTAACGGTCCACCAATGACACCGCTGATTTGCGCCGTCGACAGCGTACTCAGCGCCCAGCCGCTGCGTTCACGCGGAACCTGTGACGCGACCAGCGCCATCGCATTAGGAATATAACCGGAGGTTAACCCCATCACCCCGCGCAGCAGAAAAAGCTGCCAGACGTTAGTAGCAAATGCCTGTAGCAAAATCGCAATGGCCATACCCAGTGAGGCCCGCAGCAGCATTAGCTTGCGTCCTTTGCGGTCGGCTAAACTGCCCCACATTGGAGAGACAATAGCTGAAATCAGGAAGGTGACGCTGAACGTTAATCCGGACCACATTGAGAGCGCTTCATGCGAGGTCACGCCCAGTTGGGAGATATAGAGTGGTAAAAAAGGCAAGATTTGGCTAATCGCCAGTCCGGTAAAAAAGCACCCGAACCAAACGGAAATAAGGTTAACTCTCCAGGATTCCATAAGGACTCATAACGATAAGTAGCTGAAAACTGCGAGCAGCTTAACAAATTACTTAGCTGAATAAGGGTCCACTGGTGCGATAAATCACAGTTTAGTATTTTATCTTCCCGCTCATCATATTTGTGATACAGCTCACATCAAACCCATAATATAAGCAGGGGATTATGCTTCGCGTGCGGGCCGCTTGTTTGTTGTGTTCTATTCCCCTGTCGTCAGCCAAAACAATCTGCCAGAAGCCGAGGAAACCTGCGTTTTGTCGTGGTAATGTATGTGCTTTGCATTCATGGAATGGGTTTTTAAGATGGCAAAGTTGCGGGTAGGAATCGTATTTGGTGGTAAATCAGCGGAACATGAAGTGTCATTGCAATCGGCAAAAAATATTGTCGATGCCATCGACAAGACTCGCTTTGACGTTGTGCTGTTAGGTATTGATAAACAAGGGCAATGGCACGTCAGCGATGCCAGTAATTATCTGCTCAATTCAGACGACCCGGCGCATATTGCATTGCGACCTTCTGACACCAGCCTGGCGCAGGTACCGGGTAAACAAGCGCACCAGTTGATCGATGCACAAAACGGTCAACCGCTGCCGACGGTCGATGTTATTTTCCCGATCGTACATGGCACTCTGGGTGAAGATGGCTCTCTGCAGGGCATGCTGCGCGTGGCAAACCTACCGTTCGTAGGTTCTGATGTGCTGGGTTCTGCGGCCTGTATGGATAAAGACGTGACCAAACGTCTGCTGCGTGATGCCGGATTAAACATCGCGCCATTTATTACGCTCACTCGCGCCAATCGCAACAACATCAGCTTTAGCGAAGTGGAATCCCGCCTGGGTCTGCCGTTGTTTGTAAAACCGGCCAACCAGGGATCGTCCGTTGGCGTCAGCAAAGTAACCAGCGAAGCCCAATACGATCAGGCCGTCGCGCTGGCATTTGAATTCGATCATAAAGTCGTGGTGGAGCAAGGGATCAAAGGCCGCGAGATCGAATGTGCTGTACTGGGCAACGATCATCCGCAGGCCAGTACTTGTGGAGAGATTGTGCTGAACAGCGATTTTTACGCTTACGACACTAAATACATTGACGATAACGGTGCCACAGTTGTCGTTCCGGCAGCAATTGCACCAGAGATTAACGACAAGATCCGCGAAATCGCCATTCAGGCCTACCAGACACTGGGCTGTGCCGGCATGGCGCGCGTGGACGTTTTCTTAACTGCTGAAAACGACGTTGTGATCAATGAGATCAACACGCTGCCAGGCTTTACCAACATCAGTATGTATCCGAAGCTGTGGCAGGCGAGCGGTTTAGGCTATACCGATTTGATCACTCGCCTGATCGAACTGGCGCTGGAACGCCATGCTGCGGATAGCGCGCTGAAAACCAGTATGTAAACCCGCCAGGATGCCTGATATAGCTATTGGGCATCCTTTACTTCATCATCTTCAACGCGGCGACGGATGATTAATCCGGCCAGCCAAAAGCTAATCACCCAGGTCACCAGCCCCACCGCATAGGTTTGCCACCCCTGCGCTTCAAAACCGAGTAAGCCCACCACGCCGTTGAGAATAAAGATAAGCCCAATAGCGAAGGCATAATAGTGCCAGTCTCGGCGGATTTTAACAGGCAGGTTCATAACGGCTCCGGTGGATATACAACATGAAAACGCATCCTCGCACATTTCCTCATACACGTCTGTGGCCTGTGCGGAATTTCTGAAATGTAAATTAATTTCACTTAAGGTTGCGTAATTGTGATGCTAAGCAAAAAACCGAAATCCAGGAATAATCTCTACCTGAAATTACCATCATTCTGATATTGACATTGCCGATCACCTGTCAGACTCACTTTCAGTTACAGGCATTACGTCAAAAAAAGCAGGTTATTTCCGGAGGTCTTTATGGCTGATTTTACGCTCTCAAAATCCCTTTTTAAGGGCAAGCATCGGGATCCCTCCTCCCTGCCCGGCAACATTGCGTATGCCGTATTTGTGCTGTTTTGCTTCTGGGCAGGCGCGCAGATTTTAAATCTGTTGGCCCACGCTCCCGGCATCTATGAGCAGTTGATGCAGTTACAAATGCAAGAGACAGGGCGCCCACGAGTTGAAATCGGCCTGGGCGTCGGAACCCTTTTTGGACTGGTCCCTTTTCTCGCCGGAAGCCTGATTCTTGGCGCCATCGCGGCATTCGCGCGCTGGCGCCGCCGTCATCATAACGATGACTGACCCATACATTTCGCCCGACGATCGTCCACGCGTTTAGCAAACCACGCGGTAGTCAGATTACGTGTGATCTTCGGGCTTTCCAGTTGAATGCCAGGGAGCATTTCACGGGGAAGCGTTTTCCCGGCCTTCGCTTCCGCCAGCTTATAAACCTTCTCGTACAGCGCGGTCTCTTCAAAGGCCAGGCTGTCGCCTTTTTGCAGCTGACGGCGGATCTCACTCTCGCTCATGTCCAGCTTCCCGGCCAGTTTACGTACCGCCAGCTCCGTTTTGCCCGGCTCGCTGCTGCCATAGAGAATTAAATCACCGTCCATCGCCAGCTTCACGCCGCTGGCTTTACTGACCGCATTCTGGAAAGCTGCATTGCGGCTGGCATACCACCCGGCATTGAAATCGGCGAAGCGGAAAATTGGCGCACTGTAATTCGCCGGGTAGTTAAGCAGATGATACGTACCGAACCACAGCCCACCGCGGCGGCTAAATACTTCCTGGCGCACGGTTCCCGCCATTTTCCACGGGTAGCCGCTGGCATGCTGCTCAGCAAAGGCGATGCTAACCTGCATCGGCCCACCGGTATGCACCGGATTAAGCGAACCAAATAACGTCTGCCCCATCGGTACTATGTTGATAAAATCATCAAAGATCGCGCTAAGCTGTTTTTCGGTTTTCACCGTATCCAGGCGCTCGCTGTAGCTTTTCCCCGTTGGCGAGTTAATCTTCAGCGCGGTATGCACCACAAATAGCGGGATATGCATGCGTTCTGAACGGCGGTCAATCTCTTTCCAGGCGATTTTGCTTAAGCCAGGAACAGCCGGATCGGCCTGGAAGTTTGACTCCTGTTGCGCGACCGCCAGCACCGAACAGATGTTTTCAACCGTCGGTGCCAGCTTCTGGCTTTCAAAAGTCTTTGCCAAATCCTGCGCCCATGCGTCCCGGTCTTTCACGCTGGCGGGCATTTTCTGGCGCACCACGCTCGCCACATCGACGGCTTTCTCCCCCTTTTTTAGCGGCTGCGCGGGTTGGCTACTACATCCTACCAGCACCAGTGCTGCCAGACCAGACAAGGGGTAAAGACGGGAAACCGTCGACATAACATCTCCTTATTATTAACTCAGCGTATGGGTAACTTCCTGAATATCCTGACCATCAAGCTCTCGTTCAAAGCTGCGCAGACGCTTATAAATAGACATCAGTTCCACTAACGTTGTCCAGGAGTTAATCAGATACTGGAACGAGCCGCGCACCTGGCCAAACACGTTGGTGATTTGCGTCATCAGGCCGAGCGTAATCGTACCGGCAACAATCGACGGAAACAGCAGGAACAAGCCGAAAACGTTATCAACCTGCAGGTAAAGAATACGGGCGATATTGAAGTACATATAGTGAAAATAGAGACGGAAGTAATTTTGGCGTACCGCATGAAACAGTTCACGCACCGTCGGTGGCGTCGCACGGTTGCCATCATCTTCGCCATAGACCAGTTCTTTACGATAGGCCGCTTCCACGCGCTGGTTTTTAAACTCCAGCCCAGGAAGTTTTATCCCGACCACGGCCAGCAAACCGGTTCCCATCAGCGACCAGACAATCGCGGCAATCACCAGGCCATAAGGCACATGTCCAACAATCGGCAGGTCAGGAACATGGGCAGAGAGCGTAACCAGTACAGGCAGGAAGGCAATCAGCGTCATAATCGCGTTGATAAAGCTGACGCCCATATCTTCCAGCGTAGAAGCAAAACGCATGGTGTCTTCCTGCACACGCTGTGCTGCGCCTTCGATATGACGCAAATGCTGCCAGTGCGCCATATAGTGTTCGTTCATCGCGGTACGCCAGCGGAACACGTAGTGGCTGACGAAGAAGTTGTTCATCACGCCAATGACCACGGCTATCAGAGCAATGCCGAGAAAAATGCCAACTTCATGATAGAACTGCTCAATCTTCACCTTGTGTGGTGCGCTGAGCGCAGTTTGAATTAGGTCATAAAATGGCGCGTACCAGGCGTTGACAGCGACGCCGACTTCAACCAGAAACCAGGTCACAAAAATAATCAGCGATGTGCCCAGAATAGACCAGTACTGCCAGCGGTGTGGGCTGTAGAGAAACCAGAACAGCGCGAACACCCCGACACAAAGAATGTAGTACGCATAAAAAATCAGATAATCCAACGACCAGAAACGCGCTGCGCTAATAGGTACGTCTCCCGACGCGCCGGTAATATGTGCAACCCAGGCTCCCCCACCTGCTTGCCAGAATACAACGGCGACTAGTGCCCAAATAAATGCCGAAATAAAGAACGGCCCCGGCTTTGGGAAAAAAGACTTAAACATAGTGCTCTCCTGCTAACTTCTTATCGTTATGACGACTGCTGTGCATTTGCCACCGTGGAGTGCGGAGGCCAGACGGCTTACGCCCAAAAACACAAGCTGAAACCGACAATTGTGACCAAAACCGAGGCACTTAGTTCGCACCTCGGTTATGAAGAATTGTTTCTGTGGTTTTCACACTCGACAACGTTCCAGTATGTGCAGATTATCACAGCGTGAGATCACAAAAGCGAACATCCGCAATCCAGGAAACTCCTACGTTTACTCATCGTTACGTTTTTCCCACTATCATTGGTTGATAAGCGCTTTGCAATACGCCGATGAGTAGTATAAATACGCATACGCACGACATCCTTTTTCACTTTCTCTAACTCATGGACACCACCGTTGAAACGTAGTCTGCTTTTTTCTGCCGCGCTGTGTGCGGCGTCATTGACATCAGTCCAGGCGGCACAGCCTATAACCGATCCGGTTTTCGCCTCCGATATCGTCGATCGTTATGCCGACCATATATTTTACGGCAGTGGTGCTACGGGGATGGCGCTCGTGGTGATTGATGGTAATCAGCGCGTATTTCGCAGCTTTGGCGAAACGCGTCCCGGTAACAACGTCCATCCACAGCTTGATTCCGTGATTCGAATTGCCTCAATCACTAAATTAATGACCAGCGAAATGCTGGTGAAATTGCTCGATCAGGGCACGGTCAAACTCAACGATCCATTGAGTAAATATGCACCTCCAGGTGCACGCGTGCCGACTTATCAGGGCACGCCGATTACGCTGGTGAATCTGGCGACGCATACCAGCGCGCTGCCGCGCGAACAGCCTGGCGGCGCGGCAAAGCGCCCGGTGTTTGTCTGGCCAACCCGCGAGCAGCGCTGGAGCTATCTCTCTACTGCCACGTTGAAAGCCGCACCGGGTTCACAGGCATCTTATTCCAACCTGGCGTTTGACCTGCTGGCCGATGCGCTGGGAGCGGCCTCTGGTAAGCCTTATCCGCAGCTGTTTGAAGAAAAAATCACTCGTCCGCTGGGGATGAAAGACACCACCTTTACCCCGTCCCCCGATCAATGCCGACGCCTGATGGTCGCGGAAAAAGGCGCCAGCCCCTGTAACAATACGCTGGCGGCAATGGGCAGCGGCGGTGTCTATTCTACGCCCGGCGATATGATGCGCTGGATGCAGCAGTATCTCTCTTCTGACTTTTATCATCGTAGCCAGCAGGCCGACCGGATGCAGACGCTGATTTATCAGCGTACGCAGTTAACTAAAGTGGTGGGAATGGATGTTCCAGGCAGAGCCGATGCGCTTGGTTTGGGCTGGGTCTACATGGCGCCGAAGAATGGCCGACCGGGAATTATTCAAAAAACCGGCGGCGGTGGTGGTTTCATCACCTATATGGCGATGATCCCACAACAAAACGTCGGGGCGTTTATCGTGGTGACCCGTTCTCCGCTAACCCGTTTTACCAATATGAGTGACGGTATCAACGATCTGGTTGCAGAGTTGAGCGGGAACAAACCGCAGGTTATTCCCGCATCCTGAGTTAATACTCAAAAGGCAAACGGTTAATGCTCACCAGTTTGCCTTTATTCATTTCAATGTAACCACCTTTACGCAAAGCCGCGAGAACTTCAGCGACAACCGAGCGGGAAATTCGCGTGCGTTGGTGAATATAGTTCATGACGCCGATACGCGAACGCAGTACGTCGTCCCATTTCATCATGGATATCAGCGTCGCGCGAATCTGATCGTAGGAGTTATTGCCGATCAACTGCAGATCTCGCAATTCAAGCATGGAATTTTGCCATGCCAACCAACAAAAAGCTTCACGCCAAAGCTGGCACTCTTCAATTATATTAATTGTTTGTGAGGCAGGTAGATGGTATCCCGTACAATCGCTTTCCGTGATTAATCTGTATTGTATATCTGTTTTCATCACGCCATCTGAAAGCCCCATAATAAATGGCGCCTGTGCAATACCGACCAGCACATTCTCCCCTCGCCTCAGGGAAATTACACCATTTAAAATGATAAAGGTATCGTCACTGTTTATATCACTGGAATAAATTATTTTTTTATCGTTATCACACTCAAAGTGTTTGCCATATTTCGACAAACATTTATCAAGCTTACCAAATTCCACAAGCGGTTTATTTGCAGACAACATCTGGGCATTCCTTGCAATAAATGCCCGTCAAATCCGTGACGGGCATTTTTCTGAGTTAGATTATCTTTTCTTTAACAACGAGAGATGTCTTACCAGGTATATTTAACGCCAACATTTGCAGACCAGTCTTGATCTACATCACCACCACCGAGGTAGTTAGCATCGGTGTAGGCGCTGAAGTTTTTGGTAAAGCTGAACTGAGTACCCAATCCAACACGTACCGCAGAACCTTCTACACCGTTGTCGATAGAATCGCCGTTTACGTCAGAATCGTTGTTAGAGTCGTCGTAAACGTAGGCCAGTTTGAAGTACGGGGTCAGCGCCTGATCTTCGCTGTAGGCGAAGGTATAACCTGCATCTACACCGAGTTCATAGCGCATGCTGTCATAAGACTGACCGTCAACTTTCATGTCGTTGCTCAGCTTATAATCATCACCAGACTGGAACAGACCGGATACGCTGCCGTATGGCGTTACGTAGCCTGCGTCACCCAGCTTCAGGTCATAACCCAGTTTCAAGCCAAAGCCCCAGGCATCAGAAGAGGTGCTGCCATCAACATACTGACCGTTGCTCATGTTAGCAGACAGATCGTTGTTGAAGTGGGAGTAGCTTAAGTTACCGTCAACAAAGATGTTGTTGTCAAAGCGAGCAGAAGAGTAGATGTAGGCAGTCTGGCTATCCTGATCCACCTGACCGGTACGGTCGCTCATATCACCTTTCGCGAAGCCTGCTGCAGCACCGACAATCCACTTAGCGTTGTTACCATCAATTTTGGAATCAACACCAACCATGATGCCGTTAACATCCTGATCGTAGTTAATGGTGCCGTTATCTGCATCGAAGCTACCACCGAAGTAGCTTACCCATGCACCACCGTTATCAACCAGACCATGACGTGCGTTAGTCAGACGAGTACCAACGGTGTCTTGTTCCAGGTTCCAGATATTGGTGTTAGCAGACGGGATGCTCAGCGCCATGTTCGCGTAGTCTGTCAGTTCCATCTGTTGCAGAACAACGGTGTTACCCTGCTGCTGAGCCTGATAGGTGTAAGCACCGAGGTCAGCTTTGTTGGCTGCAGAGAAGGTCGCGTTGCTGTTCGTGTCGTTAACGTAGATCAGCTCGTTACCTTTGTAATCCGCAACAGAACCAGCGCCAGTCGCGTTGTCGATACGCACTTTATAGTTACCGGTTGCTGCCGCGACATGGTCACCGTAGTTATCAACTTCAGACTGATCGCCTGAGGTATCGGAATCGCCGTTACCGTTGATAGTCAGATGACCATCAGAGTTCATCGCGATCACGCCATAACCGTAGTTAGCCTGGGTGGTATCGTTGGTACGATCGTTGGTCAGGTCAGCATTCAGTACATAGTTAGTGCTGTTGATGTCGAAAACACCCGCATTAACATGGTTGTAAGCGTCGGTGTAGCTGGTCAGATTCAGCGTATCAACCTGCAGTGCATCGCCTGTGCTGTTGCCCACATCCAGAACACCGTTGTTGGTAACGTTGATGGTGTTGGCATACAGCGCAGCACTACCTACACCCCAGCCAGCAGCAACATCATCAGCAATCGTGACGATACTGTTGTCAATAGACAGCGTATCCGTCGCAACATGACCATCCTCGTTGATGTTCAGTGCAGAAGCACCGGTCAGAGAGATAGAGTCAGAAATCAGGGAAGAATCACCCACGTTGACGACGGAACCACTGTTGATGCTCAGGGTGTCGATCAGAGACGTTTTGGTGGTATCCCACTGTGAAGCGCCGTTCAGCGTGACGTTGAACAGACCGCTCTGGTAAACAGCGTTGCCAACCACATGACCATTTTCGTCATAAGAGGTTGTGTCGCTATCGATACCGTAGGTTGAAGAGGGCCACAGGCTGTTGGCAGCGATGTCGATCAGCGTTGCAGTGGCTTCAGTACCTGCAGCATAGTTATCGTAAACGCCGTCACCATCAACATCAACCTGATGTACGGACATGGCCGCGCCAACCCACTTACTGCCGTTGTTCAGAGTCAGATCCAGACGGTCAGTACCATCCCATCCGTTGGTATCCAGATCGGCATCGGTATCACGGTAAGTATCTGCGCCGTTCGGGAAGAAGTTCTCGTCAAAGTTGCTGGAGAACAGCACATCGCCCATCAGCGTAGCGTTATCAAACGTGGCAGTGGTCTGCATCGCGTTATCAGCATTCGGATGAGCAATAACCGCTAATGCGATATCATTAGCGTTCCAGCCGTTACCGTTGTAGTCGCTCGCATTGCTGGTGTTGCCAAACCAACCGGAGGTACCTTCATCAGACCATGAGCCAGAGGTCAAGGTAGAATCGGTAACAACAATGGTGTTGTTAAACACTTCGCCGCTATTTACGCCGGTACTAACGGTATTATCGTCAATATCTTCCCACTCATAACCCTGAGTCAGCGTAATACCCGCAACGTGAGAGTTGTTGGAGATAGACAGATCAACTTCTTGATCCAGCGTGATAGCCGTCCCCAGGTTATAAACGTCGACAACGTGCGTGTCAGCCACGTCATTATACGTACCGTTGTAGGTATAATGTTCGTAGTTGTCATCAATCGTTGAGTTGATAACGTTCATCGCCAGGCGATCGTAGTAGTAGTCGGTACCTGTACGGTTAGAACAATCCGTGGTCATACATTCGGATGTCACCATACCATGAATGGTACTGTTTTTAATCGTCAGGCTGTTGTTATTGGTGTTAGTAGACAGCCCATCATCCAGATAATAAGTAGAAATAACGCCGTTGACAGTAGCGTTATTGATTACCGGATAAATATCACCGTTATAAATACTATCGGTGTCGTAATTGTTCCACCCGACATATCCATCGTAATAGACGCCATCAGCATAAGATGCATCATTATAATGGGTAAACGTTGTGTAGGCGGTCCCAGAGATATCAGTAGAAGCATTCGCCTGAGAAGTGATTGCCAAAGTGCAGGCTAATGCTAATTGTGATACTACAAGTTTCTTTTTCCAAATGTGCATTTGTCATCCCTCCTCAGGGACGTAATATAGTTGATCCATCAATTATCAATGCAAAGAAAACATTTTATGTTTCGCAGGGACGATTATGCGGTTTCATTAAGGAAAGGTTCAATTATTCTTTGCCCGTTGTCCGAAACCGGACAACGTAATAAATTCAAGCCACGCCATTTAAGAAATATAAAAACCAATAGTTTCAATCAATTAAAAGAGAGCCAACATTCAAAGCATATAATTCACTAATGAATCAGAACGCAAACAAATAAATAGACAATAAATAAACACAATCTATACACCACGCTATAAAAGCAAACGCATAGATATTTAAAATAATAAAAAAACAATAAACAAAATAATGAATATGAATAAATTGCTATGCTTGTGAATAAATTGCGCTAATGATTCATCCCTTCGTTACAGGAAATCCAGATATAACGCCAACTTTCGTAAACCACACGCCCTCAGGTTCGGGTATACTACGGCCTTCGATTCCACAAACATCAGGCATACCATGACAGACCTAATCCAACGCCCTCGCCGCCTGCGCAAATCTCCCGCGCTGCGCGCTATGTTTGAAGAGACAACACTCAGCTTAAATGACCTGGTGTTGCCGATCTTTGTTGAAGAAGAACTCGACGATTACAAAGCTATCGACGCCATGCCAGGCGTGATGCGTATTCCAGAGAAGCACCTGGCGCGCGAAATTGAACGCATTGCTAATGCTGGCATCCGCTCGGTGATGACTTTCGGCATTTCCCACCATACGGATGACACCGGTAGCGATGCCTGGAAAGAAGACGGCCTGGTGGCGCGCATGTCGCGTATCTGCAAACAGACCGTGCCGGAAATGATCGTCATGTCCGACACCTGCTTCTGCGAATACACCTCACACGGCCACTGCGGCGTGTTATGCGATCACGGCGTGGATAACGATTTAACCCTTACCAACCTCGGCAAGCAAGCGGTGGTTGCCGCCGCAGCGGGTGCGGACTTCATCGCGCCTTCCGCCGCAATGGATGGTCAGGTACAGGCGATTCGCCAGGCGCTGGACGCCGCGGGCTTCACCGATACCGCTATCATGTCCTACTCCACTAAGTTTGCCTCATCTTTTTACGGCCCATTCCGTGAAGCCGCGGGCACCGCGCTGAAAGGCGATCGTAAAACCTATCAGATGAACCCGATGAACCGTCGGGAAGCGATTCGCGAATCGCTGCTGGATGAAGCCCAGGGCGCAGACTGCCTGATGGTCAAACCGGCTGGCGCGTACCTCGATATTCTGCGCGATATCCGCGAACGCACCGAGCTGCCGATTGGCGCTTATCAGGTCAGCGGTGAATACGCGATGATCAAATTCGCGGCGCTGGCGGGGGCTATAGATGAAGAGAAAGTGGTGCTGGAAAGCTTAGGGTCGATCAAACGCGCTGGCGCGGATCTGATCTTCAGCTACTTCGCACTGGATCTGGCTGAGAAAAAAATTCTGCGTTAATAACGCCTAACCGGGCCTACAGGTCGTAGGCCCGGCAAGTGAAGCGTCTCCGGTAATCATCACGCCCGATAAAATGGCTTATCTCCCAGAATCGTTGCCCGATGCATAATGCGCCGCTGCGGCAGATAATCCGCATTCGCATAATGCTGCGTCACGCGATTATCCCAAATCGCCACATCGTTGGGCTGCCAGCGCCAGCGCACCTGAAACTCCGGTTTGGTGATATGCGCGAACAAAAAGCTCAGTAACGCCTCGCTCTCTTTTTCCGTGACATCGACAATTCGTGTGGTAAATCCTTCATTCACGAACAGCGCCTGCTTCCCGCTCACCGGATGCGTGCGTACCACTGGATGCAGCAACGGCGGATGTTTAGCGACGGCCTCCAGCCAGCGCAGGTGCTCCTCTGGGGTCTTGCGATATTTATATTCCTGAAATGATTTACGGAAATCATGCTCTGCCCGCAGGCCACTCAGCAACTGACGGAACGGCTCAGACAATGCTTCATAAGCGGCAATCCCACTAGTCCACAAGGTGTCGCCCCCGGTTGATGGCAGCTCTTTCGCCGCTAAAATCGCCCCGGCAGGCGGCGTGTCGATAAAGGTGACATCGGTGTGCCAGTTGTCGTTATCCGGCGGATTATCGTTATGGGTATCCAGCACGATAATTTCTTCTACTCCTTCGGCATGCGGATAGACCGGGTGAATATGCAGATCGCCAAAACGCAGCGCCAGCGCCCGCTGTTGTTGCGGCGTAATCACCTGCTCGCGCAGAAACACCACCTGGTGGCGCAATACCGCGTGATAAAGCTGTTCAAACTGATTATCGCTCAGCGGACGCGCCAAATCCGCGCCGGAAATTTGTGCGCCAATATACGGCCCCAGCGGGGTTATGCTCAGACGTTCACTCATTGTACTTCTCCATGCCAGGGCGTCAGGCGGCGCTGAAGCGCGCGCAGACCCAGTTCTAAAATAAACGCGATAACGGCAATCACCGCGATCCCCGCCAGCACCACATCCGTTGCCAGAAACTCACCGGCAGACTGGAGCATAAATCCTAAGCCTCGCGTGGCGGCAATCAGCTCTGCCGCCACCAGCGTCGACCAGCCCACCCCAAGTCCGATACGTAATCCGGTGAGGATCTCAGGTAATGCCCCCGGCAAAATAACAAACCACAGCACCTGCGCACGGCTGGCTCCCAGCGATTGCGCGGCGCGCACTCTCACCTGCTGCGCACTTTTCACTCCCGCCAGCGCCGACATCGCTACAGGGGCGAAAATCGCCAGATAGATAAGCAAGATCTTGGAGGTTTCGCCAATGCCAAACCAAATGACCATCAGCGGCAGATAGGCCAGGGGTGGAACCGGACGATACAGCTCAATGATCGGATCGAGAATGCCGCGCATCGTCGGACTCAGCCCCATAGCGATTCCAACCGGAACGCCCAGCAGCACCGCCGCCAGCAGCGCGATAACAATACGTGTCAGACTCGCCGCCAGATGCTGCCACAGCGTGGCATCCATAAATCCCTGCGGACCGGCAATAACGATCAGCTTTTGTAAAACCTGTCCCGGTGGCGGTAAAAACAGCGGACTGATTAACTGCAGCGCCGCCACCGTCCACCACAACGCCAAAATGACGGCCAACGTGCCAAGGCTTAAGGTAATCTGCCGCGAGAACGGCCAGCGCCAGTTCAGTGCGCGCTGGCGACGGGGTTTATCATTAATCACCACGCTCATGAAAATGCCTCCCGTTGTTCAAAGACTCGACCTAACACGTACTCGCGCATGGCGATAAACTGCGGATCGGACTTAATGCTGCGACTCGACTCTCCAGCCACAAAGCGACGGGCGAAATTCAGCGGCAGACGCTCCAGTACCCGGCCTGGGCCTGGCGACAGCAATACCAGCTCTGTCGCCATAAACACTGCTTCTTCAATATCGTGCGTAATCAACAGCACCTGTTTGCCAGTCTCATGCCACAGCTTCAGCAGCAGGGTTTGCATCTGCTCACGAGTAAAGGCGTCGAGCGCGCCAAAAGGTTCATCCAGCAACAACAACTGAGGATTGGCCGCCAGCGCCCGCGCAATGCCGACGCGCTGCCGCTGTCCGCCGGAAAGCTGCCAGATAAAGCGTTTGCCCGCGTCCTCCAGCCCGACTTTCTGCAACATCTCCAGGGCAATACGCTGACGCTGTGGTTTATCCACCCCCGCCAGCTGCAGACCAAAAGCCACGTTGTCCTGCACGTTACGCCAGGGCAGCAGACCTTCATTCTGGAATACGACCCCGCGATCTGCCCCCGGACCGTCAACCCTGTTACCCGCCAGCGTGATGCTGCCATGCTGATACGGCACAAATCCGGCAATCAGATTTAACAATGTGGTTTTCCCGCAACCGGAAGGTCCGAGTACCACCAGCAGCTCACCGCTATCGAGCGTCAGGTTGATATCCTCCAGCGCCGGTTTTCCACCGTAGCTGGCGGCAAGATGAGAGATTTGCAGCATCAGCGCCTCCTTATTTATTGCACGAAGCGATCGGTCACGTACTGGCTGTAATCCGTCGCGACAGCGGGGACTTTGCCCTGCTCTTTGAGGAACTGCGCGGTGTCGATAATGGCTTTGTTCACCGGTCCGGTCAGTTCGGCAGTCTGCTGTTGCGGCGTCAGGTAAGTGTTACCTTTCACCAGTCCCGGCACATCCGCTTCCGGCACGCCGCTTAAACGCGACAATTTGCTGATATTCTCAGGCTGCTTCAGCCACTCATCGGGATTAGCGATATAAGGTTGCTGCGCATCGATAGCGCTTTTGGCAAAGGCTTTCACCACCTCAGGATGCTTCTCGGCAAAATCTTTGCGTACCACCCACACGTCCAGCGTCGGTGCGCCCCACTCACTAACCTGCGATGAGTCGGTTAACACCTTGCCGTCTTTTTCCAGCGCATTGACCGCAGGAGCCCAGACGTACGCGCCGTCAATATCCCCGCGCTGCCATGCGGCAATAATCGCAGGTGGTTGCAGGTTCACAATCTCCACCTGACCGGGTTTAATCCCCCAGTGTTTCAACGCCGCCAGCAGGCTGTAATGGGTGGTGGAGATAAACGGCACCGCAATGCGTTTGCCAATCAAATCTTCCGGTTTAATGATGTTTTTCTTCACCACTAGTGCCTCGGAGTTACCAAGCTTTGACGCCAGCAGAAAAACTTCAATGGGTACTTGCTGACTGGCGGCGACCGCCAGCGGGCTGGAGCCAAGATTACCGATCTGCACGTCGCCGGAGGCTAGCGCCCGGACGATGCTCGCGCCGCTGTCGAATTTGCGCCAGTCAACGGTAGCGCCGCTCTCTTTGGCAAAAGTATTATCCGCCTGCGCCACTTTGGCGGGTTCGGCGGAGGTCTGATAAGCGACGGTGACGTTCACCGCCTGCGCCTGAAATGCGATGAATGCCAGTGCACCGAGAAGTGCGTTACGCGATGAAATAGCCATGATTGTCTGCTCCCCTGTCTTGTTATGGAGGCAGTATTTCGTTGCGGCACAATTTGATAAAGGAATTAAAAATTCTGGCTAAGAACAAAGCGTTTTTAGAAAAAAAGCGGCAATAGTTAGCGATTTTGCTCATTACAGATGGAATTCGTAGGCCTGATAAGCGCAGCGCCATCAGGCACTGTTGCCGGATGGCGGCGCAAGCGCCTTATCCGGCCTACAACACCCGGCAAATTATTGCGATTTTGTTACATTCGTTACATAACTACACCTGGATGATTGCCAGCGCGGCGCTGACCGGCATCATAGACGCCATTATCAGGCAAGAGAGTAAAATCATGATTCATGTTGTGCTGGTGGATGACCATGTGGTGGTGCGTTCCGGCTTTGCGCAATTACTCAGTCTCGAAGACGATCTCAACGTTACCGGTCAGTACAGCAGCGCAGCGGAGGCCTGGCCTGCACTTCTGCATGATGACGTCAACGTTGCGGTGATGGATATCGCCATGCCGGATGAAAATGGTCTGAGCCTGTTAAAACGACTGCGGGCACAGAAGCCCGGTTTTCGCGCCATCATTCTCAGCATCTATGACTCACCCACGTTTGTGCAAAGTGCGCTGGATGCCGGCGCCAGTGGCTACCTGACCAAACGCTGCGGACCAGAGGAGCTGGTGCAGGCGGTACGATCGGTCGGTATGGGCGGGCATTACCTGTGCGCCGATGCGCTGCGGGCGCTACGCGGCGGCGAACAGCCCGCGCAGGTACTGGAAGTACTGACCCCACGCGAGCGCGAAGTGTTTGAGCTGTTGGTCAAAGGCGACAGCGTAAAAGAGATCGCCTTCAAGCTCGACCTCAGCCACAAGACGGTACACGTTCATCGGGCGAACGTGCTGGGCAAACTGCAATGCCACAGCACCATCGATCTGGTGCATTTTGCCCTCGACCACCAGCTATTAACGGGGCATTAATGTCGCGTAGCCTTCGGCATTGGGTTATTTCTCTGTTTATTCTGCTGGCCTGGGGATCGGGCTGGTTGATGCTGTGGACGCTGGGGTTTTACCTGACCCACAACGGCCAGCAGGCGGCGCTGTTCCTGCCGCACGGCGTCTATCTCGCGCTGCTCATCCTGCTTTCTCGCCGTTACTGGCCCGCGCTGGTACTGCCGCCGGTGCTGATGTTGTTCTGGCTGCACAGTGAGCAATTATTGAATGGCTATATCCTGCTGGCCGCGCCGTTAATTAGCCTGATTCCGGCGAGCATCGGCCAGTCATACTGGCACCGCTTCCCCCTTTACTGGCAGCGCTTAACGCTGCTGCTGGCCGGGGTGACGATCACCTCATTGCTCAATACCGCCCTGCTTTCACCGTTTATCCAAAGTCCGGCAACGTTAATTGGCCTGGCGTCGTTTACCGGCGGCGTGCTGCTGACGCCGTTTGTCTATCTGATCTATGAATTTTTGCGCCAGCAGCACCGCTATCATTTGCTCGGGCTGGATACCACCAATCCCCCGCTGCGCACCTCGCTTATCATCTGGTGCAGCCTGTTTTTTATTATTGGCATCGGCACCCAGATGGTGTTGTCGCCGGAGATCGAGCGCCTGTTGCTGATCGTGGTGTTTTTACCGAACGTGGTGATGGCGTGGAAATTTGGCTGGCAGGGCGGCGTGTTGTCCGGATTGCTCGGCAGTATGATGATCACCATCGCCCGGCAAATCGGCGTCGGGTTCAGTAATTTACTGGAGCTGGAGATTTTCCTCGCCACCCAGGCGCTGCTCGGCATATGGCTGGGGATCGCCATCAGCCGCCAGCAGCATCTGGCGCAAAACCTGCACCATTATCGCCAGCGTCTGGAAACTGAACTGGCGGCGCGTCGCGCGCTGACCGAACAGCTGATCCGCACCGAAGAAAACACGCGCAAAAGCCTGGCGCGGGAACTGCACGACGAAATTGGTCAGAACATCACCGCCATTCAAATTCAATCACAACTGGTCAAACGCGCACCGGGTCGCGAGCAAACGCTTGAAGCGGCAAATCAGATCAACGACCTGGCCCGGCGTATTCACCACTCCACCCGCCAGCTGCTGCGCCAGCTGCGTCCACCCGCGCTCGATGAACTGTCTTTTAAAGATGCACTACATCATCTGGTGAATGAATTTGCTTTTGCTGAACGGGGCATTCGCTGTCGCTTTGATTATCAGCTAGAGAATACGCCAGAAAACGAAACGGTGCGCTTCACGCTGTATCGCCTGTTGCAGGAGTTACTCAATAACGTCTGTAAACATGCCGATGCCAGCGATGTGTCGATTACGCTGCGCCAGCAGGAACATAGCTTGTTTCTGGACGTCGCTGACAATGGCGTGGGTATTCTGCCAGAAAAAATTCCCGGTTTCGGTATCCAGGGAATGCGTGAGCGGGTGAGCGCCCTTGGCGGTGAACTGACGCTCGAATCAAACAACGGCACACGGGTAATTGTTAACCTGCCCACAAATTTGCAACAAATCAGCCGCTAACCAGGAAAAAGTCTTAGCCACTCTGGACTTTCTCTCATCCTCTTTTGCTTTCATTTTCCTATAGTCAGCACAAACGGAGACTGCCATGCATACACGCTCAGCCAGCGAAACAGATCAACAATACCGGGCGCTACGCCCCCGACTGCTGATGTGTATGGTCATTGGCTATGCCGCGTTTTATCTGACGCGCAAAAGCGTTAACTACGTCCTCCCGGCGCTACAAACGGACCTGGGTCTGGATAAAGGCGATATCGGCCTGCTGGGGTCGCTGTTTTACCTGACCTATGGCCTGTCGAAATTTACCGCCGGACTGTGGCACGACAGCCACGGACAACGCGCATTTATGGGCATTGGCCTTTTCGCCACCGGTGTTTTGAATGTGCTGTTCGCCTTTGGTGAATCGCTGACGCTGCTGCTGGTGGTCTGGACGCTGAACGGGTTTTTCCAGGGTTGGGGCTGGCCGCCCTGCGCCCGACTACTGACCCACTGGTACTCGCGCAACGAACGCGGATTCTGGTGGGGCTGCTGGAATATGTCGATCAACATTGGTGGGGCAGTTATCCCGCTGATTAGCGCCTTTGCCGCCCACTGGTGGGGCTGGCAGGCAGCGATGCTGGCACCGGGGATTATCAGCATGGCGTTAGGCATTTGGCTCACTCTGCAACTGAAAGGCACGCCCCGGGAAGAGGGATTACCGACGGTTGGGGAATGGCGGCATGACCCGCTGGAGCTGCGTCAGGAACAGCAAAGTCCGCCGATGGGGCTGTGGCAAATGTTACGTACCACCATGCTGAAAAACCCGATGATCTGGCTGCTCGGCGTGTCGTATGTATTGGTCTATTTGATCCGCATTGCGCTCAACGACTGGGGCAACATCTGGCTGACGGAAAGCCACGGCGTGAATCTGCTCAGCGCCAATGCCACGGTGATGCTGTTTGAAGTTGGCGGTTTGCTGGGGGCGCTGTTTGCCGGATGGGGATCGGATCTGCTGTTCAGCGGTCAGCGTGCGCCGATGATTTTGCTGTTCACGCTGGGGCTGATGGTCTCCGTCGCCGCGCTGTGGCTGGCGCCGGTGCACCACTACGCGCTACTGGCAATGTGTTTCTTTACGGTGGGCTTTTTTGTGTTTGGCCCACAGATGCTGATTGGCCTCGCGGCAGTGGAGTGCGGACACAAAGCGGCAGCAGGTTCAATTACCGGTTTTCTCGGGCTGTTCGCCTATCTGGGGGCCGCGCTGGCGGGTTGGCCGCTGTCGCTGGTCATAGAACACTACGGCTGGTCGGGAATGTTCAGTTTGCTCTCGGTCGCCGCTGTCTTTATGGGTTTATTGCTGATGCCACTGCTCATTGCAGGCATTACCCCTTCTCTCAGTCAAAGGATAAAACAATGAAACTGACGCTTACCTCTACACTAATTGCCTCCGCTCTGACGCTGGCAGCCTTCAGCAATGCAGCTCAGGCGCAGGGCCGTCTGGTGGTGTATTGCAGCGCCACTAACGAGATGTGCGAAACCGAAACCAAAGCCTTCGGTGAAAAATATGATGTGAAAACCTCATTCATTCGCAACGGCTCGGGCAGTACGCTGGCGAAAGTGGATGCCGAGAAGAAAAATCCGCAGGCGGATGTCTGGTACGGCGGTACGCTGGATCCGCAGTCCCAGGCCGGGGAAATGGGCCTGCTGCAGCCGTATAAATCACCCAATCTCGAACAGATCATGGAGAAATTCCGCGATCCCGCGAAGGTGAAAGGCAACCTGTCCTCGGCGGTTTACGTCGGTATTCTGGGCTTTGGCGTCAATACCCAGCGCCTGAAAGAGAAAAACCTGCCGGTGCCAAAATGCTGGAAGGATCTGACCAAACCGGAATACAAAGGTGAAATCCAGATTGCTGACCCGCAAAGCTCCGGTACCGCCTATACCGCGCTGGCGACTTTTGCCCAGTTGTGGGGTGAAGATCAGGCCTTTGACTACCTAAAACAGCTCAACGCCAACGTCTCTCAATACACTAAATCAGGCATTGCCCCAGCGCGTAACGCCGCTCGTGGCGAAACGGCGATTGGCATTGGCTTCCTGCACGACTACTCGCTGGAAAAAGAACAGGGCGCACCGCTGGAGCTAATTTCACCGTGCGAAGGTACTGGCTATGAGATCGGCGGCGTTAGCATTCTGAAAGGCGCGCGCAACCTCGATAACGCCAAACTGTTCGTTGACTGGGTACTGTCAAAAGATGCCCAGGAACTGGCGTGGAAGAAAGGTAAGTCCTATCAGATCCTGACCAACACCACCGCCGAGACGTCTCCTAACTCGCTGAAGCTCGACGACCTGAAACTTATCAATTACGACATGGATAAGTACGGCTCGACCGACGTGCGTAAAGCGTTGATCAATAAGTGGGTCAGCGAAGTGAAGATGGGTAAATAAGCCTACATCGGCGATCATTTGCCGGGTGCGGCGTTAATACCGCATCCGGCCTGGAATACCGGAACCGCTATGTCACACACACTTGCACTCCATCCCGTGAAAAAACGGGATGCGATATTTCTTTGGGTTTTGCTTGGCTGGCTGGCGTTTGCCCTGTTGCCAAGCTGGAGCCTGGACTACGGTCTGCTGGAGTCGACAGGCGAGGAAATACTCGCCGCCTACGGCTGGTCACAGTTCAATATCAGTTGGTTATGGTATCTGCTGCCGAGCCTGCTACTGGTGCGTCCGTTCCATGAGGCCAGGCGCGAACAGCGCGGCCGCCATTATCTTGATGCGGGCTGGGCTTTTTTCTGTATGGCGTTTATCGTCGCCAGCGCGACTCTTGAGGGGCGCGGCTTAGGCTATGCCACCATTGTGTTGTTTGTGGCACTTGGCGCGATCATGACCCTGGCGCTCACCCGTCTGGAATGGCTGGGCGGCGACCGTTTCGTCATCGGTTCGCTCACCGCGATTGTCGCGCTAATCGGTATTTTTATCGTCTGGCCGAGTATCGCTATTTTTATTCCGATGTTCACCAACGACGCCGGGGAATTTGCCCCGCTGGCGTTTATGAATGTGCTGTCGCAGGCACATATCATTCAGGTGATCCTCAACTCGATTATGCTGTCGATTGCCGTCGGCGTCGGCTGTACCTTCTTTGGTCTGGTACTGGCTATCTATACCACCCGGATCGCCAGACGCAGCGCCATAATCGGACGTATCTTCTCGATTTTGCCGATCGTCACCCCGCCGTTTGTCGTGGGTTTAGGCGTCACGCTGATGATGGGACGCTCCGGCTACATCACCGAATTTATGGTCGAATGGTTTGGCTTAACCAACACCAACTGGCTGTACGGTTTTACCGGCATCTGGCTGGCGCAGGTGCTGGCCTTCACTCCGATGGCGTTTATGATCCTCGACGGAGCAATTAAAACCATTCATCCGTCGCTGGAAGAAGCGTCATACACCCTGCGTGCCAGCCGCTGGCAGACCTTTAACGGCGTGTTTGTCCCGCTGCTGAAACCAGCGCTGGCGAACGCCTTTTTGATTGTGGTTGTGCAGTCGCTGGCTGACTTTAGTAACCCGCTGGTGCTCGGCGGTAACTTCGACGTGCTGGCAACGCAAATCTACTTCTACATCACCGGTTCGCAGCTCGACTACCTGGCCGCCAGTACGCTGGGCGCATTCCTGCTGCTGTTCTCGCTGCTGGTGTTCTGCGTGCAATATATGTGGATTGGTAAACGCTCATACGTCACCGTTTCCGGTAAATCCTACCGGGGCGACGTGCAACCGTTACCTGTGACGTTGGTATGGAGCGTGGTCGCGCTGCTGGCGGTGTGGATTGCCTTTAACGCCCTGTTGTACGGCAGCATTTTCTACGGCAGTTTCACCGTTAACTGGGGCGTGGACTACACCCTGACGTTAGCGAACTTTACCAAACTGTTCGGTCAGGGGATGAGCGACGGCGCATGGCCTTCACTGCTCGACACCCTGCTCTACGCCGGTATTGCCGCGCCGATCACCGCCATCTTCGGTCTGCTGATCGCCTGGGTAGTCGTGCGCCAACAGTTTAAGGGCAAGAAGACCATCGAGTTCACCACCATGCTGTGCTTTGCCGTTCCAGGCACCGTCGCGGGCGTATCGTACATTCTGGCCTTTAACAGCGCCCCGGTTTACCTCACTGGTACGGCGGCGATTGTCATTATCTCGATGGTAATGCGTAACGTCCCGGTCGGTATTCGGGCGGGTATCGCGGGCTTAGGCCAGATCGATAAATCACTGGATGAAGCCTCGCTCAGCCTGCGCGCCGGTTCGCTGCGTACCATTACGCATATCCTGCTGCCGCTGCTACGCCCGGCGATCCTTTCGGCGCTGATTTACAGCTTTGTGCGCGCCATTACCACCGTCAGCGCCATTGTGTTCCTCGTCACGCCGGATACCCGCGTAGCGACGGCCTACATCCTTAACCGAGTGGAAGACGGCGAATACGGTGTGGCGATTGCCTACGGTTCCATTCTGATCGTGGTGATGCTGGCGATTATTTTCATCTTTGACTGGCTGATCGGTGAATCACGTACCTCCCGTTCAAAAGCCAAAAACCAGGCGTAATGGAGCGCACTATGACTCAGAAAAATTTCGTTGAACTGCGCAACGTCACCAAACGATTTGGCAGTAATACGGTAATCGACAATATCAACCTCACCATCCCGCAGGGGCAAATGGTGACGCTGCTCGGCCCGTCCGGTTGTGGCAAAACCACCATTTTGCGCCTGGTCGCCGGGCTGGAAAAACCGAGCGAAGGGCAGATTTTCATTGATGGCGAAGACGTCACCCATCGCTCAATTCAGCAGCGTGATATCTGTATGGTGTTTCAGTCCTATGCCCTGTTCCCGCATATGTCGCTGGGAGAGAACGTTGGTTACGGCCTGAAGATGCTCGGCGTATCCCGCGCTGAGGTGAAAGCCCGTGTCAAAGAGGCACTGGCGATGGTCGATCTGGAAGGATTCGAAGAGCGCTATGTTGATCAGATCTCCGGCGGTCAGCAGCAGCGCGTAGCGCTGGCCCGCGCGTTGATCCTCAAGCCGAAAGTGCTGCTGTTTGATGAGCCGTTGAGTAACCTCGACGCCAACCTGCGTCGCAGCATGCGCGACAAGATCCGCGAACTGCAAAAGCAGTTTGATATCACCTCGCTGTACGTCACCCACGATCAGAGCGAAGCCTTTGCGGTTTCCGATACCGTGCTGGTGATGAACAAGGGGCACATCATGCAGATCGGTTCACCGCAGGATCTATACCGCCAGCCCGCCTCGCGCTTTATGGCAAGTTTTATGGGTGACGCCAACCTGTTCCCGGCCACCTTCGGTGACCAATACGTTGATATCTACGGCTACCACCTGCCGCGCCCGCTGCACTTTGATACGCAAGGCGAAGGCATGGTCGGCGTGCGCCCGGAAGCGATCACGCTTAGCGATCGCGGCGAAGAGAGTCAGCGCTGCGTGATCCGCCACGTGGCCTATATGGGCCCCCAGTATGAAGTCACGGTGGAATGGCACGGGCAGGAGATCTTATTGCAGGTCAACGCTACGCGTTTACAGCCGGACGTCGGCGAGCAGTATTATCTCGAAATCCATCCATACGGCATGTTTGTTCTGGCGGACGCGGCATAACGTTTTGTGGCTTTGTAGGCCGGATAAGGCACTTGTGCCACCATCCGGCAATGCCTGATGCGCTGCGCTTATCAGGCCTACATTGAACGATGTAAGCCCGATAAACTCTCAGCTTCGCGCTTTTAGCGCGGCAATATCCGCAGGCGTGGTGCGACAGCACCCGCCAATCAACCGTGCGCCAGTGGCCTGCCACTGCGGCAGATAATCCGCCAGATGCGCACAATGCTCACCGTGATGATGCCAGGTTTTGCTCACGGCATCATACTGCTCGCCCGAGTTCGGATACACTACCAGCGGCAGCGCCGTTAAACTGTGTAAATGCTGCAACGCAGCGGTGGTGTTTTCCAGCGCAATGCAGTTAATACCTAGCGCCACCACCTGCGGATAATCCGCCAGCAACGCAACCACGTCACGCAGCGGCGTGCCGTCGCTCAGGTGCTCGCTGTCACGCAGGGTAAATGAGAACCACGCCCGCGCACGCGGATATGCGGTCAATAGCTCAGCCAGCGCGCTAATTTCGGCAAAATTTGGCAAGGTTTCACAGGCTAACAGATCGGCCCCGGCATCCAGCAAGGCTTCCACGCGCGGGCGGTGAAACGCCTGAAACTCTTCAGCGCTACGTTGGTAATCACCACGGTATTCAGAACCATCCGCCAGATACGCGCCGTAAGGCCCGACCGATCCTGCTACCAGCAGCGTGCCCGCCTGCGGGTTCTCTGCCAGATACGCTTCACGGGCTTTACGCGCCAGCTCCACGCTTTTGCCAATCAGCGCTTTCGACTGCGCTTCATCCAGATCTCGCGCGGCAAAGCCCGCCGGCGTAGCCTGATAGCTGGCGGTGATCGCGCACTGCGCCCCCGCCCGGTAGTAATCGAGATGGACTTCGCGGATAAGCTCCGGATTTTCGACCAGCACTTTGGCTGACCACAGGCTATCGGCTAAATTACAGCCACGCGCTTCCAGCTCCGTCGCCATCGCACCATCGAGCAGCAGGAAATCCTGTTTATCGAGGATGGCGCTTAACGGATTATTCTGCGACATGTTCGGGCTCCTGTTTGGCTTTACGCGGTTGAGTAAGGAAATAAGCACCATAACACACTGCCACAAACGGTAACCCGCACCACAGCGCAATTCTCTGCGCTGGATCGAATGCCAGCCCGACACAAGCCACCAGACACAGCACAAATCCCAGTACCGGCACCAGCGGATACCACGGCGCGCGATAATGCAATTCACTCAATGCCTTACCCTGCTGCAGATGACGGCGGCGAAAGACGAAGTGTGAAGCACAAATGCTCAGCCACACCGCCACCACCGCAAATCCGGAGATTGCCGACAGCGCGACAAATACCGTATCCGGGGCCACCACGCTGGAAAACAGCGCCAGCACACCACCGAGCATACTGACCGACAGCGCCGTCAGCGGCACGCCATTTTTCGTTACTCGCGCAAAACAGGCCGGTAGCGTACGTTCATTTGACAGCGACCACAGCATGCGCCCGGAGGCATACAGCCCGGAGTTCGCCGCGGATAGAATAGCCGTCAGGATCACGAAGTTAAAAATATCGGCGGCGTAAGGAATCCCCACCTTCTCAAACACCAGCACAAACGGGCTTTTCTCCACGCCCGCCTGCTGCATCGGGATCAGCGCCGCCAGCACAAACACGGTGCCGATAAAGAAAATAATCAGTCGCGCGATAGTGGTACGAATCGCTACCGGAATGACCTTGCGCGGGTTTTCTGTTTCTCCGGCGGCAATACCGATAAGCTCGGTTCCCGAAAAAGCAAAATTCACCGCCACCATCGTCATCAGGATCGGTAAGCCACCGTGTGGGAACCAGCCTTCCGCCGTGATATTACTCAGTCCAGGCGCGGGCGAGCCATCCTGCATCGGGATAAAACCAAAAATCGCCGCCCCGCCGAGGATGATAAAGGCGATGATAGTGACCACTTTTACCAGCGAGAACCAGAACTCCCCTTCGGCAAAAAAGCGCGTGGAGATGACGTTCAGGCCAAAAATAATCGCGCAGAACACCACACACCAGACCCAAACCGGCACCTGTGGAAACCAGTACTGCATACAGAATCCGGCGGCGGTAAAACTCGAACCCAGCGCTACAGTCCAGGTCAGCCAGTAGAGCCAGGCTACGGTATATCCCGTTGCGGGGCCGAGATAACGCGCAGCATAGACGTGAAACGCCCCAGTCTCCGGCATCGCGACCGAAAGCTCGCCCAGACACTGCATAACCAACCAGACCACCAGCGCGCCAATCAGATAAGCCAGCAGCGTTCCCGCCGCCCCTGTGGTGGAGATGATGTACCCGGTATTGAAGAATAACCCTGTGCCAATCACGCCGCCTAAGGAGAGCATTATCAGGTGACGCGTTTTCATTGTGCGCTTCAGTGGCGCATTTTGTTGTGTTGTTTGCATATAACCTTCTAAACGTATGGACATCTAAACATCCAAAGAAGGTTTGTTATACCGTGTTTGTTAACAGAATGCAAAGTCAACCCTGCACCAGGCGCAGATGCCCGCGCCGGGCGCTTAATATCGGGTGGGGATTAATAATCAAATACAAAAAGGGCCGCCAGCTCATAACGCCTCCGTTGCCAGGCTTTATGTAAACTCTGGCAACGTCCTCACCGACTGGTGTTCACCCGGAAGTGGGAACCGTATCTCCCTGCTCATACTACCGAATGAGCGCTTAAGCACCGCTGGCAGGGATCGGCATCTGCGATTTGCGGCTCATCAGAATAAATACCGCCAGCCCTGCCAGCAATATCCCCGGCGCAGAAGCCGCCATCACCCCTACCGTTCCGGTGCCGAGCGCTAACATTTTCCCCGCCAGCAGCGGACCGCTCATCGCGCCCAGACGACCGACGGCGACAGCGGTACCCACGCCGGTGGCGCGGATCTGCGTGCTGTAAAACAACGGTGCCAGCGCATACAACACGCTTTGCCCACCGGTGGCAAACATCCCCGCCACAAATCCCGCCATCAGCATGCCGCTCAATGACGATACCGTGCCCAGCGCCAGCAGTGAAGCCAACATCCCGGTGTAGATCAAAAGTGACATCACCACCGGACGCAGTTTGTCCATCAACGCCCCGAGAATTAACGTCCCGCTGGCCGCGCCGATTTGCAGAGCAAACATCACTCCTGCTGCCTGCGAGGGCTGAAAGCCCTGCTCGACCAGCAGCATCGGCAGCCAGTTGATCAGCATATACACCACCAGCAGGGTGAAGAAATAGCACAGCCACAGCAGCAGCGTGGCTGTCGCGGTGGTTGGCGCAAACAGAGCGCGCAGCGGCGCGGCAGCCACCTGCGTTTGTTGGGTATAAACCTGTGATTCCGGCAGCCAGCGCATTAACAGCGGAACCAGCAGCAGCGGGATCACCCCGCCGACCCAGAACACGGTTTGCCAGGCAGAGGCCAGACCGCTAAACCCGAGCGCTGCCGCCAGCGCCGCGCCAATCGGCACACCGCAGTACATCAGGCTCACCGCCGTCCCACGAAAACGCGGGCCCGCCGCCTCAGAAGTCAGCGCGATCAGATTCGGCAACGCCGCACCCAACCCAACACCGGTCATCAGGCGAGCAAACACCAGCGATGAGAAATCCCAGGATATCGCCGTCGCCAGTGAGAACAGGCCGAACAGCGCCACGGAGGCAATAAGAATGCGTTTGCGGCCATAGCGATCGGCCAGCATGCCACCCACCAGCGCGCCGGGCAGCAGCCCAAGAATGCCCGCGCTGAAGATCCAGCCCATCTGCATTTTATCCAATGCAAACGCATGGGCGATACCGACGGCAGCGATCCCGGCGGCCTGTAAATCCAGCCCTTCCATCAGGGCGACTAAAAAACACAGCCCGACGGTCAACGTCAGGCGGGATGAGGATGCGGGGGTACGGGTAGTCATAAGATGTACCTCTGAGGTCACGATGCAGGTGAATCGCGGCTGATACGTTGCCAGCCGCGTAATCATTTTTATTTTCTGTTGCGCAGATCCAACGCCACGTCGACGATCATATCTTCCTGGCCGCCCACCATCCGGCGTTTGCCCAGTTCAACCAGAATATCTACCGCGCTCAGGCCATAACGCGCCGCCGCCACTTCGCAGTGGCGCAGGAAGCTGGAGTACACCCCAGCATAGCCCAGCGCCAGCGTTTCGCGGTCCACCCGCACCGGGCGGTCCTGCAGCGGACGCACCAGATCGTCGGCGGCGTCCATCAGCGCATACAGATCGGTGCCGTGCTGCCAGCCAAGCTTATCCGCCGCGGCGATAAATACCTCCAGCGGCGCGTTGCCTGCGCCTGCGCCCATACCGGCCAGACTAGCATCGATACGATCACAACCCTCTTCTACCGCAGCAATCGAGTTCGCCACGCCAAGGCTCAGGTTGTGGTGGGCGTGCATCCCGGTTTCTGTTTCCGGCTTCAGCACCGCTTTCAGGGCGCGGAAGCGGTCACGGATATCAGACATGTTCATCGCCCCGCCTGAATCGACCACATAGATACAGGTCGCACCGTAGTTTTCCATCAGTTTCGCTTGCTGTGCGAGGTTTTCCGGCGTGGTCATATGACTCATCATCAGAAAACCGACGGTGTCCATGCCCAGTTCACGCGCATACTGAATATGCTGGGCCGACACGTCCGCTTCGGTGCAGTGGGTCGCCACACGCACAACGCGCGCCCCAGCCTGATACGCATTTTTCAGGTCATGAATCGTGCCAATGCCCGGCAACAGCAGCGTGGCGATCTTGGCGTGCTTGACCACGTCCGCCGCCGCTTCAATCCACTCCAGGTCGCTGTGCGCACCAAAGCCATAGTTAAAACTGGAACCCTGCAGACCGTCGCCGTGCGCCACCTCAATGGAATCCACCCTCGCGTCGTCCAGCGCTTTGGCAATCTGGCGCACGTTTTCCAGCGAATATTGATGACGAATGGCGTGCATGCCGTCGCGCAGGGTCACGTCAGAGATATAGAGTTTTTTACCGTTCATGCTGCTTCTCCTGCCTGACGAGTGAGGGACTGCGCCATTTTCTCAGCGGTCGCCAGCGCGCTGGAGGTCATAATGTCGAGGTTGCCCGCATAGGCAGGTAAATAGTGCGCCGCGCCTTCCACTTCCAGATACACCGCGGTTTTCAGCCCGAAGAACTGACCGATGCCCGGCAGATTGACCGGTTTATCCTGCGGGATGACTTCAAACTGGACACGCTGTTTCAGACGATAGCCCGGCACGTACGCCTGCACCGCCGCCGCCATCTCATTAATCGATGCTTCAACTTCAACCTCAGAGGCCGCTTCGCTCAGCACATACACCGTGTCGCGCATCATCAGCGGCGGCTCGGCCGGGTTAAGGACGATAATCGCTTTACCTTTTGCCGCCCCGCCAACCACTTCAATCGCCTTCGAGGTGGTTTCGGTAAACTCATCGATATTAGCGCGCGTGCCAGGACCCGCAGATTTACTGGCGATCGAGGCGATAATTTCGGCGTAATGGACTTTTGCCACGCGAGAAACTGCCGCCACCATCGGGATAGTCGCCTGCCCGCCGCAGGTCACCATATTAACGTTCTGCTGATCAACGTTGGCCTCCAGATTCACCACAGGCACGCAGTACGGGCCGATTGCCGCGGGGGTCAGGTCGATCAGGCGGATCGCTGGTTTAACGGCGCGCAGCGCGGCGTCGTTCTTCACATGCGCGCCTGCGCTGGTGGCATCAAAAACAATGTCGATGTCGGCGAATTCCGGCATGGCGATAAGCCCTGTCACCCCTTCATGGGTGGTGGCAACGCCCATGCGTCGGGCACGCGCCAGACCATCAGAATCAGGATCGATACCGACCATCACCGCCATTTCCAGATGTACGCCGTGACGCAGAATTTTTATCATCAAATCGGTACCGATGTTGCCGGAGCCGATAATGGCGACTTTACGCTTACTCATGACTGACTTCCTTTTGTAACCGCCGCTGAAAAGGTGGCGGCAACTGAACCAATACCGTCGATATGGGCCTCGAAACGATCGCCCGCATTCACCGCCACCATCGGGCCTAACGCTCCGGTGAGAATGATATCTCCGGCACGTAGCGGCTCGCCGAGGCTGGCCATTTTGCGCGCCAGCCAGACGGCGGCGTTGATCGGATGTCCCAGGCATTCGCTGCCGCGTCCGCTGGAAACCTCTTCGTTGTTGCGCGTCATTTTCATCGCGCAGTTTTTCAGATCTATTCCTGCCGGACGCTGTGCCGGGCCGCCGACCACATACACCCCGCAGGAGGCGTTATCCGCCACGGTATCAACAAACTTGATTGACCAGTCACGGATACGGCTGCCGACCACTTCCAGCGCGGGCAGCACCCACTCGATGGCGTTATACAGCTCGTCAAAGGTAGTGTCGGCATTGGGCAGATCGCGGTTCAGCACCAGCGCGATTTCCGCTTCAATACGCGGTTGCAGCACGCGCTCAAACGCAATGGTGTCGTTATCGCCGTAGCACATGTCGGCAAACAGCGTACCGAAGTCCGGCTGATCGACGCCAAGCTGCTGCTGCACTTTCGGGTGTGTCAGCCCTACTTTGCGCCCGACCACGCGACGCCCGCGCGCCACTTCATACTGCACGTTGATGCGTTGAATGGCGTAGGCCGCTTCGGCGTTATCCACACCAATCAATTCACGCACTGGGGCGATGGCTTCCCCTTTTTCTTCAGCCTGACGTAAATCGGCGGCCAGCTGCTCAAGATTATGATTCGTCATGTCCGTTCCTTAAGGGCGTGCGAGGAAGTTCAGCACCAGCTGGTTAAAGGCATCCGCATGCTCCCACTGCGCCCAGTGTCCGCAGTCGCGGTAGATATGCAGCTCAGAACCGGCAATTCCGGAGAGCAGGCGCAAACCGACATCCATCGGCACAAAGCGGTCATTGCGTCCCCAGACAATCAGGGTCTGGGCTTTGATTTCACCCAGACGCGGGCTGAAATCCGGGAACTGTTTCGGGTTGGCCTCCAGACTCTGGACAAAGTTTTCCAGGTGATCGCGACGCGACAGCATGTTATTCAGGCGTGCCTCAAACAATGCCTCGGTCAGGTCGCTGGTGTCGAAGACAAAGATCTCCATCATCAGCTTCAGGTTCTCGATGGTCGGCTCGCGGTACAGCTGATTCAGGCGTTTGATACCTTCGGTCGGCATCGGGGTAAACAGACTCATGCCGCCCGTTCCGCCGCCCATTAACACCAGTTTGCCCACGCGCTCCGGCCAGCTCAGGGTAAACGCCACAGCACTGTGACCGCCCATCGAGTTACCCAGCAGGTGGACTGTTTGAATATCCAATTGATCGACAACGCTTTTCAGGATGCGAGCGTTGAGATCAGATCGCGAACCGCGGTTAACGATCCCATCGCTTTTGCCCCAGCCAGGACAATCCAGCAGGATCACCCGGTATCCGGCCTGTACCAGCGGATCAATATTGCGGCTGAAGTTTGCCCAGCCCGTCGCGCCAGGACCGGAGCCGTGCAGCAGCACGACGGTCTCTTCACCCTGTCCACAGTCATTGAAATGCACGCGTAGTGTTTCGCCTGCTTCCTGCACCTCCAGAAAACGACTGGTAGCGGCTTCGGTTTGCGGTTGATAAGTCATGATGTTCTCCTGCATATTCAGTTCTGTTTTAGTTCTGCGTAGTGGCACTCAGAGAGCCGAATCCGGCGATCCACTCCGGGATCGGGCGGTAATAACGACCTTCGCTGCGCCAACTGCCAAAGGCAGAAATGGCGGCAAAGGCGGCAACCCAGGTTTTAACTTCGTGCGTTGATTTGCCCGCCATCGCGGACAGCTCTTCGTTACTGACCGCGTCCATTTCCTGCAAACGCCCCTGCTCAAGCAGGGTCATAAAACGGTTATCCCAGACGGGGTTAAGCGGGTGCAGCGTGTTTTGATCGACCACGAACTTCTCGGCGGCGCTGATCACCCGCTGCTGGCGCAGCTCGCGCTCGTTTTCAGGTAACTGTTTGCCGCTGCCGAGCAGGCGGTCACGCATATGGGCATCAGCCTTCGCCAGTTCCGGGACCGGTGGTTGATGCGACAGCCCGCCGGAGCCTAAAAACAGCACGCGCTTATTCAGCGAGCTGGCGAAACGGCCAATCGCTTCCCCGAGCAAGCGGGTACGCTGAAAGCCCGGCAGCGGCGTGGCGACGCCGTTAATAAACACCGGCAGCACCGGCACCTTATCCAGACCGCCGAGCAAAAACTCCAGCGGCTGCGCGAAGCCGTGATCGACCTGCATGTTGTAGGACACGGCAAGATCGATGCCGCTTTTCATCACCGCGTGGGCGCAGGCTTCAGCGAGATCTGTCGGCACTGGCAGTTCTCCCGCTGCGCTGCCGAAATCGCCGATCGCCGTGGCTCCCACGCCTAAACAGAACGGCGGCATCACATCGTAAAAAAAACCGTTGTAGTGATCGGGGGCAAACAGCACTACCAGTTCCGGGTCGAACGCCGCAATACGCGCCCGGGCGCTGGCGATCACGCCGTTAACCTCGTCAAGCACAGCCTGAGCCGGGTCGACATAGCCCACCAGCGGCGAGTGGGAAAGACAGTGAAGATAAGCGTGCATATCAGGCAACCTTTTCAACAGGAATATCGGCAGTAGCGCGGGTAAGTGTCATCACCGACGCCAGTTTATTCAGGGTGCTGCCCAGGGTTTGCGGAATGGCGATGGCGGCCACGAAGCGGTCCGGGCGCATTACCACCAGCGCGGCGTTGTGCTGGGCAAACCACGCGCGCAGGCGGTTTTGCGTATCACCAATGCGGGTAACGCCGTCGTGGTTATCCTGATCGGTATGTATCTGCGTATCCGGCACGACCTGGATAAAACGCGTCCCCAGCGCCTGCCACTGTTGGATCTGCGACTCGCTCATGCCCCATAGCGGGTTACAGCCCCAGCCAATCACCGCGAAATTCGGTCCAATAACGTTGTCGAGCAGCGTCACTTCGCCCGATTCCAGCGTCACCTTCGGCTGGATAAACATCTTGCCGACCGGAGACGTTCTCGCGTCACCCTCACGCACCAGTGCTCCAACATGGTATTGCGGCATCGGCTTAAAGCGCATTTCGAGGAAGTAGCGTTTGACCGGCGGAATATAATTCAGCAGCCAGGAAACCCCGTCGCGCACCGCGCCGTGCCAGCGTTTTGGCGGCGCCAGCACGTTGCCAGCGGTCACGGAGAGATCGATCATCGCTTTGGCGTGGTCGCGGCGTTCCTGCTGGTAGGTATCCAGCAGCTCATCACCGGCTTTGCCCTTAATGACCAGCGCCAGTTTCCACGCCAGATTGAAAGCATCGCGCATGCCGCTGTTGTACCCCTGCCCCTGCCAGACCGGCATAATGTGCGCCGCATCGCCCGCCAGCAGCACGCGGTCAATGCGAAAACGTTCGGCCAGACGGGCGTTATGGGTATACACGCGCTGGCGGATCAGTTCGACGTTGTCCGGGTTCGGCAGCACTTTGCTCAAAAGCTGACGCATATTCTGCGGTTCACTGAGCTGCGCTTCGGTTTCCCCCGGCATCACCATAAATTCAAAGCGACGCACCGCGTGCGGCAGCGCAGCGGAGACATACGGGCGCACCGGATCGCAGCACAGATACACATGCGGTGTGCTGAGCGGATCGTTGGCGATATCCACCACAATCCACTGATTCGGCGCGGTTTTGCCTTCAAACGGCACATTCAGCGAGCGTCTGACGTTACTGCCGCCGCCGTCGCAGGCCACCAGCCACTGGGCCTTCACCGTTTCACGTTGACCGTCCGGCGTTTTCAGATTCAGCGTCACTTCGCCGTTTTGCTGGCTGAAGGCCTCCAGTTCGCGGGAGAACAGGCAGCGCACGTTGGGAAAACGCGACAGCCCTTCCAGCATCACCGCATCCACCTGTGGTTGAATAAACGCATTGCGGCGCGACCAGCCAAATTCGTCGGTCATCGGCTGGATATCAGCAAAGCAGCGGCCTTTCGGCGTGAGAAAGCGCATCGCGTGCCACGGCGTGGTGTGCGGCAAAACGCGCTCGACCAGCCCCACAGACTGCATGGTGCGCAACGCTTCATCGTCAATGCCGATGGCTCGGGGATAGTCGATCAGCGTGTCGAGCTTCTCCACCACCAGCACGTCAATGCCCATCTGGCCAAGATAGTTGGCCATCATTAGCCCCACCGGGCCGGCACCGGCAATCGCCACCTGCACGGTGTGCTGCACAGCTGGTTGGATATCCGGGTTTTTTGTTGTCATTTCAGAACCTCACGACTCGGACAAAACGCAATTGCGGACCCTGGTGAGGCGCAATCTGTTTTGTTAAAAATATGTGAATAATTTTTTGTTGTGCGGTCAGTATAGGAGTGAGTTTTTGCGCTACAATCAAAACATGCCTGGATGTGCACTAAGTGCACAACGTTGTTTTACCTGTAGATTTGTCAATGAATATGAAAAATGACGAGAGCACTGAGTACAAAACCGTACGCGGATTAACGCGCGGGTTAATGTTATTAAATATGTTAAACCGGCTCGATGGTGGGGCCAGTGTTGGCTTACTTGCTGAGTTAAGCGGCCTGCATCGCACCACGGTCAGACGGCTGCTGGAAACCCTGCAAGATGAGGGTTACGTTCGGCGCAGCCTGTCCGATGACAGCTTTCGCTTAACCATTAAAGTCCGCCAGCTCAGCGAGGGATTTCGTGACGAGCAGTGGATTTCCGCACTCGCCGCCCCGCTGCTGGGGGATTTGCTGCGCGAGGTCATCTGGCCGACCGACGTTTCCACGCTGGATGTGGACGCGATGGTGGTACGTGAAACAACCCACCGCTTTAGCCGCCTGTCGTTTCACCGGGCGATGGTCGGGCGTCGTTTGCCATTGCTGAAAACCGCATCCGGCCTGACCTGGCTGGCATTCTGTCCGGAGAATGAACGTCAGGAACTGATTGAAATGCTGGCCTCCCGACCAGGAGAAGCGTTCCAGCTTGCGCGCGAACCGCTGAAGCTCAATGCCATTTTAACCCGGGCGCGAAAAGACGGTTTTGGTCAGAACTATCGCGGCTGGGACCAGGAGGAAAAAATCGCCTCCATCGCCGTCCCCATCCGTAGCGAACAGCGGGTGATCGGCTGCCTGAATCTGGTGTATATGGCCAGCGCCATGACCATCGAACAGGCTGCGGAAAAGCATCTTCCGGCCTTACAAAAGGTGGCGAAACAGATAGAGGACGGCGTCGAGTCGCAGGAGATTTTGGTGGCCGGGAGGTGAGATGGATCACAGTTGTTGGCGGTGAGAATCCGCGCAGGATATGGGTTGGTACGAAGATCAGCTTGAGGTCATTTCTGGTTCGTTTACGCTGCAATTGGTACATAAACGGCAATCATCGTTGAAACATTCGAGGATTGCCATTGGGATTAAAATCACAACGATACATTACACAGGCTGATTAAATTCGACATAAACCGTATAGTTTTCATCTTGCTCTCGATTGAGATCCACACTCGCGCCAGCTGAGCCTTTAAACCCATTCATGCCAAATCCTAAACGACTCTCTTTGTTTGAGGAAAATACACTCTTCTTTTTCAGTTCCAGTTCCGCACTTAAGCAGCCACCTATTTCTCTGGCAAATACAATGCTTTCCCATGATGGTTCATACGGTAACCAACTGAATTCTTTTCGTTCCAGAGTCATACCTTTTACCCATTCGCGCCCCGCTAAAGTAATTACTCGTTTATCACTACCGATATTCGTCGTAGCTGATTTTAAACTTATGTTAGCCTCAACTGAACTAACAGGAAGTTCCGCGTCTATTTCTGCTTTCGCAGCACTTAATAAATTCGACTTATTTTCCTTGCGAAACTCTATTTTCGTCGCCCCCAGATTTACAAAGACCCTGATCATCTCAGCTTCTCGTTCCTGAAGTAGGATATCATCTAAGCTATCACTGAGAATATAGAGATCCTTTTTAGACTCATTATCCTCTGACAGAGGGTGTCTGATGTAAGCCTGGTTTATCTGCGGATGGCCAGGTTGAAAACGATAATTTGCCCCGATGGCCGTTTCTATGGACATACTTATACGTTTTAAATATTTATCAAATGAACTCGCAGACTGTCTCAAGCTGGCAACGGAAACATCTTCTTCATCTTTTTTCGAAAATAATTGATATAAAGAATAGGCGGCAGGGGCTGCATTAACAAGAACTGCCACAGGCAAAGGCAGTAATCTTGCAGCCATCTCAAGAGCAATATTTGCCACCAGGGGATTTATCATTTTACGGTCACTATTTTCTGGTTCACCTCCACTCTTAGAAGACGAAAATGACTTACCCTTCTTCACTGTATTTTCAAGCGGTATTTCTTCCCCTTCGGAAATTAACGTCGTTATTATTTCCTCAGTCGAAGGTTCATCCTGAAGATCTTCATCCACAATAAATATTAAGTTTCCCATAATATCCCTAAGTATATAATCAGCTCTGGTTATATAGACAATCAAGCCTATATTCATGTCAAGTTTTTACAATAAATTTAATTATTTATATAATTTCTGCATTCATCAGATCTTGCAAACAAATCATCATCTCGACAAGCTATTCTAATAGCATCGACAAGATTATCATTACTGATGGGAGTCCAGAAATTATTGACAATTAGATATTTTTGACGTTTAACCCCATCTCTAACATTTAACTTTATTAATACAGATTCAAGCTTTTCCATATATTTATTATTTGATTTGGTTTTATATTCTGCAAATACCACAGCATATTCAGGTTCTGCATAATCTCTCGCTACCAATGGAGGAACAAGAAAATTCACTTCAGACCTGGCATCCAATATGTAGCCATTCATTTCCTTATACTCATATGCAGGCATAGAGGATGTATTTCCGCCGGGTATTGAAACACCATTTTTGGTGAACACTCCCGTGACGTCTTTAGTAATCCGATATATTACTTTTTGTGTCAGATCAGGGACTATTCTGAACTGTTCTATAACCTGATCGGTCGAACTTTTATTCGTTAAGTTAAATTCATAATTCCTACCCGAGGATTTAACATATTTAACTTGTACATCCCCTGTCAAAAAATCGAAAATATAGTTGCCAAGGAATGCAAGCAAACCAGTAGCTGCAAGCCATAAAATAAAACCATTAATTTTTTTGTGAAATGGTATACAAACAGTCTTATCCTTAGAATTCTTTTTGGATGTGTTGGAACGAGGAGGTCTTTGTTTGTTATTCCTTGCCATTTGTAATTATCACCCTAATATTCTGAACTTGATAGATGAATAGTTGTAATGTGAATTCTGTTTCAAGCTAAATATAACCATCCACGTAGATTGCTTCCTATGTTACTTTACTAGTATTTTTTTACAATAGCTTGTAGGGTCAAAGCGGCTATAAGTAACTACCAAATTTAGTTGATATTTGGAATTATTAAGAATTTTTAAGATGCTGAAGAAATTTTCTTACATATGTCGCAATGCATTCTTTCACACTTGCCAGACTATCTAAATCCTTAGGTGCTGGATGTCTATAGAGGGTTAAGAGGGAAGTTAAAGTAGCCGGATTTCAATGCCTCTTTCAGGAGCGCTGATGTTTAGCAGTGGGTTATCATAAGGCGCTATGTTAGTTTATACAGATTATTTTATCATTAAAGGAGATGTTATGGGTGTTGAGTTTCATATAACAAGAGCTGAATTTTGGGCAGATAATGATGATGCGCAGATAACATCTGATGAATGGCTTCACTACATTAATAGCGATAATGAATTAAGCAGATATATTATAAATGGCGATTATCACGCCTTGTGGTCAGGCCCCTCGTTATACGCAGAGCCATGGCTTGACTGGAGCGCAGGTAATATTTATACAAAATGGCCAGACACATATCTTTACAGAAAGATGTTGGGGATTGCAAAAAGTCTCAACGCCCAGGTAATGGATGATGATGGTACAATTTACAATGACGAATCACAGTGGGAATACGATCCTTTATCCTCGGGCTAATGACAGTTTAACAAAGAAGCCCAGACCAGCCGCATATCTACTCCAGACTCACAGCAATCACATACTGAATATAAAAAAACCGAAACCCCGCTCCTGAAAAGAGCAGCGTTCCGGTTTTTATTCAGTCTGAAGGGCTTCAGACCTTAAGCAGTTTCACCGTCTCGTCAATGTCGATTTCATCTTCAGAGAAAATCAGCGTCGTGCCCTGGAAGGTGGTGATAGCCAGCTTTTTCAGCGTGCGCATTTCACCAGGCTTCACGTCTGATTTTGGTCGGATGCTGTTCATCAGCACGCCGACAGACAGCACTGCATTTTCTTTGTCGATACGGGTCTCTACAGGGACTTCTTCACTGTAGACCAGGAATGACTTGATCGAGGTGAGCTTCAGACGCTCGCCTGCGATATAGATGTACTTGCTGTCTGGTATGACTTTTACCGCGTAGGCAGACAAGCCTTTGTTATTGGTGGTGGGCTCAAAAGTCACCGCCGCGTCTTTCTTGATCAGCTCAGGATTAGCAACCTTAATCACATGAAAATAGCGATTGTCGCCGTTTTCATCTTTGATAAATCCAAAGCCTTTATCTTTAAACCACGTTGTGATTGTTCCGTTCATTGCTGTTTCCGCCTGATTAAACCTATTACTCGTAGAGTATACCTACTCAATTTGCGCGCAGTGTAAAACACAGGCCATACCTTTGGCTACTCGTTACCCCAACGATTGAGGAACTCCGCGATATCATCGATACGCTGAGCGTCGACACCGGCCACGGTTGCCATCTCCTGCTGCGCTTCTTCGCTGATCTCTTCGTTGTTCATCAAACGGGTAATCAACTGCTGGAAGTAGTGCGCCAGCGCGTCACGTTCTGTGTCGCTCACCGGCTTTGCGGCCTCGGTCGCGTACTCGTCGGCGATATCATAATATTTAAGCGGAATGTCGTTGTTCATCAGTTGCTCCGGGGGGATATGCGTGTGCCAGCAGTTGCCTGCCGCGTCTGATGTGAATGATAGCATTCTTATTTCATGGTTCGCGATCTGTTTTATTGGTCACTATGCATTACATATATCAATAATGTTTTCTGGCACCACTTCGTATTTAATAAATTTTTCCGTATTTAAGTAACAGCACTCTTATTCATTTCGAGATAATGGCTGCGAATTAAATAACGAGCTACAAAGGAAATATTAAATTACTTTAATTACATAATTGATATATGTAATCTGCTATTGGCCCAATCCCATCGCTAGTCGCCCATTTGCCCACATTCATCTTCTGGACAACACTCTACGATGACACCACTGATCCAACACGTGGAGCAAACATCATGAACATCACGCAAATCCGTAACGCCACGCAGCAAATCACCTTTGGCGGTAAAACTTTTCTGTTTGATCCGATGCTAGCGGATAAAGGTACTTATCCGGGCTTTGCCGGAACGGCTCGCGCCGAGATCCGCAACCCGACCGTTGATCTGCCTGTCGATATCGACACGCTGCTCAACGTTGATGCGCTGATCGTGACCCATCTGCATGAAGACCACTGGGATGAAGCAGCGGCTCGTGTCGTGCCGAAAGACAAACCGATTTATGTGCAAAACGATCGCGATGCGCAGGTACTGCGGGGACAAGGTTTCACGCAACTGACCGTACTGACGCAAAACACCGCGCTTGGTGATATCACCCTGCGTAAAACCGGCGGCCAGCACGGTTCGGATCGCGCTTACGCCATCCCGCAAATGGCTGAGCGTCTGGGTGATGCCTGCGGGGTTATCTTCCAGCATCCGGCGGAAAAAACACTGTATCTGGTCGGGGACACCATCTGGCGCGACGAGGTGGAAACCAACATGCGGACTTTTCAGCCAGGCGTGGTCATTCTGAACGCAGGCTTTGCCCACGTTATCGAGTTTGGCCCAATTATCATGGGCGCGGAAGATGTGCTAAAAACCCACTTCGTACTACCCGAGGCACAAATTTTGGCGACCCACATGGAGGCGATTAACCACTGTCTGCTGACCCGCGCGGCCTTGAAAGAGTACGCCCGCGACAACCAGATTGCGCAATTCGTTAACGTGCCGGAAGATGGCGAAACCCTGACGTTTTAAACTCCACAGAGGAATCGTATGCAACCGCTTAACGTCGCCATTGTTGCCGTGGAAGATTTCAGCCCGTTTCACTTCTCAGTGCCGTGCATTATTTTCAGTGACAAAGTGGCGGCGAAAAAGCGCTTTGAGGTGCAACTGTGCGCCGAACAGCCGGGCATCGTTTCCTCGCAGGATGGCTTCGCCATTACCGCAGCCTACGGCTATGAAGCGGTGGAGGCCGCCGACATCGTAGTGATCCCCTGGTGGGGCACCACGGCACATCGACCACCACAAAGCCTGCTTGATGCGCTCAACCGCGCACGACAAAACGGCGCGCAAATTGTTGGGTTATGTCTGGGCGCGTTTGTTCTCGGCTATGCTGGTCTGCTGGATGGCAAACGGGCGGCTACGCACTGGGAATTCGAACAAGATTTTCAGGCGCGCTTTCCGGCAGCCCATCTGGATATCAACGCGCTGTACGTGGATGACGACGGTATTATTACCTCGGCAGGGACCGCCGCCGCGCTGGATTGCTGCCTGTACGTCATCCGCCAGCGTTTTGGCAGCACGGTGGCGAATCAGATTGCCCGACGGATGATTGTGCCGCCACATCGCGAGGGCGGCCAGGCACAGTTTATCGAACAACCGGTAGCGAAAAATACCCAGGATCAGCGCATCAACGCCCTGCTCGACTATTTGCGCCAGCATCTCCACGAACCGCATAATCTCGACGAGCTGGCGCAGCGAGTGATGATGAGCCGTCGTACCCTCACTCGTCATTTTATGAAGGCCACCGGGTCAAGCGTAGCCGAATGGTTGATTGCCGAGCGCCTGCGCCGTAGCCAGACGTTGCTGGAGTCCAGCCAGTTACCCGTTGAACGCATTGCAGAACAGGTTGGTTTTCAGTCGCCCGTCACCTGGCGCCAGCATTTTAAATCCCACTTTGGTGTTAGCCCGTCTGAATGGCGTAAAACCTTTCGCGGCGATTAGCCTCTTTTTTGCGCCAGCCAGACGGTGTGCCCGGCGCAGTGCGGGTCTTCCATCACCATCTCGACTACCGCAAAACCATGCGCTGACAGCAATGCGCGGTATTCGTCCGGCGCGAGGCTGGCGTGAAACAGCGGCTCACCCTCAAATTGCCCCATCGCGATGCCATTGTCCGTACCGCTGGTAAACATCAGCGCGCTGCCGGGATGGCTGAGGCGGTCAAAAATCGGGAACATCTTTTGCTGGTCCTGCTGAGTTAAATGGAAAAAACTGTCCCAGGCGATCAGACCATCGAAAGTCTCATTGAGTGCCAGTTCGCGCATATCCTGCTCCAGCCAGCGCTGTACGGGAAAAGTGTTTCGGGCCCGCGCCAGCATCGCCGGGGAACCATCAACGCCGGTAAGCTGAAAACCTTGCTGGATAAAATAACCGGCAATCGGCTGACCGTTGCCGCAGCCAATATCCACAATGCTGCCCTGCCCGCCCATCACGGAAATGAATTTATCGAGCCAGCTTTTCTCGAACAAGGTGCGCGAGCGCTGGCTGGCAAAGGCATCCGCATGACGTCGGTAGATGGACAGAATATTATTTGCCGCAGAGTCGCTCACAATGTCCTCACTTTTTTCTTCTGTTAAGAAGAACGACGATAAATCCTCCAGCACACGATCCGCAACCCTGGAATGCGCCTCGCAGAACCTATGCGTAAATCCCCCAAAACCGTCCCGCTGTGGCATCATAGCGCGCAGATAACGTCATGACAGGGGTGATAAACGTGAAACCGGTAACGCTATACGATGTGGCAGACCATGCAGGTGTCTCTTACCAGACCGTCTCGCGCGTCGTTAATCAGGCCAGCCACGTTTCCGCAAAAACCCGACAAAAAGTTGAGGCCGCGATGGCGGAACTCAATTACATCCCTAACCGCGTCGCACAGCAGTTGGCTGGCAAACAGACGCCGCTGATTGGCGTTGTGACGGCGAACCTTGCCCTGCATGCCCCGTCGCAAATCGTTGCCGCCATAAAATCCCGTGCCGACCAGTCCGGTGCCAGCGTGGTGATCGCCATGGTCGAGCGCAGCGGCGTTGAGGCATGTAAAGCCGCGGTCCACAACCTGCTTTCTCAGCGTGTAACCGGGCTTATCATCAACTATCCACTGGATGAAGAAGACGCCATTGCCGTGGCCACCGCCTGCGGTACGGTGCCGGTGCTGTTTCTCGATGTCTCTGACCTGACGCCAATTAACAGCGTGATTTTCTCGCATGACGACGGCGCGCGCCTCGGCGTTGAACATCTGGTGCAGTACGGACATCAGCGTATCGCCCTGCTGAGCGGGCCGCACACTTCCGTTTCGGCAAGGCTTCGCCGTGCGGGCTGGCACAAGTATCTGGAACATTACCAGCTACAACCCGTTGTGGAGCTGGAAGGCGACTGGAGTGCGATGTCTGGTTTTCAGCAAACGATGCATATGCTGAATAACGGTAACCTCCCTACCGCCATGCTGGTCGCTAACGATCAAATGGCGCTGGGCGCGATGCGCGCAATCAGCGAGTTCGGTCTGCGGGTGGCGGTAGATATCTCGGTGATTGGCTACGATGATACCGAAGACAGCGCCTGCTACATTCCACCGCTGACCACCATCAGGCAAGATTTTCCGTTATTGGGTGAAACCAGCGTCGACAGGCTGCTGCAACTTCCCCGTGGCGAATCAACCGTGGGCAACCAACTGCTGCCCGTCACCCTGGTTAAGCGCAAAACGGTTCTGCCACCCAACACCCAAACCACCTCACCCCAGGCGCTGGCCGATTCATTGATCCAGCTCGCGCGGCAAGTTTCTCAGCTCGCACCCAAATTGTGAACGCACAACAATTGTGTGAGTCAGTTCACTCATTGAACGCCCCAGCCTTTACAGTTGGGATCGCTTATCCGTATTTTGATTGAAATTGTGAGCGAATAACAAATTCAAACAGGATACCGTTATGAACCTGAACACAGATTCACTCTCCGCTGTTCTGGCCCGCCGTGACTGGGAAAATCCCGGCGTCACGCAGCTCAACCGCCTGGAGGCGCATCCACCGTTCTGTAGCTGGCGTTCAGCAGATGACGCACGTACTAATCAGCGTTCGAGTCAGTTACGCTCGCTGAATGGCCAGTGGCAATTTGCCTGGTTTGCCGCGCCGGAGGCTGTGCCGGAAAGCTGGCTGACGAGCGATCTGCCACAAGCTGATACTATCAACGTCCCCTCTAACTGGCAGATGGACGGTTACGATGCGCCAATTTATACCAACGTCACCTACCCAATCCCGGTTAACCCTCCGTACGTTCCGGCACAGAACCCGACAGGATGTTACTCGCTCACATTTAATATTGACGATATCTGGTTAGATGGGGGTCAGACGCGCATTATTTTTGACGGCGTGAACTCCGCATTTCATTTGTGGTGCAACGGCCGCTGGGTCGGCTACGGACAGGACAGCCGCCTGCCATCTGAATTCGATCTTAGCGATTATCTACAGCACGGCGAAAACCGTCTGGCGGTGATGGTGCTGCGCTGGAGCGATGGCAGCTATCTGGAAGACCAGGATATGTGGCGCATGAGCGGTATTTTTCGCGACGTATCTTTGCTGCATAAGCCCACAACGCAAATTCGCGACCTGCGCATTAATACCCGGTTTAACGACGACTTCAGCCGCGCCACGCTGGCAGCGGAAGTCAGAGTAGCGGGCAACGCGAGCGAAGATTTACGCGTAGCCCTGCAATTGTGGGAGGGAGAAACGCTCACAGCCGAAACGAATTCCCCACTCGGCAGTGAGATTATTGATGAACGCGGTGCTTATCATGACCGGGTGACTCTGTGTCTGAACGTCGAAAAACCGGCTCTGTGGAGTGCCGAAACGCCCAATCTGTACCGCGCCGTTGTGCAGTTGCGCACCGCGGACGGAGCGCTGATAGAAGCGGAGGCCTGTGACGTCGGCTTTCGTCAGGTTTGCATTGAAAACGGACTGCTGTTACTCAATGGTAAGCCGCTGTTGATTCGCGGTACCAACCGCCATGAGCACCATCCGATTAACGGCCAGGTGATGGATGAGGCGACGATGGTACAAGACATCATCCTGATGAAGCAGAATAACTTCAACGCCGTGCGCTGCTCCCATTACCCAAATCACCCGCTGTGGTACACCCTGTGCGATCGCTACGGCTTGTATGTCGTCGACGAAGCCAACATTGAAACCCACGGCATGGTGCCGATGAATCGCCTCACCGACGATCCCGCATGGTTGCCTGCCATGAGCCAGCGCGTCACGCGCATGGTGCAGCGCGATCGCAACCATCCGAGCATTATCATCTGGTCTCTGGGCAATGAATCCGGCCATGGCGTCAATCACGACGCGCTCTACCGCTGGATAAAATCAGAAGACCCGTCACGCCCGGTACAATATGAAGGCGGCGGTGCAAATACCGCAGCGACCGATATTATTTGCCCGATGTACGCCCGCGTCGATCAGGATCAACCCTTCCCCGCCGTCCCCAAATGGTCGATTAAAAAGTGGCTGTCGATGCCCGGCGAGCAGCGTCCGCTGATCCTTTGTGAATATGCCCACGCCATGGGCAACAGTTTCGGTGGCTTTGCCAAATACTGGCAAGCGTTCCGTCAGTATCCGCGCCTGCAGGGCGGATTTGTCTGGGACTGGGTGGATCAGTCGCTGACCAAATATGATGAGAACGGTAAAGCATGGTCAGCCTACGGTGGCGATTTTGGCGACACACCTAACGATCGTCAGTTTTGCATGAACGGGCTGGTGTTCGCCGATCGCACCCCACACCCGGCGTTATACGAGGCCAAACATGAACAGCAGTTTTTCCAGTTCACGTTACTGCCGGGCGCTGAACGCCAGATTGAAGTGACCAGCGAATATCTGTTCCGCCGCAGCGATAACGAAGTTCTGCACTGGTCTATTGCCCAGGACGGCAACCCACTGGCCGCCGGAGAAATCGTTCTGGATATCGCTCCACAGGGTCGCCAGGTGATTACCCTGCCAGATGTCCCGATGCCGGAAACCGCAGGTCAGCTGTGGCTGACGGTACGCGTAGAACAACCTCAGGCAACCGCGTGGTCAGACGCCGGGCACATCAGCGCCTGGCAGCAATGGAAGCTTCAAGAGAAGCTCAGCCTGACGCAACTGCCGTCTGCCCGCACCGCGCCACAGCTCAATGTGAGCGAAAACGTCTTTACTGTTGAGAACGACAACAAGCGCTGGCAATTCGACCGTCAGTCTGGCCTGCTGACACAGTACTGGATTGGCGATTCAGCCCAACTGTTAACTCCGCTTACTGACCAGTTCACCCGCGCCCCGCTGGACAACGACATCGGCGTGAGCGAGTCAACCCGCATCGACCCGAACGCCTGGGTCGAACGCTGGAAGGCCGCCGGTCACTATCAGGCTGAAGCAACGTTACTGCACTGTGCTGCCAATACGCTGAGCGATGCGGTACTGATCACCACTGAACATGCGTGGCAGTATCAGGGCGAAACGCTGTTCATCAGCCGAAAAAGCTACCGCATTGACGGCAAGGGTGAAATGCAGATAACGGTGGATGTCGACGTTGCCAGCGGTACACCGCATCCGGCCCGCATCGGCCTGAGCTGCCAGTTAGTGCAGGTCGCAGAGCGAGTGAACTGGTTAGGTCTCGGTCCACATGAGAACTACCCGGACCGTCTGGGCGCCGCCTGTTTTGATCGCTGGGATCTGTCGCTTGATGAGATGTACACCCCGTATGTTTTCCCAAGTGAAAACGGTCTGCGCTGCGGCACGCGCGAACTGCATTACGGCGCGCACCAGTGGCGTGGGGACTTCCTGTTCAACATCAGCCGCTTTAGCCAGCAGCAACTGATGGCAACCAGCCACCGCCATTTGCTGCAGCCTGAGGCGGGCACCTGGCTCAATATTGATGGCTTCCATATGGGCGTTGGCGGCGATGATTCGTGGAGCCCTTCCGTGTCGCCGGAATTTCTGCTGAGCGCCGGACGCTACCACTTCCAGTTCGTCTGGGGCCAAAAATAATAATATAAGTTGGGCAGGCCCAAACCTGCCCGCATTTATAGGAAGTCTGTTATGTATTATTTAAAAAACACTAACTTTTGGATGTTCGGCTTTTTCTTCTTCTTTTACTTTTTTATTATGGGTGCGTATTTCCCCTTCTTCCCCATCTGGTTACACGAGGTAAACCATATCAGCAAAGGCGATACCGGCATCATCTTCGCCTGTATCTCACTGTTTTCTTTGTTATTCCAGCCAATTTTCGGACTGCTCTCCGACAAGCTTGGCCTGCGTAAACATCTGCTGTGGGTAATTACCGGCATGCTGGTAATGTTTGCCCCGTTCTTTATTTACGTTTTTGGTCCGTTATTACAAGTTAATATTTTACTGGGTTCAATTGTCGGTGGGATTTACCTTGGCTTTATTTACAATGCCGGCGCTCCGGCGATTGAAGCCTATATTGAAAAAGCCAGCCGCCGAAGCAACTTTGAATTTGGTCGCGCGCGCATGTTTGGGTGCGTGGGCTGGGCGCTGTGCGCCTCGATTGCCGGCATTATGTTCACCATCAATAACCAATTTGTCTTTTGGTTAGGCTCCGGCTGCGCGGTCATTTTGGCATTGCTGCTGTTATTTTCAAAAACAGATGCCCCCTCTTCTGCAAAAGTCGCGGATGCGGTAGGCGCCAATAACTCGGCATTCAGCCTGAAGCTGGCGCTGGAGTTATTTAAACAACCAAAACTTTGGTTCCTTTCCCTGTACGTAGTTGGCGTTTCCTGTACTTACGATGTGTTTGACCAGCAGTTCGCCAACTTCTTTACCTCGTTCTTTGCCACCGGCGAACAGGGCACCCGCGTGTTTGGCTACGTCACGACAATGGGAGAATTACTCAACGCCTCAATCATGTTCTTTGCGCCGCTGATTGTGAATCGCATCGGCGGGAAGAACGCCCTGCTGCTGGCAGGTACGATTATGTCGGTAAGGATTATTGGCTCCTCATTCGCCACTACTGCGCTGGAAGTCGTTATTCTCAAAACGTTGCATATGTTTGAGATACCGTTCCTGATCGTCGGTTGCTTCAAATACATCACCAGTCAGTTTGAAGTGCGTTTCTCGGCGACGATTTATCTGGTGTGTTTCTGCTTCTTCAAACAGTTAGCAATGATTTTCATGTCAGTTCTGGCCGGGAAAATGTATGAGAGTATTGGTTTCCAGGGGGCGTATCTGGTGCTGGGGATTATTGCGCTGAGCTTCACGCTGATTTCCGTATTTACCCTTAGCGGGCCGGGGCCGTTTTCCCGCGTTTTCACCCCGGCAAGTAAACAAGTCTGAAGACAAATAACAAGAAGGAATATCTTCGATGAGCATGTCTATGAGAGACAGAATGAAAGCAGGCAAGCTGTTTACTGATATGTGCGAGGGGCTGCCGGAAGAGAGACTGCGCGGAAAGGAATTAATGTATGAATTTAACCACACGCGTCCATCGGAGATTAAAAAGAGGGAAAGACTGATTCGTGAAATGTTTGCCACCGTGGGAGAGAATGCGTGGATCGAGCCCCCCATTTATTTCTCTTACGGCAGCAATATTCACATTGGCAAAAACTTCTACGCCAATTTTAACTTTACCATTGTGGATGATTACACGGTCACCATTGGCGATAACGTATTAATTGCGCCAAACGTCACTATCTCGGTAACAGGTCACCCTGTTCATCATGAATTAAGGAAATTCGGAGAGATGTTTTCCTTTCCGGTCACCATCGGTAATAACGTATGGATTGGCAGTAACGTCGTCATCAATCCAGGCATAACGATTGGCGATAATTCCGTGATTGGCGCGGGGAGCGTCGTCACAAAAGGCATTCCGGCAAATGTCGTGGCTGTGGGAGTTCCCTGTCGGGTTATCCGCGAGATAAATGACAGAGATAAGCAATATTATTATAAAAACTATAAATTAGAAGATGCTCTTTGATACTGGGCATAACGCCGGATGGTGCCGCATTGCGGCTTATCCGGCGACCAGGCCCGGTGAGCATCGCGCCACCGGGCCTGGTTATAACCGCTATTCCTCGATCGCCTGACGGATTTGCTGCAGCGACGCGGGATCGTCAATGGTCGTCAGATCGCCGGGATCGCGGCCTTCGCAGATCGCCTGGATCGTCCGTCTGAGCATTTTACCGGAACGTGTTTTCGGCAACTGCGACACAAACCAGACGTGTGCCGGACGGCCAAAGTTGCCAATCTGGCTGTCCACCAGCGCCATAATCGCCTTCTCTTCCGAATGTGCGATGTCGCGATCTTCAAGGCTATCGCTCTGTTTCGGAATAACAAACGCGACCGCTACCTGCCCCTTCAGCGCGTCCTTCACGCCGACTACCGCCACTTCCGCAACGTTCGGATAGCTGGAAATACTCTCCTCGATCTCGCGCGTCCCCAACCGGTGCCCTGCCACGTTTATCACATCATCCGTACGGCCAAGGATAAAGTAATAGCCGTCAGCGTCACGAATGCCCCAGTCAAAGGTGGCGTACACCTGGCGAGAAAACAGCGACCAGTAGGTATTCACAAACCGCGCGTCATCCCCCCAGATAGTCTGGATACAGCCCGGTGGCAGCGGCCCTTCAATCACCAGCATGCCCTTTTCATTCGCCGCACAAGGTTCACCGGTCACCTCATTGAGCAGTTGTACGTTGTAGCCGTACATCGGCACGCCGGGACTGCCCAGACGCGACGGCCTGTCGTCCAGCCCGCGGGCAATTGCCATAATCGGCCAACCGGATTCGGTCTGCCAGTAGTTATCGATAACCGGGACATCCAGCGTTTCCGTTACCCAACTGGCGGTTGGTTCGTCCAGCGGTTCCCCCGCCAGATACAGCACCTCCAGCGAGGAGAGATCGTGATTACGGATTTGCGCGGTCGGGAATTTCTTCAGCACGCGGATGGCGGTCGGAGCGGAGAACATCCGGCAGACCTGATACTTCTCAACAATTTTCCACCATACACCACAGTCCGGATACGTTGGCAGACCTTCGTAAACCACCGTCGCCATCCCCGCCAGCAGCGGGGCATACCCGATATACGAATGCCCAACTACCCAGCCGATATCCGACGCGCAGAAGAACACGCCGCCCGCTTTACCGCCGAAAATGGTGTCCATCGAGGTCGCCAGCGCGACCGCATAGCCGCCAACGTCGCGCTGGACGCCTTTCGGTTTACCGGTTGTCCCGGAGGTGTAGAGAATGCAGGAGGTTTCGTTCGATTCCAGCCAGACAACTGGTACCCTCGCGCCGAGATGCTGTTGGCGCAGGGCGGCAAAGTCGAGGTCTCGCCCCTCGACCCGCGCCATTTTCGCCAGACCGCGGTCGACCAGCACCACATGACGCGGTCGGTGCTGCGCCTGTTCGATCGCATCATCGAGCAGCTTTTTATACGGCAGGATCTTGCCCCCGCGCGCCCCGGCATCCGCCGAGACGATAACCACCGGTCTGGCGTCGTCGATGCGCGCCGCCACGCTGTGCGAGGCGAAACCACCGAACACCACCGAATGAATTGCCCCAATGCGTGCGCAGGCCAGCAGCGTAATGTGCGCCTCGGCGATCATCGGCATATACACCAGCACCCGATCGCCACGCTGTACGCCCAGCGACAATAGCATCGCCGCCGCGACGTTCACTTCGTCATACAGCTGACGAAAGGTAAACGTGCGTTCTTCTTCAGTTTCTGATGACACAGCAATCAGCGCCAGCGCGTCAGGCTGTTTCTCCAGCCAGCGGTCGATGGCGTTATGGCACAGATTGGTCGTGCCGCCGCAAAACCAGCGGGCAAACGGCGGGTTGCTGTGGTCCAGTACCTGCGTATACGGCTGCTGCCAGTCAATACGCTGGGCCTGCTCGGCCCAGAACGACTCCGGTTGCGTTATAGAACGTTGATAAAACTCGCTATAAGACATAATGCTCTCCTGTTGAACTTACGCCTTGCTGCACGCTGGTTTAAATAATGAAGAGATCCATATACTCATTGACCGGCATCTGCTCCAGGCGAGTTCTGTCCAGGGAGACATCCAGGATGCGCTGCTGCTGACGGGTCGGGAACTGACGCGCCAGGTTGATTTTGAACTTCTCGACCAGCTTCGGCATGCCGTCAGTACGACGACGCGCATGGCCGATTGGGTATTCCACTACCACTTCTTCAAAGCGTGAGCCGTCGGTGAATTCCAGAGTGATGGCGTTGGCGATGGCGCGTTTTTCAGGGTCGTGGTAATCGGCGGTAAAGGCCGGATCTTCGAAGCAGTTGATCTTCTCGCGCAGCGCATCAATGCGTTTGTCCTGCGCCACGCCGTCTTCGTAATCTGCCGCCGTTAAGCGCCCGAACAGCAGCGGAATGGCCACCATATACTGGATACAGTGATCCCTGTCCGCCGGGTTATTCAGCGGGCCTTTTTTATCGATGATGCGGATACAGGCTTCGTGCGTACGAATGGTCACTTTTTCGATATCGGCAGCGGTCTTACCTGCGGCCTGTAACCGCTCGTACAGCGTCATGGCCGCTTCTACCGCGGTCTGCGAGTGGAACTCGGCCGGGAAGGAGATTTTAAACAGCACGTTTTCCATCACATAAGAGCCGTACGGGCGCTGGAAGCGGAAAGATTCGCCTTTGAAAGAGACGTCGTAAAAGCCCCAGGTTTTCGCCGTCAGCGCAGACGGATATCCCATCTCACCGGTTTTCGCCATCAATGCCAGACGTACCGCGCGCGAGGTCGCATCGCCTGCGGCCCAGGATTTACGCGTGCCGGTATTTGGTGCATGGCGATAAGTACGCAGCGACTGGCCGTCGACCCACGCCAGCGACACGGCGTTGAGAATTTCATCCCGGTTCAGGCCAAGCATCTCAGCGACCACTGCCGTGGAGGCCACTTTTACCAGCAGGACGTGATCGAGACCAACACGGTTAAACGAGTTTTCCAGCGCGATACAGCCCTGAATCTCATGAGCTTTGATCATGCCGGTCAGCACCGTTTTCATGGTCAATGGCGCTTTCCCCACCGCCACCGCATTACGCGACAGCCAGTCAGCCGTGGCCAGAATACCGCCGAGGTTATCAGAAGGATGACCCCACTCAGCGGCAAGCCAGGTATCGTTGAAGTCCAGCCAGCGGATCATCGCACCGATGTTAAACGCCGCCTGCACCGGGTCGAGCTGGAACTGGGTGCCAGGTACGCGCACGCCGTTCGGTACCACTGTACCTGGGACGACCGGCCCCAGCAGTTTTTTACAGGCCGGATATTCCAGCGCTTCGAGGCCGCAGCCTAAGGTATCAAGCAGGCAATAATGCGCAGTGTCATACGCCACCTTCGAGGTGATCTCGTAGTTCATGACGTAATCAACGATATCAACGATTTCACGGTCAAATTCGGGGCGGACGTTCGAAATATGTGCGGACATAGGGTACATTTCCTGTTTTTTATCTTTAGAGGTTTTTGAATTAGCAACGTTTTTCAATCGGGACAAATTCGCGATCTTCCGGGCCGGTATAGTTGGCGGAAGGACGGATAATTTTGTTGTCCTGACGCTGTTCGATAATGTGCGCCGCCCAGCCGGTGACGCGGGCGATGACAAACAGCGGGGTGAACATTTCGGTGGGAACGCCCATCATGTTGTAAGAGACCGCCGAGAACCAGTCGAGGTTGGGGAACATCTTTTTTGTTTCCCACATTACGTCTTCCAGACGGTCAGCGATGTTGTACATTTTCAGCGAACCACCTTCCTGAGAAAGCTGTTTCGCCACGCGCTTGATCACCTGATGGCGCGGGTCGGCGATGGTGTAAACCGGATGACCAAAGCCAATCACCACTTCTTTGTTTTCCACGCGTTTACGGATATCCGCTTCGGCTTCGTCCGGCGTTTCGTAGCGCTGTTGGATCTCCAGCGACACTTCATTCGCCCCGCCGTGTTTCGGTCCACGCAGTGCGCCAATCGCGCCGATAATCGCGGAATACATATCGGAGCCGGTCCCGGCAATCACGCGGCTGGTAAAGGTGGAGGCGTTAAATTCGTGCTCGGCGTACAGCACCAGCGAAATATGCATCGCTTTTTCCCAGCTTCGCGAAGGCTTTTCGCCATGCAGCAGGTGCAGGAAGTGACCGCCAATGGAATCATCGTCAGTTTCCGGCTGAATACGCTCGCCGTTATGGCTGTAGTGATACCAGTACAAAAGGATTGAACTGAGCGATGCCAGTAGCTTGTCGGCAATATCGCGCGCGCCGGAGACGGTATGACCTTCTTTTTCCGGCAGCGTACAGCCCAGCGCGGAGACGCCGGTGCGCATCACATCCATCGGATGCGAGGCAGCAGGCAAAGCTTCCAGCACGGTGCGTACGTTAGCGGGCAGTCCGCGCAGCGCTTTGAGTTTGCTTTTATAGGCGGTGAGTTCATCGCGGGTGGGTAATTTCCCGTGGATCAGCAGATGCGCGACTTCTTCAAATTCGCACTGCTGCGCCAGGTCGAGAATATCGTAGCCGCGATAGTGCAGGTCGTTACCGCTTTTGCCTACGGTACACAGCGCGGTATTTCCGGCGGCAACGCCTGACAGCGCAACCGATTTTTTAGGTTTAATGACATGGGTACTATTTTGCAGGATCGTTGTGTCGCTCATGTTGTCCTCGTCATTTTTATAATATGTAGGGTACAAATTTATTGCCGGATGGCGGCTGTGCCTTATCCGGCCTACGACGGTTACTTTTTGCTATACAGCGCGTCGAGTTTCTCTTCGAACTGGTAATAATTGATGCTTTCGTACAGTTCGTTGCGCGTCTGCATAATGTCGATCACGCTCTTTTGCGTTCCTTCCTGACGCAGCACGTTGTAAACCTTTTCCGCAGCGCGGTTCATAGCGCGGAAAGCCGACAGCGGATACAGCGCCATCGCGACGTTTGCGCTTCGCAGTTCATCGGTGGTGAACAGCGGCGTAGCGCCAAATTCGGTAATGTTGGCGAGGATCGGCACCTGCACCGCGTCGGCAAACTGGCGGTACATCGCAAGCTCGGTGATGGCTTCCGGAAACAGCATGTCCGCGCCTGCTTCGACGTACGCCTGGGCACGATCGATGGCTGCCTCTAACCCTTCCACCGCCAGCGCATCGGTCCGCGCCATGATGACAAAGTTGGGATCGGTACGTGCATCCACCGCGGCGCGGATCCTGTCGACCATCTCTTCTTTAGAGACGATCGCTTTGTTCGGGCGATGGCCGCAGCGCTTAGCGCCGATCTGATCTTCAATATGCAGCGCTGCAGCACCCGCTTTGGAAATCGACTTCACGGTACGCGCCACGTTGAACGCTGACGATCCAAACCCGATATCCGCATCCACCAGCAAGGGCAGCGGGCAAACATCCGTAATGCGACGAATATCGGTCAGCACATCATCAAGGGTAGAAATACCAAGATCCGGCAGACCCAGAGACCCTGCCGCGACGCCGCCGCCGGAGAGATAAATCGCCTGATACCCGGCACGTTGGGCCAGCAGAGCGTGATTGGCGTTGATGGTGCCCACGATTTGTAATGGATTTTCTTTGCTGAGCGCGGCGCGAAACGCCAGCCCTGGGGAGTGTAGAGACATATCCCGTCCTCTTGTTATCAACTTGTTAGCATTCGTTGATTTACTTAAAGCAAGGGGTATGCCAAAGACCTTAATTTTTAATTATTTTATATATTTCCCTTAAAAAACAATACATTAATATAAGTTACTGTATCTTTATTGCACAAAAGCGTGTCAGCTATCGTTTCATGAAACGTTCCTTCATGTTTCATTGCAACATTTATGAAACACAACTAAACCCTAATACTCGGTTCCTTACTTTTTGGGTTAGTTATGGCTGATACGCATCTTCCACCGCGGGTGAACGACGACAAACCGGTTATCTGGACGGTTTCTGTCACGCGCCTGTTCGAACTGTTTCGCGACATCAGCCTGGAGTTCGACCACCTGGCGACCATCACCCCCATTCAGCTTGGTTTCGAAAAAGCGGTGGCGTATATCCGCAAAAAACTGGCTACCGAGCGTTGTGATGCCATTATTGCGGCGGGCTCCAACGGGGCGTATCTGAAAAGCCGTTTATCGATCCCGGTGATCCTGATTAAACCCAGCGGATTTGACGTGCTACAGGCGCTGGCAAAAGCAGGAAAGCTCACCTCGTCGATTGGCGTCATTACCTATCAGGAAACCATTCCTGCGCTTCTCGCCTTTCAAAAAACCTTTAATTTGCAGCTTGAACAGCGCAGCTATATCACCGAGGAAGATGCCCGCGGGCAAATCAACGAACTGAAGGCCGGCGGCACGCAGGCGGTAGTTGGTGCGGGATTGATTACCGATCTGGCAGAAGAAGCAGGTATGACCGGCATCTTTATCTATTCGGCGGCCACCGTGCGCCAGGCCTTTGTCGATGCGCTTGATATGACCCGCCTGACGCTGCGTAGAAACGGTCAGTACGCTTCTGGCGATACGTTACGCACCCGCTACGCGCTCGGTGATATGCGCGGTCATTCTGCGCAGATGGAACAGGTGCGACACACCATTATGCTCTACGCCCGCTCGCGTGCGCCGGTGCTAATTCAGGGTGAAACCGGTACGGGCAAAGAGCTGGCGGCACAGGCCATTCACCGTGAGTTTTTCACTCGTCAGGAGAATCGGCGCGGTAAACCCTCGCCGCCGTTTGTTGCCGTCAACTGCGGAGCAATCACCGAATCATTGCTGGAAGCGGAGCTGTTCGGCTATGAAGATGGTGCCTTTACCGGCTCTCGTCGGGGAGGACGCGCGGGCCTGTTTGAAATTGCTCATGGCGGAACCCTTTTTCTTGATGAGATAGGCGAGATGCCGCTGCCGTTACAAACCCGGCTGCTGCGCGTACTGGAAGAAAAAGAGGTCACCCGAGTCGGTGGGCATCAGCCTATTCCGGTCGATGTCCGGGTGATTAGCGCCACACACTGTAATCTGGAGCAGGAGATGAAACAGGGGGAGTTTCGTACCGATCTGTTTTATCGCCTGAGCATTTTACGCCTCAAGCTGCCGCCGCTACGCGAGCGGTTGCCCGATATCCTGCCGCTGGCGGAAGGTTTTTTAAAACAGTCGCTGGCGGAACTGGATGTGCCGTTTTCTGAGCCAGTACGCAAGGGGCTGGGTTTAAGTCAGTCGACGTTACTGAATTATGGCTGGCCGGGGAATATCCGCGAACTGCGTAATATGATGGAGCGCCTGGCGCTATTTTTAAGCGTCGAGCCGCAGCCGGAGCTGAATGTGGATTTTTTACAACAGCTATTACCAGAACTGGCCATTGTTGCAGACTCACCACAATCATCGTCATTGCTGACGCCGCAGCAGGTGTTGGCACAATTCAATGGTGATAAAACCGCGGCGGCACGCTATCTCGGAATTAGCAGAACCACGTTCTGGCGCCGATTAAAAGAAAACCCGCCGGTACAATGACCGACGGGAATCGTGATTTTTACAGCAGCGTATTATTTTTTCTTGTAGATATTGGCTGTGCCATGGATTTTATTATCCGTTTGACCGGAAGTTAATACCACAACATCGGCACCTTTCTCTTCGGCTTTCTTCAGCAGTTCTTCTTTGGCATCTGCGACAGAAACTTCATTACTCGTTGAGATATCACCGATTTTTGTGTACTGCGACTCAACCTTTTCAAACTCAAGCTTTGTCATAAACTCCGCGGCATATGCGTTGGTCACGACAAAAGCTAACGCACCAATAAGTACTTTAATTCCAGTTTTCATAGACCAGCTCCAGGTTTTGTTATGACGCCATCATCGATCCCTGAACATGAGATAACGCGATTCAAGGATGATTAATAACTAGTCCAGCCTGGATAAAAAATCCACACTCAGCAGAAATATATAGAAATTTTGCAGCGCAGAAAAACCGGCCGTCGAGTATCAGCACATCAACCAGATCAAAGTTTCAATAGCCAGTGTGAGTTGATCCTCAGAACAGCCAGCTCGCTGAAATTATAGTGTTAACTTTATGAATATTTGAGGAATGGTTGCCTATGGAACCGCTACACGCCGTCATGCTCACTGTTAGCCTGTTTGTTTTAACCTTTTTTAACCCCGGCGCAAATCTGTTCGTAGTGGTACAAACTAGCCTGGCATCCGGACGACGCGCAGGTGTGATGACCGGTCTGGGGGTCGCCTTAGGTGATGCGTTTTACTCCGGCCTTGGGCTTTTTGGTATGGCAACGCTAATCACCCAGTGTGAAGAGATATTTTCATTGATTAAGATTGTCGGCGGCGTCTATCTGCTGTGGTTTGCCTGGAACAGCATCCGCCATCAGGCCACGCCACAAATGCCCACGCTACAGCAGCCGATTTCCGCCCCCTGGTATGTATTTTTCCGCCGAGGATTACTAACGGATTTATCGAACCCACAAACCGTACTGTTTTTTATTAGTATCTTCTCGGTCACCTTAAGCGCAGACACACCTACGTGGGCCAGGCTGATGGCCTGGGCAGGTATTGTATTGTCTTCCGTTATCTGGCGTATTTTTCTCAGCCAGGCATTTTCGTTACCCGCTGTACGCCGTGCATATGGCCGCATCCAACGCGTTGCCAGCCGAGTCATTGGCGCAATAATAGGTGTCTTCGCGCTCAGGCTTATTTATGAGGGTATTAGCCATCGATAAGAGAGTTTAACTTGACCATCGTGAGGTAATTGTCCGTAATACTGCCTGAATTTTTAATCGCACGTTGAGTGGCAGCGAGATGGAACAGATTGAACCGGAAAACGACACATTACTCCTTACAGAATGGCAGGCACTGATACGACAAACATCGCCTGACGTTCACACGCTCCTCACATCGTTAAGCGATGAAGAGATCCACCATTTAGTGACCGTTTTTTATGACTATATGCTCTCCCATGCCCAAAGTGCATTGTTCCTCAATACGGAACAGGTCAGTACCCGCCTCAGCGGCAGTATGTTTGACTGGTTACGCAGCGTGCTCGGCAGCGCGCACGAAGATCTCTCACAGTTGCTGGCCAAACAACGCAAAATTGGCGTAGTGCATGCCCGTATCGGTCTGCCCATCGATCTGGTGAACCGCGGTGCGCGTAAGCTCAAAGATGAGCTGTATCGGGTGTTGAAAACCAAAGCTGACGACTCGTCTTCCCTGCTGAGCAGGGCTATCTGTTTTAGCAGTCTGGCAATGGATACTGCGCTGGAGGCCATGACCGTCTCCTATTCCCCAAGCTACCAAAACTCCCTACATACACAGGAACAGTATCGTCTGCAGACTATTTACGATGACGTTAACGTCGAGCGCGAACGGCAAATCCGTTCGTTTACCGACTGGGAAAACCAGTTTATCTATAACATTGCCACCGGAATGCCTTTCGGTGAAATGGTGTTTCTGGCGAACTCTGATTTTGGTATGTGGTTCTCACATAAGGGAAAACATATTCTTGGCAACAGCAATTTGCTCAAAGAAATGGAATCACTGATTGCAGAGATCGACACCCGTCTGACGACAACCCTGTCACCTCAGCATCAGCCGACAGAACCCGAGCGGATGAGCTTATTACAGGATGTTCGCCAGCTGTCGGCAAAAATCCATTTCCTGCTCGCTTCAATGTTTGAGGCGCTGGTTAAGCAGGAAAATGGTAAAGATTCGTTGACCCAGTTGCTTAATCGCCGCTTTATTCCGACCATCATGCGACGTGAAATCTCGCTGGCGTTACATGCGCGTAAGCCTTTTAGCCTGGCGATGCTGGATATCGACTACTTCAAGCAAATTAACGATAACTTCGGACATAATACCGGCGATCTGACGCTCAAAAATGTCGCAGCGGTCATTCATGATCATATCCGTAGCAGCGATTACGTGTTCCGCTACGGTGGTGAAGAATTTATGATTCTGCTCGTCGAGTCAGATGAATCGCAGGCCAGTATTATTCTGGAAACACTGCGCATGAAAATTGCAGGGATGCGCATGGCAGCCTCTGCGACAGAAACGTTTTCTATTACCGTCAGTATCGGTATTGCCGAATATGATTATCATCCCGACTACAAACAGCTGGTTGATAAAGCCGATCGCGCACTTTATCTGGCAAAAAGTAATGGTCGCGACCGCGTTGAGATTTATCAGGAATAACCATTGCCTTGCAGAGAAATAAATACCCCGTTCAGGGTATTTATCTGGCTTGCGATAAATATCGAGCTGTTATTTTTATTCAAGTATATTTGCATGATGAAAATAACAGCCACGTAATAAGATGCAAATCAAATACACCAAATCTAAATGGCGCTAGCATATCCCGGTGATAACGCCTTCTGAATACAGAAGGGGAAATATGAGGGATAGTATAAAATCATGAATGGGAAGAAGAGAACGCGCTGGCAGCGCCGTCCTGGCACGATCGGAGGCAAACTGCCGTGGAATAACTGGCGCAATGCCAGCAGCTGGCGAAAAGCCACCCAGTTTCTCCTGCTGACTATTAATATTTATATTGGCGTAACGTTCTATTACTGGGTCCGCTATTTCGAAACCGCCGGCACCAGCGTCTATATTCCAAGGCCTGGTGGTATTGAGGGATGGCTACCGATCGCGGGTTTGATGAATATCCGCTATACGCTGGAAACTGGTTTTCTTCCTCCCATCCATGCCGCCTCCATGCTACTGTTAGTTGCGTTTATCCTTATTAGTCTGTTGTTAAAAAAAGCCTTCTGTTCGTGGTTATGTCCGGTGGGCACACTGTCCGAACTGCTCGGCAATCTGGGGAAAAAAGTCTTTGGTCGCAACTTCACGCTGCCCCGCTGGCTGGATATCCCGCTGCTCAGTCTGAAGTATCTGTTGCTGAGTTTCTTTTTGTATATCGCCCTGTCGATGCCTGCACAGGGGATTCAGTATTTTCTAATGTCGGCCTATGGCATGATTATCGACGTGAAGATGCTCGATTTCTTTCGCCATATTGGCCCCGCTACGCTCATCTTTGTTGTCGTTATCAGCGTCCTGAGCCTGTTTATTCGCAATGCCTGGTGCCGCTATCTGTGCCCTTATGGCGCGCTGCTCGGCCTGTTCTCGCTATTCTCGCCGTTTAAAATCCGCCGTAACGCAGACAGTTGCATCGACTGCGGAAAATGCGCGAAAAACTGCCCGTCGAATATCCCGGTCGACAGACTGATTAAGGTGCGTACCGTGGAATGCACTGGCTGCATGACCTGCGTTGAATCCTGCCCGGTAGCCTCAACGCTGAGCTTTTCACTGCAGACTCCGCCTGGCGCACAAGGCAACGGTGGTAAATCGTTATGGCGTCAGAGGACGATGTCAGGTGTTGCCATGGCGCTACTGGTGCTTGGTATTCTGTTTGCCGCCGTAGGTTATGCGGTGTACGCCAACGTCTGGCAGACGCCGGTGCCGGATCATATGTATTTCCAGTTGATCCCGAAGGCCAGAATGATCGGCCATTAATGGTTTGAACTGTCTGCATTTATGCCGGGTGGCGACAACACCCTACCCGGCCTACACAGCGGATATCACCGGTTTATTTCTTCGCCCCGGATTTACCAATGCCCCGATACAGTTCGTTAATCCGCTTCACGGATTTAATTGATCGCTGCGGCGCAGTGGAAGCGACAGACAGCACAATCATTTCCAGACACACCAGCACCGTACCGTGGAGCGGCATTTTCCCATTCTCGCCGCCGCGCGGCACGTTAATCACCACATCCGCTTCTTTACTAAAACGGGAGTCCAGCGCGTTCGTCAGTAAAATAACCGGGACACCCAACCGCCTGGCCTCGCGAATGGTCGTCAGCCCTTCCCGGTGCGGAGATTTCTGCGCCATCATGATCAGCACATCTCCACGCTGCAATGCGATCAGTTGCTCCGCGAGGTTAATCCCGGTGCGATTAAATGCTACCGCAGGCAGGCCAATACGGCTGAGCAGACGAACGGTATAATCCGCCAATACGCCGGATGCGCCAATACCAAAAATTCCCACCTGACGGGCTTCTACCAGTAATGCCACCGCCTGGGCAATTGCATAGCGGTTTTGCGGTGTAGAAAGCGCTTCACAGGTACGCTGATGCCCCTGCAAGACAAAATCAATACTGGAATTAACATCGCAAGAGAGCGTATTCACCGTGGTGGTCATCTTCTCTTCTGAGGTCACGCCAGGGCCAAACCAGTGTTCAATGGTCTGCTTTAAATCGCGCAACCCGGCAAACCCCAGCGCCTGAATTGCCCTGACCACCGTCGCGTCAGATGTTTGCGTGGCGGCAGCGATTTCTATCGCTGTAAACTCCAGCACCACTTCGCGGTTTTCGTTGATATAACGCGCCACGGCCTGCATACGTGGCGAGAGTAAATGCGCCCGGGCGCGAAAACGGTCACCATAGACATCAATACGGTTTTTGGCTTTTTTCGCCGTCAGCATGGTTATTTAGCCTCCGGTAGCCATCGTCCGGCGATGTGCGTTTGCACCTGCGCCACCATCAGACTGAGCGAGGCATAGGAATTAGATATCGCCTCTTCACGGGAGAGTAAAACGTAATGTCCGCGCTGGCAGGCGGTCAGGAACTCACACCAGCCAGGCATCACCGCATCCATCGCCGCGATTTCATCCTGCGGTTTACCGCCGGTATCGCCACGCCAGGTCGCGAAGACAAAATCGGCATCCAGTTCAGGCAGACGTTCCGCACTGACATCAATGCGCCCACCCGGCGGAATACTGTCGATAATCTTCGGGAAAGTGAAACCAGCATCGCGTAAAACTCGCCCCAGGGAATGATAGGTGTGCAACGCATTGATTTTGCCCTGATTGGCCTGTATTACCGCCACAGAGATGTGCTGCGTATCGACCGTCCGCTTGAGCTGGGCTATTTCTTCACGGTAGCGCCGTTCCAGCAATGCCAGCCGGTTCTGCGTACCGGTAAGCTGCGCCAGCTTGCGGTAGATTTCCGGCGCACCGCCATCAAGATGATCGATGCTGACCGTCGGCGCTATTTTTTCCAGTTGCTCAATCGGCGTGTTACGGCTGGGTTCGGTGATAATTAAATCCGGTTTTGCCGCCACAATGGCTTCAATATCAATGTCTGCCGTACCGATATACGTCATGTTCGAATTATCAAAATCCACGCCGGTCAGCAGCACGCCGGAGCGTAAAAAATGGCTGCCATCCGGGCGCGTTCGGCCATGACTGGCCACCGGAGGCACGCCAAGTTCGATCAGCGGAATAGTGATGTCGAGATCGTGCAATGACACAATACGCTGCGGATGCAGCGGCACGTTCACCACTCGCCCGAGATCGTCAGTAAATGACTGAACAGGCTCCGCCGCCTGGACGGTGCAGCCGACCAGCAGCAGCAATGAAAAGATTAAACGCATATACCCTCTTAACAATTACAAACGATCCCGGCGACGCCAGAGCAACAGCAAAAAGAACGGTCCACCGACCAGGGCAATGACGATCCCGGCGGGGATTTGCAGTGGTGCAAACGCCAGACGACCCACGGTATCGGTGACCAGCACCAGCAACGCACCGATCAACGCACTTCCCCACAGCAGCGCTGTTTGTCCGCCACGCAGCCAGAATCGTGCCATGTGTGGCGCCATCAACCCGACAAAACCGAGGCTGCCCACGCAGGCAACACTGGCGGCGGTGAGTACAACCGGCGCGAGAAAACGCAACAACGCCAGTCGGGGTAAATGGACTCCTAGCCCCGTTGCCGTCGCATTGCCAAGTAGCGCCACATCCGAAGCGCGCGCCGTGGCAAATAAGATGATGGCCGCAGGCAACGTCCAGACCAGTGCCACCAGCAGCAGTGGCCAGGTGGCGGCATGAAGGCTCCCCGCCAGCCAGACCAGTGCAGTCTGTACGTCACGGACATCGGCGGTGGTCATAAATACGCCCATTCCCGCGGCAAAGAACCACGACACGCCAATGCCTATCAACACAAAGCGAGGCCGGGAGAAATCACGGGCCAGCAGCATCACCAGTGTGGCGACCAGTGCGCCGCCGGCCATTCCCGCCAGGGGCCGCCAAACCAGACTTGCTGACGGGAAAAGCAGCACCAGGGCCAGTACCACCACGCAACTCCCTTCTTTGACACCGATGAGCCCGGGATCGGCCAACCCGTTGCGGGTGATAGATTGCATCGCCGCCCCTGCCAATCCGAGCATCGCCCCGCACAGAAGCGCCATCAGCAGTCGAGGCAGTCGTACATCCCAAACGACATACTGTTGCTGAGCCGTCAACGCCTGAGGGTCAAACACCGCCCGTCCGATAGCGGAAGCCGGAACCGGGAGCGACCCCTGCATCACGCCAAACAGCAGTAATGCGATTGCCAGCACCGTCAGGCTGAGGCTGTACAGCACGGTTTTGGGACGAATGACACGAGAAAATCCACCCACCCGCCATGCACGAAGCCCTGCACGTTGCAGCATATCGTTCATTTCAAAAACCTCGACGCAATGAAAATAAACGCCGGTGCGCCCACCAGGGCGGTCATGATCCCTGTAGCCAGCTCCTGCGGAGCCAGCACCGTGCGGGCGGCAATATCCGCCAGCAGCAGCAGCGCCGCGCCCAGCAATGTCGACGTCGGTAGCATCTGACGAATATCTTTTGTTACCAGACGGCGGGTAACGTTAGGCACTAACAGGCCGATAAATCCCAGCGGCCCCACGACAGAAACTGCCGCACCGCACAACAGCGCAATGGCGATCATCGCCAGCAAGCGTATGCGCAGAATGTTCACCCCTAACCCACAGGCCATACGGTCGCCGAGAGCCAGAATATTCAGGCCCGGCGCGATAGCGATCGCCAGCACCATACCGGCAAGCGACGGGGGAACGGCACTTTTGACACTTTCCCAACGCAGACCCGCGAGATCACCCACCAGCCAGGTGCGCATTGCCAACAGGGTTTGTTCATCCAGAATCAGGATGGCCGCAGTAAGCGATGACACCATGGCCGACAGCGCCACGCCGCACAGCGTGACCTTCAGCGGCGTTAAGCCACCGCGCCCGGCAGATGCAAGCGCCATCACCAACGAAAAGAGTGCCGCAGCACCGCCTGCCGCCAGCAATGGCTGGCTTACCCCCGTCACGCCAAGCGCGGTGCACAACACAACGACAAACGCCGCACCGGCATTCAGCCCCAGAATATGCGGTTCTCCCAGCGGATTACGAATCAACACCTGCAACAGAACCCCCGCAACACCTAACGCCGCGCCGACCAGCATCGCCGCCGTCATGCGCAGCAGACGTAAGGAGACAATAATCCGGTGGTCGAAATTTTTCGCGTCAAAGTGGAACAGCGCCTGCACGACGGTCTGCGGGCTGATAGTGCGTGCGCCCACACCCAGATGCACCACTGCCAGAACACACAACAGCAGCGTTAACACGGGGAACGCCAGCATAATCCGGCCACGGCGACGAGCCAGTGTGCTTGCCATGACCGTCATTGCTCTTGCCCGCCCGGCGCGCGGAACGGCATAAAGAACGGTTTGCCGGTGAGAGGATTCACCGACATCTGCACGTCGACGTCAAACACGTGCTTAATCAACTCGGGCGTGCAGTTTTCGCCATCATGCACGACGCCCTGCAACGTCCCCTGTTTGAGGAACACCAGCATGTCCCCGTAATTCACGGCAAAATTCAGGTCATGCAGGACCACAACCACAGTACGGCCATGATGGCGAGTCAGTGAATGCAACAGTTCGAGGATCTCCACCTGATAGCGCAGATCGAGAAACGTAGTCGGCTCATCCAACAAGATGACCGGCGTTTGCTGTGCCAGCGCCATCGCAATCCAGCAGCGCTGACGTTGCCCACCGGAAAGGCTCTCTACCGGCAAATGCGCAAAATCAGCAGTTCCGGTTAACTGGAGTGCCTGCTCCACGGCGCGTTCGTCATCGTCCGTCCATTGCGAAAGCATGTTCTGCCAGGGAAAACGCCCACGCGATACCAGTTCGAAAACGGTAAGTCCTTCGGGCACCAATGGGGATTGCGGCAGGATGCCGAGCTGGCGTGAAACCGCTTTGGTAGGCTGTTGATAAATGGCTTTGCCATCCAGCAATACGCTGCCACCGTGCGGTTTCAACATACGGGCGATAGTGCTTAACAACGTTGATTTACCCGAGCCGTTCGCCCCCACCAGTACCGTCATTTTGCCTTGCGGAATAGTGAGACAGATATCGTGGACAATGGTGTTATGGCGATAACCCGCAGAAAGCTGTTGTAGTTCAATGCCCGTTCTGTGGGCGGTATTTTCCACATGCTGTGGCATGTTCACTCCTGCGCCGCCGCATGGCAAAGCCTGCATGCGTAACTCTCTAAATAAAAATAAAACTCATTCTCTTTGTGATCTTGCTGGCTTGCACTGTAGTAGTCAAGCAATTACACCCTGTAGTTACATCACCTGTCGCCAACAACTAAAGCACAAATAAAAAACGCTAAAAAATCAATAAAAACCATTCTTTTTCAATACATTGAAAATTAAATACCCTTAAAAAAACGACGGTTAAATTGCGTCAAATCGCTTGTAGTTTCTTTTTCATTTTTACGTTTACTACTACAAACACCCATGATTGAATGATTCTCAATTACACGTCTGACGCCAGTAACGCTGGCTTACAGATGGATAAATGCAGGGCTGGCAAGCCGGGCAATGAATTGAATCAACTTGTTTCCCTGCCCATTTTTGGCAGGGTCTTTTGCGGAATAAATAAAATAATGGCTGAGTTAACGACTTACTTTTCGGGGATGAAAGGGCGGGCATTGTGCTCTGCTCTCTTTCTGGGCATGACAACAACACCTGCGGTATTTGCAGCGGAGAAAGAGACGACTCCGCCTAAAGGAGAAGATACCATCACCGTTCGGGCAGATGCATCGTCTGCCGATCAGGCCGTAACATCGGGTTATCAACCGCTGAGTTCGTCCACCGCGACGCTGACATCCATGCCATTGTTGGATATCCCACAAGTGGTGAACACTGTCAGCGATAAAGTTCTGGAAGATCAGCATGTCACGACGCTGGACGAAGCGCTGTATAACGTTAGTAACGTCGTGCAAACCAACACATTAGGTGGCACACAGGATGCGTTTGTCCGCCGTGGCTTCGGCGCAAACCGTGACGGCTCGGTGATGACCAATGGTCTGAAAACCGTGTTGCCGCGCAGCTTTAACGCCGCCACCTCACGCGTGGAGGTGCTGAAAGGCCCGGCCTCAACCCTGTATGGGATTCTCGATCCCGGCGGCCTGATTAATGTCGTCACCAAACGTCCGGAAACGCAGTTTGGCGGGTCGATTTCAGTAACCTCCAGCAGCTTTGGCGGCGGCACAGGGCAGTTTGACGTGACCGGGCCGATTGAAGGCACTCAGTTAGCCTATCGCCTGATTGGCGAATATCAGCATGAGGATTACTGGCGTAACTTCGGCACCTATCAGAGCAGCTTCATCTCCCCGTCCCTTACCTGGTTTGGCGACAAGGCCACCGTCAACGTGCTCTATTCACATCGCGACTATAAAGCCCCGTTCGATCGCGGCACCATTTTCGATCTCAACACCAAACACGCGGTGAATGTGGATCGCAAAACCCGTTTTGATGAGCCGTTTAATATCACCGATGGCGAATCGGATCTGGCGCAGCTGAATGCCGAATACCGTTTCAACAGCGAATGGACAGCGAAATTCGACTACAGCTTTAGTCAGGATAAATACAGCGATAATCAGGCTCGCGTGATGGCTTATGATTCTGCAAGCGGAAATCTGACCCGCCGTGTTGATGCCACTCAAGGTTCCACCCAGCGCATGCACGCCACACGTGCCGATTTACAGGGCAACGTCGATATCGCTGGCTTTTATAACGAGATCCTCACCGGCATCTCTTATGAGAACTACGATCTGCTACGCACCGACATGATCCGCTGCAAGAACGTAAAAGGGTTCAATATTTATAATCCTGTCTACGGTACGTTGGGTAAATGTACTAACGTTTCTGCCGCTGATAGCGATCAGACTATTCAACAAGAGAGCTATTCTGCGTATGTGCAGGACGCGCTGTACCTGACCGATAAATGGATCGCCGTCGCCGGGATGCGTTATCAGTACTACACCGAATACGCTGGCAAAGGCCGTCCGTTCAACGTCAACACCGACAGTACCGACCAACAGTGGGTGCCCAAATTCGGTATGGTGTACAAACTGACGCCGTCGGTATCGCTGTTCGGTAACGTGTCGCGATCCTTCATGCCGCAATATTCTATCGCCAGTTATATTGGCGAATTGCCACCTGAAACCTCAACGGCTTATGAAGTGGGGGCAAAATTCGATATCTTTGACGGTATCACCGCCAATATTGCCCTGTTTGATATTGATAAACGCAATGTGCTGTACAACGAAATGATCAATGGCGAAACTGTGGCGAAAACTGCGGGTCGCGTGCGTTCACAAGGTGTGGAAGTGGATGTCGCCGGTTCGTTGACCACCAACACCAATATCATCGCCAGTTACGGTTATACCGCCGCGAAAGTGACGGAAGATCCTGATTACAAAGGTAAGTCGCTGCCTAATGTACCGAAGCATACCGGCTCATTATTCCTCACCTACGATATTCAGAATGCCTTTATGGGCAATATCCTGACGATTGGCGGTGGGGGTCATGGGATGAGCCGCCGTTCCGCAACCAATGGCGCAGACTATTATCTGCCGGGCTATTTTGTCGCCGATGCCTTTGCCGCTTATAAAATGAAGCTGCAGTATCCGGTCACATTGCAGCTCAATGTGAAAAACCTGTTTGATAAGACCTATTACACTTCATCCATTGCCACCAATAATCTGGGTAATCAGATTGGCGACCCACGAGAAGTGCAGTTCACGGTGAAAATGGAATTCTGATCCTCTTCATCCATTAACCCTGCCAATTCTGGCAGGGTTTCCCGTCTGTCCTGCCATTTTAAGACAATTGAACTTGTGCCATCGTGCTCTCGTTTATACAACCTTAAATATCATCCGTAATAATTTTTCTATTTTGTTATGGGCGACTGGGATCAAAATAATGAACGGGATAACATCATGACTAAAATAAAACTGGCACTGCTATTACCTCTGTTTCTGGCAGGTTGTACGATGAGTGACGGGGAATTAAGAAACGCTTACGCTCAGCATTATCAGCAACCTACCGCCTATGTAGATGCTTATAAACAGAAAATAGCCAGTATGGATATTCATGCGCTGGCCCAATACGCCGCCGCAGAAGATAAGAAAAAAATGCGTGGGCAGCCAAGACTGAAAATCGACGAATTTATTACCATTGAGAACGTACAGGCGAAAGGAAATCGGGTGGTCTACGATTACTCACTGTCCGAAAACTGGCTGGCGCTTTCCGCAGATAAACAGCGCGAGAAGCAGACCAATATGAATAAAGACCTGATCTACCGTACCTGCTCGCTGGAAACGGTACGTCTGGCGCAGGCAAAAGGGCTGGAAGAAGAGCATAACTATTACAGTCAGTACCCAGACAAAGTCGCCTTTACTCTGAGAACCAGCGCGCAGATTTGTATGCAAAACGGTTTTACACAATAACCGCAATCCACTATGCCTGATGCGCTACGCTCATCAGGCATACAATTTGCACGCTGCACCAGGCCGGATAAGGCGCCAGCGCTGCATCCGGCTAAAACATCAGAATTTCCAGGACACACTGCCGACAATGCTGCGCTCGGCGCCGAAGTAGCAGTATGAGAGCGAGTTACAGGCCGCAACGTAGCGCTTGTCGGTCAGGTTGTTAACGTTCAGCTGCGCGCTCAACCCATTAATACCGATATTCGTTAAGTCGTAACCAATCACCATATCCACCAGTGTGTATGACGGCAGGGTGTGAGTATTCAAGCGATCGCTGGTAATACCGTTAACGTAGCGCACGCCTGAACCCAACGTCAGACCGTCCAGCGGACCACTTTTTACATCGTAGCTCAGCCAGGCACTGGCCTGGTTACGCGGGGCGTACACTGCGCGCTTGCCCTGCTCTTCCGGGCTGCTTTTCTTATAGCGAATGTCGGTATAGGTATACGCCGCCTGCAAACGGAAGCTATCCGTCAGTTGGCTAATTGCCTCCAGCTCCACCCCTTCAGATTCAATTTCCCCAATCGAGCGGTATGGATCGGTCGGCTCTTCTTTAGTGGCTATATTCGTCTGATTGATACGGAACACCGACGCGCTGAACTGACTGTTAAGTCCTTCCGGCTCATATTTCAGCCCGGCTTCCCACTGCTTGCCTTTCATCGGGTCCAGCAGATTACCGTTCTCATCGGCAAAACTGGTGGGCGTAAAGGCAGTGGAGTAACTCACGTACGGCGCAAAGCCGTTATCGAACAAATAGAGCAACGCGGCGCGGGTGCTGAAGTTGTTTTTATCCAGATCGCTGCGAGTATCCTTGATCTTATCAATGTTAGAAACGCTGACCTGATCGTAGCGACCACCGAGCGTAATACGCCAGCGATCCCATGACATCTGATCCTGCAAATAGTAACCCGTCTGTCGCAGCTTGTGTTTCTCACGCGCATACATGTCGATGTAATCAGGCTTCGCGCCGTACACCGGATTAAAGGCGTCAATCGGGGGGAAAGCGCCGTAGTAACCGGTAGTATTGTTGCTGCGATCCTGATAGTCGATCCCCACCAGCAAACGGTGGTTTACCTGCCAGGTATCAAAGCTGCCGTCGAGCTGGTTATCCAGCGTAATCGCCGACATTTTTTCATCGGAGCCGGAGTAGCCGCGATTAAGCTCGGTTTCATTCAACCAGCCCGCCGCATACACCTGGTTCAGCTCAACGTCGGTATGCAGATAGCGCAGCTTTTGCCGCACCGACCAACCGCTATCAAACATATGCTCAATGTTGTAGCCCACCATGTTTTCACGGCGATCGTATTTGTCATAATCATCCTCGCCTTCGTAAAAGGTATTGGAGATCTTTTGCCCGTAATGCGGAACCACGGTGCCGTCATACGGCAGACCGGAGTGGCTTCCGCCTTCCGGGTCACGGTGCAGATAGGCCATCAGATCCAGACGCGTCTGGTCGGTGATACGCCAGGTCAGGCTGGGCATCAGCGCGTAACGTTCTTCCTTCAATGGGCCAAACTGCGAGTCTGCGTAACGCGTCATCCCGCTCAATCGCGCCGCCACTCGATCGTTATCATCCAGCGCCCCGGTGACGTCAAACGCCGCGCCGCGCTGGTTATTGTTGCCGGCAAACAGCTTCACTTCACCGCCCGCATCAAACGACGGCTTGCGTGAGGTCAGCGCCACAATACCGCCCGGGGAGGAACGGCCATACAGTACGGAAGCCGGGCCACGTACGACTTCGATATCTTCGAGGAACCACGGATCAACCACCAGCGAGCTGTGTGAGTTGGTGTCGCCCATCATCTTCAGACCATCGAGATAGACGTTATCCAGGCTCCCGTCAGAAAAGCCACGCAGCACGATGTAGTCGAAGCGGTTGGAGGCGCCAATCTGATTGCTGTACACCCCCGGCGTATAGCTGACAGCCTGGCGCACGCTGGTTGCGCCTTGCTCTTCAAACTGTTCACGGGTAACGATCGATACCGACTGCGGCGTTTCAATATCCGGCGTGGCAAGCTTCGTGGCCCCGCTCTGCATCTGCGAGGTGACAACCACCGTATCGTTTTTTGTTGTTTCCTGCGCCAGCAGAGGAAAAGCCACGCTGCCGGTCACCCATCCCACCAGCAGCGCCAAGCGAGTCTTCGCGAACATGAATATCTCCAAAGGCATGTCTAATTGTAAGTGAGAATTATTACCTTTTTGCTGACGGAGATAGCTATGCCGGATGCCAGGTTGCCTATGCGCAGTGCCAAATTGTCAGGAAATCACGTGCGTAAAACGCAAATATGGATTAGCAAGGTTTGAGTAAATCGCCGGGCGAAAAGCCGTAACGGCGACGAAAAGCGGTAGAAAAGTTGGTAGCGTGCTGATAACCCGACATCCAGGCCGCCTGCTGTACGCTATATCCTTCCAGTAGATAGCCGCGCGCATGTTCCAGACGGCAATCGCGCAGGTAGTCGAATACCGAACAGCCATAGGCTGCACGGAACTTACTGCGCAGGCTGCTGGGGCTCATCGCCGCGCGTTGGGCCAGTTCATTAAGGGTGTAGTCATTTTCGGGACTCTCCTCCAGCAGTCGGCGAACGACCTCCAGCCGCTGCTGCTCACCGCTCGTCGCAAGACGTTTACCGCTCTCGACCTGACACATGCTGAGACCATGACCGAACAGTTGTAATATCAGCCCTTCCAGCATCAGCTGACGAGAAACATGGCTAATCGTACTCTGCTGCGCGTACTGCAGTCCGCTGAGTAAAAACCCCGGTACCTGCCAGATAAGCGTCGGCGTCTGGCACCTTTCCCACTCGCGCATCAACGATTCAAGCAACCCCTTGCGATACGCGCCGTCGGGATATAAACCGAGCGATAATGTCCGGAGTTTACAATCAGCATGATGACGGGCACGCATCGTCTGGTGCTCACTCAGGCGTGAGCTAAACGCCATGCCGGAGCGCACCACATGCTCCTGTCCGTTAAGCGTCAGGATCACGCAGCCTTCCAGAACCACCAGCATATACAGAGGACTGTCGTGGCGAGAGGTGGTTTCGTAGGGTTGCAATACCTGTACGTCGGAGTGCGTCACGCACATCCCGCAGGGGAGAGTCATCTCCTCAATTTCACCTTGCAGAACAGGGCTGCCAGACGGCAAATCCGGTCTTTGTGCCAACAGGGGAAAGCGGTAATCGATCCCGTAGCGCTCACCAAAATCCATAAACTCGCTTACGGAGAAAGTGCGAGCGACGCGTCCGGAGGCATTCAGGGCGGTGGTGTTGTTCATGCTGTCTTCTGCACAGGAAATGGGATTAACGGTTTATAACTGAAGCAACATTACCATTACCTGCACAATACGACAATAATAATGAGAACCATTATCAATATAGGTAATCAGCAAAATAAACCGCTTAATCCAGCCAGTTTAGATCTGCCGAGGAGGCACACGGCGCAGCCTCTTTTAACCAGCGATACAGCAGCTCAATATTTCTGAGCCGTGTTGAAGCCTTTGGCCAGACAAGGTAATACCCCTCGCCAGTCGCCACAGCATCTTTAAACGGTAACGCCAACATCCCTGCCTGAATGGCCGCCAGGCTTAGCAGCAGGTCGGCAACAGACACGCCATGACCACTCATCGCGGCAAGACTACCCTGCTCCAGGGTGTCGAACACTTTGCCTCGCGCAAGATTCAACGCCGGAAACTTCCCAGTGCGTTGCAGCCACCGACGCCAGTCTCGGCGATCCGCTGAGGGATGAATCAGTTCACAGGCAGAAAGATCGCGCTGCGCCTGCACCAGCAGTGCGGGTGAACACACTGGGATAAGCCACTCCTGAAACAGCAACCGGCTGTCGGTATCGTCACCAAAATGGCCATTCCCTAACAGGATCGCACAGTCATACGGTTCACGACTGAAGGATACCGAATCGGTATCCATCCAGACGCTGGAAATTTCGATCACCGGAGTCGGATGCGCTTCACGGAAAAGACGCAGCACATCCAGAAGCCAGCGCATTGTCAACGTAGACGGCGCTTTCAGCCGTAGCTCATGACTACTGCTGCGAAAGGCATGACACGCGTGTTCCAGACTCTGAAACCCAGCCGTCAACTGCTGCGCTAACCCTTGGCCAGAAGGTGTTATCTCGATACGCGGGCCGCTGCGGATAAATAGCTCACAGCCAAACCATGCCTCCAGCGTGCGAATATGACGGCTTACCGCGCCCGGCGTCACGTTAAGTTGAATAGCGGCTTTGCTGAACGATCCCAGACGGGCTGCGGCTTCAAAAGCCCTCAGGGCATACAACGGAGGTAGCGTCATCGTGAGTTTCTATGTTGAGTTTTACTCACAGTAGAGCGCAGTTTTATTCGTTTTTCAATGCGCTACGTAAACGGAATACTGGTGGAAAATATCATCAGGATAATCAGGTATGAATTTCACTTTACTGGCTGCCTATAGCCTCAGCGTAGTAACCCTGCTGTTAACACCGGGTCCTGTCGTGGCGCTGATTACCACCACCGCGGCGCAGCACGGCTATCGCCGGGCTTTTCTCACGCTGATTGGCACTAACGGCGCTTCTTTAGTACTGATTGCTCTGGCTGCACTGATGCTAGCTGGCGTGGTTTCAATCTCTGCGATATGGCTTGGCGTACTGGGTCTTGTGGGATCGTTGTACATCGGAGTGATGGCGATTAACGGCCTGCGGGCCAGGGCCTCAAACCCCGGACTGGGTGCGCGAAAACGCGATAACAGCGGGCTTATCCACGGATTTCTGACCGGGGTCGCCAACCCAAAAGACATTTTGTTTTTCGTAGCGTTTTTCCCCCAGTTCATTGCCATTACGCAAGATTTCACCACCAGCATTCTGACGCTAACGCTGGTGTGGGTTATTTTTGATGTGACGGTGTTGTCTTTTTACATCGTGGTTTTCAAACGCTGGATACCAGAGCGCTTTGCCAGATGCAGCGGTTTTATCTCCTCTCTTTTTCTGCTCGCGGTGGCGGTGTTTGGCATTATTTATAATGTACACGCACTACAAATGCTCTCACCCGTGATGTGATCCTCAACAAATTGTTCAGCCAGACATCTCATCTTGCACCGGGAAGGATAAAATAAGAACAAATCGACATTAATATTATTAATGGATTAATAAGCCCGGATTCAGAAAATATAGACGATAACATTTTCATGGCGTTCAACTGGCACCCTCACCCATGATAACGCATCAACGACGATAGGTGCCATGTCATTTTCTAAACGAAGTAGAGGTGTATTGTCATCTGGCACAACTGTGCTTTCACCGATCTCAAGAACGCCCCGAAAAGAAATGGACATATTGTCTGACGTATCCGACAACCTTATCCATTCGGTTGTAATCACTAACTTTCGAGTAAACATTCGCTATCCTTTGCGCGTGGTATATATCCGATACTTTCACAAGTAGATCACTGCTCTTTGAACAAACAGAAATTTTTCCTCTATATCAGTTAAGCATTACTTAACAGAAAGGAAATTGAAATAATGAAACTCATTCGAAATGTGTTTCACAAATTCAACCGGCAGGTTATGTTTGATGAACGTTAACTTTGCAAACTCAACATCGCCGTACACTCGAATACAGAAAGGTTTGACAATCTCGCCCTGCACGCCAAAGCACTCCTGAAGCCGGGCATCATCCATAAAGATAAAGTCACCTTTTCTGACCTTAATACTTTCATGAAGTCCTTGCCACTTCTCTGGAGTGAGCAGAAAGCTCTCCCATCCATTATTTCTCAATACTTCAATCGTATGAGTAAATTTAAAATAGTCGTTTTGCATTGTCACGTCACCACTCGACGTGGCGTACAAATATTCTATTTTAAATTTAAGTTGTGCATTGATGCTTTTTTTCTTCCCCTCATCAATTAGCCACTGAAGCTCACTGACAATACTCTTCGAAAATATTTTTCTTTTTTTGGCAATAGCCAGCCAATGCATAATGAATAGATGCTCTGACATTTTAGAGTAGATCTTATGATCCTTTATTGCGATACCAATTGCAACTAACGCACTCCAGGTAAATGTTTCCAGATCATCCTGATAATGATGTCGTAACGTACTAACTCTTCCAGAATCCCTTACCACTTAAACCTGCCCAAATAAATCGTCATTGTTATTCCACGTTATTCTTGTATTACTCTATTAAAAAATTACTACAACTAAAATCGCCAAAATATGATCCAGGTTAACTTATTCCTATGTAATAAACGTGCAAATACAATACATCATACTTATTAATCATTAATCCAGAATAGCTCAACAATGTCCAATAAGAATAATGCGATAAAGATAAAAGTTAATAATAATCACCAGTAATCAATATCATCTGCGGTGATGAGAGCTGTAATCAGAAAAAGCAAACTACCGGACATTTAGCAGGCCGGAAGTTTGCTTGTTACAAACGAAGTTAATAGAAAATACCGATGATCAGGGTATGAGTTACAAAGCCCACAATCAGCGGTACGGCGGTACGTTTAACCACATCAAATGGCGTTATTTTCGCCCCACTGGAAACGGCAATCACCACGCCGGAAACCGGTGAAATTGCCCGCCCCATATGTGATGCCTGCTGCATCGGCAGGATCATGGCAACAGCGTTAGCGCCCATACTTGCCGCGATTTGCGGGATCAGCTCAACGAAAGCAAGGAATGGCGCATTACCCGATCCCATAATAATTGCTGCCGCCAGCGTCACCAGCGCAAACACCACCGCCATAGCAAATGGGGGTAATCCCACGTGCTCCGCCATCAGGATTAATTGATCAATGGCACCAATAACTTTAATCCCGTGGGCAAAAACACCTGCCGCAACCAGCAGCCCAACTACCCCGGTAAAGGCGGTGCCCATGCCTTTAAGGAAATGGCTGAATCCTTCGCATACTGACTTTAAATCACGCACCCGCAGCCATTCAATCAACATACAGACAGCCATCGAAATGAGCACAATGGTGATAATATTCAGGTTAATACCACTGACAAACATTTCCGATGATCCCACCGCCATCAGTATCGGAAGCATCGGGAGCAGCGCATAAAAAGCCGGGGCTTTTCCTGAGTCAGTCACCTCAGCGCTACCGATTTCTCTTGGAAGCGTCCCCGCTTTACGGTCGCAATGCCGCTGCCAGAAGAAATGGCAGACGCCGACGACCAGCACGGTTGCCAGCGCTGCGGGTCCCTGGTGGTAAACAACGTATTCCACCACATCCATATTGACCGCTTTAGATCCCCTGATAGCATCGATGGCCGTCGGGGTATATGCCACACCAAGCGAGGTGGCAATAACCCCAGCGGCTGAGGCCGCAGAAAGCCCTAACCCCAGCATAATGGGGAACATCGTCCCCATCAGCAACACGGCTAGCCCGGTGGCGGATGGAATGGCCAACTGCAGGAGGCTGGCGAGCAGATAGGAGAAAAATAGAAGCACATAGGGCGAACGCAGCGCGCGCAAAGGTTTCGTCACAACCCGCACAACCGCTTCATTTGCCCCGATATGATCCATGTAATGCGCAAATCCCATGAGCGCCATGATCATCAGGCCGAGATCGGCGGCACGCGTACTAAAGAGATCGCGCATCACCTCGAAAGGATCGAGAAATGAAATCCCCGTACTGGCAACCCCCTTCGGTAATACAGAACCCCATCCGGTTAACGCCGTACAAATCATCAACACCAGGCCAGCAATGAACAACACGGGTTCAGCGCGATAACCTTTCAGGATCAGACGCGCGACCACCACGATCACCAGTAGGGCAATTAACACCTGAATCATGACTGAGCTCTCCCCTGCGCGAACTCAGCAAAGGTTTCCTCAATGACCGCTACCACGACATCGCTGGCGGCCCGCAGTGAACGCACCGGCAGGTATTCATAAATCGAATGAAAGTTATGGGCACCGGTAAAAATATTCGGGCAAGGTAGTCCTTTCTGCGATAACACTGCGCCATCATATCCACCACGCATGGCGACAGGTTGCGGGGTAATGCCACACTTCTGATACGCGCGTAACGCAATATCAATCGGGTAGTGAGCATCGCCCTGCAAGCTATTGAACACATTGGCATAGCGATCGGTTAAATGGCAGACCACGCTGTTTTCTCCCCACAGCGCGCAGGTGCTGACGGCCAGCTGGCGGATATATGCCATACGCGCCTTATACCCCTCTTCGGTAAAATCCCGGATATCCAGCTTAAGTACCGTACGGGCACTGTTACCCTGAAGTTGTTTTACCCAGTAATACCCTTCGCGTCCTTCCGTATACTCAGGCGCCTCTCCTCCGGGCAGCATCGCAATAAACTTATGCGCCATCAGCAGAGAGTTCTTCAGCTTACCTTTGGCCGACATAGGGTGTGCGGACTGGCCGGTAAAGATGATTTCCGCATCACCCGCGTTCCAGTTCTCATAGACAAATTCTCCAATGCCGCAGCAGTCCAGGGTATAGCCAAAATCAGCCCCAAACGCCGCAACATCAAATGCTTTTGCACCTCGTAATCCCTGCTCTTCATCAGGAACAAAACCGACCTTCACCGGCCCATGCTTAATCTCCGGATGTGCGACAAGGTACTCCAGGGCATTCATAATCGCGGCGATGGCGGCTTTATCATCTGCCCCCAACAGACTGGTACCATCCGTCACCAGCAGGTCATCACCGATATAATTTTTCAGTTCTGGAAATTCACTTTCGCGCAGATAAATTTTTAGCTCCTGGTTCAGACACAAATCCCCACCGCTGTAGTGAAGACGTTGTGCTTTTGTGTCCGCAGTCTGTTCCGCACTGGTATCGAGATGACCAAAAAAGGAAACGACAGGGATCGCGTCGTCCGTATTTGCAGGTAATGTCGCTGTCACAATAGCGGTATCCCTGACCTCAATGTTTTCCATTCCTAATGCTTCAAGTTCTACTGCCAGCAGTTTTGCCAGTTCCATTTGACCAGGTGAAGAAGGCATTATCCCATTAGCACCATTTTCCCTTGAGGTCGTGGTATTGATTTTCGTGTAGTTAATAAAGCGTTCAACAATATCCATTCCAGGAGATCCTTTAATGTATCATTTACGAGGTACTGCAAGAGAAGACCTGCATACAGCGTGGGTTGAATAATCTGAGAACAAAATAAAATCAGCACTCATCCCAGAATGCTGACTTTATGGGCATTACGACAACGATTTATAAAAAGGAAGATAAAAAGCCAGTAATTATGCCAGTGGTTAAAAGCTCCGTTCTGATTGATAAAATCATATTCCCTGTCTGTTTTTACTGCATTTTCCATGGTGTTAAGCTAACAGAAGTCATAAACGGTATTCGTATATCTAAGAGATAATAAAAATCATTTAGATTCTTGCACCCGATACCAACACAAGATATACCATCGCTATATTTTTTAATGAACGAATGCTGTAACAGCAAAATGCAACCGTTTGCACCTCTCTACAAATAGCCACTTAACGCACTAAAATCCGTGAACAAAATCACAATTATTTCAAAAGCGAGAATTAACATAACGCTGAAAAACAGGCAGTTATAAGAAAAATTATATAATACCGCTATAAATAAATATAAAATTACACTATTCACTATAAAATAGATTCATAGCGATACTATTTCAATAGTAACGTATGATTCAGAGAAAAAAATCTGTCGTCATCACTAATGTAAAGCAACAAGAACAATAATATTAAATTATCTATTTATGATGGCTATCAAAATAATATACAGAAAAAAAACCTCTCCCCTGAGAAGAGATACAGGGCAGAGGTAATACGGGTGTTAAGGACATTTTTATAGTTTTGATGATAACAGAAGAGCTTCTTGCAGGATTGAGTATACACACTTCATGACGTTAAGAAAATTCCTAAATAGAATTAAACACAAACACCATTAAAAATTCTTTTTATAATAAAGACCTGTTTATCAAATAAAACAAAATTAAGATAAGAAAAGATTAAATATCACTAATCTATAGTGTGACGCAAGTGAGACCAACTACACATCATTACGACCAATACCGCTACTGACGATGTCTGAAAATTCAATAAATTTAATACATTCATACACCGCTCAGCTAGCTGAGAGTTAAAAAATTATAAAATAAGCTAAACGCAATTTTTCGTCATAGATCACATTTTCCCGACAGGACGATTCCCCTACTCGTCCAGGCTGGTATGATTCAGCAGGTAAATATCTATCAACTCAACCCGAGGCTTTGATGCTGGAGAATGTAATCATCAGATAATCAGCTTACCGACCTTTTCAGGCCGGACTGGTTATCAATGCGCCGAAATCGAATGCGGACACCACTGTGTGTTTGCACGTTTTGCACATGATGATTAAACAGGTTTTCCAGTATGAATTTATCCCGTCAGGAACAACGTACCTTACACGTACTCGCCAAAGGTGGCCGTATTGCTCACGTCCGTGATGCATCAGGTCGTGTCACTTCCGTCGAATGCTATAGCCGCGAAGGGTTACTGCTCTGCGACTGCACGCTCGATGTATTCAAAAAGCTCAGAACGAAAAAACTGATCAAATCCGTCAATGGTCAGCCCTACCGCATCAATACCACTGGGCTGAACAACGTTCGCGCCCAACTGGATAATCGCTAAGGAGAGAGAGATGGATATCCCGAAGATTTTTACAATCAGCGAAAGCGCACATCGCATTCATAATCCATTCACCGCGCAGAAATATGCAACGTTAGGTCAGGTTTTACGGATGGCCCCAGGAACCCGCATCCTGGATCTCGGCAGCGGCTCTGGCGAGATGTTGTGCACCTGGGCACGCGATCATGGAATTTCCGGCGTTGGTATCGATATGAGCCAGTTATTCAGCGAGCAAGCCACCCTGCGGGCAAGTGAATTGGGCGTCGCTGAGCACGTGCGTTTTATTCATGCCGATGCAACAGGTTATATCGCCGAAGAAAAATTCGATATTGCCGCCTGCATTGGTGCAACCTGGATTGCCGGCGGCGTTGCCGGAACGGTCAAACAGCTGGAACAAAGTCTCAAATCAGGCGGGATGCTGCTCATCGGCGAACCGTACTGGCGCCAGATACCCGCAACGGAGGAGATCGCTAAGTCTTGCGGCGCGACTTCAGTGACTGATTTTCTCTCTCTGCCAGAACGCATTTCGTCTTTCGACCAGCTCGGTTATGACGTGGTTGAAATGGTACTGGCGGACCAGGAGGGTTGGGACAGATACGAGGCGGCAAAATGGTTGACGATGCGCCGGTGGCTGAAGGCAAATCCGGACGATGAGTTTGCCGTCGAAGTCAGAGAGCAACTGAGAAGTTCACCAGCACGCCACGTTACCTTCACCCGGGAATATATCGGGTGGGGCGTGTTCGCACTCATGCAGAGGTAATATATCCTGTCGGTATAGCCAGGCTGGTTATACCGACTTTTTCATCTCATCGTCGCTTACTTCATTAATACTTCAACAAATTTAGCTAACCATTGCGGATGCGCGGGCCATGCTGGTGCCGTCACCAGATTGCCATCAACGTGGGCCTGATCAATGCCAATATCGGCATAATGTCCACCGCTCAGACGGACCTCAGGCGCACAGGCCGGATAAGCGCTACAGGTCCGGTTTTCTAACACTCCCGCCGCCGCTAATAGTTGGGGCCCATGACAAACCGCAGCGATAGGCTTATCGGCAGTGTTGAAATCTTGCACCAGCTTAATGACATCTGGATTCAGTCGAAGATATTCCGGAGCACGCCCGCCGGGGATCAACAGAGCGTCGTAATCGGCGGCCCGCGCCTCGGCAAAATTCGCATTCAACGTAAAACGATGCCCCGGCTTTTCACTGTATGTCTGCGCCCCATCAAAATCGTGAATGGCGGTTTGAACGTAGTCACCCTGACTTTTCTCCGGACAGACGGCATCCACACGATGCCCAAGCATTTGCAAAGCCTGAAAAGGCACCATTGTTTCATAATCTTCGACATAATCTCCGACCAGCATCAGTATCTTCTTCATTCACATCCCCCACTCACGGTTATTAATGATGAGAAATAACGGCCATCTTTACTATAGTCCACACGGTTCATGGCATTAATAAATACAACAGAACAATCGGCCAGATCACAATCCGCGGCAAGGCCCGTCAGACGGGGCTTCAGAGCCAACGGTGTGACACATGTTCATGCTGATAAATATAAATTATATATAAATATAGAGTTGAGAAATTTTAATAGTAGTCAATTTCACTCATAATATAAAACGAAGAGATTGCAACGAATATCTCCTGTGATATATTCCGCATGAAACTTATCCGCAATCAATTCATTTGTTATTCAATATTTAAAATACGCAGAACATTAATTATCTATTATTATTTTATTCATCCAATATCAGATAAATATACGCAAAGGTTAATCCTATGATGACAAGACGTTCGTTCGTCTGGCAAGGTCTGGTGACTTCAACGAGTATGCTACTCGCCGGTATGACAGGCATCAGTTTTAGCCAATTTGCCCGCGCAACAGAGGACCGCCGCTGGCAAATGCCGGATGAAGGCGCACCGCATGCGGCAACCTGGATGGCGTTTGGTGCCAGTGCGGAGATCTGGGAGCCTCATCTGCTACCAGTGGTGCAGGAAAACCTGGCGCTAGTTGCTAAAACCATCGCCGCATTTGAACCCGTAAATATGTTGGTACGCGAAGAAGACGGCGAACTCGCCGCGCGTCTGTGCGGACCGTCGGTCAATCTTCTGGTTCACCCGATAGACGATCTGTGGATCCGCGACACCGGGCCGGTGTTTGTGAAAAGCGCCAGCGGTGCGCTCGGCGGTGTGGGATTTAATTTTAACGGCTGGGGCAATAAGCAAGAGCACGAACGTGATGCCGATGTGGCTGAATTCGTTACTGATTACGTTCATACCGAGTTCATCCGCTCGGCGCTGACTCTGGAAGGTGGCGGTATTGAGGTAGACGGCGAAGGCACGGCGATTATTACCGAGAGCTGCGTGCTTAACTCCAACCGTAATCCCGGCGTCAGCAAAGCCGAATGCGAAGAAGAACTTAAGCGACTGCTAGGTCTGGAGAAAATCATCTGGTTGCCGGGTATTGCCGGCAAGGATATTACCGACGGCCATACAGATTTTTATGCCAGGTTCACGCATCCGGGTACGGTGGTGACAGGTCTTGAGCAGGATCCGTCGTCCTTTGATTACGCGATCACCCGACGTCATCTGGACATATTACGAGCCGCCACGGATGCCAAAGGCCGACGGTTGAAGGTCGTCACGCTGGAAGGACCTTCTACCATCCGCCAGACTTATGCGAGTGATGATTTTGCCGCAGGGTATATCAATTTTTATCTGTGTAATGATGCCGTCATTGCACCACAATTTGGCGATAAGCGCACCGATCGTAATACCCATGCTATTTTGCAGGAGCTGTTTATCGATCGTGAAATTATACAACTGAATATTGATGGCATTGCGGCTGGCGGCGGCGGCATTCACTGCGCGACACAGCAGCAACCTCGTTAATGATTAACAATTGAGTGTATTGTGGGAAGGTGGGGAAACTCACTTTCCTGCCAATATCATAATAATTCCTTTAGAAGGATGCCTGCATAGGTTAATTTTTAATAAACAAAGTGCTCAATTAACATTTATGAAATAAACACCATTAAAAAATAACATTTTAATAGCTTTTATCGATCTTTCGTGGTATTTATGATCTGCCAAACCTATCGATAAAATCTATCAAAAGATTTATATTGATCGTTTTTATCGATCGTCTATTCTGTCTTAAATAATGGCTACTGACGGAATTTTTATTATCAGCACAGCCATAAAGATTGTTCTTCCCTGCGTTGTGAAACACACGGAAATTATCGAGGGTTACCTTTAAAAAATTTACATAACATATTTTAGAATGGTTTTCAATTAGCGAAAAAATCCAAAAATACACATTTCAAACCTCCAGTCTAACCTGTTTTAAGTAGATGACTTAAATCGAGAACGGTGATAACTCACTGAGAATTGCGAATGATGATATTGCTAAGAAAAACTGAAAATATAAATTTTATTAATACATTTAGAGACTATTTTTGTGTAGGCATCGCGTTTTTTGCATTACAGCTGATCGCTGGTCATCTCAGTAAGCAAGAGGATGTTGCGGGTATAACCCTGCATTTTTACGATCTCACTTTACCTCTTATTTCTGCACTGCTGGTTTTATACCGGCAAAAGGCGCTGCCAATTTTGGGTGCCTTTTTCTTGTATGCCCTTTACTCTTACTCTTTATCTTCGGTATTCACGCTAACGGCTCAGCTACTGGCTGCTCTCATTAGCCAGACACTCTACTTTTTCTCGACAGGTAAACAAGGCGCGGTTAGCTTTGGTCGTAGCCAGCTTACAACCCTGCGTATTGTCTGGCTCGTGTGTTGCAACGCCTTACTATTCATCTCGATTGATCACTGGCTCCAGTCGAACACTGCCTCTGTACCGATCACAAACCTTTTTACACTACAAACACTAATTAACTTACAGTGGTTGATGAACTCTTGCCTGACTGGCATCCCTTTTTGTTATCTGTTGCTTAGAAGCGTTCAAAACCCTGCATGGTGCATTTTATACATCAGACAAGTGAAGACGCTGATAAAATCCGGCCCTCCTATTCTGTATCAAGTATTATGGCTGGTGCTGTTACTCTGCATTATGTCCGCTTTGATCGTCATCAGAGAAGATATTCTTATATTTACAGACTATTCATTACTGTGGTTACTTCCAGTAATGCTGTGGGGAGTGATCTGCATTGGCCATGCTTTTATATCCCCTGTATGGGTAACAATGCTCATCCTGTTGGGATATTATATAAACAGTTATATTTCGCCGGATAACTATAATAATTATTTACATAGTCTCGTGATTTCCTCCACGATAGTGTTTGTCTTTTCTCTTACGATTGTTGTTACCGGTGTACTTGTGGTCCGTAACCGAAAATATCTCCGCCGCCTCAAACAACTTTTTAGATCAGAGCCTAATACCGGACTGCCTAACTTTCAGGCCCTGCAAATGGACATCCGTAAACACGCAACAGAGTGCTTGTGTTACATCCGTTGTACAGAGTTGAATACGCTGGAGCAAACTCATGGAATAGAATTCCGTTTTGAATTTGTAAAAGCACTAAGCGCATATGTACGTAAATTGATTAAGGATACAGGTAACATTTATTACGCACCAGGTCATGGAATAATTCTTCGCCTTAATACTGTCCCTGACATTCCTGCTCTTTACAAAGACCTAAACTCTTTTCGTTTTATCTGGAAGGATTACCAATTGGGACTATCTTGTGGTGTGGCATATACCACCGAGAAAAACCTGATTAAAAATTTATCACAAGCAATTAAACATCTTAATACCCAAAGCTACATCTCGTTAATGCAGGGGCAACCGTTGTTACTCAGCCCGCAGGTGCCAGGTGATAAAATTGTCAGTCAGGCTGTCATTCGTCATATGTTGCAAAAAGCAATTGACAGAAAATCGTTTGAGCTTATGGCTCAACCCATCGTATCAACGATGCTGGTTGTTCAGCCTATCGTTTCAACTACGGGACTGACACGTTATCACGAGATACTTATTCGGATAAAAATGGTTGATGGTAAGTTAATCTTTCCAGACACCATCCTACCGGTTGCTCGCGAGGCAGGATTACTTCCTGCACTGGATATCACTGTTATTGAGCAAACATTTCGTTTTATACAGTCACGGCAGAAATCTGACCCGAACAGTCATTTCTCCATTAATCTGACACCTGACTCGCTTAATAAAATTGATTTTCTTGATAATGTTTTCACATTGTTTAGAAAATATTCCATCGCACCTAAACGTATAATTTTTGAAGTCATTGAATCAGATATCATTGACAACGCTAATGTCACTGATGTTCTGAGAGCATTACGTAAAGCCGGTTCTAAAATTGCTATTGATGATTTTGGCACAGGGGCGTCAAGCTATTCACGACTCAGAACATTAGACGCAGATATTCTGAAAATTGATGGCTCCTTCATCCGTAATATACTGACCGATGAATTTAGTCGATGCGCCGTCAGATCCTTCTGCGAAGTAGCAAAACTCAAAAACATGGAAGTAGTAGCTGAGTTTGTTGAAAATGAGGAAATTGAAAAGATGCTAATTACGATGGGTATTGGTTGGTTACAGGGATACCATATAGGGAAACCCGTTCCTATTGAGTTGGCTGAATTATAATAATAATTATATTTCTACATTGTTCCACTTACCGGCTCCCGTGCCGGTTTTTTTATTCCCTAAAGCAAGTGGTACATCATTTAAATCAGGTATGCCGCGACCGTTTGCCGCGACATACCGTATTTCATTTTTAACCCAACTCAACCAAACACGTCGATCGATTCCGTTTCCATCACTCCCAGGCGCGCTCAGATTTCGCGGCGTCAAACTGCGGAGGCGGTTTACGAAAGCGTCCGGTCAGGTACGCGAGATACACCAGCCCGACGCCGGCCCATACCAGTCCCAGCGTCAGCGATGTCACTTCCAGATTCACCCACAGTACGGCTACCGTGGCGGCACCGACCATTGGCAATACCAGATAGTGCAACTTTTCCTGCCAGGTATGCTTACGTCCTTCACGACGCCAGAAGTGGTTAAACACGGACAGATTAACGAAGGTAAAGGCCACCAGCGCGCCAAAGTTAATCAGCGCCGTAGCGGTCACCAGATCAAAAAACAGGGCCGACAGCGCCACAATCCCGACCATGATGACGTTCAACGCGGGAGTACGCCATTTGGGATGGACATAACCAAAGTACTTCTCCGGGAAGACGTTATCGCGGCCCATCACATACAGCAGGCGAGAAACGCTGGCATGCGACGCCAGACCTGACGCCAGCGTATTCACAAAGGTGGTGCACAGAAAAATAGACTGGAACAACTTGCCGCCGACGTACAGCGCAATCTCCGGCAGCGCCGCATCCGGGTCTTTGAATCGGCTAATGTCCGGGAAGAACAGTTGCATAAAGAACGAGGCGGCAATGAAGATCAGTCCACCGTACAGCGCGGTAAGAAAAATGGCTTTTGGAATGGTGCGCGCAGCATCTGGCGTCTCTTCAGAGAGGGTCGTTACCGCATCAAAGCCGAGAAACGAGAAGCAGACAATGGTCGCCCCGGTGATAATCGGAATCAAATGCGCATTCTGACTGATAAACGGTTGCAACGACCAGACGGTCCCGACCCCTTCGCCTTTGTGCAGCCCCTGCACCACGAGGAAAATAAACACCACGATGATCGCCACCTGCACCAGGACAAACAGGGCATTGAAGTTCGCCACCAGGTTAACGCTTTTCAAATTGGCCGCGGTAAGGATCGCCACGAACAGCACCACCCAAATCCATGGCGCAACCCCCGGGAATAGCGCGGAAAGGTAAATTTTCGCCAATAGTACGTTAATCATCGGCAGGAAAAGGTAGTCAAGCAGTGAAGACCAGCCGACCATAAACCCCACATGCGGATTAATCGCTTTTTGCGCATAGGTATAGGCCGAACCGGCCTGCGGAAACTGGCGCACCAGCTTTCCGTAACTGATGGCGGTAAACAGTACGCCCGCCAGGGCCAGCAGGTAGGAGGCTGGAACATGGCCATTGCTGATACCCGAAACAATGCCAAAGGTGTCAAACACCGTCATCGGCGTGAGATAGGCCAGCCCCATCACCACTACCTGCCACAGCTTGAGAGATTTACGCAGCTGTGCTTTGCCCGGCTGGGCTGCAAGATCCACAGAAGAATTAGTCGACATAGCTTTCCTCCCCGCGACGAGCCCAGATCTGCGTTCGAAATGTGGGAACAGCAGACCTGGGTCGTATCGGGGTAGAAAGCCATAAGAAAGGCGTCAATGTTGCACGGCACAGATGCGGTCCGTACTTACTGCGGGAGCCATGGATGCTCACGCGGGGCTGGTTTTTAAACATTGGCATCATCACATTTCCTCGTCACAAACTCTGTCGGTTATCTGAAGACCCGTTGTCGCCCGCGCTCCATTACGCGACATCCGGGAAATGGCAGGTATTCCTGCAATTTTGACGGGCTGGCTCCGCTCAGCCCGCATGATGCGACTTCTTTTTAAATGACCTGTACGACTGTCAGGCGTTTTTCAACATCCACTCAATTTCAGTGTCGGTGATAAGACGTTCAAACTGGATTAATTCATCGTTTTTACAGGCGTGATACACGTGGCTAAAACGCTCACCCAATAATTCACGCAGACTGTCGTTTTGCATAAACTCCCACAGCGCATCGCTCTGGCGGATAGGAAACGGTAGCCCTTCCTGCTCCAGTCCGTTGCCTTCCACCTCTTCCTGCAGCGGCAGATCGTTATCCAGACCGTGAAGGATCCCCGCCAGGATGGTCGACATCACCAGATACGGGTTGGCATCCGCCCCTGCCACGCGATATTCAACCCGATGGTTATCACGATCGCCGCAGGGAATACGCAGCGCCACCGTACGGTTGTTATGCCCCCAGGAAGCCTGAGTCGGCACATACATACCCGGCTGGAAGCGGCGATAGGAGTTCACATTCGGCGCCAGCAGCGCCATTGATGCGGGCATCAGATCAATCATCCCGGCAAGCGCACGCTTAAGTAACATGGAATCATCGCCATTCGCATCGGCCAGCACGTTCTCGCCTTTGTTATTCATGACGCTGATGTGGATATGCATCCCGCTACCGGCATGCTCCTCATAAGGCTTTGCCATAAACGTGGCATGCATCTTATGTTTCTCCGCCACCAGCCGTACCAGACGTTTCAACGCCAGCGCGTCATCGCAGGCGTCGAGCACGTTATCGGTATGGTAGAGGTTGATTTCAAACTGCCCAGGGGAGGCTTCAGCCACTGCGCCGTCAGCCGGGATCAGCTGTAAACGGGCCAGTTCATCGATATCGTTTAACACATCAGCAAAATGGTTCAGGTTATCAACCGAGTAAACCTGACTTTGGGTATTGCGATCGTCCGTACCCGGCGCGCACGGCGGCTGCAGATAACCTTCGGGATCGCGCTTACGATCGAGTAAATAGAACTCCAGCTCTACCGCTACGACGGGGAACAGACCGCGCTGGCGAAGTTTCTGCCAGAGTCGGTTCAGTACGTTCCGCGGCTCAACGTCAAAGGGAGCGCCATCTTCATCCAGCATCGTCAGCATCATCTGTGCAATAAATTCAGGATCGGCGGCCGAAGGGGTTAACGTGCCTGCCACCGGTACACAAGTCCGATCCGGTTCGCCAAGCTCCTGGCCTAATCCCGCCTCTTCGACCACATTGCCAAGAATATCCATCGCGAAAACAGATGCCGGGAAATAGCAGCCTTTCTCTAACTTATGCAATCCAGCAACCGGAAGGCGCTTACCGCGAAAACAACCATTAAGGTCGGTTAACAGCACATCCACATACTGCGTATTAGGATAGCGTTCCAGATACTGCTTAACTTCGCGCGCAAACGCGCTACTTCGTCTCTCTTCAGAATGCTGAACAAAATTCTCAACTTCTACGATATTGGTTTCCATGATTCACCGCCGTTGGCCTGGTAAGCTGCTCTGTGATTTGACTGTTAAATATAATGTCCACCATTCGACTCTGGATGCAAACAAATTGTTTGTCAAATGTTAAATTAAGTTTGCTAGAAGGTTATTCCGCTGCTAGATTGAGAAAATAATGAACGGAATTGCACAACAAGGAACCGTTTGGCAATAATTTATTCCAAAACGTGAGGTCGATCATGGGCAATATATTTGACAAGCCAGTTATTGGTGTAGTGATGTGTAGGAACAGGCTTAAGGGTCATGAGACCCAGACTCTGCAAGAAAAGTACCTGAATGCGGTATTAAATGCCGGTGGATTACCGATAGCGCTGTCCCATGCGCTCGCGGAACCCGAATTGCTGAACGCGCTGTTACCGAAACTGGATGGTATCTTCCTGCCAGGAAGCCCAAGCAATGTGCAGCCGCACCTCTATGGTGAAAATGGCGATGAGTCTGACGCCGATCCCGGGCGTGATCTTCTGAGCATGGCGCTAATTACCGCCGGGCTCGAAAGGCGCATTCCCATTTTCGCCATCTGCCGGGGCTTACAGGAATTAGTTGTCGCCACTGGCGGGACTCTGTATCGTCGCCTGTGCGATCACTCACAGTTCCTGGAACATCGTGAAGATGCGGAACTCCCGGTGGAGCAGCAATATGCGCCATCTCATGAAGTCCAGGTTCAACAGGGAGGATTGCTATCTCAGTTAATACCAGGTTGCAGCACGTTTTGGGTTAACTCCTTGCATGGTCAGGGCGCAAAAACCCTTGGCCCGCAGCTGCGCGTGGAAGCACGCTCGCAGGATGGATTAGTGGAAGCGGCCAGCGTCCATGACCATCCTTTCGCGCTCGGCGTGCAGTGGCACCCGGAATGGAACAGTAGCGAATACGCCCTGTCGCGTTTGTTACTTGAAGGTTTTATCACCGCTTGTCAGAACCACCTCGCTGAAAAACAGCGACTCTGACCACTACAGTTAAGGAAATGCAATTATGAGCGATGACGGCCTGGCGCCGGGTAAACGTTTGTCAGAGATCCGCCAGCAATTGGGTCTTTCGCAGCGTCGTGCCGCCGAACTGTCTGGGTTAACGCATAGCGCCATCAGCACCATAGAGCAGGATAAAGTCAGTCCTGCCATCAGTACGCTGCAAAAGCTATTGAAAGTATATGGGCTGTCGCTCTCCGAGTTCTTCGCGGAACCGGAAAAGCCTGACGAACCGCAGGTGGTTATCAATCAGGATGATTTGATTGAGATCGGGAGTCAGGGAGTATCCATGAAGCTGGTACACAACGGAAATCCGAATCGTACACTGGCAATGATGTTTGAAACCTATCAGCCAGGCACGACAACCGGGGAGAGAATTAAACATCAGGGTGAAGAGATTGGCACAATACTGGAAGGTGAAGTGATACTGACCATCAACGGTCAAACGTATCCTCTTGTTGCAGGGCAAAGCTATGCCATTAACACCGGCATACCACACAGCTTCAGCAACACTTCGGCGGGGATCTGCCGCATCATCAGTGCCCACACACCCACCACGTTCTAATCAGTAGCGGCCTGAGTTTCTCAGGCCTTCTTAAATAACGCGCATTAACAGGGTACATCCCTGGGGCATCGTGCAGCCTGATTTTGCCTGAAAAAGATCAGCAACGAACTTTATCTTATTGATATAAAAGGAGTAGCTATGAACTTTCAGAATCTTAAATATTGGCGTGAAAAAGCCAGCCATTATTCACCGGAAACCCGTTTATTTATTAACGGCGAATATTGTGCCGCCACCGATAACGAAACCTTTATTACCCAGGATCCGGCAGGACAACGCCCGCTCGCCAAAGTCGCCCGCGGCAAAAAAGCGGATGTTGACCGCGCAGTCACCGCAGCCCGCACCGTGTTTGAACGCGGGGACTGGTCGCAGGCATCACCCGCAGAGCGCAAAGCGGTGCTGCACAAACTCGCCGATTTAATGGAGCAGCATCACGAGGAGCTGGCGCTACTGGAAACGCTCGACACCGGTAAACCGATTCGCCATAGCCTGCGTGATGATATTCCCGGCGCGGCACGCGCCATCCGTTGGTACGCCGAGGCGATAGATAAAGTCTATGGTGAAGTTGCCACTACCTCGGTGAACGATTTAGCGCTGATTGTCCGCGAACCGGTGGGCGTGATTGCGGCCATCGTGCCGTGGAATTTTCCCCTGCTGCTGGCCTGCTGGAAACTCGGCCCGGCTCTGGCTGCGGGTAACAGCGTGATCCTCAAGCCTTCCGAAAAATCACCGCTGACCGCGATTCGCCTGGCCGCACTGGCTAAAAAAGCAGGTTTGCCCGATGGCGTGCTCAGCGTTGTGAGCGGGTACGGTCACGAGGCGGGCCAGGCACTGTCGCTGCATCCGGATGTTGATGTGATCACGTTTACCGGCTCGACCCGCACCGGCAAGCAACTGCTCAAAGATGCTGGCGACAGCAACATGAAACGCGTCTGGCTGGAGGCCGGCGGTAAAAGTGCCAACATCGTATTTGCCGACTGCCCGGATCTGCCGAAAGCCGCCGCTAATGCAGCGGCAGGTATTTTCTATAATCAGGGCCAGGTTTGTATCGCCGGTACGCGTCTGCTGCTGGAAGAAAGTATTGCCGACGAGTTTATCGCGCTTTTAAAAGAGCAGGCGAAAAACTGGCAGCCGGGCAACCCGCTGGATCCGGAAACCACGATGGGCACGCTTATCGACAACACGCATGCCGACACCGTACACAGTTTTATTCGCGACGGTGAAGCGCAAGGCACGCTGGCGCTGGATGGCCGCAGCCACGTACACCCGGCGGCCATCGGCCCGACTATTTTTGTCGACACCGCGCCGCAAGCCCACGTCAGCCGCGATGAGATTTTCGGGCCAGTACTGGTCATCACCCGTTTTAGCAGTGAAGCCGAAGCTCTGGCGCTGGCCAACGACAGCGACTACGGTCTGGGCGCCGCGGTCTGGACCCGCGATTTGTCGCGCGCGCACCGCATGAGTCGCCGCCTGAAGGCCGGTTCGGTCTTCGTGAATAACTACAACGACGGTGATATGACCGTGCCATTCGGCGGCTATAAGCAAAGCGGTAACGGACGCGATAAATCCCTGCATGCGCTGGAAAAATTTAGCGAATTAAAAACCATCTGGATCTCCCTGGAGTCTTAATCATGACTGAACATACCAGCAGTTATTACGCCGCAAGCGCCAATCAATACGAACCGTTCCCGACCCTTAGCGAATCGGTAAGCTGTGATGTTTGCGTCGTGGGCGGTGGTTATACCGGACTCTCCTCCGCCCTGCATTTATCAGAGATGGGTTACGACGTGGTGCTACTGGAATCCGCACGAATTGGCTTCGGAGCCAGCGGGCGCAACGGTGGTCAGTTGGTGAACTCCTACAGTCGCGATATCGACGTCATTGAACGCACCTACGGCCCGGACGCCGCTAAAATGCTTGGCAGTATGATGTTTGAAGGCGGCAATATCATTCGCGAACGTATCAAACGTTATCAGATCGACTGCGACTATCGTCCTGGCGGGCTGTTTGTGGCCCTGAACCACAAACAGATGGAAACGCTGGAGGAGCAGAAATCGAACTGGGAACGCTACGGCAATACGCAACTTGAACTGTTGGATAGCAGCGAAATTCGCCGCGAAGTCAGCAGCGATCGTTATGTCGGCGCGCTACTCGACCACAGCGGTGGTCATATTCATCCGCTAAACCTGGCGATTGGCGAGGCTAACGCCATTCGTCTGAACGGCGGGCGCGTCTTCGAACAGTCGCCAGTCACCCGTATTCAGCACACCAGCCCGGCAGTGGTCAGCACCGAAAAAGGTCAGGTTACGGCACGTTTTGTGATTGTCGCGGGCAACGCCTACCTCGGCGACAAACTGGAACCTGCGCTGGCAAAAAGCAGCATGCCGTGTGGCACGCAGGTGTTAACCACCGAACCGCTGTCGGCGGAGATGGCGCGCTCGCTGATCCCGAAAAACTACTGCGTTGAAGATTGTAACTACCTGCTGGATTACTACCGTCTGACCGGCGATAACCGCCTGCTGTACGGCGGCGGTGTAGTCTACGGCGCTCGCGATCCGGACGATATTGAGCGTCTGGTGATGCCGAAACTGCTGAAGACCTTCCCGCAATTGCAGGGGGTAAAAATTGATTACCGCTGGACCGGTAATTTCCTGTTAACGCTGTCGCGCATGCCGCAGTTCGGCCGTCTTGATACCAACATTTACTATATGCAGGGCTACAGCGGCCACGGCGTGACTTGTACCCACCTGGCAGGACGGCTGATTTCGGAACTGCTGCGCGGGGATGCCGAGCGTTTTGACGCTTTCGCCAAACTGCCGCATTACCCGTTCCCGGGAGGCCGCAGCCTGCGCATTCCGTTTACCGCCATGGGCGCGGCCTATTACAGCTTACGTGATCGCCTTGGGGTTTAAGTTCTTCCGCGATAAACCCGACGCACAGGGCGGTCCCCCCTGTGCGTTTTTTTATTGCCGAATAAGCGAAAAACAGATAACAGGCACGAAAATATCGCAATAGGACATAACCACACACTTTGCATTGTTTCTCCCCGCTAATCGGATAGGCTTTTTTAGATTATCGCTGGCGGCGTGCGCCAGAACTCAACGGGGGAAGAAACGCGTGTTATGAATACGAATAACGAGGAGACCTTTTATCAGGCGATGCGCCGCAAGGGCGTGAGCAGGCGCAGTTTTCTTAAATATTGTAGCCTCGCGGCAACATCGCTAGGGTTGGGAGCCGGAATGACGCCCAGAATCGCCTGGGCGCTGGAAAACAAACCCCGGATCCCGGTCGTCTGGATCCACGGTCTGGAATGCACCTGCTGTACCGAATCATTTATCCGCTCCTCTCACCCACTCGCCAAAGACGTCATCCTCTCTCTGATTTCCCTTGATTACGACGACACACTGATGGCCGCCGCCGGAACACAGGCCGAAGAGGTCTTTGAAGACATTCTAAGCCGCTACCACGGCCGATACATTCTGGCCGTCGAAGGTAATCCTCCGCTGGGAGAACAAGGGATGTTCTGCATTAGTGGCGGGCGACCGTTTATTGAAAAGCTTAAAAGAGCCGCCGCCGGTGCCAGCGCGATTATCGCCTGGGGCACCTGCGCCTCCTGGGGCTGCGTGCAGGCTGCCCGGCCTAACCCAACTCAGGCAACACCGATCGATAAAGTGATTACCGATAAGCCTATCGTGAAAGTGCCCGGTTGCCCGCCGATTCCAGACGTCATGAGCGCCATCATTACCTACATGGTGACCTTTGGAAGGCTGCCGGAACTCGATCATCTGGGGCGTCCGCTGATGTTTTATGGTCAGCGTATTCATGACAAATGCTACCGCCGCGCCCACTTTGACGCCGGGGAGTTCGTTGAAAGTTGGGACGATGACGCTGCCCGCAAAGGCTATTGCCTGTACAAAATGGGCTGCAAGGGGCCAACCACCTATAACGCCTGTTCCACCACCCGCTGGAATGGCGGAGTTTCCTTCCCCATCCAGTCCGGCCACGGTTGTCTGGGATGTTCGGAGAACGGCTTCTGGGATCGCGGTTCGTTCTACAGCCGCGTGGTCGATATTCCACAGATGGGAACGCATTCTACCGCTGACACCGTGGGCCTCACCGCGCTTGGCGTAGTGGCGGCTGGTGTCGGCGTCCACGCAGTCGCCAGCGCCGTCAATCAACATAACCGCCACAAACAGCAGTTAACTAAAGCCGAACAACCGCAGCCGGACAAAGAGGATAACCAGGCATGAGCAACTCGTATCAAACCCAGGGATATACGTTAAACAATGCGGGTCGCCGCCTGGTTGTGGACCCCATAACCCGCATTGAAGGCCATATGCGTTGTGAAGTGAACATTGATGAGCAGAATATCATCACCAACGCGGTTTCCTGCGGCACCATGTTCCGCGGACTGGAGATCATTCTGCAGGGGCGCGACCCTCGCGATGCCTGGGCCTTTGTCGAACGTATTTGCGGAGTATGCACCGGCGTACATGCCCTGGCATCGGTGTATGCCATTGAAGATGCCATTGGCATCAAGGTGCCCGACAACGCCAACATCATTCGCAATATTATGCTGGCGACGCTGTGGTGCCACGACCATCTGGTGCACTTTTACCAGTTAGCCGGAATGGATTGGATTGACGTGCTGAATGCCCTGAAAGCAGATCCGCGCGCCACATCACAGCTGGCGCAAAGCCTTTCTGCCTGGCCGAAGTCCTCCCCTGGTTACTTTTTTGACGTCCAAAATCGCCTGAAGAAATTTGTCGACGGCGGTCAACTGGGGATTTTCCGCAACGGTTATTGGGGTCACCCGCAGTACAAACTGTCGCCTGAGGCTAACCTGATGGGCTTTGCCCATTATCTGGAAGCTCTCGATTTTCAGCGCGAGATCATCAAAATCCATACAGTGTTTGGCGGTAAGAACCCGCATCCTAACTGGATTGTCGGCGGTATGCCGTGCGCGATTAATATCGATCAGCGCGGCGCGGTTGGGGCAGTCGATATGGAACGCCTGAACCTGGTGCAGTCGATCATCACCCGCACCGCTGATTTCATCAACAACGTCATGGTGCCTGACGCGCTGGCTATCGGTCAGTTCAATAAGTCCTGGAGCCAGATTGGCACCGGGCTTTCTGATAAGTGCGTCTTGAGCTACGGCGCGTTCCCGGATATCGCCAATGACTTCAGCGCGAAGAGCCTGTTGATGCCAGGCGGCGCGGTGATTAACGGTGATTTTAAAAACGTGCTGCCAGTGGATCTGGCCGATCAGCAACAAATTCAGGAGTTTGTCGATCATGCCTGGTACCGTTATCCGGACGATCAATTAGGTCGTCACCCGTTCGAAGGGATTACTGAACCCTGGTATAACCCGGGCGATGTCAAAGGCAGCGATATTGATATCAAACAGCTCAACGAACAGGAACGCTATTCGTGGATTAAAGCCCCGCGCTGGCGCGGACACGCCATGGAAGTTGGACCACTGGCGCGCACGCTGATTGCCTATCACAAAGGGGATGCCGCCACGATTGAATCCGTCGATCGCATGATGTCTTCCCTCAAGCTGTCGCTTTCGGGTATGCAGTCGACGCTGGGGCGTATTCTGTGCCGCGCGCACGAAGCCCAGTGGGCCGTGAGCAAACTGCAATATTTCTTCGACAAGCTAATGACCAACCTGAAAAACGGCAATCTGGCGACCGCAAACACCGAAAAATGGGAGCCTGAAAGCTGGCCGCAGCAGTGCCGCGGGATCGGTTTTACCGAAGCACCGCGCGGCGCGTTAGGTCACTGGGCATCGATTCGCGACGGGAAAATCAATCTCTATCAGTGTGTGGTGCCGACCACCTGGAATGCCAGCCCGCGCGATCCGAAGGGACAAATTGGTGCTTACGAGGCGGCGCTGATGGGCACCCAAATGGCGATACCGGATCAACCGCTGGAGATTCTGCGCACCTTGCACAGCTTCGATCCCTGCCTGGCATGTTCAACCCACGTACTCGGCGACGACGGCAGCGAACTTATCGCCGTCCAGGTTCGCTAAGCGTTAAGGAACGGAACGATGACTGGAAAAACATCCCCACGCGTCGGTGAGGCGCGTGATACCGCTATCAGCCACTATGTGTTTGAAGCGCCTGTGCGCTTGTGGCACTGGCTGACGGTCGGCTGCATGTTGGTGTTGATGGTGACCGGATACTTCATTGGCCGACCGCTGCCGTCGGTCAGCGGTGAGGCCACTTATCTGTTCTATATGGGCGACATCCGGCTGATACATTTCTCCGCCGCCATGGTGTTCACGGTGATCCTGCTGATGCGCATTTACTGGGCCTTCGTCGGTAATCGCTATTCACGAGAACTTTTTATCGTGCCGGTCTGGCGGCGCAGCTGGTGGCGAGGCGCGTTTTCGGTCGTGCGCTGGTATCTGTTTCTGGAAAAAAAACCGGGAGATGATATCGGCCATAACCCCATCGCGCAGGCGGCAATGTGCGGTTATTTCCTGCTCTCCGTTTTTATGATCCTCACCGGTTTTGCCTTATACAGCGAACATAGCCAGTACGCCATTTTTACCCCTTTCCGCTATGTGACGGAGTTTTTCTACTGGACCGGTGGGAACTCTCTCGATATCCACAGCTGGCATCGGTTGGGGATGTGGTTCATCGCCGCCTTCATCGTAGGCCATGTGTATATGGCGATTCGTGAGGACATCATGTCTGACGATACCGTCATCTCCACCATGGTCAATGGCTACCGTAGCCACAAATTTCCCAAAGGTCAGCACGACAAGGAGGCGTCATGAGCGAACCACACGTCATCGTGATGGGTCTAGGCAACCTGCTGTGGGCAGACGAAGGCTTTGGCATTCGCGTCGCCGAACGCCTGTACGCCCATTATCACTGGCCGGAATACGTTGAGATCGTCGACGGCGGCACGCAGGGGCTGAATCTGCTGGGCTACGTTGAGCAGGCCAGTCATCTGCTGTTGCTGGACGCCATCGACTACGGTCTCGCGCCGGGCACCCTGCAAACCTACGCCGGTGAAAAAGTCCCCAGTTACCTCAGCGCCAAAAAAATGAGTCTGCATCAGAACAGCTTCTCCGAAGTGCTGGCGCTGGCGGACATTCGCGGCCATCTGCCCTCGCACATCGCCCTTGTAGGACTTCAACCGGTACAGCTGGACGACTATGGCGGCAGCCTGACCGACATCGCGCGTGCTCAGCTTCCGGCGGCGGAGCAGGCTGCACTTACGCAACTGGCTGCGTGGGGGATTGTGCCACAGACCAACGATGAAACGCGTTGCCTGAACTATGAATGCCTGTCGATGGAAAACTATGAAGGCGTGCATATTCGCCAGTATCGCGTAACGCTGGAGAGATAAGCAACATGTTGAATGACAACCCTTTTCCTGCTCTATGGCAACGTATGCTGGCACGAGGCTGGCAGCCGCTAACCGCGCCCGAACTGGATGACTGGATAACCCACGTTCGCGACGGTGTGGTGTTACTCAGTAGCGATCCCCGCCGTACACCGGAAGTCAGCGATAATCCGGTGATGATTGCCGAGTTGCTCCGCGAGTTTCCCCAGTTTGACTGGCACATCGCCATGGCGGATCTCGAGCATAGCGAGGCGATTGGCGATCGTTTTGGCGTATTCCGCTTCCCGGCCACACTGGTGTTTATCCACGGCGAACTGAGCGGCATTCTCAGCGGCATCCACCCGTGGGCCGATCTGCTCAACCTGATGCGCCCCTTAGTTGAACCACGCACGCCGCCGGAGTCTGAACGATGAGCGACACTTTTTTTCATCTGCTGGGGCCGGGAACGCAGCCGGACGATGACAGCTTCAGCATGAATCCCTTACCCCTCACCTGCCAGGTCAACAGCGACCCCAGCATGGCATCACTGGAAAACTGCCCGCACAGTCCGGCGGTGATGGCATTGTTAGCCGATGTGCGCCAGCAGCTCAGGAGGCGCATTCCCGCCAAACAGGACGTGCTGGGATGGGATTTATCCGCGCTCAACGCAGACGATCTCACGTTTTTGAATACGCTACTCGGCGAAGGCGAAGTTTCAGTGCGCATCCAGCATGCTGACGGCAGAGCATGCGAGATCCAGGAGTCGATTTTCTGCGGTATCTGGCGGGTGCGTTGTCAGAATGACAACGGGCAGTGGGAGGAGCATCTGGAAGCAGGCAGCGCGCCGCGGGCACTGTGGCTGGCGGCAACGTTCAATACACTGCCGGACGACAGCCTGTTGCCCCCGCCGGTGGACGGGCTAATGAATGGCCTGACACTAGCTCAGGAACTGCTGGCGCACGTGCGCGATCCGGCCTTGCAACCCCATAGCATTAACCTCACACAACTGCCAATTAGCGATGCGGATCGCCTGTTTCTTGCTCGGTTATGTGGCGAAGGACACATCCAGATCCGCACTATCGGCTACGGCGAGAGCCAAATCGACGCCACGGCGCTGCGCCATGTCTGGCATGTGCGCTGTCTGGATACCCTGAAAGGGCTTCTGCTCGAAAGTTATGAGATCTGTCCATTACCGGAACTGGTGCAGGCTGCGCCGGAAGATCTTCGCGACTCGCTCCAGCGTCTGGATGAAGTCTGCGGCTGGCTGACATCTGGTCCACCGGCCTGACCCTCTCTCCCGGCCCGCATGCTTTTATGCTGCGGGTCTGGCGTTTTCTTCCTTATCTATTCACTCTCTAATGCCTGATGGAGTTCGCATGTGGGACGTCATTGACTTATCGCGTTGGCAGTTTGCGCTGACCGCGCTGTACCATTTTCTGTTTGTTCCCCTGACGCTGGGGCTAATTTTTATGCTGGCCATCATGGAAACCATTTATGTGGTGACCGGCAAAACAGTCTACCGCGACATGACGCGTTTCTGGGGCAAGTTATTCGGGATTAACTTTGCGCTCGGCGTGGCAACCGGCCTGACCATGGAGTTTCAGTTCGGTACTAACTGGTCGCTCTATTCTAACTATGTGGGAGATATTTTTGGCGCGCCTCTGGCAATGGAAGCCCTGCTGGCCTTCTTCCTCGAATCCACGTTCGTTGGTCTGTTCTTCTTCGGCTGGCAACGCTTAACCAAATACCAACACCTGATGGTCACCTGGCTGGTCGCGTTTGGTTCCAATATCTCGGCCCTGTGGATCCTCAACGCCAACGGCTGGATGCAATATCCAACCGGCGCTCACTTTAATATTGATACCCTACGTATGGAGATGAGCAGCTTTAGCGAGCTGGTCTTTAACCCCATCAGCCAGGTGAAATTTGTGCATACCGTGATGTCCGGTTATGTCACCGGCGCCATGTTTGTTATGTCCATCAGCGCCTGGTATTTGCTGCGCGGTCGCAATCGCGAGTTCGCCCGGCGTTCCTTCGCGGTGGGTTCCGTTTTTGGCACGCTGGCTATCCTCGGCACTCTACAACTGGGTGACAGCTCAGCCTATGAGGTTGCCCAACGCCAGCCGGTAAAACTGGCGGCAATGGAAGGCGAATGGCAAACCGAACCGGCACCCGCGCCCTTTCATGTCATCGCCTGGCCGCAGCAGGAGCAAGAACGTAACGCCTTTGCTGTGAAGATACCGGCTCTGCTGGGCATCCTGGCCACGCACTCTTTAGACACGCCGGTTCCGGGGCTGAAAAATCTGATGGAGGATGCTCTTCCCCGCCTGCAACGAGGTCGGGAAGCGTGGCTGCTGATGCAGGAAATCGCCAAAGGTAACCGCACGCCTCAGGTGCTGAACGCTTTTCACGCTGTGGAGAAAGATCTGGGTTACGGCATCCTGCTGGCGAACTACGCGCCTGATATGAACCATGTCACTCCGGAGCAATATCAGGCCGCACAACGCGGTGCGATCCCGCAAGTAGCACCGGTATTCTGGAGTTTTCGCATCATGATTGCATGCGGTTCACTTCTGCTGCTGGTGATGGCGATTGCCCTGATACAGACCTTACGCTGGCGTATCGACCAGCATCGCTGGGTACTGCACATGACGCTGTGGAGCCTGCCGCTACCGTGGATTGCCATTGAAGCCGGCTGGTTTATGACGGAGTTTGGCCGCCAGCCGTGGGCGATTCAGGATATTTTGCCGACCTGGTACGCCCACTCCGCGTTAAGCGCAGGCCAACTGGCCTTCTCCATGGGGCTAATTCTCACGCTTTACACCTTGTTTTTAATTGCCGAAGTCTACCTGATGCAGAAATACGCGCGCCTTGGCCCGGATGCAATGCATAACCAACAACCAGCGCAACAACAGGGATAAAGGAGATAATCATGTTGGATTATGAAACGTTACGGCTCATCTGGTGGCTGCTGATTGGCATCATCCTGGTGGCATTTATGGTCACCGACGGGTTTGATATGGGGGTTGGCTGCCTGTTGCCGCTGATCGCGCGTAACGATGATGAGCGTCGGGTACTAATCAATAGCGTCGGAGCGCACTGGGAAGGTAACCAGGTGTGGCTCATTCTGGCGGGCGGTGCATTATTCGCGGCCTGGCCGCGGGTCTATGCCGCGGCATTTTCAGGGTTTTATGTGGCGATGATTCTGGTGTTGTGCGCCCTTTTCTTTCGCCCGTTGGCCTTTGATTATCGTGGAAAAATAGCCAATGCACGCTGGCGCGCCATGTGGGATACCGGGTTGGTGATTGGCAGTCTGGTCCCTCCAGTTATCTTCGGCGTTGCATTCGGTAACTTGTTTTTGGGCGTGCCTTTTATCTTCACACCACAGCTTCATGTGCAATACCTGGGCACCTTCTGGCAGTTACTCTCACCCTTTGCCCTGTTGTGCGGCGCATTAAGCCTGATGCTGGTTATTCTGCAAGGAGGCGTGTGGCTCCAGTTGAAGACCGACGGCATTCTTCACCAACGTGCGCTGTCTGCTACCCGCCGCAGCGCGATGCTGGTCGTGCTCTGCTTTCTGTTAGCCGGTTACTGGCTATGGACGGGGATCGATGGCTATGTGTTGCTAAGCCAGGATCCTAATGGTCCTTCCAACCCGCTATTAAAAGCAGTAACTACCTCGCCGGGCGCGTGGATGGCGCACTTTTATCAGTCACCACTGCTGTTAATTATTCCGCTGCTTGGCATGATTTTCCCGATGCTCGCGATCTATGCCTGCGGACAACGTCGGGCCGTATGGGGATTTTTGTTTGCTTCACTGGGCCAGGCCTGCGTGATCTTCACCGCTGGAATCACCCTGTTTCCGTTTGTGATGCCTTCAAGCGCGTATCCGCTCTCCAGCCTGACGGTGTGGGACAGCACCTCCAGCCAGATGACACTCAGTATCATGCTGGTTATTGTGCTGATTTTTCTACCGATCGTTCTGCTTTATACCGTGTGGAGTTATTACAAAATGCTCGGGCGCATCAATGTAGAAACGATCCGCCGCCACAACCACGAACTTTATTAAGGAGGACTGTACGATGTGGTATCTGTTTTGGTTTGTCGGCATTCTGCTGATGTGCGGACTCTCCACGCTGGCGCTGGTCTGGCTTGAGTCGCGGCAGAGATAATTCTACACGGGCGCTACGCTTTCTGGCTCCCCGGTTTATTCGGGGAGCTTTTTTATCCCCTTTCCATCAGCTCGCCAAGACGCCTAATTTGCCGTCCCTGGTTATCGAAATTACGCTCATCGAGCCACATATCGTAGGCCGATCGAAGTGACGGATACTCACCGTCAATGATTGAGTACCATGCGGTATCTCGATTACGCCCCCGCGTGACGACAGCCTGACGAAATATGCCTTCAAAACTGAAGCCAAATCGCTCCGCCGCCCCACGGGAAGGAGCATTGAGAGCATCGCATTTCCATTCAAAACGGCGATAGCCCAGATCCTCAAAAACGTACTTTAAAAGCAATGAGATGACTTCTGTTGAGATTCGCGAACGTTTCATGCGTACGGAGTAGGAAACATGGCCAACCTCGATCACGCCATTTGAGGGATCAATCCGCATCAGTGCAAACGTACCAACAGTTTTCATACTGGTTAAATCGATCACAGCAAAATGCATCGGATCGGTCTGTTCTTCCATCTTTTTTACATAATCCAGGAAGGTATCGAAGGTCTCAAAAGGCCCGACCGCCAGATATGTCCAGTCACGACAATCGCTTGCTTCGCAGTACGCTTCATACAACTCTTTTGCATGGCGTTCGGCGTTAATACGTTCAAGCTTACAATAGCGACCTGTAATTTGCTGGGCCTGTGGAAAGGGTGCGCCTTTCCAGTCAGACAAAGTCATACCAACGGGTTGATGAAATTGATTAAAGATGCCCGACATATCCATACCTCTTACAAAACAGGGCTAAACCAGCGCAGAGTATGATCAAACTGGGCAGTCCAAAAGAACCACAATGCGTGTTTTTAACAGATCCACACTATTTATCTGTACAAAAAACAGGCGCAATATTTTTACACGTAGCAAAAGAAACGTATTTACTGCATTAATGCTTAGAGCTGAATAAATTATAAGTTAAATAACCTGAGCCAGACGGCGAATCCCATCAACAATTGCCTCTACCGGATGATTTGCAAAACCAATCAAAATTCCCTGTCGTGAAACATCGCTCTGGTAATAACGACTTAGTGATAGTATTCCCATCCCTAGTAATCTGGCTTTCTCTTCAACTTCACTTCCAGTCATCCCATTTTGCAACCAACATACGATATGAACGCCTGAGTCTGAAGGTTGAATAATCATTTTATCAGCAAGATAGTATTGAATAGCATTGACCAACGCTGTTCTTCTTTCATAGCATGCTTTGCGAATTCGACGCACATGACTGGCATAGTGCCCCTCCTCAATAAAATTTGCCATCACTGCTTGTTCAAGATAACTGGTACCGAGATCGGAATAATATTTGGTCACCATAATCTGTTCTTGTAAACCCGGCGGAACAACTAAAAAACCTAAACGGAATTCCGGGTACATCATTTTAGAAAATGTTCCGGCATAGATTACGCGTTGATTCTGATCTAATCCTTGCAGAGCTTGTAAAGAACGGTCGGCATAACGGAACTCACTATTATAATCATCTTCAAATATCCATGCCTGATTCGACTTCGCCCATTCCAGCAACTCAAAACGCCGGGATAAACTCAACGTTCCACTTAATGGATATTGATCCGACGGGACGACATAGGCCAGCCTGGCGTCAGGAAAATGATCAATACCATAGCGGACGTTCATTCCTTCGCTATCTACCGGTACCGGCCTCACCATAGCACCAACAGACATGAAGGTTCCGCGGGCGCCTTTGTAACCCGGGTCGTCCAGCCAAACGTCATTTCCTGCCGACAGCAATGCTCGTGCAGTAATGTTCAATGCCTGCTGAATACCATTTACGATGATTATTTGATCTTCGTTACAGTTCACTCCACGCGTTGTTTTAATGTAGCGGCAAACCGCTTTTCTCAAAGGAAGGTACCCGCAAGGATGAGTGTGAGCTCCCAGTTGATGCCGGGATTGTCTCCAGACACGTTGCAGTAGCTTTCCCCATAACGCATGCGGGAAGAGATCCGTACACCCGACACCAACCGCAAATAGACGGTTCATGCAGCGCCCTTCATACTCATTTGACCATAAATCGCGAGCAGGATTATTTCGGCTGTGAACCTGATCATCAGGTGATACGACGTCCCCCAACGCCATCTCTGGATAGCTATTGCTGATACTCCGATCCGGAATATTATGTGAGACATATGTTCCAGACCCTTTACGAGTCAGGATATACCCTTCATCTAATAGCCGGTCATAACCGGCGATCGCTGAATTTCGTGAAATTGACATCATTTCGGACAACGCCCTGGTTGACGGCATTTTTGTTCCTGGCGGCAATCGCCCTTCGAGGATGTGATCGCGGAGGATTTGGTAAACCTGCTCCTTAACCGCACCTTTTCCTAAAACAAATCCTTGAAATAAAGGCGCATTGTTTTTCTTCATTGTATTAACCTTTATACTAAAGTGGATCCTATCAATATATTGAAAGTGTCTCTTTACGAGAGTTTATAAAATTCTTAGTATTATCATACTAACACATTACTCGTATAAAATATCAGGATATATATGATTAACATGAATGCCGTTACTATTGAAAGTGCAGAACAAAAAGACTACGCCAGCTGGCTTCCTTTATGGATAAACTATCAAACATTTTACCGCACTATAATTTCAGATGAAGTAACAAAATTAACGTGGGAGCGATTCTTTACCCCGAGCGAACCTGTTTATTGTGCTGTTGCAAAATATGATGGGAAAATAGTGGGACTGGTTCATTATCTCTTTCACCGCTCAACCTGGGCAGAATCAAACTATTGCTATCTCGAAGATTTATTTGTTAGCGAAGATGTACGCGGCCAACACATCGGTAAACAACTTATCGAATATGTCCAACAACAAGCCAAAAAACATCACGCGTCAAGATTATACTGGCATACGCATGAAACCAACCTCCGTGGGCAACGTCTGTATGACTGGGTGGCCAAAAAGAGCGGAATGATCGAATATCGCATGTAAGTATAATAATACTCAGGATAGTATTGAATAATTAAACACTAAAAATAAGCCTCTGAGTATATCTACTCAGAGGATGTATCGGTGACAAATCCCCCCAACCTGAATAAGATAAGGAATAAAACCAGCGATAAGCAAATTCTTAAGAATTAAAAAGGTAAAGAGCCAGCATGGCAACGATAAAGGATGTTGCAGAGTTAGCGGGAGTGTCCACCGCAACAGTTTCACGTGTTATTAATCAAACCGCATGGGTTGAACCCGTGACGCGTGAGCGTGTTGAAAAAGCCATGCGCGAACTGAACTATCATCGCAATGCCGCCGCTATTGCATTAGCGAAACGTAGCGGTGACATGCTCGGGTTATTGACCGGCAATCTTGCCGATCCCTTTTTTGCCAGGCTTGCACGAGGCGTAGAAGAAGTATCACGCCAGCAGCAATTTCGGCTGATGGTATGCAGCGGTGGCCACGATGAAGGAATGGAAAAATCAGGACTCGATTTCCTGATAAACCAGGGCTGTGAAGCTATTGTGGTCCATGCCAGTAGACTGTCTGAAAAGGAACTGTTGCGATATGCCGCTCATTTTCCTGCCATGGTGGTCGTAAATCGCTATATTGCCGGGATGGCCAATCGCTGCGTGTGGCTGGAAAATAGTCAAGCAGCTAAAACAGCCACGCTACACCTCCTGGAGCAAGGACACCGTTGTATTGCCTGCGTGACAAGTGACTTACCGATTATCGATCGCCGTGAGCGGCTGGAAGGTTATCGCCAGGCGCTGGCTGAATATGGTATTACGCCAGATAAAAATTGGGTGATTAGTGTGCCCTTTAATGAAGAAGGTGGCGAACGCGCTGCACATCAGCTGCTTAATTGCGGCATTCCTTTCACCGCAGCGGTGACGTTTAATGATGTGATGGCCGCCGGGATTATGCGCATCCTCCATCAGCAGGGAATTACACTTCCGCAACAGCTTTCGATCGTTGGATTTGATGATGTGGTGATGGCCCGCTATCTCTACCCTGCACTCACAACAATGCATTATCCCGTTGAGCGCATGGCTCGCTGCGCTTCGCAACTGGCGATACAGCTTTTTAAGGGCGCAACTCAGCGTCCCAGCGTGAATAGTTTCACTGCAGAGCTGGTGATCCGCGATTCTGTTCTTCCCCCCTCTCTCTGAAATCAATGCGTAAATCGTCAAGCCCCTGAGTTGTGATCAACTTCAAATTTAGCGCCCTCATGTAATCGCTTACATGAGGGCCAATGAACGATCACAGTCAGACAAAAGAGTGTTCTCTACTCTTGAGCGACCTTACAGACTGGAGATTCATGAATGAATGCCTCTCAAAATCAGAAAAAAGCACTCTCATTTGGACTGGCAGTGATCCCTATTTTAGCCATGCTACTGCTGTTAATTATTGGCTACGGCATCATGGGGCTACGTATTGAGCCTTTATTGCTTTGTTCTGCTGCAGTCGCCGCGGGCATGGCCTGGTGGCAAGGGTATTGCTGGGAAGACATCATTAATTCGGTGGTGGATAAACTCGCCAAAGCAATGCCGGTTATCATGATTCTTATCTGTGTTGGCGGCCTGATTGGTACATGGATGTTCAGCGGCACCATCCCTTACATGGTGTACTGGGGACTTAAACTCATCAGCCCCGAATACATTCTCATCGCCGCGTTCTTTTTGACCAGCGTCGTATCGGTGTGTACCGGAACCTCCTGGGGTTCCGCCGGAACGGTTGGCGTAGCGCTGATGGGGGTTGCCGCCGGACTGGATGTCTCATTGGCAGCAGCGGCAGGTGCCGTTGTTTCTGGCGCTTACTTCGGTGACAAGATATCGCCGCTGTCAGACTCCACCAACTTTGCGGCCATTGTCGCAGATACCACCCTTTTCGAGCATATCCAGCACTTATTGTGGACCACTATTCCCAGCTTTCTGCTTGCCGCTGTGGTTTATCTTATTGCGGGCCACAGCAATATGCTCGGCGAGGTCGCCACGCCGCAACGGGTTACCGATATTGTCAACGCTCTGGAGTCGCTATACCACTTCAATATCATTCTGATTTTGCCGCCGGTTATTGTGTTGTGGGGCGCGATTCGTAAAAAGCCGGTCATTCCTTTAATGCTGAGCGCATGCGTATTAGCCCTGATTCTGGGCGTTGTCATGCAAGGGCTCAGCATCAAGCAGGGGCTGGATGCCTTTATAGATGGGTTCAACATTACTATGTTCCCGCAAGGGAGTGAGGGCATTATTGCTGATGTTCCGCGCCTGCTGAACCGTGGCGGAATGTTCTCAATGATGAGCACTATTCTTCTGGTATTTTGCGCATTTTCTTTTGCCGGTGCCTTAACGTTAACGGGCGCACTCAACATTATCATTAACCGCTTACTGACGGTCATTCACAGCGTCGGTCAGTTAATTGCGGCAACCATTGGTACCACCCTTCTTGTTACCGGAGCGACAAGCGACGGCAAGCTGGCTCTTCTGGTTCCAGCTGAATTATTTAAAGACGCATACCGCCGCATGGGACTGGATACCAAAAATCTGTCCCGCACAATTGAAGACGCTGGCACCGTCATTGAGCCGTTGTTGCCATGGACCGCCGCCGGAGTTTATATGGCCACAACATTAGGAGTGAGCACACTGGATTTATTGCCATGGGCGATTCAGTGCTATGCCGCAATCTTCTTCGCCTTGATTTACGGCTTCACGGGAATCGGTATTGCGAAGGCGCCATCAGTGACAGAAACAGAAAAAAATATTACGGCAACAGAATAGGGAGAGCATGTAATGGATTTTAATAAGATTATCGATCGCCACGATACCGCCTCGCTGAAATGGGACTTTATGGCGCGATATTTCGGCGAGGATACACATCAACTGTTGCCAATGTGGGTGTCTGATTTTGACTTTACTTGCCCACCCGCTGTTCAGGAGGCTTTAACTCACCGCGTCGGGCACGGTATTTTTGGTTACAGCGAACGGCCACAAAGCTACTTTGATTCATTAATCTCATGGCTCTCAACCCGGCATCAGCTGGAAATCAAGCAAGAGTGGATCTGCAGTATTGAAGGTGTTGTTCCGGGATTATCGCTACTCGTACAAATGCTGAGCCAACCCGGTGAAGGCGTAGTCGTTCAGGGGCCTTATTATGGCTCATTCGCTAAAATTATCTCTTTGAACGGCAGACAGTTGCTGGAAAATCCGTTGTATGAGGACCCGGCTACCGGTTATCAAATGGATTTTGCTCACCTGGAAATGTTATTCCGGACTGAACGTCCACCGTTGATGATTTTATGTAATCCGCATAACCCAACCGGCCGTTGTTGGTCTGTTCAGGAGCTGGAACAGCTACTTACGCTGTGCGAAACCTATGATGTGACGTTGCTGGCTGATGAAATATGGGCAGATTTATTGCTTCCTGGAGAACAATTTACTTCAGTTCTGCATCTGGGAGAACGCTGGCATTCGCGTGTAATTTCAGCCACTTCAGCCAGTAAAACGTTTGGTTTGTCGACATTGCGTATTGCTAATTTTCTGATACCGGCACCGGCATTGCGTGAACACTTTTTACGCCGTCTGGATGCTCATGGGCTGGATGTATTCAATGCGCTATCCGTCGAAGCGAGTACGGCAGCATGGCAACATGGTGCACCATGGTTAGACGAGTTACTTGGCTATCTGGCTGAAAATCGACGCTGGTTTATTCAACAAATTGATGAACATCTCCCGTGGGCTCGGGTTGTTCCTTCCCAGGCAACTTATCTACTGTGGATAGATTGCAAAGCGCTTGGACTGGATGATGAGCAGCTCAAATGGGTAATGCTTGATGTTGCCGGTATTGCGCCTTCAATGGGAAATAGTTTTGGTCCTGCTGGAAAAGGTTTTATCCGCCTGAACATGGGATGTCCACGCGCCTACCTCGAAAAAGCGGTAGAGGGGTTGAAGCGTATTGCATTTACATCTTGCTAAATCTGCTCAGTAAACGAATCGGCCCTGGCGCAGGGCCGCTCGATATTATCAGCCATTTTAATGAAAAACCAAGTGATATAGTACCAGTTAGCCACCAACAGACAGGGGCGTCTAAGCGCGTTTTTGCTATTACAAGCTAAAACAAGGATTCAGGCACTATTATTTTCATTCACTATCTTCTTGTTTCATTTTCATTAAAAAATGCAACACATTAGGATTATTATCCACAATATTTGTGAATTTCCTCAATAACCTTGAAGCATCTTTTTTTCGATTATGATTAACATACCAGGTATGGCATACACCGTATAACAATGCGCTTTTTAACTCAATGAATTCATCATCCATGCCTGGATGTTGGTAAAGAAAAATATCCGTATAATCTTCTATTTCTTTAATTTCATGAATTTGTTTAGCTGGTATATCAAGCAGTGAATTACTGGTTTTGATCATTTCTAACATTGAATAAAAAATCGTAGGCGATTGGTTTTGAAGAAAAATCTGATTTTTAAAGTCATCAATGATCTTTTCTTTTTCCTTAGTATCTTCGATAAAATATGTCAACTGCGCCAGGTGGCTCAATAAAGTCACATCATTTTCAGCGTCGTTAGTTAGTTTCCATTTATCATAACTATTTTTGACATAAGCGCGTTGAAAACTCTCCTTATCTGGATAAGGATAATACGGATGAAAGCTGAGTGCCTGCACTAAAAACCCAGCAGCGACGTCATCAGATAGTTCTGCACTATAAACATCTACGAAAGAAGCTGTCAGACCAGCCATCAAAAAGTTGAGCTCATCGTCTATAAAAGGATATCTCCCTTTTAAATCAATGACCTCACTTCTTATCTTAACGACCAGGTTAGCCATACCAATAGCGTCCATTTCATCTTTTCGGGCACTTAGTGTACGGGAATTTATATCAATGAAGAGGATCTTAGCTATTATCTCTCGCTTTTGAGCATCAGTTAACTGTGATTGAGAAATAATTTTATCAAAAATCTGATTAAACCATCTACTCTCTAAATTAATGCTATGCGCATTGGGTGATAACAACTTCCCGTTCAAACCATAGTGGATTTTCTCTATTTTATTATCACGTGTAAACCCTACCAACGTTACGACTGAGCGAGAATTCGCTTCAGCCAAATTAATTATTTGCTGTTTAGAGCGATGAGTCAAAAACAATGTCGGAAATTGCCAGTTCTCAACCGCAAACGGGGGTACAAATTGGAATGAAGGATTCTCTTTAGATGTGGCCCTTTTCCACGTCTCCTCCATCTGGTGAGTGATGTCATAAGCATTTTCATCTGTATTACTACTGTTCCACCCCCCATCTTTTTCATTATAGAAGCCAGAAATGCTTATCTGTGCAAATTCAGGATATGGTTGGTAGAAAACCGCACAACCCATTGCAAAAAACAACACAAGCAATGAGAAACAACTCGACTTGTTGGGATAACGTCTTTTTTTTCGAAGATAAATTAATGTAGTTATTAGAATGACAACAGAACCACATATGAAAGGAATCTTCCATTCATTCAGAAAAAACAAAAAAGAGGAAAATTTAAAAAAAATCAGTGCTGGCAATCCCAAAAAGGTGAGAATATTTCCGGAAAAAGTAGCAATGTCCTGGAATTTCATGAGGGGCCTATCTTCTGGTAGATATTGAAGATAGATTAAAAAATACAGCGCAAGATGACAAGGATTTCTGCCAATAAGTTTATGTTAGTCGCTTGTTTTTTCTAGGTAAATGTTCTTATTCATGTAAAATCACCCCATCCCTAAGTAAAATTGTGGTTTTCATGTAATTCGGAACTAAAACCTCCGCTAGCAGAATGGCGATGACCAGCAATTTCACATCTTACAAAACTCTCACTTTGCATTGTTCAACTCATTGAAACAAATATATTGATCATCAGTTGCCTCAAATTTTTCACATCCGCAACGCGCAAAATGCACATTAGTGTTGAACAAAGCAAAACACTGCAATAGTAACTTAATGATTTTACGAAAAAAGATGGTGCCGATAATAGGAGTCGAACCTACGACCTTCGCATTACGAATGCGCTGCTCTACCAACTGAGCTATATCGGCCCTGAAAAGGATATGTCCACGAATGTGAACACGGGGTAGAAGGTTAAAACTAACCGGGCGACGCGTCAATGGCCTTGTGAATCAAACGCCTATTTTTGCATCACCCGGTTTCAATTACGCACGAATCGTGTCGTCGCCGAAGCCAACCCATTTGTATGTAGTCAGTGCTTCCAGCCCCATTGGACCACGCGCGTGCAGTTTTTGCGTACTTACCGCCACTTCCGCACCCAGTCCAAACTGGCCGCCATCGGTAAAACGCGTAGAAGCGTTAACGTACACAGCGGAAGAATCGACTTCATTCACAAAACGATCGGCGTTGCGTAGCGTACGCGTCAGGATCGCATCGGAATGCTGGGTACCATGCTCGCGGATGTGGGCGATGGCATCATCCAGACTGGTGACGATTTTCACGTTCAAATCCAGCGACAGAAACTCGTCGTCATACTCTTCAGCTTTCACCGCAACCACATTAGCAGGTCCAGCCTTCAATGTAGCCAGCGCCATTTCGTCTCCGTGCAGAGTTACGCCGCTTTGTGCCATCTGCTGGCTCAATGCTGGCAGAAAACGCGCGGCGATATCCTGATGCACCAGCAGAGTTTCTACGGTGTTGCAGGTGCTCGGACGCTGGGTTTTGGCGTTGACGATAATCTTCAGGGCCGGGACGATCTCCGCGGTATCATCAACATAGATATGACATACGCCAATGCCGCCGGTGATGACCGGGATAGTCGACTGCTCACGACACAGCTTGTGCAGGCCCGCGCCACCGCGAGGGATCAGCATATCGATGTACTTATCCATCCGTAGCATCTCAGCGACCAGTGCTCGGTCCGGGTTATCAATCGACTGTACGGCAGCCGCGGGTAAACCGCAGGCTTCCAGCGCCTTTTGGATAACCGCCACGGTGGCGGCGTTCGTCCGGTAGGTCTCTTTCCCACCACGCAGGATCGCGGCATTGCCGGTTTTCAGGCACAGGGAGGCAACGTCAACGGTGACGTTTGGGCGCGCTTCATAAATTACGCCAATCACGCCCAGCGGGACGCGACGACGCTCCAGACGCAGACCGCTGTCCAGCAGCCCACCGTCAATCACCTGCCCGACCGGGTCGGCGAGATTACACACCTGGCGTACATCATCAGCAATCGCTTTCAGACGCTCTGGCGTCAGAGCCAGGCGGTCGAGCATCGCATCGCTCAGGCCGTTGGCTCGCGCCTGCTCAACATCTTGTACGTTCGCGCTGAGGATGCTTTCGGTTTGCGCTTCCAGCTCATCAGCAATGGTTTCCAGTACGCGATTTTTTTCGCGACTGGAGAGCAGCGCCAGCTTATATGACGCGGCTTTGGCAGCAATGCCCATTTTTTCCAGCATATGCCTGTTCCTTAACGGGTGATCATGTCGTCACGATGGACAGCAACCGGGCCGTATTCGTAGCCCAGGATGGTGTCGATCTGTTGTGAGTGATGTCCGGCAATACGGCGCAGCGCATCGCTGTTATAGCGGGTGACGCCGTGGGCAATATCGCGCCCTTCGAGATTGCAGATGCGGATCACTTCACCACGAGAGAAGTTGCCTGTCACGCTTTTAATGCCTTTTGGCAGTAATGAGCTGCCGCGTTCCAGAATCGCTGCGGTAGCGCCCTCATCAACAGTAATTTCTCCGGCAGGCGGCGCGCCGAAGATCCAGCGTTTACGGTTCTCCAGTGGAGATGCCTGAGCATGAAAACGCGTCCCAACGGAAACGCCTTCCATCACGTCGCCAATGACGCCCGGTTTGCTGCCTGCGGCAATTATGGTGTCGATCCCGGCGCGGCACGCGACATCGGCGGCCTGCAGTTTTGTTCCCATCCCGCCGGTTCCCAGACCCGAGACGCTGTCTCCGGCAATGGCGCGCAGCGCATCATCAATACCGTGCACGTCTTTAATCAGTTCCGCCTGCGGATTGGTGCGCGGATCGGCGGTGAACAGCCCCTGCTGATCGGTCAACAGCAACAGCTTATCGGCTCCAGCCAGAATTGCCGCCAGCGCTGAGAGGTTGTCGTTATCACCGACTTTAATCTCGGCGGTCGCTACGGCGTCATTCTCATTAATGACAGGAACGATGTTGTTATCCAGCAGCGCGCGCAGGGTATCACGGGCATTGAGGAAGCGCTCTCTGTCTTCCATATCCGCACGCGTCAGCAGCATCTGCCCGATGTGAATACCGTAAATCGAGAAAAGCTGTTCCCATAGTTGAATCAGTCGGCTCTGCCCTACCGCTGCCAACAGCTGTTTCGAGGCTATCGTTGCCGGGAGTTCAGGGTAACCAAGATGCTCACGTCCGGCGGCAATCGCGCCTGAGGTAACAATAACAATACGATGCCCTGCGGCATGGAGCTGCGCGCACTGGCGAACCAGTTCTACGATGTGGGCGCGGTTCAGGCGGCGGGATCCGCCCGTTAACACACTGGTGCCAAGTTTTACCACCAGCGTCTGGCTGTCACTCATGATTCTCTGCCATTCAAAATTGGGGAAAATGATATCAAACGAACGTTTTAGCAGGACTGGCCCCGGTTGCCAACAACCAGCGCACAAAGCATGAAATTTTATTGCGCAGGATCAGCAAGCGTAGCGGCAGATTTTGACGAATTTATTACAGAAACAAAAAAACATCCTTTTTTAAAAATATTCTTACTTTGTCATAAAACGTTCATTGCCAGACGTTAAAAACCCTCCTGTCTTTTAACGGGGGATCACACCCAGTGAATATTAGCGCGTACTTTTAATCAGGAATGAAAATGAAAAAGAGCACTCTGGCATTAGTGGTGATGGGAATTGTTGCGTCGGCATCCGTACAGGCAGCGGAAGTGTATAACAAGAACGGTAATAAACTGGACTTATACGGCAAAGTAAAAGCCATGCATTACATGACGGATTATGACAGCAAAGATGGTGACCAAAGCTATATCCGTTTAGGTTTTAAAGGCGAAACGCAAATTAACGATCAACTGACCGGTTATGGTCGTTGGGAGGCTGAATTCGCCGGCAATAAAGCTGAAAGCGATTCTAACCAACAAAAAACACGTCTGGCCTTCGCCGGTGTGAAATTAAAAGATTTTGGCTCGTTTGATTATGGTCGTAACCTGGGTGCGCTGTATGACGTGGAAGCATGGACCGATATGTTCCCGGAATTCGGCGGCGACTCCTCCGCACAGACCGATAACTTTATGACCAAACGTGCCAGCGGCCTGGCAACTTACCGTAACACCGACTTCTTCGGCGTCGTGGATGGCCTGGATCTGACCCTGCAATATCAGGGTAAAAACCAGGACCGCGATGTGAAAAAACAGAATGGCGACGGTTTTGGTACTTCCGTTACCTATGACTTTGGCGGCAGCGATTTTGCGGTGAGCGGCGCTTATACCAACTCCGATCGTACTAACCAGCAGAATCTGCAAACTCGCGGTACAGGCGATAAAGCAGAAGCCTGGGCTACTGGCTTAAAATATGATGCTAACGATATTTATATTGCAACGTTCTATTCTGAAACGCGCAATATGACGCCAATTTCCGGTGGCTTTGCTAATAAAACACAGAACTTCGAAGCGGTCGTTCAGTACCAGTTTGACTTTGGTCTGCGTCCGTCACTGGGTTATGTGCTGTCTAAAGGGAAAGATATTGAAGGCGTCGGCAATGAGGATCTGGTGAATTATATTGATCTCGGCGCAACGTACTATTTCAACAAAAATATGTCCGCGTTTGTCGATTATAAAATCAACCAGCTCGATAGCGATAATAAGCTGGGCATCAACGATGATAATATCGTTGCAGTCGGTATGGTCTACCAGTTTTGATATAGCATAAAAAAGCCGGATGGGGTTGCGCCGCCATCCGGCTTTTCACTGTTCATTATGCCGTTAACTTAACCGGTTCATCCTTAAAGTCGTCAGCAGGTTCCAGCGCCAGATTCAGCGTCGTTAACAAGCCAAGTAATTTTTCATGGAATTCACGTAAGGTGTATTCCAGTCGCTCTACCACTTCAGTCTCTTTCACCGGCACCGCAGTCCAGTTACCGTCTTTATCAAACAAACCAAACTGATAACTATACGTGAAGCGTTTTTCCTGCGCCTCCAGTTCCATCCACCAGCCCCAGAACTCGCGTTTCTCAGGGGCGGGTTTCACGTTGACGCAAACAGCCAGACAATCGAAAAAAAATCGATTATCTTCGCACTGCCCTTCCCGGATGTACGGGCCAAGCGCGGTGAATTTCTTGATCAATCTACTTTTCGGATGCCCACTCGGTAACGTCATTACGATCTCCTTAGGTGAAGCACCTGTTTTACCAAATCGATAAAATTTAGCAAACTTTTAACACAATCTCTGATTGATCCAACTGGTTATTTCCTGCAACCCTTTGTCAAAATTGCGATACACCGGATTGAAGGGAATCTCCAGTAGCTTACCGTCTGAGGATGAAGATGTGATTAAACGTGACTCTTCTTCCGGGCTAAACGGGTCGTTCTTCCAGAACCCCGAAAGCATTGGCGTCGGGCAGCGTCGCCCCAGCAGGCCCTGCACTTTTAATGAATAGCGATTAAGCTCAACGCGCAGCGCTTCATCGGAGGCGTCATGCATCCCCAGGCGGCTAGCAAGTACATCAAGATACATTTCCGGGACGCTCGCCTGACGTTGCGGGTCACTGAGCAGCGCATGAACCACTGGTCCCAGACAGGCCACCGCCTTCAGGCGTGATGATTCCAGATATGCCAGACGTACCGCTACGTTAGCGCCAAAGCGGAAACCAAAGGCCGCCACGCGAGTGTGATCCACCCAGGGAACATTAGGCAGCGCTTTTAATACGTGCTGATGCAGCAGGCTGGAATCCTGAGTCAGTTTCCATTTTGATGAGAACCCAACCGACGGCATATCCAGCGTCAGCATGGCAATGCCACGTGGAGCAAAGTAGCGCTCATACAGACTGTAATAATCCGTTTGCATGGAATCGAGGCCACCGCACATCAGCACCGTCGGGAACGGACCGTCGCCTTTTGGCATATGCAGGAATCCAGTGATTGGCGCGCCGCCGGTAACGGCAAATTCCATCTCGCGCAATGTCCCCGGCAGTCGCTGCGCGGCCTCTTCATAGGCGCGATTGGCCAAAGCCTGTGCCTGTTCTGCCAGCTCATCGCCTTTCAGGTGTGGGTAAGCGGCAATGTTGTACAACGTAGACGCATGCAGCCAGTGGCGTCCGCTCACCTGCGGATCCTCTTCCATAGACGCTTTCTGTTGCCAGACCATCGCCTGCTTCGCCCACTCATAGATCCAGTTCCCACCGCGATAGCCGATAACCGTATCATAGAGTTCTTTATCCGTACGCTCGGCTTCGCTCATCACGATACGTGCCTGCACCTCAAGGATTTCACGCGGGTCGACGCCACGCCAGATCCACATCAGACGATTCACCATGCGATACCAGTGGGGAATGGTTTTACCATCCAGGGCAGATTGTACGGACGGCTGCGCGCCGTGATTAAAACGACGAACCAGCGTTGACGTTTCAGGGTGTTTGAAGCGGGGTTTAAACAGGACTTCGCTGAGGTTAGCCTGTGACATGATTGCAGCCTCCATGAGTACTCACTAAGGCATAGTGTAACCTGACACTGCACAAAAAGAACAACGCCCGGCAGTTGCCAGGCGTTGAAAACTTTTTAGATTAGCGACCAGAGATCGGCGGGACGAACACCACGCCCATATCCCACGGCTGCTCAATCCAGGTATCCTGAGGGATATCAACAACATAATCATTCACCAGCGGGCGACCTGCCGGCTTAGCGAAGATAGTAACGAAATGCGCTTTAGGATACATTTCGCGGATCGCAACGGCGGTACCACCGGTGTCAACCAGGTCATCGATTACGATGAAACCTTCACCGTCGCCTTCGGCACGTTTCAGCACTTTCAGTTCGCGCTGGTTGTCGTGATCGTAGCTGGAGATGCATACGGTATCGACATGACGAATACCCAATTCACGCGCCAGCAATGCGCCCGGTACCAGACCACCACGGCTAACGGCAATAATGCCTTTCCATTGTTCAGAAGGCATCAGGCGGCTTGCCAGTTTACGTGCATGGATCTGCAACATGTCCCAGGTGACGACGTATTTTTCGCTCATGTGAAGTGTCCCAGCCTGTTTATCTACGGCTTAAAAAGTGTTCGAGGGGGAAATAGGTTGCGCGAGATTATAGAGATCTGACGCACTAAAAACCAGTGTTTCGCGGAATCCGCGCCTCTTTTTGCATGCTTTATGCTAGCCGTCAGCGGAGAAAGTGGTATTCTCAATCGCATCGCGCAAGCCTGACTTGTGATGTTTTTAATTCTGCTAACCCCGTGGCCTGCAAGCAAGTTTTGTAGGACATCGCCAAGGAGACTCAACGTGTCTGAACTGTCTCAATTATCCCCGCAACCGCTATGGGATATTTTTGCCAAAATCTGTTCTATTCCTCATCCGTCCTATCATGAAGAGCAGCTCGCTGAACACATTCTGAGCTGGGCCCAGGAAAAAGGTTTCCACGTCGAGCGCGATCAAGTCGGTAATATCCTGATTCGCAAACCCGCTACCGCAGGCATGGAAAACCGTAAACCGGTCGTTCTGCAGGCGCACCTGGATATGGTCCCGCAGAAAAACAACGACACCGTGCACGACTTCACCAAAGATCCTATCCAACCTTATATTGATGGCGAATGGGTAAAAGCCCGTGGCACCACGCTGGGTGCGGATAACGGTATCGGTATGGCGTCCGCGCTGGCCGTTCTGGCTGATGACAGCGTGGTACATGGTCCTCTGGAAGTGCTGCTGACCATGACCGAAGAAGCAGGTATGGATGGCGCGTTTGGTCTGCAGGCTAACTGGTTGCAGGCAGATATCCTGATCAACACCGACTCAGAAGAAGAAGGTGAGATCTACATGGGTTGCGCAGGCGGTATCGACTTTACCTCTAACCTGCCGCTGTCCCGTGAAGCAATCCCTGCCGGCTTCCAGAGCTTTAAGCTGACGTTAAAAGGCCTGAAAGGCGGCCACTCCGGCGGCGAAATCCACGTTGGTCTCGGTAACGCGAACAAGCTGCTGGTACGCTTCCTGGCGGGCCACGCTGAAGAGCTGGATCTGCGTCTGGTTGATTTCAACGGCGGTACGCTGCGTAACGCAATTCCGCGTGAAGCCTTTGCCACCCTGGCCGTGGCTGCAGATAAAGTTGATGCGTTAAAAGCGCTGGTCAACACCTATCAGGAAATCCTGAAAAACGAACTGGAAGCCAAAGAGAAGAACCTGGCTCTGCTGCTGGATGCCGTTACTCAAGACAAAGCCGCGCTGACCGCTGAGTCTCGCGACAGCTTTGTGCGTCTGCTGAACGCCACCCCGAACGGTGTAATCCGCAACTCCGACGTCGCCAAAGGCGTGGTAGAAACTTCCCTGAACGTCGGCGTTGTAACCATGACTGACGACAACGTTGAAATTCACTGCCTCATCCGTTCTCTGATCGACAGCGGTAAAGACTACGTGGTGAGCATGCTGGATTCACTGGGTAAACTGGCTGGCGCGAAAACCCAGGCAAAAGGCGGATACCCAGGCTGGCAGCCGGATGCCAACTCTCCGGTTATGCACCTGGTTCGTGAAACCTATCAGCGTCTGTTCAACAAAACGCCTAACATCCAAATCATCCACGCCGGTCTGGAATGTGGTCTGTTCAAGAAACCGTATCCAGATATGGACATGGTTTCCATCGGGCCAACCATCACCGGTCCACACTCACCGGATGAACAGGTTCATATCGAAAGCGTCGGCCATTACTGGACGCTGCTGACTGAACTGCTGAAGTCTATTCCGGCGAAGTAAGTCTGCGCTAAACGCCGGATGGCGCGGTGCTTATCCGGCCTACATGCTGATTTGTAGGCCGGATATAGTTTTTACGCAGCCATCCGGCAATACATCAACATCACAGCCCCAACAGTAGTTGCCTTTCCAGCTGTGGATCCAACAGCGTGACGTGTAATCCCACCAGCCTTACGCCCCGCCCTCCCCGACGTTCATTCCAGGTTTTGCGCGCCGTCGCAATTAAGTCATCTTTACTTAAGCGCGGCCAGACGTGCTCCTGCGTGGTTTGCTGAAAATCATTAAACTTGAGTTTTACTCCCTGCCGGGCGATCAACAGATCCGGTTTTACCTTGGCCAGACGTCGTTCCAGTTCGGGATATAGCCGCTCAATAATCTCCTCACATTCAGCCCACTCATGAATATCTTCTGCCAAAGTACGCTCGACGCCGACTGATTTGCGCAGTCTGTCATTGTTGACGTCGCGCTCATCAATGCCCTGGCTACGTTCCCACAACACGCGACCAAACTTACCAAAACGTTTGAGCAACATGGCCAGGTCGTATTTTTGAACATCCTCGCAGGTTCGCAACCCCATCGCTTCCAGCTTAGCGGCAGAGACTTTGCCAACGCCGGGAATTTTGCCTAACGGTAATGTTCTGAGAAATTCAGGAACATCGGCAGGGGTAATCACATATTGCCCATTGGGTTTGTTGAGATCGGAGGCTATTTTTGCCAGAAATTTGACCGGCGCAATTCCGGCAGAGGCGGTGAACTGTAGCTCGGCAAAAATTGTCTGGCGGATCTCCTGAGCCATCAGCGTAGCTGAGCCATGGCAGTGAGTGCTGTCAGTCACATCCAGATAGGCTTCATCCAGCGAAAGCGGTTCTATCAGCGAGGTATAGCGGGAGAAAATAGCCTGAATCTGGCGGGAGGCTTCTTTATAGGCCTCGTAACGACCAGGTAATAACGTGAGATGCGGGCACAGTTTTAACGCCATTCCGGTCGGCATTGCGCTACGCACACCAAATTTGCGCGCCGGGTAATTGGCCGTGCTGATGACTCCCCGACGTTCACGACTGCCGCCAATAGCAATGGGAATATCACGCAAGGCGGGGTTGTCGCGCATTTCCACCGCCGCGAAAAAGCAGTCCATATCGACATGTATGATTTTGCGCATCGCTCGCCTCCCATAACACTGTTTAAGTATACAGTATTTTTATGTTATGAGAAGTCTGTTTATGCCTTAGGCCGGACCATTCATGACGAAGCGTGCATCGCACAGGTAACGCACGATGTCCGTGATCTTATGTTCTGCGGGATTACCCGCCGTACTGACAAAAAGCTTATTCACTTTGCGAATCTTTGCCCGCAGCAGTTTTTCGATCGTCATCAGGCGAAATGCATCATTTTCCACGCAGAAAAGCTCATAGTCGCCCAGACGCTCTCCACAAATTTCACAATGATTCATCCAGTAACGTAGCCCGGTAGTTTTACTTTTATCCAGATAGTAATTGCTGGCTTTGATGTTCTTTTGTATCTCTTCAGGCAGAGAATTAATGTGGAACAGAAAGGTATTCCGTCGAATAGATTGCCAGCCTTTGCCATCCTGATCTTTTCTGATAAAGCGGGTAAACATTACCCCGTGAATATGGGTGAGCTGGTGGCAGCTCCAGCAGTGCATCTTCGAGGTAATCACCAGATAGTACGGCGCAACGATGTTAAAACTGTTGGTGTTGTAGACATAGTCACGAAGCCCCTCATTTAACACATGAGGCTCGGTGTACCAGATACCTGAAACCGGGTCGAAATGCGCGCCCTGACAAGCCCCATCAGTGACGTTATCAGTATGAATATCCAATGGAATAATATGGGTTACATCTATCACATTACCTTCCTGAGGGATAATTTGCCCCCACGTTGCGTGGGGGGCGGAAAACAGAATTAATGAGTGACGGGAACAGAGGGCTGACGTAAAGAAGTCACCTGCTTTTGTTTGTCCAGCTTATCAACCAGTGGCTGAACCACTTTCTCGCCGTGCTGACCAAAATATTGATACAGCGTATCGGAAGCACTTTGCGTTAACACCATGATCTCAATACGGCGGTTGCCTGCGCTTTCCGGGTTTTTCGCATCCAGCAGCATTTGGTCCGCCATGGCGCTAACCTGCATGACTTTATCCTGCGGCATGCCGGCATCTTCCAGCACGCGTCGTGTTGACAAAGCACGGTCGCCGGAGAGGTTCCAGTTGTTGTAAATGTTGCTCTTATAGCTCATCGCATCCGTATGTCCGGTAATAATGAGCTTGTTGTCCAGCGAGTCAAACACGGGGGTCAGCTCAACCAGCAGCGATTTAAAGAACGGCATAATTTTGGCGCTGCCGCGTTCAAACATATTCCGGTTCTGGTCATCTTTAATCAGTACGCGCAACCCCTGAGGAACAATCTCCATCTCGAGGTTGGTTTCCATATGTGCGTTGCGGGCAATGACGTTAATATCGGTCGCCAGCTCGCCCAATTCACGCGCTGATTTTTGCTTCAGCAACACCGCTTTTTCATTTACATCCAGCGCTTTTTTGGCGTTATCTTCTGTGATCTTCGCCGTCTCTTGCGGGGTAACCGTTTTATCCAGCTTGTTGCGCGTGACGTTTTTCTTCTGCGCACCCGGCGCTATCGGCTGCTTGCCCAGCTTGTTTAAAGGTGCCATACCGCCACCATTAAAGATTGACTGGCCGTGCAGCGCCGCCACAATATTTTCTCGGTCAGCCTTGCTGACGCTGTTCACAATTAACTTTATCGTGGTGACCAAAGGTGCGGAGCGTATCTCCGAAGTTTCTGCCCGCTTTACGCTGGACGCCATGCCCGGTAAGCAGATGGCGATCGACGCCGATCTGAACGCAGGACTGATTAATCAGGCGCAGGCGCAAGCGCGACGTAAAGACGTAGCGGGCGAAGCGGATTTCTATGGCGCGATGGATGGTGCGTCAAAGTTCGTGCGCGGCGATGCCATCGCCGGGATGATGATCCTGGCTATCAACCTGATCGGCGGCGTCTGTATCGGGATCTTTAAATACGATTTAAGCGCCGAAGCCGCCTTCCAGCAATACGTACTGATGACCATCGGTGACGGCCTGGTCGCCCAGATCCCTTCTCTGCTGTTGTCGACAGCAGCAGCGATCATCGTCACCCGCGTAAGCGACAGCGGCGATATTGCCACGGACGTACGTAGCCAACTGCTGGCCAGCCCCTCCGTGCTGTATACCGCCACCAGCATTATGTTTGTGCTGGCAGTGGTGCCGGGGATGCCGCATTTCCCCTTCCTGATTTTCAGCGCCCTGCTGGGATTCACCGCCTGGCGCATGAGCAAGCGACCGAAGGTGGCTGAGACCGAAGAGAAAAATCTCGAAACGCTGACCAAAACCATCGCTGAAACCACCGAGCAGCAGGTCAGTTGGGAAACTATCCCCTTAATAGAACCTATCAGCCTGAGCCTGGGATATAAGCTGGTGTCGTTGGTCGATAAATCCAAAGGGAATCCGCTCACTCAACGCATTCGCGGCGTGCGACAGGTGATCTCAGACACGAACGGCGTACTGCTGCCGGAAATTCGCATCCGCGAAAACTTCCGCCTTAAACCGACCCAGTACGCCATTTTTATCAATGGGATCAAGGCCGATGAAGCCGATATTCCCGCAGATAAGCTGATGGCGCTGCCCTCCAGTGAAACCTATGGCGAGATCGACGGTGTTTTAGGCCACGATCCAGCCTATGGTATGCCGGTCACCTGGATTGTTCCGGCGCAAAAAGCTAAAGCGTTAAATATGGGGTACCAGGTTATTGATAGTGCCAGCGTCATTGCGACGCATGTGAATAAGATCATTCGTAACTATATTCCAGAGCTGTTTAATTACGATGACATTACGCAGTTGCATAACCGCCTCTCTTCTATGGCGCCGCGTCTGGCGGAAGATTTGAGCGCAGCGCTGAATTACAGCCAGCTCTTGAAAGTGTACCGGGCGCTGCTTATCGAAGGTGTGTCATTGCGCGATATCGTCACCATAGCCACCGTACTTGTCGCCAGTAGCACCGTGACCAAAGATCATATTTTGTTAACGGCGGATGTGCGTCTGGCGCTCCGTCGCAGCATTACCCACCCGTTTGTGCGCAAAGATGAGCTGGCCGTATATACGCTGAACAGTGAACTGGAGAATCTGCTGGCGAATGTGGTGAATCAGGCTCAGCAAAGTGGAAAAGTGGTGCTGGATAGCGTGCCGGTCGATCCCAATATGCTGAATCAGTTTCAGACCAATATGCCGCAGATAAAAGAACAGATGAAAGCGGCGGGGAAAGAGCCTGTGCTGCTGGTCGCGCCGCAGTTACGTCCTTTGCTCGCGCGCTATGCGCGCCTGTTTGCCCCGGGCCTACAGGTGTTGTCTTATAACGAAGTTCCGGATGAACTGGAATTAAAGATCATGGGGGCGTTAAGTTAACGCCTGCCGAGGCGGTGTCATTACACCGCCTTTTTGATTACAGAATCGTATTTTCCGTAAGAATACGACGAGCGCCTAGATAATGATCCTGCCAGAAGTCATCGGATAAATTGCTCACCCGAATTGTTTCTCCTGTCCGTGGTGATTCAATAAATTGTCCCTGCCCCAAATAGACGCCCATATGATCGGCAATATCCCGGCTGTGAATATGAAAGAACACTAAATCACCACGGCGAAGATCGCGGTTAGCGACAATAGTAGCCCGTCGATAGTGATACATTTCATTCGCTGTCCGGGGCAATTTTGCCGCCAGGATTTTGTTGTAGGCATAAAAAATCAGCCCGCTACAGTCAAACCCTTCATCCGGATCGGTACCGCCCCACAAATAAGGTTTACCGAGCTGTTGCTCAAGTCGGTGGATGGCCACTTCAGTGATATTGTGTAGATGATCGCTACTAAGAAAATGATCATTCTCAGCCAGTTCCTGCCAGCGATGGTCGCTGGCTTTTAGTGGGCCAGGGAACCACTCCGGGTGCTGTTTAATCAGCGCCCGGTTCTGCTGGCGCAGCGCGCTTTTACTTTCTGCGTTGCCTTCCACCACGTAGCTTGCCTGCTTTTTTACCTGTGCGTGATACTGCTTCAGCAGCCGGGCACGATTACGCATGCGAATTTGCGCCGCATAGCTTACATGGGCGTCAGATAAGAGGGGCTGAACTTTGGCGACAGACGGTGAGGACAATACAACACACAAAGACAGCAGACCCGGCAAAAAGCGTCGGGGTGCAGAGACAAAAGACATGAAAACAAAAATACCTAATCAAACACGTTCCGCGCAGTCTACCGCTATTACCGGGTATTCCATTTTAATATTTGATTATTAAAGTATTAATTTTTTAAATTCAATACATTAGGAATTTTGCACTAATAGGGCTCAATGACGGTCGCTCACCCGCAAAATACGCCAGTGTCTGACAGACTTTAAGCACAATTATCCGTATAAAGAAAATCTAAAGTGTAAACGCAGCAAGAGAGACTTGCGAAAAACTCTCTGGGTGATAATGTGAGCGCTCCAGATCCAGATTTATCCGATTTGGGGACTCTTTTGCCGTCCTGGCGTGTGTGATCGTTTTATCAAGGAATAAGCAGTATGCGTAAAATCGCATTTTTTCTTGCGATGCTTTTATTGCCGTGCGTTTCATTTGCCGGTTTGCTGAGCAGCAGCAGCCCGACTACGCCTGTCAGCAAAGAATATAAGCAGCAATTAATGGGCTCCCCCGTTTATATCCAGATCTTCAAAGAAGAGCGAACGTTGGATCTGTACGTCAAGATGGGCGAACAGTATCAATTGCTCGACAGTTATAAGATCTGTAATTATTCCGGTGGCTTAGGGCCGAAACAGCGTCAGGGTGATTTCAAAAGTCCGGAAGGATTTTACAGCGTTCAGCGTGGACAGCTGAAACCGGATAGCCGCTTCTATAAAGCGATTAACATTGGTTTCCCTAATGCCTACGATCGCGCCCACGGTTATGAAGGTAAATACCTGATGATCCACGGCGCATGCGTTTCCGTCGGCTGCTATGCGATGACCGACAACGGCATTGATGAGATTTTCCAGTTTGTCACCGGCGCGTTGGTGTTCGGGCAGTCCAGCGTACAGGTTAGCATTTACCCGTTCCGCATGACCGATGCCAACATGCAGCGCCATAAGTTCTCGTATTACAAAGAGTTCTGGTCGCAGCTAAAACCGGGATACGATTACTTCGAACAAACGCGTAAGCCACCGACCGTTTCCGTCGTCGATGGCCGTTACGTTATCAGCAAGCCGTTGAGTCACGAAGTGGTTCAGCCGCAACTGGCATCAAACTACGCGCTCCCCGAGACAAAATAATGCCCACTCGCCTGGCATAATCTTTTGCCAGGTTTCATTGCCTGTTAACGGTTGAGTGGCAATCACGGTGACCACATCATTGGGTGTGGTCTCTGAGCTAAAATCAATCTCCACATCCTGATCCAGCAATGTCGCCACGCCAAACGGCGCACGCCGCGTGATCCAAAACAAATTGGTCGAGCAGAAGGCCATCACATAACGTCCGTCAGACAACAGCATGTTGAAGACGCCCTTCTCCCGCAGTTCTCCTGCCAGCATCGCGATATATTTAAACACCGCCGTCATATTGCCAGGCGTGCGCGGATAACGCTCCGTCAGCTTGTGGAGCAGCCAGCAGAAGGCTTTTTCGCTGTCGGTTTCACCGACCGGGCGGAAATTACCGGTCTCCAGTGATTTATAACCGCTGAGTTGCCCGTTATGGGCATACGTCCAGTTACGTCCCCATAGTTCACGGGTAAATGGATGGGTATTTTCCAGCGCTACTTCTCCACGATTCGCCTGACGAATATGGGCAATCACGGAACAGGATTTGATGGGATAGTCTTGTACCAGTTTGGCGATAGGCGAATTAAAGCTGGGTTGCGGATCTTTAAACGTACGGCAGCCCTTACCTTCATAAAACGTAATACCCCAGCCGTCTTTGTGCGGCCCGGTACCTCCGCCGCGCTGGACCAGCCCGGTGAAGCTAAAGCAGATATCGGTTGGCACATTGGCGCTCATCCCGAGCAGTTCGCACATACATCACCTACCTTAAAACCGTGAACTGCCTGATGGCGCTGCGCTTATCAGGCCTACGTGGCGCTCATGTAGGCCGGATACGGCTTCAGCCACCATCCGGCAATCGTCTTCTTATGGTTTAACCATCTCTTTTTCGATCAACTGGATCAGGATATGAATCACTTTGATATGAATTTCCTGAATACGATCAGCGTAGCCAAAGTGCGGCACGCGAATTTCGATATCCGCGCTGCCCGCCATTTTGCCGCCATCTTTACCGGTCAGGGTGATAACTTTCATCCCTTTCTCACGCGCTGCGGCAATCGCTTTAATTACGTTACCGGAATTACCCGAAGTCGAGATGCCTAACAGGACATCTCCCTCACGACCCACGGCTTCTACGTAGCGAGAGAACACATAATCGTAACCGAAATCGTTGCTGACGCAGGAGATATGGCTGACGTCAGAGATAGCGATAGCAGGGTAACCAGGACGGTTTTCACGATAGCGTCCGGTCAGCTCTTCGGCAAAGTGCATCGCGTCGCAATGGGAACCGCCGTTACCGCAAGAAAGTACCTTACCGCCGGCTTTAAAGCTGTCTGCCAACAGGACCGCCGCGCGCTGAATGGCGTGAATATTGGCGTCATCTTTAAGAAAATTAGCCAGCGTTTCCGCCGCTTCGCTCAGTTCGTTACGAATAAGATCCTGGTACATGAGGATATCCTTCAGCATGAATGTAAATGACAAGGTGCAGTGTACCGGATAGCGCTACCAGCGAGAAGTACAAGCCACAGGAATGGCTACGGCTTTTGATTTTTTGTGCCGGTTAAAACAGCAACAATGTGAGCTTTGTTGTAATTATTTTGTAAACACATTGCTAAAAGAATTTACATCCACTACAACCATATCATCACAAGTGGTCAGACCTCCTACAAGCAAGGGAGCTTTTCGTTATGATGATTTTGAGTATTATCGCTACGGTTGTTCTGCTCAGCGTTCTGTTTTATCACCGCGTGAGCTTATTCCTCAGCAGCTTAATTTTGCTCGCCTGGACGGCCGCGCTTGGCGTGGCTGGCCTGTGGTCAGTCTGGCTGCTGGTTCCTCTGGCCATTATTCTCGTACCGTTTAACTTTACGCCGATGCGCAAATCTATGATCTCTGCACCGGTGTTCCGCGGTTTCCGTAAAGTCATGCCGCCGATGTCGCGTACTGAGAAAGAAGCGATTGATGCTGGTACGACCTGGTGGGAAGGTGATCTGTTCCAGGGCAAACCTGACTGGAAAAAACTGCATAACTATCCTCAGCCGCATCTGACTGCTGAAGAGCAAGCGTTTATTGATGGTCCAGTGGAAGAAGCGTGCCGCATGGCGAACGACTTTCAGATCACTCACGAACTCGCGGATCTGCCTCCGGAACTGTGGGCATATCTGAAAGAACACCGCTTCTTCGCGATGATCATTAAGAAAGAGTACGGCGGGCTGGAATTCTCAGCATATGCTCAGGCTCGCGTTCTACAGAAACTCTCCGGCGTTTCTGGGATCCTGGCGATCACCGTTGGCGTGCCTAACTCATTAGGCCCAGGCGAACTGCTGCAACATTACGGCACCGAAGAGCAGAAAAATCATTATCTGCCGCGTCTGGCTCGCGGTCAGGAGATCCCATGCTTTGCTCTGACCAGCCCGGAAGCCGGCTCCGACGCAGGCGCGATCCCTGATACCGGCGTGGTTTGTATGGGCGACTGGCAGGGCCAGCAGGTGCTGGGTATGCGCCTGACCTGGAACAAACGCTATATCACGCTGGCGCCTATCGCTACCGTGCTGGGTCTGGCATTTAAACTCTCCGACCCGGAAAAACTGCTGGGTGGCGAAGAAGATCTTGGCATTACCTGTGCGCTGATCCCAACCTCAACGCCAGGTGTACAAATTGGGCGTCGTCACTTCCCGCTGAACGTGCCGTTCCAGAACGGTCCAACACTGGGCAAAGATGTGTTTGTACCAATTGATTACATCATCGGTGGTCCGAAAATGGCCGGTCAGGGCTGGCGCATGCTGGTGGAATGCCTGTCTGTGGGACGTGGTATTACCCTGCCATCTAACTCGACGGGCGGCGTGAAATCGGTCGCGATGGCCACCGGCGCGTATGCGCACATTCGTCGCCAGTTCAAAATCTCTATCGGCAAGATGGAAGGTATTGAAGAGCCGTTGGCACGTATTGCCGGTAACGCCTACGTGATGGACGCTGCGGCATCACTGATTACCTACGGCATTATGCTGGGTGAAAAACCGGCGGTGTTGTCGGCCATCGTGAAATATCACTGTACCCACCGCGGGCAGCAGTCAATCATCGATGCGATGGATATCACTGGCGGTAAAGGCATTATGCTTGGCGAAAGCAACTTCCTCGCCCGTGCTTATCAAGGTGCGCCAATCGCTATTACCGTTGAAGGTGCCAACATTCTGACCCGTAGCATGATGATCTTCGGTCAGGGTGCGATTCGCTGCCATCCGTATGTTCTGGAAGAGATGGCTGCGGCACAGAGTAACGATGTGAATGCGTTCGACAAGCTGCTGTTCAAACACATCGGTCACGTCGGCAGTAACAAAGTGCGTAGCTTCTGGCTTGGCCTGACGCGTGGTTTAACCAGCAGCACGCCAACTGGCGATGCGACCAAACGTTACTACCAGCACCTGAACCGTCTGAGCGCCAACCTGGCCCTGCTTTCAGATGTGTCGATGGCTGTACTGGGCGGTAGTCTGAAGCGTCGTGAACGTATCTCCGCACGTCTGGGCGATGTGTTAAGTCAGCTGTATCTGGCCTCCGCGGTGCTGAAGCGTTATGACGACGAAGGCCGTCATGAAGCGGACCTGCCGTTGGTTCACTGGGGCGTTCAGGATGCGTTGTACAAAGCGGAACAGGCGATGGACGATCTGCTGAAGAACTTCCCGAACCGTCTGGTCGCGGGCTTGCTGAATGTGGTTATCTTCCCTACCGGTCGCCACTACCATGCACCGTCTGACAAATTGGATCATAAAGTCGCGAAGATTTTGCAGGTTCCGAGCGCTACTCGTTCTCGTATTGGTCGCGGTCAATATCTGACGCCAAGCGAGCATAACCCGGTTGGTTTGCTGGAAGAGGCGCTGCTGGACGTGATTGCAGCCGACCCAATCCACCAGCGGATCTGTAAAGAGTTGGGTAAAAACCTGCCATTTACCCGTCTCGACGAACTGGCGCACAATGCGCTGGCGAAAGGGCTGATTGATAAAGATGAAGCCGCGATTCTGGTGAAAGCCGAAGCGAGCCGCCTGCGCAGTATCAACGTGGATGACTTTGAACCCGAGGAGCTGGCGACTCAGCCGGTAAAGCTGCCAGAGAAAGTGCGTAAAGTCGAAGCCGCATAACGACACTCGCACGACGTTTAGCCCCGCTTAATGCGGGGCTTTTTATTGCCACATTTTCATTAATGCTCATGCTACAGTGTCAAAATGTTGTTCAACGAGGAGCCTCGATCGTGCCTGGTTTGAAAATTACTCTGCTGCAACAACCATTGATCTGGATGGATGGCCCGGCCAACCTGCGCCATTTTGACCGACAACTGGAAACCGTCGCCGGACGTGATGTCATTATATTGCCTGAGATGTTTACCAGCGGATTTGCCATGGAAGCGGCAAATAAATCGTTGCCGCAAGAAGAAGTTGTAAGCTGGATGCGTAGCAAAGCGCAGCAGACAAATGCCCTGATAGCAGGTAGCGCGGCGATACAGTCTGAACGGGGGCCGGTGAATCGTTTTTTGCTGGTTGAACCCGAAGGTAATGTGCATTTCTACGACAAGCGCCATCTATTCCGCATGGCGGATGAGCACCAGCATTACCAGGCGGGTGACGCGCGCGTTATTGTTGAATGGCGCGGCTGGCGCATTCTGCCGTTGGTCTGTTATGACCTGCGTTTTCCGGTATGGTCGCGCAATCGCAACGATTACGACCTTGCGTTGTATGTTGCCAATTGGCCTGCGCCGCGTTCGCTACACTGGCAGGTTTTGCTCGCCGCACGGGCGATTGAGAACCAGGCTTATGTAGCAGGATGTAACCGCGTGGGCACTGACGGTAACGGGCATCATTATCGCGGTGACAGCCGGGTGATTAATCCGCAGGGTGAGATTATTGCCACCGCCGAGCCGCATCAGGCCACACGCATTGACGCAGAACTGTCTCTCTCAGCGCTGCGTGAATATCGCGAGAAATTTCCCGCCTGGCAGGATGCCGACCCGTTCACGCTATAACTATCGCCTTCACTCCCGCTGCATAACGTTTTTCCGTGGCGGGATTGTTTCACTCCGTAACCAACCGCAAAACAAATTCGCGTGGCGACATGCGGTGGGCATCGTATCCTGCAAAAGATAATCACTCGTAACCAGCGAGTGACTGACAATGTTAATAATTCCCTTATCAGGATCTCGACATGAAGAACTTCTTACGCATGACTTTGCTGGCAGTTACCGTGGCTGGCGCTTCTTTTAGCACGCTTGCAGCAACCACATCTAATGTTCCGGCTCCAGCCCAGGATCCGATAGTACAACATCTTAAGTTGAGCACTGACCAGATTGCGCAGATTAAAAAACTGCACCAGCAGCTTGAAACCAACGTAAGCCAGATTTCGGTGAAGGATGTTAAAGACGGCGCGTTGATTGACGTCATCAAGTCCGGGAAGTGGGATGAAACAGCCGTCAAAAAACAGCTTTCGGCATTCAGCAACATCGAACAGCAGGCGCGTTATTATCGCGTGAAATACTATTTTGACCTGAACAAAGTGCTGACTCCAGAACAGCGCCAGCAGGTGCAAAAAGACATCGCACAGACGCTAAGCGAGTAATTGCCTACACACTGCTGAAGGAAGGATGAACAACACTATACATAGGAAAATATCATATATTCCATCCATGAATTCACCATATGAATTATTAGTATGTTGTATGTGTGGCTGGCATCTTAAATTTGGCATGCTAATCCCAAAACAGGACATGCATCTCATTTATTTAAGATAATCCTGTGTAGGGTATACACATCAGTGAGTAATCTTGTAACTGTTAAATCAGGCAAGACAACGTTTGAAGTGATTATTACTTCTTACTTGTCTTGCCTTTTTTTTTGGAGCCATGAAATGATCATCGAAAAAGTCATGAACAATAATTGTGTGCTGGCATCGATGAATGGTCAGGAAGTCATCATTTCTGGCCCTGGCGTAGGTTACAACAGAAAAAATGGCATGTCTGTTCCACCACATCCTGCTAATCGATTTTTTTATGTCAGAAATGAAGAAAAAGGAAAATTATACAAACTGATAGAGAGAGTAGATATTGATTATGTTTTTGTATCTGAAAAAATAGTCCGTTATGCGGAGATAAATCTTGACAAAAAGTTGAACCTATCGCTTTTACTCATTCTTGCCGATCACATTTCGAATGCAGTCTCTCGATGCGCTGCTGGCATCCAAATCAATAATATATTCCTTGATGAGATAAAAGCATTATACAAGTCAGAGTATGCTATTAGTCGGGATGCTTTATCCATCGTCAATGAGCATTTTAACATCCGACTTCCAGATGATGAGATTGGTTTCATCGCCCTACATATTTTGAATAACTATGAAAACACCTCCAACTATGAATCTCTCAGGACTATAGAGTTCTCACAAAAAATCACAGATATTATTGAAAAAGTTTACGAGAAAAGAGTAGATCGCAACGCATTCAACTACTCACGTTTCATGACCCATTTAAAATATTTCTCCTGTCGGGTGCTATGCAACGAAAAGATAAAGAATAAAGACATCGGTGATATCTATGAACATTTTCTGGAGAAAGATTTAATCTTGCAACATTCTATTATAAAAATAGAAGAGTATTTAAAATCAGAGTTTAACTATGAACTGGCGATGGAAGAGAAGTTGTATCTTTCAATTCGCATTAAGGTATTGATGGACTGATTATATTTCACCTTATCACGAGACAGTTAATATGAAACAGAAAAAAGCCTGGAGTTTTTTTCAGAGCCTGGGTAAGGCATTTATGTATCCAATCGCTCTGCTAAGCGTATGCGGCATGATGTTAGGCCTGGGAAGTGGATTAGCCAGCGAGGAAATGGCTAAATTAATTCCTGTATTAGGGTACCCTGTTGTTAAATCATTTTTAGATTTTATTGTTAGCCTGGGTTTATTCGCTTTTGTTAATTTACCGGTATTATTTGCAATCGCCATCCCACTGGGTCTGTTGAAAGAAAAAGAAGATAAAGCATATGGCGCATTTTCCGGCCTGGTCGGGTTTATGGCAATGCATTTGGGAACAAATTTTTATCTTAAAAGTCACGGTCTGCTCGTCCCCACAGATCAGATGTCCACACATGGACAAACTATTATTCTGGGAATTCAGTCATACAATACCAGCGTATTGGGGGGAATCGTTGCAGGGTTGATGGTATTCGCCATGTACAAACGGATCGTCAATCTGCGTATCCCAGAGTCGTTGGGATTCTATAGTGGCCCACGCCTTGTTCCTATCATTACGTTAGTTGTCATGAGTGTTTTCGGCATCATAATCCCTTTTGTCTGGCCTCCTTTCTTTAACATGTTTATGTTAATCGGCCATTGGATATCCACCTCTGGTCCGGTAGGTTATTTCTTCTATGCCGTTGCAGAGCGCGTAACGATTCCCTTCGGACTAAATCATTTAGTCACATCTGTATTCAGATTTACGCCGATTGGCGGATCAGCAATCATCAACGGCGAGGAGTACTACGGCACTCTCAATATGTTTATGGTCTACGTCAAAGAAAACGCCGTCATTCCCTTAGACCTTGCCGGAAAAATGGAACAAGGTAAGCTAATGATCCAGTATGGTTTAGCAGGTGCGGCTCTTGCTATGTATCAGACTGCTCATGTACAAAATCGCAAGGCTATTAAAGCATTATTAATCTCTGCGGTGCTGACTGTGATTATTGGCGGTGTTAGCGAACCGATTGAATTTTTATTCCTGTTTGTCAGTCCTGTCTTATTTGTATTCCATGCTTTTATGAATGGCTTTGCAAATATGTTTTTACCGTATCTCGGCGTGAAAATGGGATTCACCGGCGATTTGATTCAGTTTATAAGCTTTGGCGTATTACGGGGTGCAAGAACTGGATGGCCAGTGGCTGTTTGTGTAGAAATCGCCTATTTTTTCATTTATTACATGGTATTTAAATGGGCCATTCTAAAATACAACTTAATGACTGTTGGCAGAGAAGACAGTGACATGGTTCCATCTGCAACAACAGCTGATGTGATAACACCGACTGTCCAACCAGTGGCAAATAGAAATACAGACGCCAGCACCGCTGAGAATATGATTGCGGCTCTCGGAGGAAAAGAAAACATTACCTCTCTGGATAACTGTGTTACACGTTTACGGCTAACAATCAAAGATATAGAAGCAATTGATGAAGCTGCCATTAAAAAGCAGGGAGGGATCGCAATTGTCAAACTCGATAAAAATACCTTACAGGTCATTATTGGTACAAAAGTCATCGCCTTGCGTAAAGATATGGATAAATGTATGGGGTTATGTTGATGGATATTTTTAACACGCCTATTTCGCGAAAAGGATCTTACTGCACGCAGTGGGACTTCTGCGAAGACAGATTTGGTGTACACGATATTATTCCTTTTTCCATATCTGATATGGATCTACCCATACCACAAGCAATTACCAAAGCGCTACAGAAAAGACTGGAACATCCTGTCCTCGGGTATAGTCGCTGGCAACATAGCGAATATCTCAACGCGATATGCCATTGGTATGGTCAGAAATATGATACGGTCATTGATGCTAACTGGATTACTTATAGTCCGAGTGTGATGTACTCAATCGCCAAAGCGCTAGAATTATTAACTGTACCTGAAGATAGCGTTCTGACTTTCACTCCAGCATATAATGCATTCTTTGATGTTATCAAAAATAGTGGAAGAAAATTACTCACTTCAACATTGATTAAAAATGATGATGGCCGGTATGGCATAGACTGGAACGACTTCAATGCCAGAGCAAAACATGCAAAGGTAATTTTATTGTGCAATCCACATAATCCAACAGGAAAAGTATGGTCTGAGCATGAGTTAATTAAAATTTCAGAGATATGTATAAAAAATAACTGTTGGCTGTTATCCGATGAGATCCACAGTGATTTCGCTTTTAGCCATAAATTTACGTCTGCACTTAAATTGCACTACGATAAAACGGTTGTTTTTAACTCTATCTCAAAAACATTTAATGTCCCTGCTCTAACGGGCTCGTATCTTATCGCACCTGACATTATCTTTAATGAAAAATTCAGGGTGATAACTCGTTATCGGGATTTTGTGAATTCACCTTCGGTATTGAATATCATTGCCACTATCGTTGCCTACAATGAGTGTGATGTATGGTTACAACAGTTGAAGTCACACCTTCAGTCAAACATTGATTTTGCTGTTCATTATGTTCAAGAAAATCTTTCACCTCTGAAACTCAGAGAATCTGAAGGTTGCTATTTTGCATGGATAGACTGTTCACACATCAGTTGTTCATTCGAAAAATTCTACGCCATGTTAATTCATGAAGGAAAAGTGGGGATCATGGCAGGCAACGTATATGGACCAGGTGGGGAAAACTATTTACGGTTAAATCTGGCTTGCAGCAGGGAAAAACTATACCAGGGCTTATCTCGGGTGGCTTACGTTATTGATAAAATTAATCAGGAAAACAGACATGAATAATACTGAGGTCATCTCACTCATTAAAGGATTTATGCGAAATGAGCAAAAAGCAGTTGAGGAAATTATTAATGCACCGCTTTCAGAAACCGCAACTCTTGTAAAAATACTGCAATCCTGTAGCGGAAAAGTTGTCTTTATCGGCGTAGGAAAATCAGGAATTATTGCAAAAAAATTGGCAGCGACATTTGCCAGCACCGGTACCCCCTCTTTTTTTATTCATGGAACAGAGGCTGTTCATGGCGATCTGGGCATGGTTACCAGTGAAGATGTTGTTATTTTGATATCCAATAGTGGTGAGACAGCAGAACTGTTAGCTACGCTACCAAGTCTGAAAAAAATGAAAAATTTTCTGGTCTCATTTACCCGAAGCCACAATTCGTCGCTGGCTATCTGCTGTGATTTATCGATTGAAATACCCGTAAAAAGTGAAGCCGACACCTTAGGTCTTGCTCCATCCTGCTCTTCTACGGCTGTTCTTGTCGTGGGAGATGCGGTAGCCCTCACGCTGTCAGAACTCAAGCAGTTTACCCGAACCGATTTTGGTTTATTTCATCCAGGAGGTGCTCTCGGCGTTAAAGTAAATTCATAACTTGTGTCATTTTTATTGTAACCGGTCTACGCCATCACAACCTGATGGCGTTCTCAGGTACGAGGTAACAGATATGAAAAATGTATTAATCACCGTTTCCAGTTTTTCGGCTCGTTGTGTAACCGGTTGCAAATTATTGCGCGATAATCAATATAATCTCATTTTCAAGAACAGTGTGAATCATCTTATCGCATCAGAATCAGATGAGTTGAGGGCATCTATTGATGCTGTCATTGCCGGAACGGATTGCTATGACGCCAGTGTGTTTTCTCTTCTACCAAAACTGAAAATCATCTCAAGATTTGGTACCGGCGTTGATAATATAGATACTGACGCGGCAAAAAAATCAGGCATTGTGGTTAATAATGCACGAGGCATCAATGCCAACGCTGTCGCCGAATTTATCATTGGCCTTATCTTTTCTGGTCTGAGAAATATTCCCGGTAATCATATGGACATGCAAAACGGCTATTGGGGATACTCGCTGGGAAATGAATTAAATGGTAAACGGGTAGGATTATTAGGTTTTGGGAATATTGCCAAAACGTTGGTTAAGAGGTTGTCCGGCTTCGAGATTGAAATTCTCGCGTACGACAAAAACCCAGATCATGAGGTAGCTGAAAAAATGGCTGTTAAGTTTGTGTCGGTTGACGACATCTTCATGCAGTCCAACGTCATTGTCGTGCTTCTCCCTTATACATCATCCTTAGAGAATTTTATCAGTCACAAATACCTTTCTATGATGAGAAATGGTGCCCTGCTCATCAATGCGGCTCGTGGGAAATTAATCGATGAACGCGCTTTGTTGCAGATGATTGATGAAAGGAATGTGTTTTCCGCCCTCGACGTATTTCAGCATGAACCTTTGCCACAATTCAGCCCTCTGCTACATTCCAGAAATATTATCACGACCCCACACATCGCCGCTGCGACGGTTGAATCGTACCACCAGACAGGTATCCATACCGCGCGGTCAGTTATTGATTTTTTTGATGGTAAAATGATAGATAATATTTTGCAGTGATTAAAACGACGAAAGCCTGAATCATTTCTGATTCAGGCTTTCTGAATAGTGGCGGAATGGACGGGACTCGAACCCGCGACCCCCTGCGTGACAGGCAGGTATTCTAACCAACTGAACTACCACTCCGCGTTGTGTTCCGCTTGGGAACGAAGCGAATATTACGGATTGCCTCGCACCTCGTCAACGCTTTTTCTCACGTTTTTTAATCGTTTGCTGCAAAAATCACCCGAATGGCCATTTTCATACCGTAAATGTACAAACTATGCCCGCCAGAGGCAACTTCCGCCTTTCTTCTGCACCAGGTCAAGGCGTGACTCATGGGCCGCTAACTCTTCATCAGTGGCGAAAACAACACGTAGTTTGCTGGACTGGCGCACAATACGCTGGATCCCTGTGTCATTCCTCTGCTGGCTGTCGCCTTCCATTGAGAACGCCATCGTGGTCTGCCCGCCGGTCATCATCAGATAAACGTCGGCCAGAATCTGGGCATCAAGCAATGCGCCGTGCAGGGTTCGTTTACTGTTGTCTATCTCATAGCGCGAGCACAACGCATCAAGGCTGTTTCGCTTGCCAGGAAACATTTTCCTCGCCAGCGCCAGGCTATCGGTTATTTTGCAGAATTCGTTCGTCTTCGGAATATCCCGCTTGAGCTTCGCGAACTCGTAATCCATAAAACCGATATCGAACGATGCGTTATGGATGACCAGCTCCGCGCCGCGAATGTAGTCGAGAAATTCGTCGGCTACATCAGCAAACGTGGGTTTATCAAGCAGGAATTCGTCTGCGATTCCGTGTACGCCGAACGCTTCCGGGTCCACCAGCCGATCCGGCTTCAGATAAACATGGAAGTTATTGCCGGTCAGGCGGCGGTTCACCACTTCAACCGCACCGATCTCAATGATCTTATGGCCTTCATAGTGGGCGCCAATCTGGTTCATACCGGTGGTTTCGGTATCGAGGACGATCTGTCGTGTAATTCCAGTGCTCATAACGGTCATTTATGTCAGACTTATCGTTTGATTTCGATTTGCTAAAACAGGAAGTCTACCAGAGATGCTTAAACAGGTAGAAATTTTCACCGATGGTTCTTGCCTGGGAAATCCAGGACCGGGTGGTTATGGGGCGATTTTACGCTATCGCGGGCGCGAAAAAACCTTTAGCGAAGGCTACAACCTTACAACTAATAATCGCATGGAGCTGATGGCAGCAATCGTTGCGCTGGAAGCCCTGAAAGAACAGTGTGAAGTGATACTCAGCACGGACAGCCAGTATGTGCGCCAGGGCATTACGCAGTGGATCCACAACTGGAAGAAGCGTGGCTGGAAAACAGCAGATAAAAAACCAGTGAAGAACGTCGATCTGTGGAAGCGTCTCGATGCCGCTTTAGGCCCTCATCAAATCAAATGGGAATGGGTTAAAGGCCATGCGGGCCATCCGGAAAACGAACGCTGCGATGAGCTTGCGCGCACCGCGGCCATGAGCCCGACTCAGGATGATATTGGGTATCAGACTGAGGCTTAAGCGTCCGGTTTACGGTATTGCCGGGTCGCGCCAACAGCATGACGGATAGGCGTTTTGCTTTTATTTTGTTTCATCGGGTTGAGTGTAAGCGGAATGGTTCGCTTGCGCGCAACCACCAACTGTAAACAGCCCAGCGCGGGGATATGGGTGCTTAACATTTTCCCGCCCTTCTTATTCCAGGGCAGAACATGAAAACGACTATAGTGCAGCACTTCAAAATTCAGTAATGATAGCCAGTCCAATTGACGCATGAGGGTAAACATCCGACTGTTATAGGGCGATATCTTACGCAATACGGGCACCAGTTTACGCAAACCCATCAGGCTTACCGGGTTAAAGCCGCTCAAAATCAACCAACCGTCATCAATCAACACGCGATCGGCTTCACGCAGTAGGCGATGCGGATCGGAACACCACGGTAACGTATGGGCCAATAAACAGACATCCACGGACTTATCGGCAAAGGGAAGATGCAAAGGATCGGCCGTCACCTGCATGGGAGAACCCTGCAAAGAAACATTTACCTGATGAGAAACTGCGCACGCTTCGGAATCGATTTCTGCGCTTAAATTACCAACCTTAAGCAGATGAAAACCGTACATTTTTGCGAACCACGGGTTAAGCTGATACTCCAGCGCCTCACGATAGTGTTCGCCCCAGGGCAGATCATCCCAGCTAACGGGCGCTACGACAGTTTGAGGGATCCTTGCCGGTTTCATCACAACCTTCCGTTACGCATTGAGAGGTAATATATGAATCTTAACAGTATTCCTGCATTTCAGGACAATTACATCTGGGTCTTGTCAAATAATGACCAGCATTGTCTGATTGTGGACCCGGGTGAAGCGGCTCCTGTTCTGAAAGCCATTGCAGAGCATAACTGGGTGCCTGAAGCCATTCTGCTAACCCATCATCATCAGGATCACGTGGGCGGAGTGAAAGAACTTCTGCAGCATTTCCCACAAATAGTGGTATACGGACCGGCTGAAACGCAAGATAAGGGAACGACACACATAGTCGAAGATGGCGATATTGCACTCGTTTTGGGGCATGAATTTAGGGTAATTGCTACTCCGGGTCACACTTTAGGACATATCTGTTACTTTAGCCATCCTTACTTATTTTGTGGTGACACACTCTTTTCTGGCGGTTGCGGTCGACTTTTCGAAGGCACAGCGACCCAAATGTATCAATCACTTAAAAAAATAAACGCCCTTCCTGACGATACATTAATTTGTTGCGCACATGAGTACACATTAGCAAACATGAAGTTTTCCTTAAGCATTCTCCCGCACGATTCGTTCATAAATGAATATTATCGTAAAGTTAATGAGTTACGCGTAAAAAAACAAATGACACTACCCGTAATTCTGAAAAATGAGCGGCGAAATAATCTTTTTTTAAGAACGGAAGATATTGATTTAATTAATGAAATTAACAAAGAAACAATATTGCAACAACCTGAGGAGCGTTTTGCCTGGTTAAGGTCAAAGAAAGATACGTTCTGACAATTCCGGGTTGCCTTTTGAAAACTTCGCCGTTATGATCGGTCGTCTTTTAAGCAACTATTGACACACACATGAAGGCAAAAGCGATATTACTCGCCTCTGTCCTGCTTGTTGGGTGCCAGAATACTGGTAACGTCCAACAACACGCACAGAGCCTTTCTGCAGCTGGTCAAGGGGAAGCAGGAAAGTTTACAAGTCAGGCGCGATGGATGGACGACGGAACATCTATCGCTGCTGATCAAGATTTGTGGGCTTTCATTGGTGACGAGCTAAAGATGGGAATTCCGGAAAACAGCCGGATTCGCGAACAGAAACAGAAGTATTTACGCAATAAGAGCTATCTCCACGATGTAACTTTACGGGCAGAGCCGTATATGTACTGGATAGCCGGGCAGGTTAAGAAACGTAACATGCCTATGGAACTGGTACTACTACCCATAGTGGAGAGCGCTTTTGATCCTCACGCAACGTCTGGCGCCAATGCCGCAGGTATTTGGCAGATCATTCCGAGCACGGGGCGCAATTATGGTTTAAAACAGACCCGCAGTTATGATGCACGTCGCGACGTTGTGGCTTCCACCACCGCCGCGCTGGACATGATGCAGCGTCTGAACAAGATGTTTGATGGCGACTGGCTGCTGACCGTTGCTGCTTATAATAGCGGTGAAGGTCGTGTCATGAAGGCAATCAAAACGAACAAAGCTCGTGGTAAACCCACTGACTTCTGGTCGTTGCCATTGCCTCAGGAAACGAAGCTATACGTGCCCAAAATGCTGGCATTGAGCGATATACTCAAAAACAGCAAACGCTATGGCGTACGTCTGCCAACAACAGACGAAAGCCGCGCGTTGGCACGTGTTCGCCTGAGTAGCCCGGTTGAGATGGCTCAGGTTGCCGATATGGCGGGTATTTCCGTTAGCAAGCTGAAGACCTTCAATGCAGGCGTGAAAGGTTCCACGTTGGGTGCCAGCGGCCCGCAATATGTGATGGTGCCAAAGAAGCATGCAGAGAAGCTGCGTGAGTCTCTGGCTTCAGGCGAAATTGCAGCCGTGCAGTCAACGCTGGTCGCGGATAACACGCCGCTGAACAGCCGTAGCTACAAAGTTCGCTCTGGCGATACGCTTTCTGGCGTTGCTTCACGTCTTGGCGTGAGCATCAATGACCTTAAGCAGTGGAATAATCTGCGCGGGTCATCGCTGAAAGTAGGCCAGAATCTGACGGTGGGCGCTGGCAGCAGCGCACAGCGACTGGCGAACAACAGCGATAGCATCACCTATCGTGTGCGTAAAGGCGACTCGCTCTCGAGTATTGCCAAACGCCACGGGGTTAACATCAAGGATGTGATGCGCTGGAACAGCGATACGAATAATCTACAGCCAGGCGATCAGCTAACGTTGTTTGTGAAAAACAACGACATGCCGGACTCCTGATAGCATTGTAGAAATGAAGGCACTGGTTTCCCCCCAGTGCCTTTTTCATTTATCCCGCTTTATGTGCCTCAACCATTATCGTGTCGCTGGTAAACGAGCCATCTCCCTGTAACGCAAAGTAGTCTTTCACTTGTGCAGAAGCACTTTGTTGGTAGGCACGAATCGCGTCGCTCAACGCTGCAGGCGTACGCATCCGCGCCACCCACGAACTGAATTCCAGCGCCAGACGATCGGTTAACAAGGTATCGGCAATCAGATTGGCGTCATTGATTAACGACAACCACTCTCCGCTGGAATAGTTGCGTACGTGTGAGGTATCGCGTAATGCCTCCACGGTTTGCAACCAGATATCACGTACTGGGTGGCCAGGCGACATCACATCCATCACAATCAGTACACCACCGGGCTTCAGAACGCGGTTCACTTCCCGCAGCGCGCGCCCGACATCATGCCAGTGATGCGCGGAATAGCGGCTAATCACCACATCAAATACGTTATCTTCAAATGGCAGGCTCTCAGCATACCCCTGCCGTGTGGCGATATTTTCCAGGCCTCGGTCTTTTGCCGCCTCAGCAACCACTTCAAGCATCTGCGACGATAAATCATAAGCCACGACCTGCTTTACGTGTTGCGCGGCCACAAAGCTGGCGTGCCCTGCTCCGCATCCCATATCCAATACGCGAGCCTGCGGAAATGCCGACAACCTTTCCCCCAGACGTTGCAAGTCACGGCCAGAGGCGTGCACCGTACTGGTTAAATAGGCATTAGCCTGAGAGCCAAACTGTTTTTCGACGTTGTCATGGTGAGAGCGTGTTGTCATTGTGTTGTCCTTCGGTTGTTATGAAATATGAAGGGCAACCATCACAGGCCTGCCCTATGGCAGACCTGACACACCGTTATTGTTCAGGTTTGCCGGGACTGAATTCAACGAGTAGCGGGTTGTGATCGGATGCACGGGTGACCAGCACAGAGGCTTCACTCACGTTCAGACCGCGATAGAACACAAAATCAAGAGGGCGACCAAACGCACGGCGGCGCTGATCGTCAGTAAAGCGAACCTGGCGCAGCGACATTTCACGCGCAAAGCGGTACAGCGCATTCATCCGTCGACGGCTCCAGGCATTAAAATCGCCGGCCATGATCACCGGACCGCTGTGATGAGCAATCTGATCTCCAATGGGAAGTAACTGCTTACTATAGACATCAACGCCAAGGCTAAAGTTAACCGCGTGGATATTCACCACCATTAACAGCCGAGTGTCAGGCAACGGGTACACCGTCACCAGCGCCGATTTCGCCAGCCGTAAAATAGGCTCACGCTCGCGCAATGGACAGCAGTAAACAGGATGAGCAGCAGAGAGCGTCATGACGCCAGAGGGATGCTGAGGCAGCACAAAGGCCGGAACCTGATCGGCAGCAAGATAGTTAGCGGTCGCAAACTGCACCAGTTCTGGCGTGGTTTGTGCTTCCTGCAATAACACCAGATGCGCATCTTTGCCAAAATTCTTCAGCACCGACTGCCATTCTGCGCGCTGCTGTTTAAAAATATTCCATACCAGCACACGAATGCGATCTTCACTGCTTAACGGAACGCCTGCGGGTAATGCCTGGCCAATATGCGCAAACGACCCCGGCGGTAAAATCCGCTCGGCGGGTTGTCCGGCAACATAACGCATGGCATAGGTGTTTTTTCGCACTTTAGACTTTCAAACCTCTGTAACGTCAACCAGTCCGCAGCCGGACTGGTTCTTCTGTTATAGGGATTTTAGCACTCACTTTCAACGAACAATTGCAGTTTGTTTTGTAAGTGGGCGCTTACATCAATGATTTACCCCAAAGCAACGCGCGCGGGCTTATCAAGACGACCGCTGAGTCCCATCAGAAGGAAAGCAACCAGGACAATAAGTGCACCAATCCACGGCGTCTGCGCCAGACCATAATGCTCGACCGTTTGTCCACCAATCACTGAACCCAGTGCAATGCCAATATTAAACGCCGCAATGTTCAACCCTGACGCCACATCTACAGCATTAGGCGTAAATTGTTCCGCTTTCTGTACCACGTAGACCTGCAACCCCGGTACGTTACCAAAGGCAAAGATCCCCATTACCAGGATGGTAGCCAGCGCGGCATACTGCGTAGAAGCCGTCAGTTGGAAAACCATCAACAGAACAAACAACGCGGCGAAAATGAATTTCAGCGCAGGAACAGCACCATGCTTATCCGCCAGCTTACCACCCCAGATATTACCGATAGCCACTGAAACACCGTAACCCAGTAAGATCCAGCTTACTGCTGCCGGAGAGAATCCCGCCAGATCCTGCATCATCGGTGCCAGGAAGGTGAATGCCGTGAATACACCGCCGTAGCCCAGTGCCGTAACGGCATAAATCAGCAACAGACGGGGATGAGTCAGCACCTTCACCTGGTCGCGAATGCTGGCGGCTGCACGACCGGGAATGTTGGCGGGGATCAACAACTGGCTACTGATCAGTGCAATCACGCCTAACATTGATACCGCAAGGAAAGTCTCGCGCCAGCCAAAGTGTTGACCAATAAACGTTCCCAGCGGCACGCCGGTTACCAGCGCCACCGTTAAGCCACCAAACATAATGGCGATGGCGGAGGCCGCTTTCTCTTTCGGCACCAGACTTGTCGCGATGGTAGAACCAATCGAGAAGAATACACCGTGTGCCAGCCCAGTCAGCAGACGAGCGACAATGAGTGTCATATACCCGGGAGCCTGCCATGCCAGCAAATTCCCCGCCGTAAACAGAACCATCAGCGCAACCAGTAACTGCTTACGTGGCAGGCGTCCGGTCAAAGCGGTCAGTACCGGTGCGCCAATCGCCACACCCAGCGCATAGATGGAAACCAGCATCCCGGCGGAAGGTAACGAGATCGCCAGTTGTTGAGCGATAGTCGGCACCAGACCAACAATCACAAACTCAGTAGTGCCTATAGCGAAGGCACTAATTGTTAGTGCAAATAAAGCGAGAGGCATAAATAACTCCGTAACATCAGTAATCAGATGACACGCAGTATGCCTGGATGTTTTAATGACAAAAATATTCAAAATCTCAATATAATTTTGCGTCAGGTGCAAAAATGAAAGCAACCTCTGAAGAACTTGCGATTTTTGTAGCGGTAGTGGAAAGCGGCAGCTTTAGCCGGGCGGCAGAACAGCTTGGACAAGCCAATTCCGCGGTCAGTCGGGCAGTAAAAAAGCTGGAGATGAAACTGGGCGTCAGTTTGCTTAATCGAACGACCCGACAGCTAAGTCTCACTGAGGAAGGAGAGCGCTATTTCAGGCGGGTGCAGCAGATACTGCAAGAGATGGGTGCAGCAGAAACGGAAATCATGGAGTCGCGTAATACTCCGCGCGGCCTGCTGCGCATCGACGCAGCAACACCGGTGATGTTGCATTTCCTGATGCCGCTAATCAAACCGTTCCGGGAGCGGTATCCCGAGATGACGTTGTCTCTCGTCTCCTCGGAAACATTCATCAATCTTATTGAACGAAAAGTGGATGTTGCTATACGAGCGGGCACACTGACTGACTCGAGTCTACGTGCGCGTCCGTTATTTACCAGCTATCGCAAGATTATTGCCTCACCGGAGTACATTGCCCGTTTTGGTAGACCAGAGACCGTCGAGGAGTTAAAACAGCATCTGTGTCTGGGGTTTTCCGAACCGGTTTCGCTCAATACCTGGCCGATTGCCTGTAGCGACGGACAGCTGCATGAGGTCGAGTGTGGCATTTCTTCCAACAGTGGGGAAACGCTAAAACAGCTTTGCCTGAACGGCAACGGCATCGCCTGTCTTTCAGATTATATGATAGATAAAGAGATCGCGCGGGGAGAGCTAGTGGAACTGCTGGCCGATAAACGTCTGCCGGTAAAAATGCCTTTCAGCGCCGTTTACTACAGCGATCGTGCGGTCAGTACACGTATTCGTGCATTTATAGACTTTTTAAGTGAATATATAAGAACAGCTCCCGAAGGAGCTGTAAAAGAGGGGTAAGGGATACACAGGATCGGGCAATTAATCCCAGGCAGGAGCCAGACCTTCCGGGCTGACCAGACGATCGTTGCAGTCCAGTGCCGCGATCATTTTTTTATCTTCGGCATCCAGATGCAGTTCCAGCGCCAGCAGGTTGCTTGCCAGGTTTTCACGTTTGGTAGAAGAAGGAATTACGGAGTAACCTTCCCCCATTGCCCATGCCAGAATAACCTGCGCCGGGGTCGCGTTATGTTTAGCGGCAATGTGCGCAATCACTTCATCTTTCAGCGCGTTACCGTAAGCCAGCGTCATGTAAGAGGTGATGTGGATACCGTGTGCTTTCGCCCAGTCAACCACCTTACGGCTCTGAAGATACGGAGAAAGCTCAATCTGGTTGGTCGCAATATTGTCTGCGCCTACTGCGGCAATGGCTTTTTCCATCAGCGCAATAGTGAAGTTTGAGATACCAATTTCACGAGTCAGTCCCTGCTGTTTTGCTTCGAGCAGCGCCAGCATGAATTCCTCAACAGATACAGCATCTCCTGGAGATGGCCAGTGGATCAGCGCCAAATCAACATAATCTGTACGCAGTTTCTTCAGGCTTTCTTTCAGACTTGGGAGCAGTTTTTCTTTGCTGAGATTTTCAATCCAGATCTTGGTGGTGATGTACAGTTCGTTACGCGGTACGCCGCTTTCGGCAATCGCCTGACCAACAGTCGCTTCATTATCATAGATTTGCGCAGTGTCGACAGCACGGTAGCCTAGTTCAAGCGCCGTTTTAACAGAAGCGATAACCACGTCGTCTTTCAGGCGGAAAGTACCCAAACCGAATGCAGGGATAGCCATAGAATTCCTCTTTTTAATCACTATGTTCATCAACTAAGAGGATTATGACTTCCAGCTCTTTATATAAAAAGAGTGATAAATGCAGAGGATTTTTGCGGATGTAGCAATAATTAAATTGCAGGCAAAGAAAAAGCCCTGAGCTAATGCTCAGGGCTCTTAATAAGTGGCGGAACGGACGGGACTCGAACCCGCGACCCCCTGCGTGACAGGCAGGTATTCTAACCAACTGAACTACCG
>NZ_JAOWFA010000002.1:0-227 GCF_030333885.1 Citrobacter sp. Cf132
TTGCGGGGGCCGGATTTGAACCGACGACCTTCGGGTTATGAGCCCGACGAGCTACCAGGCTGCTCCACCCCGCGTCCGTCATTACTCTTCCATCGAGTAACGTTACTGCTTCTGATTTTAATTGGTTGCGGGGGCCAGATTTGAACTGACGACCTTCGGGTTATGAGCCCGACGAGCTACCAGGCTGCTCCACCCCGCGTCCGTGGATGCGCACTATACTCTGCTCG